>JAICUB010000025.1 GCA_025936045.1 Polyangiaceae bacterium | reverse complement strand
CGTCGTGCCCTCGCGCGGCCTGATCGGGTTCCGCTCGGCGTTCCTCACCGAGACGCGCGGCATGGGCCTCTTGAACTCGCTGTTCGAGGGTTGGGAGCCGTACGCGGGCCCCATGCTCCGGCGCCCGAACGGCGCGCTCGTCGCCGATCGCAGGGGCGTGACCACTCCCTATGCGCTCTTTCACCTGCAGCCGCGCGGTATCTTGTTCATCGGGCCGGGCGTCGAGGTCTACGAGGGCATGATCGTCGGCGAGCACAACCGGCCGAACGATCTCGACGTGAACGTGACGCGCGAGAAGAAGCTCACGAACATCCGTGCCGCCGGTCGCGACGAGAACGTGATCCTCACGCCGCCTCGCATCCTCACGATCGACACGGCGCTCGAGCACATCGATCGCGACGAGCTCGCCGAGGTCACGCCGGACGCCGTGCGGGTGCGCAAGCAAATCCTCGACTGCAATCGCCGCCCGCGCCGCGACGACGACTCCTGAGCGGAAACTGCGGCCGTCGGCCGGGCTGCGGTTCGTCACGGCCGACTTGCGCCGCGCGGGCAGCGGTCTTAACCAGGTTGCGGAGCTCTGAATCCATGCCCCGAAATCCCGCTTTTGGCTCGCTGTCTCGCGTGTGGCAGGCGTTATTTCGACCGTTTTCGGCCCTGCTCTTGGCCGTCGTCGTCGCCCTTCCGCTCGCCGGCTGCGGCTACAACGACATCATCGACCGCGATGAGGAAGTGAAGGCGGCTTGGGCCGAGGTGCAAAATCAGTATCAGCGCCGGAGCGATCTCGTCCCGAACCTCGTGAACGTGGTGAAGGGCAACGCCAACTTCGAGAAGACGACGCTCGAGAGCGTGGTGGAGGCGCGCTCGAAGGTCGCCGGCGTGAAGGTCGACCAGTCCACCATCGACGACCCTGCCAAGCTGAAGCAGTTCGAAGAGGCGCAGCAGAACCTCACGGGCGCGCTCTCCCGCCTGATGGTCGTCGTCGAGCGTTACCCGGAGCTGAAGGCGACGGAGTCGTTCCGCGATCTACAGTCGCAGCTCGAGGGCACCGAGAATCGCATCACGGTCGCGCGCAAGCGGTACATCGACTCGGTCGCCGAGTACAACAAGACGGTCGAGCGCTTCCCGTCGAGCATCGGCGCGAGTCTGCGTCACAAAGCGCTCCGCCCGACATTCACCGTAGCGCCCGGGACCGAAAAGGTGCCGGAAGTGAAATTCTGAGCGGACGGTGTCCCCCGCTTCGGTGGGAAATTCCCGATGAACCCCACGTCGCTCCGCGGCCTGCTCGGTGTGCTCCGCTCGGTCGTCGGGCTCGGGTTCGGGCTCATTCTGCTGCTCGTCGCGGCCAGAGCGCGGGCGCTCGAGGTGCCCGCACTACGCGGGCGCGTGAACGACTACGCGAACGTGCTTCCGGAATCGGCGCGGCAGAGCCTCGAGGCGCGGCTCGCCGCGCATGAAGCGAAAACGGGTCACCAATTCGCGGTCCTGACGCTGCCGTCGCTGGAAGGTGATGCGCTCGAGGATTTTTCGATCCGCGCGGTGGAGAAGTGGAAGCTCGGCCACGCCAAGGTCGACGACGGCCTCTTACTCTTGGTCGTCCAGCGCGAGCACAAGGTGCGCATCGAAGTCGGCTACGGGCTCGAGGGTCACATCACCGACGCGCTCTCGTCGCGCATCATCCGCAACACCATCGTCCCCGAGTTTCGACGAGGTGACTACGCCGCCGGCATCACGCAAGGGATGAATGCTCTGCTCGGCGCCGACGGTGACGCGGAGCCCGGTGCGCCCGCGCCGCAGTCGCCTCCGCCGAGTCCGGGGGTGCCGTGGCCGCTGGTGATGTTCTTGCCGATTTTGGGCCTATTCTGGTGGCTCCGGCGCGGCGGCTACGGGACCCGCGGCCCCGGGGGGTACGGAGGCGGTTATTGGGGCGGCGGTTACGGCGGCGGGTCTTGGGGCGGCGGCGGCGGCGGCTTTTCGGGCGGCGGCGGCGGGTTCGGTGGCGGTGGCGCCTCGGGGTCGTGGTAGCGCGATGTCGCTCTTCGACGCGAGCGACAAGCAGCGCATCGAGGCGGCGATCACCGCGCTCGAGACGCGGACGGCGGCGGAAGTCGTCGTTGCGGTCGTGCCGCACAGCGGGCGCCCTTGGCTGACTCGCGCGTTCGTCGCGTTCGCCTGCGGCCTCCTGGCGGCGGTGCTCCTTTTGGACGCGCGGCCTTCAGCCGATGCGCGCCTGGCCCTCCTCGTCGAAGTTGCGGTTACCTTCGCGGTGTTCGCGCTCTTCGGTGTGCGTGCGCTCGAGCGACATCTGATCGCGCCCCGCCACGCCGCGCGCGAGGTGGAAGCGCACGCCTTCGCCCTCTTTGCGCGCCGTGGCCTCTATCGCACCCTTGGCCATACGGGTGTGCTCATCCTGCTCTCGGAGCTCGAGCGACGGGCCGTGATCCTCGGCGACGAGGCGATTCACACGCGCCTCGGCGACGAGGGCTGGCGCGCGCACATCGACGCTATCGTGAGCGCCGTCCGCGACGGACGGGCTGCTGACGGCGTCGTCGGCGTGCTCGGCCGGCTCACGGACGTGCTCGCCGAGATCGCTCCGCCAGTCGGCGCGAACGAAAACGAGCTCCCGAACGCCGTCCTCGACGAAAGCTGAGCACGCGCTCGGCTTGACCGCGGATCCGCCCGCAGGGATGCTCATCGGCCGTGGCGCTTCTTACCGCTCTATCGCTCGAGGCCGCGCGTGAGCTCGGCCGACGCTTCGGCGTGGAGCTCGTCGAGCTCGAGCCGCTCGTCGCCGGCTCGGTGAACTCGAACTTCCGAGCCAGCACGAGCGACGGCGAGCTCCTCTTCGCACGCCTTTACGAAGAGCAGGGCAGCGACGGCGCCGGCACGGAGCTTTCGCTGCTCACCGATCTCGCCGCCGCGGGTGTTCCGGTCGTGAAGCCGCTCATGCCGGCGGGGGCGCTGCCGCTCAGCGACGGCAAGCCTTTCGCTCTCTTTCCGTGGGTCGCGGGGGAAATTCTGTGTTTTCGGCGCACCGACGCGGACGCCTGCCGCAAGGTGGGACGGGCGCTCGCGGGCGTTCACCTCGCGGGCTCGCGCCGCGCTCCGCTCGGCCCCGGCCGCTTCGGTCCCACGGACATGCGCGCGCGGCTCGACGCGGTCGAGCGCACGACCTCACGCGCCGACATCCTCGCGGACGTTGCGCGCGTGCGCGGCCTTTACGACCGCTTCGTGCCGCTGCGCGATTCGGCGTTGCCCAAGGGTATCGTGCACGGCGACCTCTTCCGCGACAACGTGCTCTGGCGCGGCGGCGAGATCGCAGCCCTGCTCGACTTCGAGAGCGCGTTCCACGGTCCTCTCGTTTACGACCTGCTCGTGACGCTTTCGGCGTGGTGCTACGGCGACGCTTTCGAGCTGTCGCTCGTGCGCGCGATGGTGGAAGGGTATGCGAGCGTGCGCCCGCTTTCCGCCGCCGAGCTGTCCGCCGTGCCGAGCGAGGGTGCGCTCGGTTGTCTTCGTTTCGCCACCTCACGCATCACGGACTTCGAGCTACGTACACCGCCCGGCGCGCGCCCGGCGCGGGATTTTCGGCGCTTTTTGGCGCGACTCGAGGCCATTGCCGGGGGCGGGCTCGCGCCGGCGTTCACCGGGATCTGATCGAGAAAGAGGCACCGCGGCGGGGCGATGCCGGTCCACGACGGCGTGTTAAGCTCGCGCCCTCATGACCATTGCACGAGGAGGCCGGCTCCCGAACGGGCTCGATGCCGCCATGGAACGGCTCAACACCAGCGTCGACGTGGACGGCGCGCTCTGGCGCGAGGACATCCGGGGTTCCGTCGCGCACGCGCGCGGGCTCGCTCGGGCCGGCGTGATTTCGGAGAGTGATGCTCGCGCGATCACCGACGGTCTCGACCGCGTTGCCGGTGAGATCGAGCGCGGTGAGCTCGTGTTCCGGCGCGATCGCGAAGACGTGCACATGAACGTCGAGGCGCGCTTGGTCGAGCTCATCGGGCCCGTGGGCGGCAAGCTTCACACCGGGCGCTCCCGCAACGACCAGGTCGCGACCGATCTGCGCCTCTATTGTCGGCGCCTCACCGAAGAGACGCTCGCGGCGCTGGGTCGCCTGGCGGACGTGCTGCTCGCGCGCGCGGAGGCCGAGATTGACACGTTGATGCCGGCGTATACGCACCTTCAGCGCGCGCAGCCGAGCCGGCTCTCGCATCACCTGATGGCCTGGCAGGAGCTCGTGTGGCGTGATCGCGGACGGCTGACGGACGCGCTCACGCGCCTGAACGAATGCCCGCTCGGCAGCGGCGCGGTCGCTGGCAGCGGCTTTCCGCTCGATCGCGCCGGCGTCGCCGCGGAGCTCGGCTTCGAGCGCCCCACGCGCAACTCCATCGACGCGACGGGCAGTCGAGATTTCCTGATCGAGCTCGCGTCGGCGCTGGCGCTCACCGGCGTGCACCTTTCGCGCATCGGCGAGGAGCTCGTGCTCTGGTCTTCGTCGGAGTTCGGCTTCGTTGCCCTGAGCGACGGCTTCTCGACGAGCTCGTCGATGATGCCGCAGAAAAAGAACCCCGACGTCGCGGAGCTCGTGCGTGGTCGCGCCGCGCGCGGGATGGGCGCGCTCATGAGCTTACTCGCGCTCGAGAAGGGCCTCGCCTTCGGCTACGGCCGGGATTTGCAGGAAGACAAGCGGCCGATCATGGATGCGTTCGACTGCGTGCTCCCGTGTCTCGACGCCTTGGCGGGCGCGCTCGCGACGTGCCGCTTCGACGCCGAGCGAATGAAGGCGGCGCTCGAGCGCGGCCACTTGTGCGCGACCGACCTGGCCGATCTCTTGGCGCTGAAGGGCGTGCCGTTTCGCGAGGCGCACCACGTCGTGGGCGCGCTCGTGCGCGAGGCCGAGAGCCGCGGTGTCGAGCTTTTGGCGCTGCCCGAGGAGACGTTCGCGGCTGCACACCCAGCGCTCGCTACGCCCGAGCGCGCGGGGGCGCTGGACGCCGCGCTCGCGGTCGAGCGGCGGAGCGTGCTCGGCGGTCCGGCGAAGAAAACGGTGCTGGCCGCGGTCGCCGACGCTCGCGTCCGCTGGAAGAACGCGGCTTCGCTGCGCTGACGACCGGCCGAGACGTCAACGTAGCCCGCGATAGACGAACACCGTGCGCGGCGCGGGCGTCGGTTCACGCTCGAAACCGCCGGCAGCCCAGAGCGAAATAACGCCCGCCGCGACGGCTCCCGCGCCGACGAGCGCCGCCGTCGCCCACGCGGGGAATGCGCGTGGCGAAGGCTTCGGCTCGACGAGCGGCGTGAACCCGGAGCAGGTCCCCTGCTGACAGCTCGCGAGCTCGAGTCCGCCCGCTCGCGGTCGAGCGACGAACCAATGCGGACACGCGACGGGGTGGGACAGGCGGACGGCGCTCGCCGTCGTGCCCACGTGCGCGAGATCCTGTTCGCTGCACGGGACGAGGGGCGGCAGGCCGAGCGTCACTGCGGGCTCCGCCCCGAGACGCGCCCAGCCCGCGAATACGAGGTCACCGTCGCGCAGCACGCGCACCTGATGCACCCCGGCTGCCACGCGGCGATCACTTCCGCCGCTCTCGCCGTCGATCTCGAGGTCGTCGCGAGCGGTGAGGTCGCGCACGCGCACGCGCACGCTCGGCTCGGACGCCGCCGCGGTGTCGGGGTTCGCACCGAAGGCTGGAGCGCGCCGCCCCTCGAGCACGACCGCCGCGTGTGACAGCGCGGCGGCCTGGTCGTCGGCGCCGGCATCGCCGGAGCGCACGTCCGCAGCGATCCGGTGATGCTCGGCGAGCAGCCACGCTGCCTGCGGTAGCTCGGGGTGCTCGACGATGTCGCGCTCGATGCCGGCGAGCAGCGCGAGCGCTCGCTCCTCGTCGAGCGACGAGGCGAGCGTGCGCGCTTCATCGAGGCGGCCCTCGAGGTCGAGCACGAGCTCACTCCGATAAGCGGGGTACGGCGCGACCCGTGTAGGCGCGGGTGCGACGAGGGTGATGCGTTTTTGGCGCGCGAAGTCCGCGAGCAGCGCGTGCTCGTGTTGGCTAGGCTCTCTGGCGAGAAGCAGGAGCAGAGTCGCCGTTTGGGTCATCGGAGGCCCGTGGTAGGCTCGGAGGAGGTCACCGTGCAGCTCGACTTCGTGAATCGTGAGCTAACGATCAAGCTCGTTTACTACGGGCCCGCCTTGAGTGGGAAGACGACGAACCTGCAGGCGCTCCACCGCGTGGCCGCGCCGGGTTCGAGCGGACGCTTGATGACGCTCGAAACGAAGGACGATCGCACGCTGTTTTTCGATCTCTTGCCGCTCTCGTTCCGCTCCCAGAGCGGGCTCGCCGTCCGACTCAAGGTCTTCACGGTGCCCGGGCAGGTGATTCATGCGTCGACGCGCCGGCTCGTGCTCCAGGGCGCCGACGGCGTCGCCTTCATCGCCGACTCGCGCGTGAGCGAGACGCAGGCGAACACCGACTCCTTCATGGATTTGAAGGACAACCTGCGTGAGCACGGGCTCTCGCTCCGGCAGATGCCGCTCGTGATCCAATTCAACAAGCGCGACCTGCCCGACATCAGGAGCGACGAGGAGATCGCCAAGCTCGGCGCACAAGGTCGTGAGCCCGTATACCTCGCGGTCGCCATGCGCGGCCTGGGTGTCGTGGAGTCGTTCATCGGGCTTTTGCATCTCACCTGGAGCGCGCTCGATGCCGAGCACGATCTTGGCCGCAAATTCGGTTTCGACTCCATCGAGTTCATGAACGGCATCGCCCAAAAGCTGGGCGAGAAGCGCACGACCTCGGAGCTCTTGTCGGCGTGCGTGGGCGGCGCGCTCGAAGTGCTCAGGCCGGAGGCCGTGCCCTGATGACGAGCCCGGCGCCTCGCGATCGAGTGGACGAGCTCACCGTCGGTAGCGGTGCTCGGCTCGAAGAACTCGTCGACCGGGAGAGCCTCGGGCAGCTCGCGACGAGCTTCGCGGACCTGTCGGGCGTCGGGATCCGAGTGTTCGACGCCGAGGGCAAGCTGCTTGCCGACGCTGCGCAGCCGGTCGAGCTCATCAGCTATCTGTCGACCCTCAAGCACTCGCGGAGCGCGATCGAAAGCACGGTGAGCTCGGTGAAAAATCTCGATCCCGGCCCGGAGGGGCAGGCCGGCATCGACGGCGTGAGCGGCGGCCGCTACCGCGTCGTGGCGCTCGAACACGACGGCCGTCGCGTGGGCCGTCTCGTCATCGGTCCTTATTTCCCGCCGTCGCTTCGCGACATCCCTTCGCAGCTGCTCGAGCTCGAGCCAGCGCTCGATCTCGACCGGGCGCGCCAGCTACTCACCATGGCTCCGCGCGTGACGGACGACTCGATGGACAGGCTCGCTCGCCACGCGCGCGCGGCGCTCGACGTCGTCATGTTCAGCGGGCTGCGCGCGCTGCTCACGGGCAGCATGCACCTCGCGGCCGTTCGCGAGAGCTACCGTGAGCTCCAGTCGAAGCAGGACAAGCTTCAGGTCGCGTACGACCGCTTGAAGGAGCTCGATCGGCTGAAGAGCAACTTCCTCGCGACGGTGTCGCACGAGCTTCGCACCCCACTCACGTCCATCATCGGGTACAGCGAAATGCTGCTCGAGGGCATCGCGGGCGAGATCACGGGTGAGCAGCGTGAATTCGTCACCACCATCCGTGAGAAGGGCGAGCAGCTACTGACCCTGATCAAGGGCTTGCTCGACCTTTCCAAGCTCGAGAGCGGCACGATGAGCCTGCGCAAGGCCACGATGGAGGTCGCTCCGCTCGTGCGCGACGTGGCGCAGACGATGGCCCCGCATGCGAAAAAGAAGGGCATTTCATTGCAGGCGGAGGTGGAGGCCGGCCTGCCCGCGCTCTGGGCCGACGCCGAGCGACTCCGCCAAGTGCTCCTGAACCTGGTGGAGAACGCCATCAAGTTCACCTCCGCGGCCGGCAGCGTGAAGATTTCGGCGCGGCTCTCCTCGCTCTCCACCGGCGGGAGCGCCGACGAAGGGGGCCTCGTGTTGCTCGGCGCCCAGCGGACGGCGGTCGAGCTGCGTGTCGCCGACACGGGTATCGGCATTCCCGAGTCGGAGCGGCAGCGCGTGTTCGACGCGTTCTATCAGGTCGATTCGAGCTCCACGCGCGAGCAGGGCGGCACGGGGCTCGGCCTGTCGATCGTGAAGCGCCTGGTGGAAGGGCACGACGGCACCGTGCACGTGGAGGCGAACGAGCCGCAGGGTACCGCGTTCGTGGTCGCCATCCCGCTCAAGCGCGCGACGCTCAGGCCATGAGCCGCTCGCGCCGCGCGGCGCCGGCGCTCGATGAAGCGCGTGCCGTAGCGCTCTTCGCGCAAGAGTTCGAGCGAGCAGGCGCGCGCGGCGTGCTCACCGGCATCGGTGACGACGCGGCGGTGCTCGCGAACCCGGGCGCGCGCCTCGTCGTCACCGTCGACGCGAGCGTCGAGGGGACGCATTTTCGGCGTTCGCTCTTGTCGCTCGAAGACGTGGGTTTTCGAGCCTTCCATGCCGCCCTGAGCGACCTGGCGGCGATGGGCGCGACCCCGCTCGCCGCGCTGTCGGCGCTCACGCTGCCGCGCGGCTTTTCGGCGCGAGAGCTGGCGGCGCTCACGCGCGGTCAGGCCGAGGCTGCGAGCGACGCACGCTGTCCCATCGTGGGGGGCAACGTGGCGCGAGCGCCGCTGCTCTCCGTGACCACTACCGTGCTCGGTCGCGCTCGGCGTACGCTCGCCCGCGACGGCGCGCGGCCAGGGGACGAATGCTGGCTCGTGGGCGAGGTGGGACTCGCGGCGGCCGGCTTCGCGCTGCTCGAACGTGTGGGCCGCGGTCGCGCCGGCGTGGCAGCGCGGCGCTGCATCGACGCCTGGCGCCGCCCCCGAGCGCTCGTGGCCCGCGGAGTCGGGCTGCTCTCACGCGCGCACGCGGCGATCGACGTGTCGGACGGCCTCGCGGGCGACGCCACGCGCCTCGCCGGAGCGAGCGGCTGTCGGCTCGTGCTCGACGAACGTGAGCTGCGGCGCGTGCTCCCTCTGGCGCTCGGCAGCGTCGCGGAGCGGCTCGGCCGCGATCCCCTCGCTTTCGCCCTCTATGGCGGCGAAGACTACGCGCTCGTCGCCGCTGGGCCCACCGCGCGACGGCCGCGCTGGGCACGGCCCATCGGCTACTTCGAGTCGGGAAGGGGAGGGTTCCTCGAGGACGCCGCCGGCCGGCGCGTGCGGCTCGGCGGCGGCTTCGATCACCTTGCGGGTTGACCGCTCACTTGCAGGAGGCGGGCATGCCGGCGCCTTTGAGCGCGCCTTGCACCGCAGCGAGCACGGCGGCGTTGCTCGCGCCCGCGCCGACCGCAATCGAGCAAGCTTGAGCGGCCGCCTGCATGTATTCCTTGTTCGGCGACGGAGCGAGCGCCGCGTTCGACGCGAGTGACGCACAGCACTTGGCGAGTCCCGAAGCGCCGCCGCCCGTGCCGTGATGCACGCCCGCATCGGGAACTTCCGGACCGGCATCGACGACCGGCGTTTCCGGCACCAACGTGAGGGGCTCGGTCGGCGTGGGGGTGGGCGCCGGCGCGGCGGACGGCATCGGCGGCGGCGGCTCCTCCTTCTTGCAACCGTAACCGGCGAGGAGTGTGACCAAGATCAAGCCCGTGCCGACGGGAGTGAGGGGCGAAAAGCGTTGCGACATCAGAGCCTCCGACGACCCTTTCTACTCGGGATGGCTCGGGAACACCAAGTCCTCGCTCGCGAGGCGGGAGGGGGGCGAGAGTGACCGCAAATCCCCTGGATTTGCGCAAGCCCGCGCGCTCGGCGGAGTGGTCCCATTCGCGCGCGGCCGTCTGAGGCCGAACGTGGAACACCGCACGCGCGGCGCCGGCCGCCGCGACGCTACTTCGCGTATTCGGGCGCGATGAGATCGAGCTTGGCGTTCGCGCGGTGGGGCTTTTTGGCCGAGCGTGCCGACGGAGGGCCAGCGGTCTTGACGGAGGCATCCCCGTCGGCCGGTCCGGAGTTCGCGCTGGCGGACGCAGCGACGGGCGCCGGTGCGGTGATCGCGGGAACGGCAGTCGGCGCGGCGACGGCGCTCGGCGCGGGCTCCGACTTGGCCGCGGACAGCGTAGGAGCGAGCGGCGGGGCCGCAGCGACGGACCGCGAGACCCGCGCGGCGCGCACACCGACGAGCGCGAACCCCGCGAGTGCCACGGCGCCGACCACGGCGACGAGCGGAGCGCGCCTGCGCGGGCGCGGGCCGAAGCGGGTCGGCACGTCGCTCTGCCGCGGCGTGACGAGCGGGGCGCTCGGCGCGATCGACAGGCCCGCGGCGGGCGAGATTTCGAAGGGTACGTTGTCGATCATGATCGCGCGGAGCGAACCGGCGCTCTGCGACGAGAGCTGCGGCTTTTCGCCGGTTTGGAGCTCCGCGAGGGCACGCTCGTCGGCCGCGAGCTGGAAGCGGCGAAGCGCCTCGCGCCGCGCCACCGCCCGGTCGCCCATCACCTTCGCGAGGAACTCCTTCACCTGAGCTTCGAAGCGCGGGCCAAAGGCTTCCGGCACGGCGCCCTCGAGCGCGACACGGAACGCCTCCGCGCTCGCGTAACGCTCGGCAGGATCTTTCGCGAGCGCCTTCATCAGCACCGCTTCGAGTGCGGGCGGGAAGCTCGGCTCGTAGACCGAGGGGCGCACCGCCGGCGTTTCGTTCGTGAGCGCGCGGATCACGTTGAGCTTGTCGTTCGTCTTGAACGGATGGCGGCGGGCGGTGAGCAGGTACAGCGTGATCGCGAGCGAAAAGACGTCGGCGCGGCGGTCGACGTCTTCGCCGAGCACCTGCTCGGGCGCCATGTACGAGTATTTGCCCTTGATCTCGCCGTTTTCGGTGAAGGACGCGTCCTCTTTCATCGCCTTCGCGATGCCGAAGTCGACGAGCTTCACCACGCCCGAGTGGGTCACGAGCACGTTGTGCGGAGAAACGTCGCGGTGCACGACGCCGAGGTGCACACCGAGATCGTTGGTGAGCTCGTGCGCCGCGTGCAGGCCGCGGCACGCCTGCGCGACCAAATTCACCGCGACCGGCAGCGGGATCGCTCCACGCTCTTCCGAGCGCTTGAGCACGAAGCCGAGCGACTCGCCGTCGATCCACTCCATGACGAGGTAGAGGTAGCCGCGGTGCTCGCCGAGTTCGGTGGTTTGCACCACGTTCGAGTGCTGAATCAGCGACGCGATGCGCGCTTCTTCCAGCAGCATCTGTTCGATGCGCGCGTCGTTGCGGAGCTCCGGCAACAGCGTTTTGATCGCCACGAGCTTCTGAAAGCCGCGCGCGCCCTTGAGCCGCGCCACCCAGACCTGGCCCATGCCGCCGCGGGCGACCTGCGCCAACAGCTCGTAACGCCCGAGCGCCTGTCCGGGCGAGAGCACTTCAGCTTCAACCATTCGCCGCCACGTAGTTCACGCGTTGGATCCACCCCGCTCAACGGCCAATCGACACGAGTGATTAGGCTATCTCACTCCGGAGGGTGGTCGCGACGGTCTTTTTTGGGGCGCACCTCGGACTACCTCGGCGCTTTTCGTTCGGCTCTCGGCGGAACGCGTCCGCGCCGGGCCCTCAGTCCTTCTTGCAGGTGCCCGCGGCGCAGTGGTGGTTCGGTTTGCACGTCGTGCCGCAGGCCCCGCAATTCGAGGAATCGTTGGCCGTGTCGACACAGGCGCCGCCGCAGAGCGAATAGCCGGCGTCGCAGGACGTACCGCAGCTCCCGCTGCCGCAGATCGCCGTGCCATGCGGGTCGGCGGGACAGGCCGTCTTGCATTTGCCGCAGTGGGTCACGTCCGTTTGCAGGTCGAAGCAGCCGTCGCTGCAGAGCGAGGTGGGATCGACGCACGAAATTCCGCACTGCCCGCCATCGCACACGGGGGTCCCATTCGGGGCGCCCGGGCACGTGACGCCGCAGTCGCCGCAGTTCGAGCTGTCGCTGTCGACGGCGATGCAGCCGTAATCGCACTTTTTGGTGTCCGGTGGGCACACCGTGCCGCACATGCCCCCCGCACACACGAGCGCCATCGCGCATTGCGTGGCGCAATCGCCGCAGTGACCGGCGTCGGTGTCCGTATCGACGCAGGCGTTGCCGCACTGGGTGTAACCCGAGGCGCAAGCGACGCCGCAGCCCTTCGCCGTGCACACGGCGCCGCCGTTCGGTGGGTTCGGACACGTGGTGCCGCATTTGCCGCAGTTCGCCGTGTCGAAGTCGAGCTTCACGCAGACGCCGTCGCAATCGGCGTAGCCGGGGTCGCACGTCACGCCGCATCTGCCCGAGGCGCACGCGGCCGAACCGTGCGCCTCCGAAGGGCAGCTCGTAGTGCAGTCACCGCAGTGCGCGGGATCGCTCGCGGGCTCGACGCAATAACCATCGCAAACGAGCATGCCGCTCGGACACGAAGTGCCGCAGGAGCCGCTCACGCAGACCTGGTCGTCGGCACAGACCGTGTCGCAGCCACCGCAATGCGCGGAGCTCGTCTTCGTGTCCACACAAGCGCCGTCGCATTCGGCGTAGCCCGCTTGGCATACGACGGCGCACGCGCCCTCCGAGCACGCCGCCGTCCCGTGCGCGGGGGCATCGCAAACGCTGCCGCAGGCGCCGCAATTTCGTGGATCGCCTCGAAGATCGACGCAGACCGTGCCGTCACAGCTCGTGAAGCCTTCGTCGCAGGCGATACCGCAGCTGCCAGCGCTGCATTCGCGGCTGCCGTTCGTCGGCATCGGGCAGGCCTTGCTGCAGCCACCGCAGTGAGCGGCCGATGTCATGATGTCGACGCACGCGCTGCCGCAGCGCACGAGCCCCGCCGAGCATTCGTCGCCGCAGCTGCCGCGATCGCACACGCGACCGCCGCTGCATGCCTGCTCGCAGGCGCCGCAGTTTGCCGGATCGTTCGAGAGATCGACGCAGGCGCCGTCGCAGGCGACGAACGGATCGTCGCAGGTGATGCCGCAGGTGCCTTCCGTGCAGCTCGGCGCGCCGTTCGACGGCATCGGGCAGGCTTTGCCGCACGAGCCGCAGTTGTCGGAATCGTTCGCGAGGTCGATGCACACGTCCCCGCAGGCCACGTATGGGTCCGTGCAGGTGAACTTGCAGACGCCCCGGACGCACGCGGGCTCGCCGTTGTCGGGCGCCGTGCAGGCGGCGCCGCAGCCCCCGCAATGTGAGGTGCTTTCGGCCAAAACCACGCATTCGGACCCGCAGACCGTCTCGCCTTCGCGGCATTCGACCGCGGGCCCGCCCGTCGCGCTGCCCTCGCGCACGCAGAGGTTCGTCGTCGGATCGCAGACGTAGCCCGCGACGCATCCGCCGTCGGCCTCGCACGCCTTGCCGTCGAGACTCGAGCCGAGGCTGCCCTCGCAGCCGAGCGCTGCGAAAGACAATGCTGCGGCGAGGAGCAGTCGCTGCAGGCGACCCGCGAGGAAGCTTACGGCGCGCGCGCGCGTCATCGTCAAAACGCTCCACCGACGGTCGTCAGCATACCGCCCGCAGTCGGCGCGAAGCGGAGGCTCGCGGCGCTCGAGGGTCGTCCGCGCGTGAGCTCGAGCGTCAAGAGCACGCCGCCCGTGACGACGAGGGCACCGCCGACGCCCGTGAGTACGCGCGCGGCCGTACGCCGGCTCTGCATCGTGTCGAGGTCGCGCGAGTATTGGATTTGCGTCGCAGTGTGCTTGGCGTCGCTTTCGGCGCTTGCGCGCAAGAGCTCGAAGGTGAGCGCGCCGCCGAGCGCCGCGACGCCGGCCCCGGCTACGACCCACGGCCAGGGGCCGAAGCCGCCGTGGTCCGGGGCCGCCTTGGCGGGCGCGCTCGGCTGATTCGCGGCCGGCGCGAGCGGCACCCTCGGCTCGGGCGCGGCGGTGGGTGCGGGGTTCGGCGCCGGCGCCAAGGAGACGGTCAGATCCTGCGCATGGTCCGGTGCGAGCTCGATGTCGCTCCCGGAGTCCGAGTAGCCCCGCAGCAGCAAGGCGACGTGGTGCTGACCGGGCGCGAGCTCGAAGGTGCCGGGCGTCACGCCCACGTTCGCATCGTCGATGCTTACCGTCGCGCCCGACGGTGTCGAGAGCACGGTGAGCTGCTGAACGCCTTTCTTCGCGAGCCGCGCCTCGAAGCGGGTGACGTTCGCGGCGACCTCGTTCGCGTTCGCAGCGTTCGGAGCGCGGCGAAGGTAATCGCGATACCAGCGGAGCGCGCCCGAATCGTCACCGAGCTTTTCGTAGGCCCGCGCGATGTTGAAAGACAGCGGAGCGCTCGGCGACAGTCGATCGGCGGCGAGAAAGAGATCCACGGCGTCCTTGAAATGCCCGTTCTTGTAGGCGTCGACGCCCTGCTCGTAGCGGGCCTTCGCGTCGGCTCTCCGCGCGTCGTCGGCAGCCTGCTCCGAGGGCGCGCCGCTCGGATCCTCCGCGCGAGCGACGGTTGCGAGGCACAGCACCGACAGGAGCAATCGAACTCGGAAAAAATTCACCATCGTCGTCCGAGCTCGGTGTTGGCGAGCGGGTCCCTCGAGCCGAGTTTTCCTCAACTTGCCGATTGCATCAATACGGCGACATCAAGTCGAGGGCCGGCTTGCCGCCGGGATTCGAACCCGCCTGGTGCCGGGGCGTGCGCCCCCGCGATCGAGGCGCGGACCTCACGGTTTCCGGGGTGGGCACCCGCGGTTCCGCACTCGGCGGAACGAGCGATTCCGGTGTGTCGGGGAGCGCAATCGCCGTATTTTGCGGCGACAATGTAGGTGCAAGTGCCCCTCGTGGCGCCGCGGCGTCGAGGGTGCGAGTCGAGCGCACGGCGAGCGCACCGAGCAGCACGAACGCCACGAGCACGGCGATCGGCAGCGCGACACGTCCGCGCTTGCGCCAGTCGGTGCCGCTCACGACGAGACCGACGCTCGTCGGCGCTTCACCTGCGAGGCGGCGCTCGGTCGGCGTGGAAGGGCCCGCGTGCGGAAGGCCGGCGGCCGGAGTCGCGATGCCGGGGATCGAGCCGAGCGACGGACGACTCTGCCGCAGCGTGGACGCGTCCTTCGAGCGGTGCACCCATTTGGCTTCGACCGAGTTACCGGCGGCGTCTTCGAAGACGCCCTGTTTGAGCAGCCACATCGCCAGCGCTTCACCGAGCGCTTGCATCGAGGGCCAGCGATCCGCGGGAGCCTTCGCCATACCCGTGAGCACCAAGGTCGAGAGCTCCGCGTCGGCCGCGCGCTTCGCGGTGAGCGGCGCCGGTTCGGTCTCGACGATGGCACGCAGGAGCGCGTTGTAGTTATTGCCCGTGAAGGGCGGCGCGCCGCTCACGACCTCGTAGAGCAGAACGCAAAACGACCAGATGTCGGCGCGATGGTCGATGGACTCTTCGCCGCGCGCCTGCTCGGGCGCCATGTAGTCGGGCGAGCCCAAAATCACGCCCTTCTGCGTGAGGTGCGAGTCCGGGTCGCGTTGGTCGAGCTTGGCGATGCCGAAATCGACGAGTTTCGGCTGAACGCCGCCGTCGTGCGCCGAAAGGAAAACGTTGTCCGGCTTGATGTCGCGGTGAACGATGCCCTTCGCGTGCGCGGCGCGGAGCGCGTCAGCGATGGGAAGCAACAAGCTGACGGCTTCCGTTGCGCTCAGCCGCCCCTCGCGCCTCAGCCGAAAATGCAGGCTCTCGCCCTCGAGCAGCTCCATCACGATGAAGGGATCGCCCGCTTCGGTCGTGCCCACGTCGAAGACGCGCACGATGGCGGGGTGGTCGAGCTTGGCTGCCGCCCGCGCCTCCTGCAGCAGGCGCGGCCCCATGTCTTCGCGGTTCGTCTCGGCGCGGATGAGCTTGATCGCGACGTGGGCGTCCAGGGGCACGTGGTACGCCGCCCACACCGAACCCATGCCGCCCTCGCCGAGCTTCTGTTCGAGCTCGTACTTGCCGAGGATCAAGACCCCCGGCGCGTACCTCTCGGTGGCCGGGGGTGTGCTCACGCTCGGACGCTAGCACCGGGTGAGACGAGCGGGGGCGGAGCCCCTACGCTCAGCTGCAGCCCATCGAATTGCCGCAATTCAAGCACTTGTAGCAAGCGCCGTTACGCACCGTGATGTGACCGCAGGAGTCGCACACCGGCGCGTCGCCCATCATCTCTTCGAGCTGGGCATCGAGCGCGCCGTGCGCTTCACCGGCGTGCGCGTCCGCGCTCGGCGGAATCGACGCGGGCGGCGGCAGGAGCGAGGCGGGCGGGTGCTCTTCGGCGATGAGCTTTTGCGCCGTCGGATCTTCGATGCCCGCGGGCACCTCGGCCGGCTTCACCTGAGCGAAGTCGTAGCGCTTCAGGTATTCGACGCCGAGGACGCGGAAAATGTAATCGACGATCGAGGTCGAGAACTTGATGTTCTCGTGACCTGATACGACGCCGTGCGGCTCGAAGCGGGTGAACGTGAACTGTTCGACGAACGTCTCGAGCGGCACGCCGTACTGCAAGCCGACGGAAACTGCCATCGCGAAGCAGTTCATGAGCGAGCGGAAGGCGGCGCCTTCCTTGTGCATGTCGATGAAGATCTCGCCGAGCGAATGATCGTCGTACTCGCCGGTACGCAGGAACACCTTGTGTCCACCGACGTACGCTTCCTGCGTGAAGCCGCTCCGCTTCTTCGGCAGCCGCACGCGGTGACCTTCCGGCCGGCGCAGCGCCGAGGGCGCCGAAAGCGCCGTCATCGGCGCCACGGGCGAGCTCGACTCCTCTTCCTTCCGCTCCTTGTTCGAGGTGTTGAGCGGTTGGGACGCCTTGCAGCCGTCGCGATAGAGCGCGACCGCCTTGAGCCCGAGCTTCCAGCCCTCCTCGTAAATCTGCCGCACGTCTTCGACGGTCGCGTCGTTCGGCAGGTTCACCGTCTTGCTGATCGCGCCCGACAGGAACGGTTGCGCCGCCGCCATCATCTTCACATGCGCCATCGGCGGCAGGAAACGCTGGCCGGTCTTGCCGCAGCGGTTCGCGCAGTCGAACACCGGGTAGTGCTCATCGCGCAGACCCGGCGCGCCTTCGATCGTCATGCGGCCGACGATCACGTCGTTCGCTTGCTCGATCTCGGCCTCGCCGAACCCGAGGTGCTTCAGCAGGCTGAAGCCCGGCCGGCTCATCTTCTCCGCGGTCACGCCGAGCCGCTCGTACGTCTCCTTACCGAGGATCCAGGGAGCGAACGCCAAGCTCAGCTCGAACACGCCCGGCAGCGCCGCCTCCACCTTAGCGAGGTCGGCGTCTTCGAGGCCCTTCTGCTTGAGCGCCGCGCGGCTCACGCCGGGAGCGCCGAGCAGCGTGTTCGTGCCCGACACGTAGGCGACGATCTCGCTGATTTGCGCTTCGCTGTAGCGCAGGCGCCGGAGCGCTTCCGGCACGGATTGGTTGACGATCTTGAAGTAGCCGCCGCCCGCGAGCTTCTTGAACTTCACGAGCGCGAAATCCGGCTCGATACCCGTCGTGTCGCAATCCATCAAGAGGCCGATCGTGCCCGTCGGCGCGAGCACGGTCGCCTGAGCGTTCCGGAAGCCGTGCTGGGCGCCGAGGTTCACCACGGAGTCCCAGTCCTCGCACGCAGCGCGCCAGAGCGGCTCCGGGCAATCATCGCGATTGATCGCGTACGCGGCGTCCTGGTGCATGCGCATGACGCGCAGCATCGGCTCGCGGTTCTTCGCGTAGCCGGGGAAGGGCGCCTTGCTCGCCGCCATCTTCGCGCTGACGACGTAGGCATGGCCGCACAGGATCGCGGTGAGCGCGCCGGCGATGGCGCGGCCCTTGTCTGAATCGTACGGGATGCCCTGCAGCATCAACACGGTGCCGAGGTTCGCGTAGCCGAGGCCGAGCGGGCGGTAGTCGTGGCTGTTCTGCGCGATGCCCTTCGTCGGGTAGCTCGAAAGGTCGACCAGGATTTCCTGCGCGACGAAGAAGATCTCGATCGCGTGCCGGTAACCTTCGATGTCGAAGCTGCCGTCCGTGCGCAGGAACTTGGTGAGGTTCAAGGAGGACAGATTGCAGGCCGTGTCGTCCAAGAACATGTACTCGGAGCACGGGTTCGAAGCGTTGATCTGCCCGCTGTTCGAGCAGGTGTGCCAGCGGTTGATGGTCGTGTCGTACTGGACGCCCGGATCGGCGCAGCCCCAGGCCGACTCGGCGAGCATCGTCCAGAGGTCGGCGGCTTCGTAGGTGTCCACCACGGCGCCGGTCGTGCGCATGATGGTCTGCCACTTACCGTTCGAGAGCGCGGCCTTCATGAACTTGTCCGAGACGCGCACGGAGTTGTTCGAGTTCTGCCCGCTGACCGTGTGGTAGGCGTCCCCGTTGAAATCGCTGTCGTAGCCGGCGGCGATGAGCGCGCGCGCCTTCTTCTCCTCACGCACCTTCCACTGGATGAAGTCCACGATTTCGGGGTGATCCATGTCGAGGCACACCATCTTCGCGGCGCGCCGCGTGGTGCCGCCGCTCTTGGTCGCGCCCGCGGCGCGATCGAGCACCTCGAGGAAACTCATGAGCCCGCTCGATGTGCCGCCGCCCGAGAGCTTCTCCTGCTTGCCGCGGATGGAGCTGAAGTTCGAGCCCGTACCGGAGCCGTATTTGAAGAGGCGCGCCTCCGACTTCACGAGCTCGTAGATCGACATGAGGTCGTCATCGACGGCTTGGATGAAGCACGCCGAGCACTGCGGGCGTGAGTAGGCGTTTGCGGTTTCGCCGACGGTGTCGGTGCCGGGCGCCCACGCCCAATTCCCGCCGGAGCCTTCGATGCCGTACTCGTGGAAGAGGCCGCAATTGAACCAGACGGGCGAGTTGAACGCGCCGTACTGGTTCGTCAGCATGAAGCTGAGCTCGGCCTCGAAGGTGTCGGCGTCCTTCTTCGTGGCGAAATAGCCGCCGAATTCCTCTCCGGCGACGCGAATCGTGTGCGCGATGCGGTGTACGACCTGGCGCACGCTGGTCTCACCCTGCGCCTTGTCGCCGTAGAGGCCGGCTTTGCGGAAGTACTTGGAAACGACGATGTCCGTCGCGAGCTGCGACCACTCCGCCGGGATCTCCGCGCCGTCCATCTTGAAGACGACGGACCCGTCCGGGTTCGTGATGACGCTCTGCCGGCGCTCCCATACGACGTTCGCGTGGGGATCCTCGCCCGCCTGCGTGTAGTGCCGCTCGACGACGAGGCCCTTCTTCTTCCGCGCCTGCGCCGCTTTGGACGAGGTCGGGGGCTCGGACTCCGTACCGCTTTGCTTCACGTCAAAAGTTTTTTGACCCACGAACGTCGATTGCGCCATGTGCTCTGCCTCCTCGACCATTTCCGATGCTTCGAACGACAAACAAGTCCCACCGCTCCCGAACGGGCTCTCGATGGACATCGAGCACCACGACCGGCGCGCTTCCTCGAATTTCCGTCGGGTCGCCGGGACTCAGCGACCCTGATTTTTGGGCTTCTCGGGACCCCCCTCGCGCCCTGGGCGGGCGGTGGGAGAGGGCGGGGCGGATTGACTCGCGCACCCTGGACTTGCGTAACGTGCTGACTTTTCGAGCAGTACTCCGTGCTCGCAGCGAGCTCCGACACATACCCCAAGCCTTTGGGCAACGACAAGCAAAAAACCCAAGCCCTAGGGGTATCCTACATCGTAACCATCCCCTAACCCGGCGCCTCCACTGAACTTTCGACGCTGAACAAAAAGCACGTTCCACCCCCGCAGGGCCGAGGTTGTTCAGTATCTATCCCCGAGCAGTCCACAGGTGCCCCAGAAGGAGCTCCCAGGTCGGCCGAGAAACCACCAGAGCACGAAGAGGTTCTGCACCGGAACCGCGCGATCCGGCGGATGTTCGCCGATCGGCGCCCCAGCATTTCCCCATATTGTCCGAGGAGCGGCGAGGCCGTGCAGACTCCCGCGACGGCCTCGCGACTTCGACGAGTCCGTCAGTGCGTCAACGTCTTCTCGATGCTGAACCCGTGCTCGGGATCCAGCACCGCCACCGGACCGAAGCGCGTGAGCGTGCTCGCGATTGCGGCCGCGTCGCCGGCCACCACGACCACGAGCGAGTCGTGCCGATAGGCGTGCGAGGCCGTACGCGCGACGGCTTCCGGCTCGAGCTCGCGGACGGCATGGCGGTACTCGTCGTACGTCTCGTCAGGCAGGCCGAGCACGGCCAGACGCGCGGTCAGATCCGCGACGGCACCCGCTGTTTCCATCTTGAAAGCGAAGCTGTCGGCGAGAAAATGCGCCGCCCGCTCGAGCTCGTCGTCTTTCGGCGCGCTGGTGGACATTTGGTCGTAGTGCTCGAGTAGAGCCGCCACGGTATCGGACGTTTTTGCGGTTTGCGTCCCCGCGGAGAGCACGACGGGCATCGGGCCGCGTGCGACTTCGTCCACGAAGGAGCCCGTGCTGTACGCGAGCGAGCGCTTTTCGCGCACGTCGAGGAACAAGCGTCCGGCCACGCCGCCCCCCAAAATCTGATTGGCGGTCATGAGCGCCGGATACTCCTCGCTGTGGCGTTCCGGGCCGAGCGCGCCGACGAACACCTGACTCTGCGTGCTGCCCGGCCGATCGACGACCAGGATCTTGCGGCCATTCGGGCCGCGCGCGTCGCTGAAGCTCGGCGGGGTAGGGCGCGCCCCGTGCCACTTGCCGAACACCCGCTCGGCGGACTTTTCGAAGCCGTCGGGCGTCACGTCCCCCGTCACGACGAGCACCGCGTTTTCGGGCGTGACGTGCTCCTTGTACCAGCGCTTCACGTGCTCGAGCTTGAGCGCGGCCATCTCGTCCGGGAGCGCGTCGTAACGCGCATAAGGGTGCACCCCGACCGGCATTTCGTAGAGCTCGCGGTAGAGCACCATCGACGCGAGCCAGCCGGGGCTCGTGCGCGCGCGGTCCTTGACGCGGTCGATCTCGCGCTGGCGTAGCTTGTCGAACTCGGGCGCCGCGAAGCGCGGCTTCTGCGCGACCGCGCCCAAAATGTCGAGCGCGGCGTCGAGGTCGCCGCTCGTCGTGCCGAGTCCGATCCGCGTCGAATCACGGTCGGTCGCAATCGAGAGATGCGCACCGAGCCCTTCCGTCTTCTCGGCGAGCTCGCGGCTCGTCCAGGCGCCGGCTCCGCCGTCCTTCAGAAGCTTGCCGGTGAGCGCCGCGAGCCCCGGCAAATCGCCGTCGGTCGCTTGCCCGGAGTGCACGATGAGCCGGAGCTCCACGACCGGGAACCCCGGACGCGGCACGATCGCGAGGTCGAGCCCGCCTGCAAGGTGGCGATGGACGATGCTCGGGAACGGCGTCGTCGGGCGCACCGGGGACGTCGGCGGCTCGGAGAGAGGATCCACGGACGCGACGGGCGCCGCGGTCGGGAGTGGCGCGAGGGGTGCCGGCGTCGGCGCGCGCGGCGCGGGTGCGGGCGCTTCCGCCGCGCAAGCGGGGAGCCAAGCGCAAAGGGCAAGCGTAACGAGGCCGGTCTTCAGGGTAGGGAACGTCATGGTCGGATCCTTCACGGCGTGCTCTTCGGCTTCGGCGTCACTTCGAGCACCACGCGTCGCTCGTCGGTGAGGTAGCGCGCGGCCGCTGCCTGCATGTCTTTCGCGCTGATGGCGTCGTAACGTGAGAGCTCGTGCGCGATGCCGCGCGCGTCGCCCCAGAGGAGCTCGTACTCGCCGAGCTCCATCGCGCGGCTCAAGGACGACTCGAGGCCGAACACGAAGGCGGAGCGCAGGCGCTTTTTGAGCCGCGAGAGCTCCGCTTCGGTCGGCGGCTTCTTGCGCACGCGCTCGAGCTCGGCGTCGAGGGCGTGCTCCACCGTCGGCAGATCGGCGCGCTCGGCGAGCACGGCCTCTACGGTGAACTGATCGGGACCCGCGAAATCCCGCGTGGAAGCCCGCGCTTCCTGCGCGACGGCGCGGCTCCGCACGAGCTCTTGGTAGAGCCGCGCGCTGTCGCCGTCGCCGAGCAGCATCGCGACGAGCTCGAGCGCGTAGTGCTCGGGCGTGTGGCTCGCGGGGATCAACCACGAGTAAAACACCGCCGGCGTCTTCGCGTTCGTGTCCTCGAGCTTCTCGCGCGCCGCTTTCGCCTCGGGCAACGTCGCGGGCAGCGGGATCGGCTCCACGCTCCGCCGCGGGATCGCCCCGAAGTATTTCTCGACGAGATCGAGCGCGTGGTCCGGCTCGAAGTTGCCCGCGATGGTCAAGACGGCGTCGTTCGGCGCGTAGTGATGCAGGTAGAAATCGCGCGCCCATGCGACGGAGGCGTGATCGAGGTCGGCGATTTTGCCGATCGTGGGGTTCGCGTAAGGCGCAAAGTTCGCGAACACGAGCTCACCGAGGTGAAGCGCGCCGAGCATGTACGGCACGTTCTGGTACCGCATGCGGTACTCCTCCTTCACCACCGCGCGCTGGTTTTCGAAATTTTCAGCCGAAACGTCGAGCGCACGCATGCGATCGGCCTCGAGCCAGAGCGCGAGCGCGAGCTCCCCGGCCGGCAGCACCTCGTAGTAGTTCGTGCGATCCGCGTCGGTCGTCCCGTTCAAGGAGCCGCCGCGCTCGCTGATGAGCGAGAAGTGCTGGCCCTTTTTCACGTGCTCGCTGCCCTCGAACATCATGTGCTCGAAGAGGTGGGCAAAGCCGCTCTTACCGGACGGCTCGTGACGTGAGCCGACTCCGTAGGTCACCGCGACGGCGACGGTCGGCGAGCTCGCCTCGGGCACGAGCACGACCCGGAGCCCGTTCGGCAGCGTCCGGCGCTGGATCGTGACCGCGAAGCTCTCGAGCGCCTGGGCGGGGTCGGCCGTTTTGGCCGAGAGAGGCGTGCTCGGAACGAAGGTGGCGCCCGCGACGAGGAGCGCGAGGGCGTGTCGGAGCTGGAGCATACGGCGACTTACCACGCCCTCCCCCCGGCTGTTCCCGCGCTCGGCGAAAGCTCATCGAAAACTTATCGAAGCGCTGAGACGCACGGCAATGGTCCCGCAATTTGGCGGCAGCGGGACTTCGACGCTAATCTACGACTTTAGTGTTGGTGCTGCTCGGTCCCGAGTTCGACGGCAGCGATCAGGGGTTTCAGACCCTGGCGCGCGCGACGGGGCTCGTGCTCTACGATCTCAAAACGCGCGTGAAACCCGGCAGCTGGGGCGTGCTCAAGGCGTTCGGCGCCGCGGCGCAGGCCGAGGAGCTCGCGCAGAAGCTCAAGGCCGCGGGGCTTCCCGTCGTCGTCGTCGACCGCGCCATCGCGAGCGACCCCGAGCGCAAGCACGTCACCGTCTTCGGGCTCGAGCTCGGCGAGACGAGCTTCATGCTCAAGCTCAAAGATCGCGAGATGACGATCCCGTACGGCGCCCTCAGCTGCGTCGTCGAAGGTGAGGTGCAGCCCGGCCGCGCCGCGACCGTCCCCGCTGCCGGCGTCGCGAGCAGCGGCGCCCTCCGCGCCGTCGCGCCCGGCAGCGCCGAGCTCCCGACGTTTCGCGAAGCGTCGCTCGCACCCATCGGCTATTTGGCGGCCGATTTGCACTTCGCGACCGTGATCTGGATCGCGCGCATCGACTCGCGGGTCTTCGACTTCGGTAGCGTCCGCAGCGGCACCGTGACGGTCGATCTCTCGACGCTGACCAACACGCTCGCCGAGCGCGCCGGCGTGCGTGTCGATCGCAGCGTTCGCGCTTCGAGCGTGGCCTCCTTCGCCGAGCAACCCGCCACCATGCGCGGCCTGTCGCTGCCGCCGTCGACATTGCGCAGCCGGGGCGACGCCGCGGACGGCCGCTTCGACTCCTATTCGCGCGTGCTCGGCGAGGCCGAGCGCCTCGCGCGCCGCGCCGGTCAGTAGCTCACTTCGGTTCGCCGTGCTCGCACTCGGCCTTCCACTGCGGCTTCGGGCCGTGCTGGCAGAGCTCGCGCGCATGCTCGACGAGAGCGCGCGCGTGGCGGTCATTTTCGTCGACGCCTTGCCCCGACTCGTAACGGCCGCCGAGCACGAGGCAGGCATGGGGCGAGCGCTCCTCGCAGCGCCGCACGAGTCGCGTGAGCTCCACCTCGCGCAGCCGCTCGGCTTGCGCGGCGTTGCGCGGCACGAGCCTCCCCGCGTCGTACGCGTCCGCGGCGCGGCCACACTCCTCCGGATCGACCTCGTAACAGCGGATCTCGGCGCGCTCGAGCTCGCGCTTGTCCGTGACCGGCGGGAGCGGGAGGGCGAAAGGGAAGACCGGCGCGCTCGAGGACGGCGGGTTCGGCCCCGAGCCGGGCGCCGCCGCCCTCGGCGACTCCGGCGCCACGGTGGCGGACTCCGTGGCGAGCGCGGCGGACGGCGGCGCGGACGTCGTCGTGGCGGTGACGGCGTCGTTCGTCGCCGTGGCGGTGACGGCGTCGTTCGTCGCCGTCGCGGACGGGCTTGCCGGCGCGGTGCTCGGCTCCGCCGTCGCGCCGTGCGCCGCGACGCTGCTCGGCTCGCGCGGCGCGGTCGCCGTGCCGGTCCGCGCGCTCTGCCAAGCGAACCCCGCGACCACTCCCACGGCCGAGCCCAAAAGTAACGCGACGGCGCCTGACCGCATCATTCGTGCCCCTCGCAGCCAAAGCTCGGGTCTCGTGGCTCTGCGCGATTCATGCGGCTCGTACTCGCTTCTTCCAAGACTCGAAGCTCGAGTTAAAGGAGTCCTTGGCGCGCCAGGAGAGCGTCGACCTCCGGCTTTCGGCCCATGAAGCTCTCGAAGAGCTCCATCGGATCACGGCTGTCGCCACGGGCGAGCACGCGGTCGCGGAAATCCGCGCCGACGCGCGGACTCATCACGCCTTCGCGTCGGAAACGGCCGAATGCGTCCGCATCGAGCACCTCCGCCCATTTGTACGAGTAGTAGCCGGCGGCGTAGCCGACCGGATGCGAGAACAGGTGCCCGAAGCTCGCGAGCATGCCGTAGCTCGCCGGCAGCTCGGACGCCGCGTAGCGCTGCAGAAGGCGGTTACCGTACGCGAGGGGGTCGCCGTCCTTCGCGGGATCGAAGTCCATGTGCAGCGCGAGATCGACGGCCGCGAAACCGAGCTGGCGCATCTGCATGCTCGCGGAGCGGAACGTACGCGCGGCGTGCAGGCCCTCGAGCAGAGCGTCCGGAATCGGCGCGGACGTTTCGAAGTGTCGCGCGAAAAGGTTCAGCCCCTCGCGCTCGGAGCACCAATTCTCCATGATCTGCGAGGGCAGCTCGACGAAATCCTGCACGACGCGGGTCCCCGCGAGGCTCCGCACCGGCACCGTGCTCAAGCAGTGATGGAGCAGATGGCCGAACTCGTGGAAGATCGTCTCGACGTCGCGATGCGTGAGGAGCGACGGCTTACCTCCGACGGGCGGTGCGACGTTGGCGCAAAACACGGCGAGGTGCGGCGTCGGCGGGACGGCCGCGACCAGGCCGTGCATCCAGGCGCCGCCGCGCTTGTTCTCGCGCGGGTACGGGTCGACGTAAAAAAGCCCGATTTCGGAGCCTTTCTCGTCGTAGAGCCGGTAGGCGCGCACGCTCTCGTGCCAGACGCTCACGCCTTCGGCCGGCTCGATGCGCACGCCGTAGAGCGCCTCGGCCAGCCGAAACGCGCCTCCGAGCACGCTCTCGAATGGAAAATACGGGCGCAGCGCCTCGTCGTCGAAGGCGTAGCGCGCGCGCTTGAGCTGCTCGGAGTAATAGCCGACGTCCCAGGGCGCGAGCTCGGGCGCGTCGGCGCCTTCGAGCTCGCGTCGAAACGCGAGGAGCTCGGCCTTCTCGCGCTCGAAGGCGCGCTCGGTGCGGGCGGTGAGGTCGGCGACGAAACGCGCCGCCTCCGCGCCGGTCTTCGCCATGCGCTCGTCCGTGACGAGATCGGCGAAATGAGCGAACCCGAGCAGGCGCGCCTTCTCGCGCCGGAGCTCGAGCAGGCGCAGGACGAGCGCGCGGTTGTCGTAGGGGCCGCTCGTGGCGCGATCGTTGTAGGCGCGCCAGATGGTTTCACGCAGCGCCGCGTCGTGCGCGTACGTGAGCACGGCGGTCACGCTCGGCGCGTGAAGCGTCAGGCGATAGCCGCTTTTTTGGCTCGCGATCGCGGCTTCACGCGCGAGCTCCACGGCCGACTCGGGGACGCCCGCGAGGCGCTCGGCGTCCGGCAACACGAGCTCGAACGCGTTCGTGTCGTCGAGCACGTTCTGCGAAAACTTGGATGCGACCTGCGCGAGCTCGCGGTCGAGCTCCCGCAGCCGCTCTTTGCCCTCGGACGGCAGCCGCGCGCCGTGGCGCCGGAACTCCGCGAGCGTCTTCTCGAGAAAACGCGCGCGCACCGGCTCGAGGCCGCGCGCCTCGGGCGTCTCCGAAAACGAAAGGAGCCGCGCGAAGAGCCCTGCGCGCAGCGGGATGCCGGCCCAGAGCGCGCTCACGTCGGGGAGCACGGCGTTGTACGCGGCGCGGAGCGCGGGCGTCGTCGCCGTGCTCTCCAGGTGTTCGACGAGGCCCATCGCCGTCTCGAGCGCTTCCGTCGCACGTTCGAGCCCGCCGAGCGTGGCGGCGTAGGTAGGCGGGCTCGCGTCGCGCTCGAGAGCGTCGAGTGCGGCCGTCGTTTTGCCCAGGAGCTCGCGAATGCCGGGCTCTACGTGCTCGGCCCGGACGAGGTCGAACGGCGGGGGCGAAACCAGATCGAGCAGCGGGTTTTCCACGGGATCGCGACTATAGCACTCGTGTCATGCCGGCCCGGCTCGGAAGCGCGGAGCTTCATCGGCTAGACTCGAATGGGCATGACGTCCACGGGTGACAGCGAGACGTTCGAGGGCCGGCTGCTTTGGGAGCCGAGCGCGGAGCGCATCCTGCGGAGCCGCCTTTCCGCGTTTGCGAGCTGGCTCAAGGCCGAGCGCGGGCGCGAATTCACGTCCTATGAAGAGCTCTGGCGCTTCTCGGTCGACGAGCTAGAGGCGTTTTGGCCCGCCCTCGCGGAATACTTCGGGGTGCGCTTCCACACGCCCGCGCGCGCCGTGCTCGAAGGCAAGATGCCCGCGGCGCACTGGTTTCCCGGCGCGACGTTGAACTACGCGGAGCACGCGCTACGCGAGGCGAGCTCCGTCGAGGCGGTGGTGTTTCGCGCCGAGGACGGCCGGCGCTCGGTCCTCTCCTTCGGTGAGCTGCGTGCGTCCGTCGCGCGTGCCCGCGCCGGACTCGCGAAGCTCGGGGTCGGTCGCGGTGACCGCGTCGCGGCCCTCTTGCCGAATCGACCCGAAACGCTCGTGCTGTTTCTGGCCACCGCGAGTCTCGGGGCCGTCTTCTCGAGCTGCTCGCCGGAGTTCGGCGTCGCCAGCATTCTCGATCGTTTTCGCCAGATCGAGCCGAAGGTGTTCGTCACGGTCGACGGCTACCGGTACGGCGGCAAAGCGTTCGATCGCGCGGCCGACGTGCGGACGATCGCTCGGGCGCTTCCGGGCAGCCCGGCGGTCGTCGTGCTCCCCGAGCTCGGCTCGGACGTCGGGCTCCCGGGGGCCCTGTCCTTCTCCGAGCTCACGCGCGACGCAGCGGAGCTCGCCTTCGAGCCGGTGCCGTTCGAGCATCCGCTCTGGATCCTTTATTCGTCGGGGACGACCGGCCTGCCGAAACCCATCGTGCAAGGGCACGGCGGCATCCTGCTCGAACACCTGAAGGCCCTGGGCCTGCACGGCGATCTCGGTCCGGGCGATCGCTTCTTCTGGTTTTCGACCACGGGCTGGATGATGTGGAATTACCTCGTGAGCGGTCTCGCGGTCGGCGCGACGATCGTGCTCTACGACGGCAGCGCCGCGCATCCGGGTCTCGACGCGCTCTGGGCGCTCGCCGAGTCCGAGCGCATCACGTACTTCGGCACGAGCGCGCCGTTCTTGCTCGCCTGCAAAAAGGCCAAGCTCCTGCCGGGCAAGAAGCACGAGCTCTCCGCGCTGCGCGCGCTCGGTACGACGGGCGCGCCGCTGCCCGCTGACGGCTTTGCCTGGGTCTACGCGGCGATCAAGAGCGATCTCTTGCTCGCGTCCGTCAGTGGCGGCACGGACGTGTGCACGGCGTTCGTGCTGTCGTGCCCGTGGCTACCCGTGCACGCGGGCGAGATCCAATGTCGCGGGCTCGGCGCCAAGATCGAAGCCTTCGACGCGCACGGCCGGAGCGTCACGGACGAAGTGGGCGAGCTCGTGCTCACCGAGCCGTTGCCCTCGATGCCGGTCGGCTTCTGGGGCGACGCCGACGGCTCGCGCTTTCGCGAGAGCTACTTTTCGACGTACCCCGGCGTCTGGCGCCACGGCGACTGGATCAAGATCACCGGGCGCGGCTCCTGCGTGATTTACGGCCGCTCGGACTCCACGTTGAACCGCGGCGGCGTGCGCATGGGAACGAGCGAATTTTATCGCGTGGTGGAGGGGCTGCCTGAAATCAGCGACAGCCTCGTCATCGACACGGGCTCGCTCGAAGGCGACGCCGTCGGCAAGCTCTGGCTCTTCGTGGTGCTCGCGCCGGGCGTCGTCCTCGACCACGCGCTCGAGCACCGCATCAAGGACGTCGTCCGTCGCGACCTGTCGCCCCGCCACGTGCCGGACACGATCCGCGCCGTGCGTGTCATCCCCCGCACGCTGAACGGGAAGAAGCTAGAAGTGCCGGTGAAGCGCATCTTGCTCGGCGCGGCGCCCGAAAAAGCCGCCAGCCGTGACACGCTCGCCGATCCGAGCGCACTCGACGCCTTCGTCGCGCTCGCGGGCGAGCGCACGTAGACCGAGTCTCGCGGCCATCGCGGGTCGCCTTCGAGGACTTCGAGCTCGGCTAGGGAACGCCGAGCCTCTTGGCCGCGATGGCGACGGCGCGCGGATTCACGTCGACGCCGGCCCAGCGCCGGCCGAGGCGCGCGGCGACGGCGAGCGTGGTGCCGGAGCCGCACATCGGATCGAGCACGCGGCTGTCGTCGAGTGACGCGCCGCGGACGATGCGTTCGAGCAGGGCTTCGGGTTTTTGAGTGGGGTACCCGGTCGCCTCGCCGAGGAGCGGCGTGTTCGCGCGCATGGCGGGGCAGTCCGCCCAGACGCTGCCGCGCCGGCGTCCGGCGTCGGCATAGTAACGATACGTCTTGCCGCCGAGCGTCCGCTCCCGATAGCGCCGGCCGTCGCCGTCACGCTGGCCGAAATGCATGCGCTGGCTCGTCTCCGCGTACGGCTCGCGCAGCGCCGGATCGTCGTCGTTCCAGATCATCGCGCGGCCGCGCGCGTAGACGAGGATCGTCTGGTGCGTGACGCTCGGTCCGCCGCGCCGGCGCCCGCCGTTGCCGGGGACCCAGACGATTTCTCCCTGAAAAGCGCCGCGGCCGAAAACTCGGTCCGCGAGCAGCTTCGCCTCGTGCACGGCGCGGTAATCGAGGTGCAAGAACAAGCTGCCGCGCTCGCTCATGGCGTCGCGCACGCACGCGAGCCGCGGCTCGAGCATCGCGAGAAAGTGCTCGATGCCGCCCCAGCTGTCCTTGTAGGCGCGCTCGCCGCGCGCGCGCTCACCCCGGCCCTCGCGAATGCCGTGGTGCGCTCGCGTGTCGAACGGCGGATCCACGTAGACGAGATCGAACGCGCCTTTCTCCGCAAGCCTCGGGACGAGCGTCAAGCAATCACCGACGAGGAGCGAGCCGCGCCGCGAGCGCGTACGTTCGGCGGGCGGGCGTACGGGTGCGTTCACTCGCTGGTTTCCGCCGGCTCTCGCGTCTTTTGTGCTGCCGACTTCGCGCCGACCGAGCCGCGCGCGGCCTCTGCGCCGAGCGCGGGCGTGCTCGGCGTCGTGAAAGGCGCCGAGTCGCTCGGCACCGGCAACGGCTCGAGCGGCGGATCGTCCGCCACGAGGAGCGCGAGCTTGCCTTCGTCGAACGCAACGGGCGCGGGCAGGGGGGGCAGCCACTCCCAATACGGGCCGCCGCCGGTGCAACCCTCGACCGTCTCCTCCACGCTGCACGCGATGCGGAGGTGAATGTGATCGTCGTGCGGCAGGCTGTCCCCGGGCTGCCACATCACGCTCTGCACGTGGAGCACGAGCTCGAGCGGCTCTCCGCGCGCCATGGCGTAGTCGATGAGCAGCGCTTCGACGTTGTGGCTCGCGAACAGGAACTGCACGCCGATTTCCGGCGCGGTGACGAGGGCCTTCACGAGGCGCCACTCGTGCTCGATGTCGAGCCGCAAGATGTGTCCGTCCTCCGGCACGCGCGCGAGCCCGTCGGCCTCGACGCGAATGAAGCCCGGCGCCGCGACGCGGGCGCCCGCGGGCGTCACGTATTGGTAAAGAATATCGACGTCGCGGCCGGTGCGATGCGACTGGTGTCCGTCGATTTTGCCCCCGGTTTTCGCCGAAAGATCACCGATCACGAGCGGCGGCGCGAGCGAATCCCCGGCGGCGAGCTCACGCGCGATGCGCGTGAGCGCGGCCACGAGGCGCGGCCGGCCGTAGTGATGCGCGCCGAGCGGCCGATAGCGCACGAAGCCGGGGCCGGCTACCGGTAGCTCCACGGCGTCCGTCTGCACGCCGAGGTTCGGCGCGCCGACCGTGCCGTGAAAGCTCGGCGCGAGCGGCGACGGCGTCGAAAGACAGCCGAGCGCGAGCGCGCCGGCAAGGACGGCCGTGCCCGAGACGGACTTCATGCGCCCCTCTTCGGTAAGTAGTTCGCGATCTCGGCTTCGATCGCGACCGCGCGTCCCGGCGCCGCGTAGTCGGGGGCGAGCGCGTAGTCGTCGCGATGGATGAGGAACCCGAGGTCCACGAGCGCCATGAAGGCGTTCTTGAGCGTGGGCTTGCTCACGGCCTCGCGCCGCTCAATCTCTCCGGCGAGAAACATCTCCTTGCCGAGCGCGAGCGTCTTCTTCACGAGCTCTCGCTCACCGAGCGGCCCGCGCTCGAGCTCGAGCGCCCCGCGCGCCGCGACGCGGTACGCCTCGACGAAGCTCGCGAGGATCCCCGCGTAGAGCTCGAGCCAATCGCGTCCGCTCACGCCGTCGCGCCCGGGGCCCGGGACACAGCGCCCGTCCTCGATCACGAGCTCCGACGCCTCGGACATGGTGCGGCACGTCTGGTCGAAGATCGCCTCGAACGGCAGGTCCGCGCGGAAGCGAAACTCGAGCTTGAACAAGCGCGAGAGCGCACGGACGCGCTCGCGCACCGCGTCGAGCGCGTTGGCTTCACAGCCCAGCATGGCGAGCGCGACGAGCGCGCGCTCGACGAAGAAGTGGATGATGACGTTCTTCGAGGTATCGAGCGAGAGGCGCTTTTCGTCCGGAACGACGTAGTGCGCTCCGGGACCGGCGACGCCGTCGCCGCGCCGGCCGTCGCTGCCCTGCGCCGGTACGTGGACGGTGACGAGCTCGGTGTCGGCGAACATCTGCACCGCTTCACGGATCGAATCGCGCCGGAGCGCCCCGGTTTCAGTGCGCAGGGCCGGGCTCGTGCGAGCCCCCAGGCTGCCGAGCACGCCCACGAGGCGTTCGGCGCGCGTCAAGAGCTCCTCGTGCGAAAGCCCGCGTTGCCGGTGCGTCAGGAGCACCAGCGCCGTGAGGGAGCCGGGCGTGACGGCCGTGACGCGGTTGATCTCGTCCATCACGCGGTTGCCGAGCCGCATGACCAGACCGCGGCGCTTTGCCGGGGTGAGCGGCGCGTCCGCCGGGACGCCGAGCTCGGCGATGGTCTCTTCGAGCGTCAGGATTGGGCCCACTTGCATGCTGATGCGCCCATAGCGGTGGCGCAACAAATCCCGGGATTTCAGGAGGCCCGCGGCATCCTCCTTCGCCTTCTCCGCGCCGGAGAGCTCGCGTTCGTAGCTCTTCGCCTCCATCACCTGCTCGTAGCCGATGCTGACGGGCACGAACAGGGTGGGTCGTTCGCGCACGGCGAGCGCCGCGTCCACCACCATGCTGAGGAGCCCGAACTTCGGCGGCAAGAGCTTGCCCGTACGGCTGCGCCCGCCTTCGAGGAACAGCTCGATCGGATAGCCGTCGCGCAGTAGGCGGCGCACGTACGCGTCGACGACGGCCGCGTAGAGTCGGTCGCCGCGAAATGAGCGGCGGATGAAGAAGGCCCCGCCGCGGCGGAACACGCCGCCCACCGGGAAGAAATTGAGGTTGTCGCCCGCGGCGATGAGCGGGAGCGGCAGGTTCTGCTGATTGAAGATGTAGCTCAGGATCAGATAATCGACGTGGCTCTTGTGGCTCGGCAAGAGCACGAGCGCGCCGTCCCGCGCCGCGGCGCGGAGCCGATCGATATCCGCCTTCTCCCACTCGACGCCCGCGTAGATGCGCTGAAACACGCGGTTGAAGAGCACCTCGAGCCCCTTGATCGTCGTGCGCTCGGGCGTCGCCTGGAGCTCGCGCAGCATCTGGTGGGCGCGGAGCTCGAGCGCGTAGCGGCTGTTGCGCTCGTCGACCAAATCCTCGATCACGCCCCGCAGCCGCGGGCTCCGCACGATCTCCTGACGCACGCGCTCCGGAGCTTTTTCGGCCGGGCCGATCACGCTGCGCCGCTCGCGCTCGAGGCGGCGGAGCACGGCGTAGGTGAGCCGGCGCACGAGCGCGGATTCGGACAGGCCGTTCGCGTCGGCGAGGAACGCGCGCAGATCGATGGGCTCCCCGAGCTTCAGCTCGACGTGCCGGTAGTTGTAAAAAAATTGGGCGATGGTGCGGGCCGGGCTCGGCCACTCCCGCGGCCCCACCACGAAATCGAACGGCTCGGTCCCGCGCGTATCGGGGAAGCGCGTCCACACGAACACCTGCGGCACGAGAAAGATGGGGCGGTCGTGGCGCGCCTGCAGGCCGAACAGCGTCCGCACGAGCTCGTCGCCTTCGGTGCGGCCGCGCACGTTGGTGGTGCGGCCGGTGGCCACGGCGTCGAACACGCCGGGCGGTCGTTTCAAGAAGAGCGCCGCCGAGCCGCCGCGAGCGAGCGCGTCCTCGAGCTCCTCTCGCGCCGTGTAGCGTTCGGGCCGGAGCGCGTTGAGCCAACCTTTGCCGAGCGGATTCAGGATCCAGAGCCCGAGGTCGTTGACGAAGCGGATCTGCGGGAGGTGGTAGCGCTTGGTGAGGTAGTCGAGCGCGAGGAAGTCGATGAAATTCAGATTCCTGAGCACGTAGACGACCGAGCCGCGCGCCGCGAGGTCGCGAACGGCGGCAACCCAGGCCTCGTCGACCTGGATCTTTTCGAAGAACGGCCGGTAGATGGCGCGGAGGAGCGGGTTTGGCTCGTACGTGCGAGTGAGCTCGCGATCTGACATGAGTGGCGCAGAGGTTCGCTGAGAGCGCTGATGGCGCTCGAGCGCTCGCAGCCTACCACCTTGCGCGGGTCCGCCAGCGTGCGGTACCTCCGAAGCAGATGCTCCTCGTTGCGCGGCCGTTCCGGCGTCAGGTTCTGGGTCTCGGCCTCGTCCTCACGCTTTTCGGCTGCAAACCAAAGGCCAAACCGAGCGCTCCGCCCGCTCCGCCGACCACTTCAGCGAGCGTCACTCAGATTTCGGAGCCGGCCCCCGAACATTGCCGGGCGCTGGGCACCGGCTCGTCGCTCATCGTGGGCGAGGTCGATCGCCCGGCGCGCGCGCCGAACGCCGAGCCCGAGCCGAACGACGACGCCGAGGACGACGAGACGCTCCTTCCGTTCGCGACGCGCGTGGATTCGGCGCTCGCGCTCGAAGACGAATTCGCGGTGGGCGGACTCAGCACGCAACACGGAAAAACGGAGGCGTTCGTCGCGTTCGTGCCGCTCGACGGGGGAGCGGGGCGGCGTGTCGGGCTCGGCACGGTGCACGGCGACGTCGATCCGCCGCTCGTCACCGGCAACGGCCGCCGCCTGCTCGTCGCGACCTCGGACATGGACGCGGGTGGCGGGATGTTGCGTGTGGCCGCGATCGCGCACGCGGCCGACAAGCCGCACGGCGAGTTTTCCCTCACGGGCGTCGAGCACGACGTGGGCGCGGCGTTCGCGGAGGGCGAGTCGAGCGCGCTGCTCGTGTGGGGTGCGCGCGGCAAGCAGGGCATGGCGTTGAAGGTGCTCTCGATCGATCCGGAGAAGCTCGGGGCCGCGGCCGACGCCGGCCAGGAGCTCAAAGGGACCTCGGACGCCGAGTCGCCGGCGCTGGTCGCGCGCCCGGGCGGCTATTGGCTGAGTTGGATTGCCGAGCAGGCTCCCGACGGCGGAACGGCCACGAAATCGCACACCGACGCGGGCCCGTCCGACGAGGTCGAGCGCTTGGTCGACGTGGGGCCGCGCGTGCTCATGACCCTCATGTTGGACGGCGCGGGCAAGGCGAGCGGCAGCGCGCGACAGGTGAGCGCGCCGCGCTCGCACGTGGTCGGCTTTTCGGCCGCGCTCCTGCCGGACGGCGCGCTTTCGCTCACGTGGCGCGAGGACGACGCGACGCCGGGAGTCGAAGGCGGCCCGCCGACGCTCGCGCGTGTCGGGCTCGACGGCGCCGTTTCGCGCAGCAAGGTCGAGGACGAGGAGCTCAGCGCGGGCGCGCCGTCGTTGCTCTCGGATCCGAAGCCGGGCGGCGACGTCTACATGGCACTCGAGAGCGCGAGCGACGGCACGCGCGTGGGCGTGCTCTCGCCGACCGGCCTCAAGCTCGATTCGCTGATCGGCGACCGCCTGCTGCGGGGGGCGGATTTGCTCGCCGCGGGTGACAGGAAGCTCTTCGTCGCCAAGTCACGCGGAAGGGCGATCGAGCTCTCGGTGTTAGAATGCAAGCCATGAACGCGCTCGTCCCGCTCGCCGAAGGGTTCGAAGAGATTGAAGCAATGACGATCATCGACGTGCTCAGGCGCGCCGGCGTGGACGTGACCGTCGCCGCCCTCGGCAAAAGCCCGGTCACGGGCGCGCACGACGTTGCCGTCAGCGCCGACACGGAGCTCGACGCCGTGCACGAGCGCTCGTTCGACGCCGTGGTGCTGCCGGGCGGTCCCGGCGCGAAGCGCTTGTGCGACGACGAACGCGTAAAAAAGCTCGCGCAACGCCTCGCCGCCGAGGGCAAGCTCGTCGCCGCGGTCTGCGCCGCGCCGATCGCGCTCGAAGCGGCGGGTGTCCTGCGCGGCAAGCGCGCCACGGTCTTTCCCGGCAACGCGCTGCCGAGCGCCGAGCTCGTCGAGGAGGGCGTCGTCGTCGACGGCAACGTGATCACGGGCCGCGGGCCCGGCGTGGCGCTCGAGTTCGCGCTCGCGCTGGTCGAAAAGCTCGTGGGACGCGCGAAGCGCGACGAGCTCGCGCGCGCCATGCTCGTCACAACGTGAGCACGGTGCTGCCGACCGTCGCGCGGCTCTCGAGCGCGCGATGCGCGGCGGCGGCCTCGCTCAAAGCGAAGCGCTGACCGATGGTGACGCGCACCGCGCCGCGCTCGATTACCGAGAAGACGGCGGCGGCGCTGGCGCGGAGCTCCTCCGTGGTCGCGGTGTAGTGCGAGAGGATCGGACGCGTGAGAAACAGCGAGCCTTTCTGCGCCAAGAGCAGCGGGTCGAACGGCTCGACGCGGCCCGACGCGTTGCCGAAAGCCACGAGCATGCCGCGCGGCGCGAGCGAATCGAGCGACGCCGTGAACGTCGCTTTCCCGACGGAGTCGTAGACCACGTCCACGCCCCGGCCGTCCGTGAGCTCGCGGACGCGCTTCGCGATGTCGTCGTGACCGCTCATGAGCACGTCCGTGCAGCCGTTCTCGCGCGCAAGCTTCGCCTTTGCTCCGGTGCTCACGACTCCGATCACGCGCGCGCCGAGCGCCTTCAGCCACTGGCTCGCGATGAGTCCCACGCCGCCCGCCGCCGCGTGCAGCAACACTGTGTTGCCCGGCCGCACCGCGTAGGTCCTGCGCACCAGAAATTCCGCCGTCATTCCCTTCAAGAGAACCGCGGCGGCGGTTTCGTCGCTCACGGCGTCGGGAAGCTGCACCAAGCGGTCGGCGGGCATGATGCGCGCGTCGGCATACGCGCCGGGCGTCGTGCCCGCGTACCCGACGCGCATCCCGACGCTGAGCCCGCTGCCTTCGCCGACGGCTTCGACGATACCAGCGGCTTCCGTGCCGAGCACGGCTGGAAGCTCGAGCTTGTAAAGGCCGCTCCGGTGATAGGCGTCGAGCATGTTCACGCCGATCACCGTGTGACGTACCCGCGCTTGGCCCGGTCCTGGCTGCGGCAGATCGACGGAGCCGAGCTCGAGTACTTCGGGGCCGCCGGTGCGTGTCACGAGAACTGCGCGTGTCATGCGAGATGCGTCATGGTATTCGACTCGTTCGCGAAATGGCGGCCATGACAACTGGTTCAACCATCGATCTCCACCCCAAGGTCCAACGGATCGGTGACGAGGAGCGCGCGAAGATGCTCGAAGGGCTCGGCTTCGGCCGCGTCTTCACCGAGCACATGATCACCATCAGCTATCGGGAACCCGGCGGCTGGCAGCGCGGTGCGCTCGTCCCGTATGCGCCCATCTCGCTCGATCCGGCGGCGTCGGTGCTCCACTACGGCCAAGCCATCTTCGAAGGCTTCAAAGCCTATCGGCAGGTGGACGGCGGCATCGCGACCTTTCGCCCCGAAGCGAACGCCCGGCGCTTCAACCAATCCGCCGAGCGGCTGGCGATGCCGCCGATCCCGGTCGAGCGCTTCGTGGAAGCGGCGGACGTGCTCATCACGACCGAACACAATTGGGTCCCCTCCGGCCCGGGTGAGAGCCTCTACCTGCGTCCGCTCGCCATCGCGACCGAATCGGCGCTCGGCGTGAAGCCGGCCAAGGAGTACTTGTTTCTGCTCTTCGGTTCACCCTCGGGGCAGTACTTCCCGCAGGGGGTAAAGCCCGTATCCGTATGGCTCTGCACCGATTACGTGCGGGCCGCTCCGGGCGGGACGGGCGCCGCCAAATGTGCCGGCAACTACGCGGCGAGTCTCGTCGCGCAGCAAAAGGCCATCGACGCCGGGTGCCAGCAGGTCGTCTGGCTCGACGCCAATCAGCACAAATACGTCGAGGAGATGGGCGGCATGAACCTCTTTTTCGTCTACCAAGACGGCGCGCGCACGAAGCTCGTCACGCCGAAGCTGAACGGCGCGCTCCTCGCCGGCATCACGCGCGACAGCATCCTCACGCTCGCGTCCGAGCTCGGCTACGAGCAAGAAGAGCGGCTCATCAGCACCGATGAGTGGGGGCGCGATCTGCAAAACGGCACGCTGAAGGAAGTCTTCGCCTGCGGCACCGCGGCCGTCATCACCCCGGTCGGCCAGGTCAAATTCGACGGCGGCTCCTGGACGATCCACGGCGGCGAGCCGGGCCCCGTCTCCACGCGCCTGCGCGAAACCCTGCTCGACATCCAATACGGTCGCGTCCCCGACAAGCACGGCTGGATGCACCGCGTGGCGTAACGTGGCTGCTCGTGCGAGCCGGCGCGCAGCGCCCGTCACGCCTTCGCGCGTGGGTCGCTCGGCGGGGCGTCGCTCGGGAACGAAGGGCGCGAGAGCGGCGGCGGTTCGGGCAGCACGCCGCGGAAGACGTCGCCGTAGATGTCCCACACCGTGACGAACAGCGCGGCGACGATCGGGCCGATGATGAAGCCGAGCCCGCCGAACAGCGCGATACCGCCGAGCGTCGAGACCAAAATCAAGAGATCCGAGAGCTTTGCGTCCTTGCCGACGAGCACTGGGCGCAAGAAGTTGTCGACGAGGCCGATCACGATGGCGCACCACGCCGTGAGGCCGATCGCGGCGCCGACTTGGCCCGTGAACCACAGGTAGAGCGCGCCCGGGATCCAGATGATCGCGGAGCCGACGCCGGGCACCACCGAGAGCACCGCCATCGACGTGGCCCAAAAGGCCGCGCCGCCGATGCCTGCGACGCGAAAGGCGAGCCCGCCGAGCGCGCCCTGCACGAGTCCGATCACGATGGTTCCCTTGATCGTCGCGCGGGCGACGGAGAGGAACCGTCCGAGCATCTTGTCCTCGTCCTCGGGCGGGAGCGGCGAGTAGTAGAGGATCTTGCGCAGAATCGCGCGACCGTCGGTGAGAAAGAAGAAGGTCGCGTAGAGCATCACGAAGAGCCCGAGCCCGAGCGTGATGATCTCTTGCGCGGCCGCCGTGACCGCGGCGACGGCGAGCGCGCCGATTTCACCGCCGATCTCGCCGACCTTTTGCAAGATGAGCTCCCGGTACGGGAGGAGCGGTCGCAACGCGGGGTAGCGCTCGAAGGTGTGGCTGAACTCCGCGGCGCCGAACACCGAGCGCAGCCACGGGCTCGCTTGCCGCCCGAGGTCCACGGCCTGGTTCGCGACGACGACGCCGTACGCGACGAGCGGGATGATCACGAGCACGAGCAGCAGGCCGAGCGTCACGCCGGCCGCGACCTTCTTCCTGCTCTTGAAACGGTGGCACATCGCCACGTACACCGGCCGCAGCATGCCTGCCGTGATCGCGCCGAGCAGGAGCGCGATCAGAAAATCGCGGATCATCCACAGAAAGAGCGTCGAGATCAGGAGCGCGAGCGCGACGAGCGTCACGCGCCTGAGCCGTTCAGCGTCGTTCACCGGAAAATCCACGCCGGGAGCATCGGGCAGGGGCGCCCGCGGCGTCAATGCGCTTGGGGCGCTCGTGGTGCGGCGCATGCCGGTGCTCTCGCACTCCGGCGCGGGGGCACGGCATGCGGCGCGGCCTCTTTTAGCGTCGAGCGCTCGCGGCAGGGAGTCCGATGCACGGACGGCGAGCGACCGTCAGCCGCTCGCCGTCCTTTCGCTTCAATTCAGCCGCAGGTTGCGCGGCGGTACTTCAGCCGCACGTCGCGCTGCCGAGCCCCGCCGTCGAGTTGCTCGGGACCTCGACCCATTGCGCCGACGGATCGAAGGCGTCCGACGAGGTGCGGTCGCCGATGGTCACGCTGCACTTGCGGCGCAGCGTTTGATCCTGCGTGCCGACCGTCGTGTCGCCCCACTCCGTGCCCGGATTCGTCCCGAGCTGGCCGATGAGATCGAGCCGGGTGCTGTTGCAACGGAGCGCGATGCCGTCGTTGCCGTCGAACGTGAGCCCGGCCGCGATTTGATCACAGGCGCTGCCGATGGCCGCACTGCAGACGACGAACACGTCGTCGTTTGCAACGGAGCCGACGAGCGCGAGTTGACTCGTCGGCGTGTTCGCGGCGTTCGAGAACAGGACGATGCTGCAGTTCGCGAGATCCATCGTCGCGCCGCTTTTGTTGACGAGCTCGAGAGCGCGCGGGCCCGTTCCGACGGGTTCGACGTACTCACTGAAGAAGAGGTTCGGCGTGGTCTCGCCGGCGCCGCCGGCACCAGCCGCTCCGCCTGCGCCGCTCTGCGCGCCTTCGCCGCCGGCGCCTGCTTCGCCGCTCTCTCCGCCTTCACCGCCGGGTCCCGTGGTTCCGCCGACGCCGATGCTGCCGGCGTGACCGCTCACGCCGCCGTTGCCGCTGCGCCCGCCGTTGCCGCTGCGCCCGCCGTTGCCGCTGCGCCCGCCGCCGTTGCCGCCCCTTCCGGCGGAACCCCCCGTGCCGCCGCTGCCGGGATTGGCGCCGCCTTCGCCGCTCATCCCGCCTTCGCCGCTCGTGTTGTTCGAGGTGCCGCCGGTACCAGCTTTGCCGCCCGTGCCCGGCGCTTCACCAGCCATGCCTGCCGTGGAGGTCGTCCCACCTTTGCCGGCGCTCGTGCCGCCGGTGTTCTCTCCGCCCGAGCTCGAGCCCGCCTTGCCGGACGCACCGCTCGAGCCGGCGCCGCCGGCCTTGCCGGCAGAACCGCCCGTGCTCGACGGCGCACCGTGGTCGTCGTCGCTTCCGCACGCCGTCGCCAAACCCATCGCGCCGAGCAGCGCGTAGGTCCAAACACCTTTAATCCCAACCACTCCCGTTTTCATTGAAGCTACTTGCCTGCACTCGAGTCCGGATTCAAGCGCTCAATCGACGCGCGCCAAAAATGATTGCCGCTCTTCGGGACGCAGAAACTCACACCCCGCCGGGCAAAAATAACGAACTCAGGCGGGACGACGTGAGATCATCCGACTCGACGTGAGTCGGTGATCAGACTGCCCGCGATGCGGCATACATCGATTCACCCGAGCGAGCTCGGCTGTAATGCCCTCAACGCTGACGGCGTTTGCGCCGGGCGAGCAAGATTTCCGCGGCGGAGCGCGGTCGTGATGAGGGTCCGCTCGGTGGCGCCGAGTCGCGTCGCGTGGGGGGCTGAGCTCGGTTCGCCGGTGCCGCAACTTTCGTGGCGGACACGTGTTGTCCGGCGGTGGGGGCGGGGCGTTCCTGCGTGGTCGCGCTCTGCTCGCGAGCGCGTGATTTCGCCTGCTGCAATACGTCGAGCGTCGAGGCGGCCGGCGCCGGCGGCTCGCGCCGCCGCCCGGCCCGCAAACGCCGCTCATTTCTGCGCTCTTTCAAGCGCTCGGGAAGCGCGAGGAATGAGGCAGGCAGCGCCAGCCGTCGCGCCGTGACCATGAGGAGGACGCCGAACGCCGCGAGCAGCGCGAGGAGCGAGCTCAGGCTCTGATACGCAAAGCGACGGCCCGGACGATCATTGAAGATCCCCGCGAGGGTATCGCGGAGCTTGCCGCCGGAGAGCTCCGCGATGCGTCCGAGCAGCGCGCGGTCGGTGCCGGTCGGCTTGAGCTCTTCGCCCGCGCTCAGGGCGGCCCCCGCGGTGGCGACGGAGGAGCCGCGCTGTTCGTCGAGGGCGGTGGCGACGTAGGAACCGGGCCGCTCGAGCGGGACTTCGGCCGAATAAGCTCCGGTTCCGACCGCCTCGAGCTCGACGGTGCGAGAGAAGCCGTCGGGTCCGGCGACAGTCGCGCGCAGGCGCCGGAACGTTTCGGCGCGCCCGCGGTCGTCAACGACGTTGGCGCGCAGGTGGAGGACCCCGCCTTGCGTGTCCGCTTCGAGTCGCAGGTGCGGATCGTCGGCTCGGCGGGCCACGTCGCGGGCGAGCTGCCCGAAAAGGCGCCCCGCCGCTTCCCAGCCGGTCCAAGCTCGGCCCCAGCGATCCTTGAAGTCGCTCGTGAAGACGGCGGCCCGACCGAGGCCCGCGGACCAGACGGCGAGAATCGGATCACCCTCGGGGCCCGCGAGGTGGACCTGGGCGCGAGCCTTCGCCAGGGTGACGACGTAGCCAGTGAGAGGCGGAGCGGTCGAAAAATCGATGCCACGGATTGCCGGGCCCGGTGAGCCGAGCGTCGGCCGGAACGTGACTTCGTTGATGGCGCTGCGTGACGCGAGCACCGTCTCCTGGGCGAACACGGCGGGGAGGCGCGTGGCGTCCTCGATCAAATAGAACCGGCCGCCGCCGGCGCGGCTCACCTGTTCGAGGTCGGGCACGTCCGCGCCGTTGCCGAGCGCCACGACGCTCGTCGTGATGCCGCTCGCTTTGGCGCGGCTCGCGAGCGAAAGTGACGTCTCGTGCTGCTCGGCGTCGGCGCCGTCGGAGAAGAGCAGGCAATGCTTGAGCTGCACTTTCTCGCGCCGGAGCGCGTCGTAGGCGCTCGAGAGCGCGAGGTCGACGTAAATGCCGCCGCCGCCCGGGCCTACGGCGCGGATGTCGCGTTCGATCGCGGCCTTGTCGGCGACGGGGCCGAGCGGCACCGTCCAGTGCACCGCCGTATCGACGTGCATCACGCCGAGTCGGTCGCCGGAGCCGAGCAAATCCGCCGAGCGCGCCGCCGCCTCGTTCGCGAGATCGAGCTTGGTCTTCGAGCCGACGCTCATCGACATCGAGCCCGAGTAGTCGACGGCGATGACCTCGGCGAGGCTCGCGCGCCGCCGCTCCTGCTTCACGTCGAAGGAGACGGGGCTCACCTCTTCGATCGGCGTGCGGCCGTAGCCGCCCGGGCCGAGGCTGCGATCGCCGCCGAACAGCACGAGGCCGCCGCCGAGATCGCGCACGTAGCTCGCGAGCGCGTCGAGCTGCGTCGGTGCGAGATCGGACGCAGGGATGTCGCTCAGCGTGACGAGGTCGTAGGCGGCGAAGCCGGCGACGTCGGCGGGCACGGCGCTCGGCCCGCGCACCTCGACACGAAAGGCCGCCGCTTCGAGCGCGCGCACGAGCGCGGCCGCGAGCGGTGGGTCGCGCTCGAGTACGAGCGCCGTCGCCTGGCCGCGCACGCGCACGAACGCGGAAGCGTCGTTGTCTTCGTGCGCGAGATCCTGCGCCGGATCCTTGGCGGTGAGCTCCACGTCGTAACGATGGAAACCCGGCGCCGGAGCGAGCTCGCGCAGGTGAAGCACGTCCTCGCCCGCCCCGAGCGAGACTTCGCCCGAGCGGATCGGCTTGCCGTCACGGAGCACGCGTACCTCCACACGCGCCGCCGCGGTCGACGCCGTCACGACGCGGAGCTCGAGCGGTTCGCCCTCGCTCGCGCGCGGCGCCATGCGTAAGCTCGCGATGCGCACATCGGGCACCTTCGCTTGATCGAGCGGTACGGCGTCGACCGGCACGCCCGCGGCGACGGCGGCGAGCGCGGCACCGAGCGCGTCGCCGCGGGTCGCGACACCGTCGCTCAAAAGCACGATGCGCGCGGACGAATCCGGTGGGAGCTCGCCGAGCGCGTGGCGGATGGCGACGCCGAGGTCGGTGCCGTCGCGTCCGACTTCGGCACGCTGGGGCGCCGGCAGGCGCGTGTGGGGGCGCAGCGGATCCTCGATGGCCGCGCCGACGCCGAACGCGAGCGTGCCGATGCGATCCTCTTCGCGCATGCCGAGCTCGGCGACCCGAAGCTCGGTCGCGATGCGCTCGTCGGCGTTCGGGACGAGGTCGATGCTGCGGCTGCGGTCGAGCGCGACGAGGACGCTCAGACGGTCGAGGGCGCGTCCGACTTCGAGCCCGCTCACCGCGAGCCCGGCCGCGAGCATGCTGACGGCGGCGAGCGCCTCCGTCGCCGAGCGGCGAAACGGCGCCTGGCGGGCCGACAAGCGCTCGAGACGGCTCAGCCCCGCGAGCACGATGACGGCGACAGGTAGCGCGAGCCAGCCTCGCTCGAGCCGCACTTGGGGCAGCTCGAGGAAGCCGTCGCCCGCGAACGCGGTCACGAGCGGGGGCAAGCAAGCGGCGACGGCCGAGCCGGCAAGCCATGGCCGCCGGCTCGCCGGACGTAGCACGAGCCGTCCGGCGACCCAGACGCAGAGAGCGAGCGCGCAGGCGGGCCCGAGCAGCGGCACGAGGGCGTCGCGCGTCACGGCGCCCCTTCGCGCACGGGCCGCAGCGGGGAGCTCGGGGCGCGCGCGGGCCGGCGGCCGCCGCGCGTGACCCAGAAGACGTCGGCGACGGCGCAGAGCAGCGACAGCGCCGCGAGCAGCCACGACCAATCGCTCACGCTGTCGGAAAGCTCGCTCGGGCGCTTGACGGTGGTGGTTTGGCCCCGCGGCACCACGAGCTCGCGCGTGCCGAGATCGCTCTCGGCGGCGCTCGTCAGGTTCACCGGGACGAGCGTGCTGCCCGGCCGCTGGCCCTGCCAGCTCGCGTAGTAGAAGCCGGCGCGTTCGGGCCCCGGCGTCGCCGCGAGGCCGTCGTGCGCCGGCACTTCGAGCTTGGTCTCGTCGGGGCGCACGAGCTCGACGTCCGTCACATCGAGGGGCACCCGCAGCGCGAGCGGCTCGCCCGTGCGCGCCGGACCCGAAGCCGCCCCCGTACGGTGACTCTGCGCGAGCTCGAGCAGATTACGCACGAAGAGCACGAAGGAGGCCCGGAGCGGCCAGGTGCTCTCGCCCACGTCGAAGCCGATCAGCGTCCCGGTACGACCCGGCACCGAGACATCGGCGATCAACGTGCCCTCGCGGCCGCGCAGGAGGGAGGCATTCGGCCCGTCCGGCTCGACGGCGTGGGCACGCGCCACGTTGACGCCGTCGAAGCTCGCGAAGCGAAGCCGCAGGTCGCCCTCGGCCCACGACGTGATGGATGGCCGCTCGAGCGCCGCGCCGACGGTCGCCGTCACACAAGCGCCCGGCGGCGGGTTCACGATCAAAAAATCGCCCCCGGGCAACGCCTTCGGGCACGCGCCGTCCACCACGACGAACGCGTCGCGCGGCACGTCCGCGCTCGCGAGCCCGGCGAGCTCGGTCGTGAAAATTTCCGTGTCCGGATCGCTGCCGAGCGCGCGCAGGAGCCACGGGCTCACGGCCTTGGGAGCCACCACGACCGGGAGACGGCCGCTCTCGGGCACGCGCACGTAGGCGCGGTCGTCCGCCCGCAGCGCATCGCCCGGAGAAAGCTCCACCACGAGCCCCATCCCCTCGTCGTGCGGAGCCGCGTCGAAGGAGAGCACGACGGGAGCCTGTTCGCCGGGCGCGAGCTCCACGCGGCGTGATGCGAGCGGGGTCGTGACGCCCCGCTGCGACAGCGTCACGAAGAAGGAGCGCGGCTTTCGCCCGAAGTTTTGCACCATCGCGAACGCCTGAACCTGGTCCTTGCCCGCCCCCGCCGGAGCGCGCCCCACGTCCACCCGCACGATGCCGGCGTTGTCCACCGGCTCGCCGACGCGCAGGACCTCGAGCGGGAAGGCGGAGAGCTTGAGCGAGTCGCGCTGCGCGAGCGCGCCGTCCGTGACGACGACGATGCGGCGCGACCCCGAGCGCGTCCGCAGGTGATCGGAAGCAAGGGCGAGCGCACGCCCGAGGTCCCCCTCGACGTCCGCCGCGCTGACCCGGCCGATCGCGCCCTCCAGCCGGTGTACGTCGTGCTCCCAGGGCGCGACGACGCGCGGGTCACGCCCGGCTTCGATGACGAGGGCGTCGGCGCCCGGCGCGAGCCGACGCACGGCGGTGCGCAGGGCGTCTTGGGCTTCGGCCAAGCGCGACTTTCCGGCCGCGTTCAGCGCCGACATCGACGCGCTCGCGTCGATGATGAACGCGACGTGACCTGCGTCGATGCGACCACCGCGCGTGAGCGGGCGCGCCGCTGCCAGGGCGAGCGAGACGAGGGCGAGCGCCTCGAGCATCAACGAGACGTGCGGGACCAGCCGCCGGAACGGCTGGCGGGCGAGCAGATCGCGCTCCGCCGCGCGCCAGAGCCAAATCGAGCTCACCCGCCTCCGCTCGCGCTGGATGCGGAGCACATAGAGAAGAACGAGTGGAACGAGCAAGCCGAGGAGCGCGAGGCCTAGTGGGCTCTGGAGCTCGAACGGCACGGGCTCGAGCTTACGCCCGTTTTGGCCGAGCGAGGCGAGCGTCCGTCGCGTCGCGGTCGGCGTGGATGGCCGTGATGACGGCCTCGACATTTTCGACCCCCTCTTCGAGCACCGCAGCGAGGTTTCGTTGCGCAATTCGCTCGCGCAGCGAGAGGGGGGCGGGCGCATTCGCCCAGGCCGCCGCGCCGTGGGCCTCGAGATCCAGGAACGCCGTGCCTTCGACCTCGTCCCCGCGCACGCGTTCGAGCGCCGCGGTCCGGACGAGCTGTAGGGTGGGGTAGGGGCTGCGCCTCAAGAACGGGATCAGGCGCTCCGCGTCTTCGAGCTGGGGGGTCGCATCCGGGTGAAACACGGCGAGCGCGAAGGGCACCCCGCCGATCGCATGACGGTCGTGGTCGAACGCGCGGAGGCGTCGAGCGAAGTGCTCGAAGTCGAGGCGAGAGAGACCGAGGCAGGGGTAGATGAAGAGCGCGATCTCGATCGCGGGGAGCGCGGCGAGCTCGCTGATGCGCGCGAGCGACGGCGCGAAATCTTCCGATGATTCCTGCTGAAAAACGCATTCGGCGACCTGACCGTCGAGGCGCGAGCGGGCCGCCCACGGACAGAGCAGAAAGCGTTCGACCACCTCGATCATGTACCGGCGATTGATTCGCAGGGTCTCCCTTTCGATCTCGTCCGAGCGGCTCACGGTGCGAGCGTACCCAAAAGTCGGGACCGTCCGCGATCGAAGATTGAAGGTGACGCGCACGCATGAATGCGCGCGTGATGCTTGACGAAGACAACGAAGCAAGGAATCATGCGCACTCGTGAGTGCCCCTCGTGAGCGCTCGCTCAACCAAACACCAGAGGATGGATATGGCTGCGAAGAAGAAGACCGGCCCCGCGCCGAAGAAGCGACGTGCCAAGAAGGCCGCGAAGGCGGCGAAGGCCGCCCCGGCCGCGATGCCGAAGAAGGCGAAGAAGCGTCGCAAGAAGAAGAAGTGAGATTGTCGGAGAAGGCGCGAGCGCAGTCGCCGAGGTGACGCGCTCGCGCCGCTCCACCCGCCGGGCGGGGGAGGGCAGAGGGGTTCGAAGAGGGTGGTGAGTAGAGGGGTTCGTCAATCAGTCGATCGAGCGCGCGACCAGACGCCGCACGAGAGCGAGCAAGGGCTCGTCGCTCGTGGCCCTCACGTACGTCGCCCCGTGACGCCGCGCGAAGGCGCGGATCTCCTCGATTAGCCCAGTAATTCGCAACAAATACGCTTCGATCGCGGCGGCGTCGGCGGTCACTTCGACGCGCTGATCGCTCTCCGCGTCGACGAGCGAAAGGTCGCCTTCGAGCTCGGGCTCGAGCTCCGTCACGTCGAGGATCTGGACCAGCGTGAGGTCGTGTCCCGACGCGCGCGCCAGGCCGAGCGCTCTCGTGACCGGACCCGGATCGAAAAAATCGCTCACGACCACGACGAGCCCGGGCCGTGGCGCGTGCTCGACGATGGCCCGGATGGGTGCCGAGAGGTCCGTCGTCCCGCTCGCCTTCACGCGCGACAGGTCCCGCAGGAGGCCGGTCACCCCCCCCCGACCACGCCGTGGCGGAGTCCGCTCGAGGGGCAGCCGTCCCTCGCCCACCGGATGAGCAACCCAGAGCTCGGCGCGCTGCCCGCTCGCGAGCGCGAGGTACCCGATCGCGGCAGCGACCCGCCGTGCTGCCTCGAGCTTGCTCGGCGTCCCGAAGTCGAGCGAGGCGGAGGCGTCGAGGACGATGCGGACCATCGCGTCCTCCTCGGCGCGAAAAAGTTTCGTTACGGGCTGACCGCTACGAGCGAAGGCGAGCCAGTCCACCCGCCGCAAGTCGTCCCCCGGCTCGTAGGGGCGGTGCTCGTGGAACTCGGCGCTCGAGCCGCGCCGGCGCGACACGCGCTCGCCGGCGCCTCCGGACCGCGCGCGTATCTCCAGGAGGCGCTTGAGGATTTCGAGCTCGCGCAGGAACTCGGGCGCGAGCAAGCCGTCCGTCATCCCTGGCCGGACGAGCCTTCGAGGTTGGCGCGGACGGCGCGCTCGGCGGCCAGCCGCTGCTCGATGCGAGCGCTCGCGAGCGCGAAGAGTCCGAACCCGATCACGAGCCACGCTGCCGCCGCGATCGAGCCGGCGAGCGCCGCCACGTCGGCGTCCGGACCGCCGCTCGCTATCACCTTGCGTAAGTGGAAGGCGTAGAGCGGCGAGGGCGCGGCGATCAGCAGCGCCCGCTCGGTCGACTCGAAGATACCGGCGATGGCCATGGCAATCCAGGGTCCGACGACCGCGAGGAAGAGCGCGCCGAGCAGCAGCACCTTCGGCACGCCGCTCGACCGTGAGCGCGCCCGCGTCCAGGCGGCAAAGCCGGCGAGAAACACCAGAAACGCCGCCGCGTAGCCGCCGAGAGCGAGCACGCCGTCACGCTCGCTCGCGACGCGCAGGGTGAGGGCAGCCGCTCCGAGCAGCGCCGCGAACGAGCCGACGATCAGCAGCAGCAAGAGCGTGCAAGCGCGCATCACGCCCGGCCCGAGAAAGCGGCGGCCGGCGCCTGCCCGTTCGCGCGTCCAGCGCGCTTCGACGCGGCGCGAGGGGGCGAGCGGCTCGCCCGCGAAGAGGAACCCGAGGAACAGGTAGGTCGCCATGAGCGCGACGACCCCGGCGATGAACCAACCGGCGTCTTTTTGGGCGACTCCGCAGGTGACGCAGGTGGCGGTCATGAAGGGCGCCGCGACCAACGTCCAGATCCGAAGGCGCGTCGAACGATCGTCGCTCGGCGCGGCCATGTTCGCGACCGTGATCTCGTGAAAGAGCCAGGCGGGCAGGGCGACGAGCGCGAGCGGCACGAGCACGAGCAGGGTCAGGTACTCGACGCCGAATTCGGCGCGGGAGTACGCCGTGGGCAGCCAGACCGGGGGGCCGGCGGCCACGCCGTGCCAGAGCCCGTTCGCCACGAACGAGAGCCCGACGCCCAAGCCGACGTAGGCCGCGATGGAGGTGGGGATCGAACAAAGGAGCGTGACGAGGATTGCTAGCGCGGGGCTCGAGAACTTCGAGCTTACGGCGAGGCCGAACGTCACGCTCAGGATGGCCACGCCGCCGAGCACGACGAACGCGAGCACGACCTCGAGCGCCGTCACCCCGCCGAAAAGGAACGGCAACGCGCCGACGGGCGCGAGCATGACGAGGTAGAGCGTCACGTACGTGAGCGCGCCGAGGAACTTTCCTCGCGCGATGGCGGGTGCACCGAGCCCGGTGAGCTCGAGCGCCTCCCACGTCCCGCCGCTCCGCTCGGCCGCGATTCCGGTGGCAGCCATCGCCGGGCCCATCCAGGCCACGAGCGCGAACGCCAATGAAAAAAACGTGTGATAGAGCCAGACGCCGACCTTGGCCGGCTCCGCGTCGATCGCGGCGATACCGCCTACGGAGCACACGAGGAGCGTCATCATGCCGGTCGTCACGGCGAGCACGACGGGTGTCCGCTGCAAGCGCGCCGCGGCTTTGAGCTCGCGCATCCAGACTGGGTTCGGGTCGGCGAGGAGCCGCGCGAACCCGACCTTCGCCCGCGAGAAGCCGCGGACGCTCGGGGGCGGAGGCGGTATCGAGGCGATGCCCGTCTGCGCGCTCACGTCAGATCTCCACGCGTGACTTCGAGAAAGATGCGCTCGAGCTCGTTACGTTCGGGCTCGACGCTGACGAGGCCGACACCGCTCGTCACGAGGTAGCGCACGACCTCCGCGACGTACTGGTCGCCTCCGACGTAATAGAGCGAGAGCGATCCACCGGGCCCGGGCTCGACGCCGAGGACGCCGCTGCCGCCCTCCAGCATCGGCACGATGGCTTGCGAGTCCCCGAGTACCCGGAGCTTCAGCCGCTTGCGCGTGGCCTGCGGGATGGGCGCGCCCCCGGGCGTCACGACCGCTGCCGGCGGCGCCTCGGGAGCGAAGTTCGGAGCGCCCCCCTCGGCGGCCGCGGGCAGTGGCGGCATCAGCGGCGCTGCGAGGTCGGGCGGCACGGGCGCCGCCGGTTCACGCCGGCCCCGTTCGGCCGCCAGCCGCTCCGCGATCTCTCCGATAGGGCCAGCCACGACGAGCTGTCCGCGCTCCAAGATGCCGACCGAGGTGCACACGTCGCTGAGCTCGGTGAGGATGTGGCTCGAGAGAAAAATCGTTTTCCCGAGCTCGCGGAGCTCGAGCAGGAGGTCGCGCACTTCGATGCGGGCGCGGGGATCGAGGTCGCTCGCAGGCTCGTCGAGGACGAGAACCTTGGGATCGTGGAGCAGGGTGCGCGCGATTTGCAGGCGCTGCTTCATCCCCTTGCTCAGCGTCGCCACGAGCCGATCGGAGAGCTTCGCGAGCTCGGTGAGCTCGATCACGGCGTCCACCACGCCGAGCTCGGGGATACGATACGCGTCGGCGAAGAACTCGAGGAACTCGCGCACGGTGATCCGCTCGTAGACGCCGGCATGATCCGGCATGTACCCGATGATTTTACGCACCTCGTCCGGGTCGAGCGCCGCGTCGTAACCGTCGATGTGGACGCTCCCGGCCGTCGGCTCGAGCAGCGTCGCCATCGCGCGGATGGTCGTCGTCTTACCGGCGCCGTTCGGGCCGATGAAGCCGAAAATCTCGCCGTGGGCGACGTCGAAGCTCACGTCCCGCAGCACGTCGAGGGAGCCGTAGCGATGCCAGAGGTGCCGCACGGAAATGGCGGGCGGCGGCGCCGACACGGGCGCGCCGCCGGAGGCGGGCGCGCCCGAATCCGCCGTCACGTCGAGCGCGCTCACGGCACGCCTCCGAAGCCCACGACGCGCACGATCACGCGGTCGCGATCGAGCTCGTAGCCCGAATCCCTGAGCTTGCCCTCGCCGCCGTCGAGCTGCGCGATGAGGACCGGCACGTCCTCCGGCCAGAAGTCGGCCTCCGAGGCCTGGGCCTCGAGAGCGGCGAGCGCCGCGCCGAGTCCCTCGGCGTATTTGTCGACGGTGGGGGCGAGGAGCGTCGCCGCGAGCGGATGCAGGCGCGAATAGACGGGAGGCACGCCGATGGACGTGGAAAGCGCTTCGCCGTCGCGACCGTGCACGGATTTCCCGTCGCCGATGCGCCCGAAGGCGTAAAAACCGCGGCCTGGGACGCGCAGCACCGCGGCCACGAGGTCACGCGCCGCGCGGTTGTGCACCGTCACGTCGCCGCTTTCGTCGCGAACGATGCTGATGCCGCCCGCGAGACTCGCGAAGCCGTCGTCGCGGACGAGCGTGGTCGCCCAGGGTTTCGTGCGCAGTCGCTCGATATGGGCGCCGTCGCGATCCACGACGAGCGAACGATCGGCGAACTCGTCTCCGACCACTTCGTCGATGAGGCTCGAGCGCGCCGTGGGTTCTACCGTGATGAGGCGGGAAGCGGACGTGTAAAAGCTGCGGTAGCGCGTGGCGACGGCACGTTCCATGCCCGCGCCCACCTCCATGAAAGTCAGATGACGTGCGCGCCCGCGGATGCCCTTGCCGAGCAAGCCGATGACGACGATCAGCGCGAGCGTCGAGCCCGCCCAGAGCGGCAGGTGCCAGAGCGCACGCAGCGGCTTGCCGCGCCGGGCCGCGAGCCAGAAGCTGACCGGTCCCGCCAGCGCCGCGTAGACCAGCAGAATCAACGCCGAGACCACGATCGTCCAGCGCATGGAGCGGTTCGGATCGAGCTCGGCACGAATGGCGTTGGCGGCCATGCCGTCGAACGGCGTGCGACCGAGCGGTAACGCCACCGCGACCTCACGTTCTTTCGCGTGGCGCAAGAGATCCGAGAGCTTGAGCGCGACCCAGCGATCGGACGCGTACGGTTCCCCGAGATCGAACGCCAAGAGATGGAGCTCGCCGAGCCCGTAGCTCGCGACCGCACCCCAGGGACTCGGGCGCAGATTGCCGCCCTTGAAGCCTTCCAACAGTCCGGCCGTGTCGGAGCGCGGGCCGAGGCGAAGCGCGACGATGGAGCGACTGCCCGAACCCGGGCCCATCGCCGTCCCGGGCGAGAGCTCCCCAGGCTGGTAGAAGAGCGCGGGCGCGAGCAGCTCGTTCGGGGCCTCGGTTCGCTCGATGGGGCCTCCCGCGAGGGCCACGAGCGGCTCGAAGCGCGCGTCTTCAGCGCGTTCGAGCGCTACGGCGAGGGCGCCGCCGCTCAGCACCCAATCGGTGAGCGCTCTGAGCTGCTCGCGGCCGAGCGACGCGAGCCGCCTGCCGCTCGTGACGACGAGCGACGCGGGAGCGTAACCCGCGGCCCAACGTGGGAGCGCGAGATCGCCCGAGACCGGATCGACCGGCGGCGTCGAGACCAGCGCCGAGCCGACCACGACGCCGCCGCCCGCGGGCTTTTCGAGCAGGAGCCCGAGCGAGCGCACCGCGGCGCCGATGCGGCTCGGCGTCGAGAGATCGACGAGCAGGGGATCGTTCGGCTTCGGCTCGGTGACGGCGGCCGTCGCGAGCACGCTACCGTCCGCCGCCTTGGCGTTGAGCGTCACGTCGACCGGCGCATTCGAGTAGCCGTGCGTCGGCAGCTCGAACGTCGCACGCGCGCCTGCCGCGAGCGTGAACGGTGCGGTCACGACGTGCGCCTGTTCGTGCGAAAACGGCGTTTTGACCTCGAGCTCGAGCGTTCCGCTCTGCTCCGCGGCGCCCGCGTTCGCGAGCCACACGGCGTACGTCGACCAGCCTTCGGGGAGCGGCGTGTTCGGGCCGAGCGCGGGTGAGGTCGTGAGCGTGAGCGCGGGTGCGGCGGGCGGAGCGCCCCAGGCGAGGCTCGTTGCGAAGAGCGTCGCGAGAAGAGCGCTGCCGGCGCGTAAAAGACGCTCTGTCACGATGCGGATCGCGCGTCCCATGGGCAAAGAGATCAGTTGCCTTGTACCACGCGCTCCACCGCGTCGGGCCGCGCCGGCACGCTCGCGATGAGCTCGTCGATCACGCGGTCGGGCGTGATGCCGTCGGCTTCGCCTTCGAAGCTGCGGAGTAACCGATGCCGCAGTACGGGTCTCGCCGTACGGGCGAGATCGGCGAACGAAACGTGCGTTCTGCCCGCGAGGAGCGCGACGGCCTTGCCTCCGAGCACGAGCGCCTGCGCGCCGCGCACGCCCGCCCCGAGCCGGAGCGCGCGCCGGACCAGCGGGGAGGCGAGCGGGGACTCTGGCGCGCTCGCGCCCACGAGCCGCGCGGCGTAACGCAGCACCGGCTCCGCGACGGCGACTTCGCGGCAGAGGGCGCGCAGCTCGATCACGTCCGCCCGCGCGAGCACACGCGGCGGAGCGAGCGCCGGCTGCCCGGTCGTGCGCGCGAGGATTTGGGTGAGATCGTCCTCGCCCGGCGACGGGACGAGCACCTTGAGCAGGAAGCGATCGAGCTGCGCCTCCGGCAGCGGATAGGTGCCTTCCATCTCGATCGGGTTTTCGGTCGCGAGCACGAAGAAGGGCTCGTCGAGCGCGTGCCGCACGCCGCCGATGGTCACGGCGTGCTCTTGCATGGCTTCGAGCAGCGCGCTTTGCGTCTTCGGCGTCGCGCGGTTGATCTCGTCGGCGAGCACGACTTGGCCGAAGATGGGTCCCCGGTGGAGCTCGAAGCGGCCCGTGCTCGTGCCGCCCGGCCCGAGCGCGAGCATGTTCGTGCCCGTCACGTCGCTCGGCATGAGATCGGGCGTGAATTGGATGCGTGAAAAGCCGAGATCGAGGCACGACGCGAGCGTGCGCACGAGCAGCGTCTTGCCGAGGCCCGGGTTGCCTTCCAAGAGCACGTGGCCGCCGGCGACGAGCCCCCAGAGCACTTCGTCGACGACTTCGTTCTGGCCGACGATGACGGCTCCGATCGCAGCGCGCAGTCGTTCACAAGCGTCGCGCGCCGCGGCGACTCGAGCTTCCAGCGAAGGGGGCGAATCCGGGGTGAGCGCGGGCGGCATCGAACCCGGAGGCTACCATCGGTCTCGAAGGTCCGTGCTTCGCGCGAAATCGGGCGTGCCGCGGGCGCGTGTGAGCCCTTGACACGCGACGTGACCGCGTGCCCCGGGGTGGGAAGCCGCTCGTTCGAAAGCTCGATGCGCTCCGCTCGCCGCCGGAAACAGGCGCAGCAGGCTGCGGCGGATCTATCCCGTGTCGACGGTAGCCGCGACCTTTATGTAAGTGGGCGTCGCGTCGCTTCCTGACCGCGCCCGGAGCGATTCGAGCGGACTCCGTGCCTCATCGCCATTCGCGACGACCGAAACCGGCGCGGTCTTGTTTTGGGGTGGAGTCGATAGTTCATGACGGACAATGAAGACGACGTGCAGGCTTCGGTGGTAGCGTGGGGGACCATGCGGTTCCAAAAGGTCACTCTGGCGCCCTTGGTCCTGGTCACGCTCCTCGGCTGCAGTCATGCCGAAGAGGAGAAGGCGAAGCTCGACGCGATCCAGAAGCAAGCCGACGAAAAGGTGACCTCGGCCGAAAATCAGGCCAAAACCAAGATCGCCGACATCCAGAAGCAGCTCGACGACACGAAGGCCGAGCTTCAAAAAGCGCAAGACCAAGTCAAGGATGCGCTCAGCAAGGCGCAGTCCGGCGCGGAGGATCAGGCGAAGTCCGCAGAAGCCGCGCTCGTGACCGCACGCCAGGCTTTCAAGGCCAAGGCGAAGCTCGAGCTCTCCGACGCCAACAAGGATTTGGTGGAAGTGCAGGGCAAGGTGTCGAAGGTGGCTGCCAAGTCCAAGGCTCAGGTAACGCAGCTGATGCAGGACATCGTGAAGCAGCAGAAGGCGCTCTCGAAGGACATCGCCGGGTTCGACGCCGCGACGCTCGACACCTTCCACACGCTGAATACGCAGTTCGAAAAGGACCTCGCCGTCTACAAGGCGAAGATCCGCACCGTCAAAGCCAAGGTGCAGTAGCGACTCTGTCCCACTTGCCCGGACAGCTACCCACCCGAAAATAAACGCTCAAGTTTGGACCGCCGCGTGCCGTTGTCCTTGGTTGGACGAGCGCGTCGTGCAGAGCGTTGCCCCTTCCCTGGATCCCGAGACGCCCGAGAGCGCCCCGAGGGACCACTCCATCACCCACCAAACCACGAAGATCGCCACGACGGGGGTCGTGGTACCGCTGCGCGAGGATCGCTACGCGGCGGGCGTCGTCGTCGAGCAAAAGTACCTGCTCGTGCGGCTCCTCGGCGAGGGCGGCATGGGCTCGGTGTGGGTCGCACGCAACCTCACCCTGAACTCGCACGTCGCGCTCAAGTTGATGCGCGCGGACTTCGCGCAGGCCGTACCGGGCGCGGGCGAACGCATGCTGCAGGAAGCGCGCGCGGCCGCCGCCATTCACCATCCGGCCATCGTCCAGATCTTCGACTTCGGGCGCACCCGTGACGGGGACCCCTTCATCAGCATGGAGCTGCTCGACGGGGAGAGCTTGTCGGCGACGCTCAAGCGTCGGGCGCGACTGCCGGCCGTGCGTGCCACGCAAGTCCTCCTGCCGATCGCGGACGCCCTGGTCGTCGCGCACGCGCGCGGCGTCGTGCATCGCGATCTGAAGCCGGACAACGTGCACCTCGCGCGGCTCGCCGACGGCCGAGTGCAGCCGAAAATCCTCGACTTCGGCATCGCGAAGCTCGACGCACCGGCGTCACCCAAGCTCACGCTCGACGGCACGCTGCTCGGCAGCCCCGCGTACATGTCGCCCGAGCAGGCGCGCGGCCAGCGCGACGTCGATCTGCGGGTCGACGTCTGGGCGTTCTCCGTGATGCTCTACGAGCTCGTCACCGGCTGTACGCCGTTCGCCGGCGACAGCTACAACGCGCTCCTCTACGCGATCATGGGAGAGGAACCGCTCACGCTCGCCGAACACGGCGTGGACGAGCCCGAGCTCTGGGTCATTCTCGCGCGGGGCCTCGACAAGAATCGCGAGACGCGCTTCCCGAACATGCGCGCGCTCGGCCGCGCGCTCGCCGAGTGGCTGCTCGATCGAAACGTCAAGGTCGACATCACGCAGGCGCCGCTCAAGTCGTGGGTCGACGCGACCGAGCGCCCGGCAGCGCAGCCCTCGCTGTTCGCCTCCCTCGTGCCGGGCGGCGAGCACAGTGACCCGCCGGCCGTGCATCCCGCGCCGCCCACGGCGATCGCGCCGATGCTCGATTTGTTGCGGGAGGGCATCCCGGCGACGCAGATTTCGATCGACGTCGGTGACTCGCGCGGAAAGACGACGGTCGGCCGCAAAGCCCCGAAATTCGACCCCGGCTACGGTCCCGTCTCCGTTGCGTCCAAGGCCCTCGGGCGCATGCCGCGCTGGGCATGGTTCGCGGTGCCGGCAGGTATCGCCTTCGCGAGCGCCGTCCTCGCGAGTCGCCTGAGCGGCAGCGCGAACGACGCGGAGCCCGCCGTCGCTGCCACAACCACCGACGCGCCGAAGCCGCTCGCCACGAGTGCCGCCGTCGCGCCCGAGGTCACGCAGCACGCTTCGGCGCCTGCGCCAGTGCCCGCCCCGGCAGCCCTGCCGCCCCCGGTCGAGCGCCTGTCGAAGCCTGCGCCCGTCGCGAAGCCCGCGCCGGTCACGCGTACGGCGCCTCAGCGTTCACTCGGGCGCCGCGCCCCGTCGCGCAACGAGCTCAAAAACCCGTTTCGCTGAGAGCCGCGGCGACACGCGAACCGACGCTCGGCTCCGTCTCGCAACGAGCTTGGTTCGCTCGCGAGGTGCCGTTCAGAACGACGTCTGATAGGTGGCGAGGACGCGCTCGGGACCCGCATTCACGGCGGCGTGGCGTTCGCCGCCCGACTTGTCACTCAGATCCAAGTAGAGCATTACGCCGCCCACGATTGCTGCCGCGGTGCCGAGGCCCGCGAAGAAGCCGGCAGCGGGCGTGATGCGTGAGTCCTTGGCGCTCGAGGCCTGAACCGCGATGGAAGTGCCGAGCGCGGCCGTGCCGACGCCGAGGGTCGTCCAGGTGAGCACGCTCATGCGGCGCGTGAGGGGCCAGGGCTTTTCGTCGTGCACGGGCGCTGCGGGGGCCGGCGGCGCGATGGTCGGAGCCCGCGCAAGCTCGAGGTTTACTTCTTCGGCCTTGAGCGGATCGAGCTCCATGACGACCTCGTGCGCGAGGTAGCCGTTCTTTTGCACGGCGACGCGGTGGTGCCCGGGCCACGTTTCGCCCGTCCAAGGGGTGAGTCCGACGGGCCGATCATCGACCAGCACGGTCGCTTCCGGCGGATCGGAGAACACCGTCACCTGTTGCAGTCCGCGCTCGGCGAGCGCGATTTCGAGGTCGCGAACGCGTGTGACGACACTGTCGTGGTCCGGCGCCCCGGGCGAGCGGCGGAGGTACTCGCGGTAGTAGCGCAAGGCGCCCGCGCGGTTGCCGAGATTGTCGTACGCCTTCGCGATGTTGAAGGGGAGCTGGTCGTTCGGATAGAAGCGATCGACTTCGAGAAACTCCTCGATCGCGTCGTAGTAGTGGCCCGTGGCGTAGGCCGAGGCGGCTTTTTCGAACAGCGCCTTCGCATGCGCCGTGCGTTGCGGATCGTCGGTCGGGGGGGTCGCTTGCGGCGCGAGCGGGGCGGCCGGGACTTCGGTCGCGGCGGTCTGCTTGGCGCTTTTGCCGTGGACCGCGGGTTCAGCGTGAGCGCTCGGAGCAAACCCGGCGAAAGCGGCGGTCAGGGCGAAGACGAAGCATCTCGAAACGGACATGTCTCGTTTCAAGAACGGCCGCTTCCGTCCAAGGCTTAGGGTGGGCGCTCAAGGCTCGAAATAGCGGCCGACTTGTTCGCGGTACTCCTCCGGAATGTCCGCACCTTCGACCGCACCGACCTCCGACGGACCTACCTGACCGAGCGTTCCGGTTCCGAGCTGATTGGCGGTCTCGCCCGACCGCGCCGGTGCCCGACCGAGCGTGGCGGCGTGCATCGGCGCGCCCGGCAGGAGCTGGCCGTCCGCCTTGGAGCGGAGCTCCTTCAGGTCGAGCGGCGCCGTCTTGCCGTCGTGAGTGCCGGTGCCCTCGTCATGACCGGCGCCCGACCCGTTCTTGTCCGCGCCGTTGCCCCCGGGGCCGTTCGGCTGCGCCTGTTCCTGCCGCGGCCCGCTCGCCTTGCCTTGGCCGGGGCCGCCCGCGGGCATCGGCATCGCACCGAGGCCGCGCTGCGCTTCGGCGCCGCCGCGATCGGCCTGACCGAGGCCTTGCTGGCGCCGCGAATCTTCGCTCGGATCGCGGCGAGCGAGCTCGCGCAGCTGCTCCTCCAAAGCGCGGTCACCGCCTTTTTGCTCGAGGCGCCGCGCGAGATCCTCGAGCTGCTCCTTGCTCATCGGATTGCCGCCGCCGCCCGCACGCTCGAGCTCACGTTTGAGGTTTTCGGCGAGCTGCTTGCGCTCGTCCTCGCTGAGCTTCTTCAGCGCGCGATCGAGGGCGTCGGCGAGCTTCTTCTGCGCTTCGGGACTGCCGGAGCGGTCGAGCTCCTTGAGCGCGTCCTTGCCGTCTTGGTCGAGCCCGTTGCCGAGGCGGCCCGCGAGCTCTTTCAGCGCGTCGAGCTTCGACTCCGCGCGCTCCATCGCGGCCTTCTGGCGCTCGAGCGCGTCGGCGATGCCCTTAGCGCCCTTCTCGCGCGCGGCTTTGGCGGCAGCTTCGAGCGCGTGCTTCGCGAGCTCTCGGTCGCGCTTCTCCGCGAGCGTCGCCAGGCGCTGCATTTCGGCGTCGAACGCGGTGAGGTCGCCGTCACCGAGCGCGCGAGCGGCCTTTTGCGTGAGCTCCTTCTGCATGAGCTCGTTGACGGCGGCGTCGAGCCCGGCGCGGTTTTCGGCGTCGCCGAAGTGGAGCTCCTCGGCGGCGATCTCGTCGCGAAGCTTCGCGATGCGCGCGAGTGCGTCGCGCTTCTCGAGGCCTCGCGCGATGTCCTCGCGGAGCTTTTTCGCCTCGGCAGCGAGGCGCTTGAGACGCTCCTCCTGCGCGGGGTTCGCGCCCCCGAGCTCGGCCAGCGCCTCGATGCGCTCGAGTCCGGCGAGGTCCGACTTCTTCACGTGCTCGGCGCCGGGCGGCAGCGAAGCGGGCGCCGGCGGCGGCGGCAGCGGGATGACGCTGAGCCATATCGCTGCGGCGCTGCCGAGCGGCAAGAGGCCGTGCCAGCGCGTGAGCACACGCGGTGCGAGCCGGTCGTCCTTCGCCTCCGCAAGCGCAAGGCTCGCTCGTTCGCGGACGTTGGCCCGCACCGGGGAGTCGCCGAGCTCGGCGGCCGTCGTGATCACTTCAGCGGTGCCGAGCTTGGCGTCGAGATAGAGGGCCACGTCGGCGTTCGACCAGCGGCGCCTGTGCGCCACGAACGCGCCGAGGGCCGCGCCGCCGACCACCGCGGCCGCGAAGACGGGCACGCGCGCCGCGCCGAAGCGCAGCCACCAAAATAGGCCCGCGAGTGCCCCGCCGACGGCAGCGCCGAACGCGGCACCGAGTGCCGCGTCGCGCGCGAGCAAGCGAAGCCGCACGCCGCGCGCGCGCCGCGCGAACTCGCGCTCGAAGCTCGGTGACGGCGCCGACGCTGCCATTTGTCTGCAAGCGTAGCGGGTTTTCGAGGGGCGAGCACTTCACGGTCGCGGCCCCGAGCGGCCCCGAGCAGCTCGAGCGGCGCGAGTCGCGGAACGCGAGAGGAAGGACCGGCGAGGCCGGTGGACGGCCATGGTCGCCCCGATGCTACGCTCGCCGGGCAGTGACGAGCGCGACCAAAATCACCGCTCCGGAGCTCAGGGCCCGCAAGGGCCGCGGCCCGAAGATTGCCGCCGTGACCGCCTACGACGCGACCTTCGCGCGCCTGCTCGAGGAAGGCGGCGCGGACGTGCTTCTCGTCGGCGACTCGCTCGGCATGGTCGTCCAGGGCCAGCCGAACACGTTGAGCGTGACGCTCGACGAGATCATCTATCACGGTCGAGCCGTCGCGCGCGGGTCCACTCGTGCGCACCTCGTGGGCGACATGCCGTTCATGAGTTACCAGACGGGCGTCGTGCCCGCGCTCGAGGCGGCGGGCCGCATGCTGAAGGAAGGCGCGTTCGAGGCCGTCAAGCTCGAGGGCGGCGCGCTCTACGCCGAACACGTGCGCGCGCTCGTGAACGCGGGTATCCCCGTGATGGGTCACCTCGGGCTCTTGCCGCAATCGGTGCACGCGATGGGCGGCTTCAAGGTGCAGGGCCGCACGGAAGCCGCGGCGGAGCGGCTGCTCGCGGACGCGCGCGCGCTCGAAGCCGCGGGCGCGTACTCGCTCGTGCTCGAAGCGATTCCGTCGGAGGTGGCGCGGCACGTGACCGAAGCCATTTCGATTCCGACGATTGGAATCGGCGCGGGGCCGCACTGCGACGGTCAGGTGCTCGTCTGCTACGATTTGCTCGGCATGTACGGCGAGCTCGAGCCCAAGTTCGTGAAGCGCTTCGGTGAGGTCGGCAAAGCCGTGGTGCAGGCGACGCGCGCGTACGTGGACGAGGTCGAACGCGGCGAGTTCCCGGCACCCGAGCACTCTTTCGGCACGCCAAAGGAGCAAAAGCCGGCCGTGGAGCACACGGGCGCGAAGCCCGTCGTCGCGGGCACGCCGCCGAGCTACGGCCCCGCGAGTGACGAGTCGTGAGCGCGGCATTCGAAGTCAAAAGGACGGCCGCCGAGTTTCGCGCGGCGTGTGACGCGCTACGCGCGGAGGGCGGCGGGTTCGGCTTCGTTCCCACCATGGGCGCGCTTCATCGCGGGCACCTCGCGCTCGTCGCTGAAGCCCGCAGAAGGGCGGCGCACGTCGCCGTCAGCATCTTCGTGAACCCGACGCAGTTCGGCCCGCACGAAGACTTTACGCGCTATCCCCGGCCGCTCGAACGCGATCTCGAGCTCTGCCGTGAAGCGGGGGTGCGGCTCGTGTTCACGCCTTCGCCCGCGGAGATGTACCCTGCGGGCGAGCGAACGCGCGTGCGCGTGAGCGGCCTGACCGAGACGCTCGAAGGCCCCTTTCGTCCCGGTCACTTCGAGGGCGTGACCACCATCGTGAGCAAGCTCTTCGCAGCGAGCGGTCCCGCCGTCGCCGTCTTCGGGCGCAAGGACTACCAGCAGCTCAAGGTCGTCGAGCGGATGGCGGCCGATCTCTTGTTGCCGGTCGAGGTCGTCGGCTTTCCCACCGTCCGCGACCCCGACGGGCTCGCCCTCTCTTCTCGCAACGCATACCTTTCGCCCGAGGAGCGCACACGCGCGCTCGCCGTCCCGCGCGGTCTCGCGCGCGCCCTCACGCTCCATCGAGCCGGAGAGGAGAGCGCCGGCACGTTGCGCCGCGCCGTCCTCGACCTGGTCGAGCCCGCAGCCACACGCATCGACTACGTGACGGTGGCCGGCGCCGACGACCTCGTGCCCATCGCGGATTCGGAGCGGGTGGGGCGGCGGGCGCTCCTCGCCGTGGCTCTTTTCGTCGGTACGACGCGCCTCATCGACAACATCGTCTTCAGCGAGGACAATGCGCCTGTGACCACCCCGTGATGACCTCGACTCTACCCCAGCCGCACCAGGGGGTGTTCATCGTCGTCGAAGGCGTCGACGGCTGCGGCAGCACCACGCATTCACGGCTGCTCACCAAGGCGCTGAAGGCGAGCGGGCGTGAAACCATGCTGACCTGCGAGCCGACGAGCGGCCCCGTAGGCGGCCTCATCCGGCAGATCCTGCAGCGGCGTCTGTTCGTCGCGGACGCCGCCGGGCCGCGCGGTTTCGGCTGGACCACGATGGCGCTCCTCTTTGCCGCCGATAGGCTCGACCACCTCGACTCGCTCGTGCTCCCCGCGCTCGCTGCAGGCTCGGTCGTCGTGAGCGATCGCTACGATCTTTCGAGCCTTGCGTATCAGTCGGCGACGGCGCCCGAAGCGCACGAAGCGATCCCCTGGATCCGCGAGCTCAATGCCCGCGCCGTGCGTCCCGACGTGACCGTCGTCATCGACGTGCCCGCCGAAGTCGCCGAAGAGCGCCGCCGCAACCGAGGCGGTGTGGAAGAGATGTTCGAGCACCGCGCGCTGCAAGAGCGCTTGGTCGCCATCTACGCGCGGGCGGAAACGCTCGTGCCGGGCGATCGCGTCGTGCACGTTTCCGGCGTCGGGACCCAGGAAGAAGTGGCGGGTCGCCTCTTGGAAGCCGTCCGCGAAGCGGTTCCCGCGCTACGGAAGTGAGAAGATCGCCGTGCCGTGTTTCGTTGGGTGCATCGCTCTTGCGTTTCCGAGGGTCGCGCTGTTTCTGGTGTGGTTCTTCGGGAACCACTACTTCTCGCGCGCGTTCGGCTCTTTCCTCCTGCCGATCCTGGGGTTCTTCTTCCTGCCGCTCACGACGCTCGCGTTCGCGTTCGGGATGAACTCGCTCGGCACGCCGGGGGAGATGCCGGCGCTCGGCTGGCTGCTCGTCATCATCGGGCTCGCGGGGGATCTCGGGCTCTGGAGCGGCGGAGCGCGCGGCGCAAAAGCGTTTCGCGGCGGTCGCGGCGGCTGGCGGCCCCCCGATTCGGGGCGCTGAGGGTCGCAGCTCAGCAAATTTGGCACCCGCCGAAGCCTCGGCCCATAGTCGAGGCGAAGCTCGTGACGATCGCGATCCGTCCTTCCAAGCTGTCCGGCACTTTCCGGCGCGCCTCGAGCCTCGCCGGACTCTGCTTTTTGACCGCGTGCGGCGGCTCCGAGCCCGCGCCGGTCCAGCCCGCGCGCCTCGCGGCTGCACCGAAGCCGACCGCCGCGGCGCCCGCGCCTCGCGGCCCGCGGACGACGCTCAGGCGAACGGACGTGGTGAGCGTGATCGACTCCGGGTTCGGTAGTTTTCTGCAGCGCGTGCAGGTCGAGCCGAGCCTCGCCGACGGCCGCTTTCGCGGCTGGACCATCGTCGATTTGCGCCCGACGGGCTTCTGGGACGCGGTGGATCTCAAGCCGGGCGACATCGTCACCTCGGTGAACGGCTTGCCGATCGAACGTGACACGGAGGCGTTCGACGCGTTCGAATCGCTGCGCACGGCCGATGCCCTGGCCGTGGCGTTCGTTCGCGACGGCGCCGCGCGCACGCTCGCTTATCGTATCGTCGACTGAGCGGTGCGCTTTGCGAGCGCATCGGCGAGCGCCTTCGAACGCGCGCCGTCCGCCCCGCGACCGGCGAGCTCGAGCATGGCGTGGTGCGTCGTGAGCGCCTCGGTGAGGAGGCGCGCGCGCTCCGGGCCGAAGAGCGACCACACCGTGTCCGGCGTGAGCTTCAGCAACATCGGGAGCGGCATGCCGAACCCCGAGGCGATCGCGTCTTCCAGCATTTCGAGCCCTGCTTCCGCTTGTCCCGAGCGCGCGAGCCCGAGCGCCCGCGCGATCACTTCCGCGAGCTTTTGCAACATGCGCTCGATGTAGTCTTGACGAAATGACATCGCTCACACCCTCAGTTGGTACTCGACGATGGCGTCGAGCAACGCGCCGAAGCGCTGGCCGCCGAAGCGCGAGCCGCTCGTGATCCAATCGGTATGGCCGCTGCCTTTGCGCTCGTCGTGGAAGTGGCCGAGCACGTCGAGGTGGTCGGCTTCGCCCGCCCACAAAAGGTCGCCCCACAGCATGCTGAGCGTCGGCACGATGCCGTCGCTGATGCCGTCGTCGATTTCGTGCTCGATGCCGGCGCGCAAGAGCTCGAGCTCGCGCGGCTGCGGCTTGGCGTACGGGTAGACGCGGGGGCGCTGGCCGGCAAACTGATAGAGCGTCGAGAAGACGGCGGCCGTGAAGGCGGTGTAAGGCGAGCGCACGCGGCGGGCGATACGGAGCGAGCGCGGGGGCGGCGCGGCGGACGCGACGCAGCCGTAACGCACGCGGGGGCGGTTCTCGGTCGCGGCGTTGAAGAGGTCCATGGCCTCCGGCATGATCTGCACGATGGCGCCCTGATCGATGCGCACCTTGCCGAGAAAATCCGAGATCTCTTCGCGGCCGTCTTTGTCGACGAAGCGGAGGACGTTGTCGGTCACGCGGCTGATGAGCTTGAGATCGCCGCCGAAGATCGCGTCGATGCCGCCGAGGCCGGCGAGCAAGCGCGAAAAAATCGCGAGCGACGGCTCGCCGAGCGTGAGCGAGAGCACAGTGAAGAGGCTCAGCGCGTAGAGGAAGCGCGTGCCCGAAACGGTCGCGAAGTAGCCGGCGACGGGCGTCCCGTAATGCGGAGTGTTGAGGCTCACGGCCGTGGCGACGCGCGAGCGCCAGCCCAAAAGCGGCTCGTCGAGCCCGAGGTTCGCCGACGGGGAGAGGACGAGCCGGGCGTCGAGCCCGCCCGTCGAGTGGCCGACCAGGTGGATTGGCCCGGCGGAGCCGGCGGTGCGCGCGACCGTCCCCGCGAGCACGCGCGAGCGGTAGCGGAGCGACGAAGTCGGCGGCGCCGGCACGTCCTCGCACACCACGGGCACACCGGCGCGCGCGTAGCGCTCCTCGATGCCACGCCGCATGTGCGTGAAGTAGTCGTAGCCGGCGAGCTTCGCGAAGCCGAAGAGTCCGGGAACGAAGTAGACGCGGTGAGTTGGCGTCACTCGAACGTGACGGAGGCCGTGAGCTCGAAATCGAAACGGAGCGCGCCCTGCGCGAGCCCCGCGTCCGAGAATGCAGACTCGCGCAGCCGGTGGACCGACAGCGTGCCGGCGCCCTGTTGCGGAACGACGCTCGCGGGCAAGCTGCCGTGGCCGCTTTCGTCGGCGAAGCTGCAGAACGTGGGCTCGGAGTCCCCGTCGAGCTCGACGTAAACTCGATCTCCCGCGCTGCCCGGCGCCCATACGAGCGCGAGGTCGTGTCCGGATGCGACGTTCTCGACGCTGCCGAACGGCTCGCCCGCGAGCTCGACGCCCGTCAGTAAGGCGGGCGCCTGGCCGAACCCCGCGAGCGCTTCGAGCGAGCTCCCGCCCGTCGTCGACACGGTGTAGGCGGCGGCGGCGGGGAGGGGCGCGGCGGCCCGATCGCGCGTCGTATAGACGACGCCGGAAATCGTGTCGGTGATGCTGGGGAACGCGCGCGGGGCGAGCGTCGTCACGGTACCGCCCGCGGTGACGGTGACTTCACCCGCGTCGAGCAGCTCGGCCGCGGTGAGGCTCGAGGCGGCTCCTTCGTGCAGAGCGCCCTTGCGGCACTCGCCGTTCACGGGCAGGTCCACGCGGAGTCCCGCGAGCGCCAGCGCGCTCTTCGCGTCGGAGCCGGCGGGGGTGCGCAGGAAGCCGGCAAACGCGTCGGCGCGGGCGGCGTCCGGTGCCGACGCAGGTGCGCTGCGCGTGACCGCGATCACGGCGCGCGTGGTGCCCGCGTTCGAAGGCGTCTGCTCGGCCCCCACTTCGACGGAGCAAGCCATCGAGACGACGCTCAGCGAGAGCGACGCCCAGCGGCCGAGAAAGCCGAGCACCTGCATTCCGTCCCGATCGTAGACGACCTCATCGGCCCGAGCAAGACGGAGCGGCTCTGCGCCTCGAATTCGCGCCGCGGCCGGCCGGTCCCCTCCGTCCCTCACTTACGAAAGCGTGACGGAAACGTATCTGCGGCGGCCGCGGCCTTGAGCTCGGCGTCGTTCGAGTGAAGCGTGAGCGCGCGTTTCAAGAGCGTTGCCTCCGTCTCGACGCGGCTCGGGTCGGGTAGGCAGCACGCGACCGGGCACACCGCCTGGCATGCCTCACGGCCGTGAAACCCGACGCACTCGGTACAGAGGGCCGGCTCGATCTCGTAGATGATGTCACCCCGATAGATCGCATCGTTCGGGCACTCGGGCTCGCAAGCACCGCAATTGATACAGTCGTCGGTAATTCGAGTGGCCAAGGCTACGGGCCTCGCCCTGGCGCGACGCAGGGCATAGCCGGACATAGCACTCGGGCACGGACCGTGACATACGTGCGTCCCCGCATGGGTCCCGTCGCGCTTTTCCGCTGGTCTTCCAAGCTCGCAAAGGTCGAGTTCAGGCTCCGCCTCGCGCTCGCGCTCGCGTTCGCGTTCGGCATGGCCGCCTGCAAGCCTCAGATCGGTAACCGTTGCGCGACGTCCACCGATTGCTCCCAGACGGGCGATCGCCTGTGCGATATCTCGCAGCCGGGCGGCTACTGCACGATCTTCAACTGCGAGCCCGTGGGGAGCAACGCGTCGACCCGGTGTCCGGACGAAGCCGCGTGCATCTCGTTCGGCACGAGCCCGTCCCCGGTGATGGGCTGCGAGAACGATCTCGGCTCGACGGCGTACCAGCGCTCCTTCTGCATGAAGAAGTGCAAGCACACGAGCGACTGCCGCGACGGCTACGTCTGCAAGGATCTCGCGAACGACCCGCGCTACGGGGCCGTCGATGTCGACGGGCCGACCAAGGTGTGTACGGTCGACTCCTCGTCGCCGGCGCCGACTCTCTCTGACGGTGACGCCGGGGTCGAGAACGGCGTGTGCAGCGGCACGAGCAGCGATGTGGACTGGGACGCGTCCCTCCCGGAGCCGGTGGGCGCGGGCGGCACGACGAGCGCTGGCGGTGGGGACTCGGGCGGCGCGCCCGCGGGCGGCTCGGACTCGGCGGGCACCAACGCGTCCGGGGCCGGCACGGAAGGGAACTGACGCGCGGGGCCATGCTGGGCCTGCCGCCGCTGCCGAGGACGATCGCGGCCGCCTTGCGCGACGCCGAGCATCCGGACGCGCGCGTGCGGCTCTCGGCGCTCGCGGATCTCGTGCGCCACACGCGCGGGGTCGAGCGGGAGCGCGCGCTCATCGCGATCATCGCGCTCTTGCACTCCGATCCACGCGCCGACCTGCGAGCGGAAGCGGCCGTCGCGCTCGCCGACGCCGAGGCGACGGGCGCGCGCACGGCGCTGCTCGCCGCGCTCGAGGATCGCGAGCTCCGCGTGCGGCAGATGGCGATCATCGCGCTCGGCGAGCTCGGTGAGCGGGGCGACAGCGAGCTCTCGGAGCGGCTCGGCGCGGCGCTCGGCGCAGAGGAGCCGGAGCTCCGCTTTCAGGCGTTGATCGCGTGCGAGCGGCTGGCGCCGGAGCAAGCTCCCGCGCTCATCGAGCGCGCCCTCGGCGACGACGACGACGAGGTGCGTGCCATGGCGCTTCGGCTCGCACGCCAGCGCTGGCCGGAGGCGGGCGCTCCGCCGGCGATTTTCGAGCACGCAAAAGCCGCGCTCGACGACAAGGCCGCGATCGTGCGTGCCGCCGCTGCGCTCTGGCTGGCTCCCTTCGACGTCGCGCGCGCAGACGAGGTGCTCGTCGGCGTGGTGGACGGCAGTGTACCGCTCGAGCTCGGCTCCGATCTCGAAGAAGCGATCGAGCTCGTCGGCGTGCGCGGTCTGCGCCGGGCGGGGCGTGCGCTCGAGCGACGAGCCTTCGGCCTGTTCGCCCGCGTGGACGCGCTACGCTGGCACGCGCTCGTGGCGCTCGCGCGCCTCGGGGACGAGCGTGCCCGCCGCAGGATTCTGCGTGGTCTCGCGGCCTGGACGCGCGACGCACGCACCCTCGCGGTCGTGGCGGCGGGACGCGCCGGCTTGCGCGAGGCGGAGAGCACCATCGGGCGCTTCCGTGGCAATCCGCGTCGCGCCGCGCCCGACGCCGTCGAGGAAGCGTTGAGCCAGCTCTCCGCTTCGCCCGATTGACCGCGCTCGGGCGCACGCGCAACATGACCGCATGAGCGCCGAGGTAGTCAGCGCGGACGCGAAATTCGGTTTCGAAGTCGTCAAGCTCTTGCTGCAGGCCGTCTGGGCGGACGGCGAGGTGGCATCCGAGGAGGCCGAGGCGCTCCATGATTACGCCGTCCGTTCGGGCGTGACGCAGACCGAGATCGAGACGCTCGATGCGTGTCTCACCGGCCAGGCGCCGCTGCCTCCGCCGAACCTCGGGCTCCTCAAGCCGCGCCGGACCGAAGTGCTGCGCGTCGTGCAAAAGCTGCTCCTCGCCGACGACCGCATGCACGAAGACGAAGAGGCGTTGCTCGGCGAGATCGCGACGCTGCTCGGCTAGCCCCGAGGCGGGAGAAAGCTTGCTCGACTCGCGACTACACCCGGGGTCAGCGAACGCCCGTTGACGCTCGAGCTCTTGCGCGTACTCGATGACGCCGGACGCGCGCCGGTGGACCCGGCGCTGCCCGAGGTGTCGGTCCGGCTCGAGATGTTTCGGCACATGCTGCGGGTGCGGCGCCTCGAGGAACGACTCGCGGCGCTGCAGCGCCGCGGCGAGATCGGCTTTTTCGGCTCGTCGCTCGGACAGGAGGCGGTGCCCGTCGCCGCCGCGTTCGCCGTCACACCGGAGGATTGGGTTTTTCCGGCCCTGCGCGAAGGTGCGGTCATGCTGGTGCGCGGGTTTCCGCTCGTCACGTACCTCGCGCAGATGTTCGGCAGCGCGCGGGACGTGCAAAAGGGCCGGCAGATGCCGAGCCACCAGGCGAGCCGGAGCGTGCGGCAGGTGTCGTGGTCGAGCTCGATTGGTACCCAGCTGCCGCACGCGGTGGGCATGGCGCTCGCCGCGGCGCGGGCGGGCGATCCCGCGCTCGCGCTCGCGTTCATGGGGGAGGGCGCGACGAGCACGCCCGACTTTCACGCGGCACTGAATCTTGCCGGCGTATTGCGCGCGCGCGTGGTGTTCGTGTGCCAGAACAACCAATACGCGCTCAGCTTGCCAGCGCGTGGCCAAACCCTCGCCGAATCGTTCGCCGTGAAGGCACGCGCCTACGCCCTCGCCGGACGGCGCGTCGACGGTAACGATGCGCTCGCCGTCCATCGGGCGGTGCGAGCAGCGTGCGAGCGAGCGCGCTCGGGGCTCGGGGCGACGCTCGTCGAGTGCGTCACGTACCGGCGGGGGCCGCACTCCTCGAGCGACGATCCAGCTCGCTACCGGAGCGCCTCGGAAGAAGAAGCCTGGGCCGCGCGCGATCCCCTTCTGCTCCTGCGCCGGCACCTCATGTTGGAGCGTGCGCTCGGGCCCGCGGACGAAGCCGCGCTCGCCGGCGCGATCGACAGCGAAATCACCGCTGCCCTGACGCTCGCTCTGGCCGACCCGCCGCCGGCGCGAACAACGCTTTTCGACGATGTCTATGCTCGAATGCCCTGGAACCTGAGCGAACAGGCGCGCGAACCAGCCTGACAGGGGCCGGCGCCGGGCGGCGAAAACGCGCACACAGTGTTGCTCGCCGCGCGCGGGCCTTGTGAGGCGCCGGGGGCTGGGGTAACTGGGCGCGCCATGGAAACGACCTACGACGTCCTGGTTCTCGGCGGTGGTCCCGGTGGCTACCCGTGCGCGATCCGCGCGGGCCAGCTCGGTCTCTCCGTCGCCTGCATCGAAGAGGAAGAGGTCGGGGGCGTCTGCGTGAACTGGGGCTGCATCCCCTCGAAGGCGCTGATTGCGAACGCGCACTTCTTGGAGAAGTCGCGACACATCGCGGAGGCCGGCATCGCCGTCGGCAACGTGAGCGTGGACGTCGACAAGATGCAGGACTGGAAGAATGCCATCGTCAAGAAGATGACGGGCGGCGTGCGCTCGCTCTTGAAGACGAACAAAGCGACGCTGGTCGAAGGTCGGGGACGCGTGGTCGACAAGCGCACCATCGAGGTCACGCTCAAGGACGGCAGCACGCAGCGGCTCAGCGCCAAGAAGGGGATCGTCATCGCCACGGGCTCCGCGACGATCCAGGTCCCCGGCTTCGAGTTCGACGGCGAGCGCGTGATCGGCGCGCGCGAGGCCGTGAACCTGCGCAAGGTGCCCAAGCGCCTGCTCGTCATCGGCGGCGGCGTGATCGGGCTCGAGCTCGGCATGGTGTATCAGAGCCTCGGCGCCGAGCTCACGGTCGTCGAGCTCACGCAGAGCCTCCTGCCGGGCACCGACCCGGAGTGCGTGAAAGTGGTCGAGAAGCGCATCGCGGCGCGCGGCGGCAAGGTGTTCAAGGGCGCGAAGGCCGAACGTTGCGAGAAGACGCCGAACGGCGTCACCGTCACCGTGAGCGGGGCCGACGGCCAGCAGAAGATCGAGTGTGACGTCGTGCTCGTCGCGGTCGGCATGAAGCCGCGCGGCAAGGGCATCGGGCTCGAGGAGATCGGCGTCAGCGTGGATCCGCGCGGCTTCGTGCCCGCGAACGAGCGCTGCGAGACCAACGTGCCCGGTATCTATTCGATCGGCGACGTGAGCGGCACTCCCATGCTCGCGCACAAGGCCACGAAGGAAGGGGAAGTGTGCGCCGAGGTGATCGCCGGCAAAGCGGCCGCCAAGGACTGGGTCACCGTGCCCGGCATCATCTTCACCGATCCCGAGATCGCGACGGTCGGCATCACCGAAAGCGTCGCCAAAGAGCGAGGCCTCGAGGTGAAGGTCGGGAAATTCCCGTTTTCCGCGCTCGGGCGCGCGCTCAGCATCCTCGAGACGGAAGGCTTCGTGAAGTTCGTCACCGAGGTGAAGACGGGCCGCGTGCTCGGCATCCACATCGTCGGTCCGAACGCGAGCGACCTCATCAGCGAAGCCGCGCTGGCGCTCGAGGTGGCCGCGACGGCGGAAGACGTGGCGCTCACGATTCACCCGCACCCGACGCTCGGCGAGGCGATGATGGAGGCGGCCGCGCACTCCATCGGTCACGCGATTCACATCGTGAATCGCTGAGTTTTCGAGCCTGCGCGGGGCCGCGCGTCAGGGGTGCCTGCCGCCGCCGGCGCCCGTCGTGAATTTCCAGTCGAACGTCTTGTCGGCACCGTTCAGGCTGCCGCTCACGACGACGTGGTACGTCGTATTCGCCGTCATCGGCGCGTTCGTGTAGAGGAACGTCGCGTACGACGGGAGCGTCTTGTCGCTCGCCGGATCGAGGAATTGGTGGTCGAGCGGCGTGTCGTCGCCGTCGACCGTGATCACGTGGCTCGCGACCGTGAACTTCTGCGCGTAGACGGTCACGGGGTAGCCGCTCGGCCAACCGCTCGGAGGCACCGGCGGCATCGGGCCCTCCTGTGCGCCGTTGAACGAGGTCGGAATGCCGGTCTCGTCCGCGTAGGGGTAGACGGCCGTGATCGTCGAGGCCGACGTCGTGCCGGTCCCGAAGTCGATCGTATCGCAGCCGACGCTGCCGCCGTAGCCGAAGTCGCGCATCCAGGGATCGAGGATCGAGGAGCGGTGATAGACGGAGTTCACGAACGTCATCACCGCGCCCGCGGGATCGTCGAGGAAACACATGTCCTCCGAGCCGGACATGCGGAGTTGGTAGCCGGCGGCCTTGAAGCGATCGCCGAGCCCCACGCCCGTGAAGCCGGGACAGCCGCTGATCTCGTCGTGCGGGCTCGAGGCCTCGCACGTCGTGCCCTGGTTCTGCGTGTAGTAGTTGCAATGATTCTGGGCGGAGGTGCAGAGCGCGAGCGCGATGTTGGCGCAGTCGATGCCCATCGCCACGCGCAGCGTGTTTTCGGTATTGATCGCGGTGATCGCCGCGTCGGGCGTGCCGTCCGGCGGCAGCGGGCAAGCGTCGATGCCCGCGGTCATGCCGGCGCCGCCCGCGGTCCCCGCGCCTCCGGCCGCGCCGGCACCGCGGCCGCCCGCGCCGGCGCCTGGACGTCCGGCCGCACCCGCACCACCCTTGGCGCCGCCGCTGCCGGTATTGCCGGCGGCATTGCCGCTGCCCGCGCCGCCGGCACCGGCGCCGCTAGCGCCTGCGCTTCCGGCCGTGTTCGACGCGCCCGCGCTCGTCGCCGCTCGTCCGGCGTCACTCGCCCCACCCGCGCCGCTCGCGGTGCCACCGGCGTTGGTCGCAGGCGAGCCGGCGTTGCTCGCGGGCGAGCCGGCATTTGCATTCGAGCCGGCATTCGCATTCGAGCCCCCCGCGCCCCCGCTCGTGCCGGGTTCGCCGTCACCGATCGAAGAATCGCAGCCGGCGAGGAACAAGCCGCCGAGGGCGAGCGTTGATAGCGCCCTCACGGCGCGGAGGTTCATCACACGACGAGTATTCGCCGCTCGCTCGCACGTGTCGAGTAGAAGCCATGGTATGCGGCGACTCATGCTGAAACACCGGGGTTTGAAAAGTTACACGCTGTGTTCGCTGCTCGTCACTGCGTGCGCTCAGCGGTCCTCGCCGCCGCCGAAGGAACCGTTTCCGCCGCCGCCCGTCGCCGCCTCCGCGAGCACGCCTCGCGCGAGCACCGCGCCCGCGGCGGCAGCAAGCTCCGTTCCGGTCTCACCCGCCGTCGCCGCGGCCGTCGCGGCGAGCGATCGCACGCCGGAAGATCGCGCGCTCGACGCGGGCAGAAAGCCCGAACAAATGCTCTCGTTCTTCGGCATTGCGCCCGGCATGCGCGTCGCGGAAATCGCGGCCGGCGGTGGCTACACGAGCGAGCTGCTCGCCCGCGTCGTCGGTCCGAGCGGCAAGGTGTACGGCCAAAACATCAAGCTCTTCTTGGAGCGCTTCGCGGAGAAGCCCTGGAGCGAACGGCTCGCCAAACCGGTGATGGCGAACGTCGTGCGCGTGGACCGCGAGGTCGACGATCCGTTGCCGCCCGACGCGAAGAACCTCGACGCCGTGCTTTCCGTGCTCATCTATCACGACACGGTGTGGCTCGGTGCGAACCGCGAGCGGATGAACAAGGCCATCTTCGACGCGCTCAAGCCGGGCGGCATCTACGGCGTCGTCGATCACAGCGGCCGTGACGGCACCGACGCGACGGAGACGCAGACGCTCCATCGCATCGAAGAGAAGGTGGTCAGGGACGAAGTGTTGCGCGCGGGCTTCGTGGTCGACGCCGAGGCAAATTTCTTGAAGAACCCGGCGGACACGCGCGACTGGAGCGCCTCACCACGCTTCGCCGGCGAACGGCGCGGCACGTCGGATCGCTTCGTCATCCGCTTCAAAAAGCCCGGCTGACGGCCGCGACGAGCGCTCTGCTCGCGGCCGCGCCAGCGCGAATGACGGCGTGCAACCGGCGCGGTCAGTCCGCCGAGTCGGGGTTCTGCACGAGCTCCCGCAAGATTTCGGCGACGGCCTCGTACAAGGCTTCCGGGATTTCGTCGCCGATCTCGAGCTCGCGCAACGCGCGTGCGACCGGCACGTCGCGCACGCAAGGGATGCCGTAGGCGCGCGCCGCCTCCACGATGTAGCGCGCGAGCTCGCCTTCACCTTGAGCGACGACGCGCGGCGCGGCGTCTTCTTCTTCGACGTAGCGGAGGGCGCTCGCAAGGTGCGTCGGGTTCACGACGACGACCGTCGCGTCGCGTACCGCGTTCACGATGGAGCCGGTGAGCGCCTCTTGGTGCGCGCGGCGCCGCTTCGCGCGAACCTCCGGATCCCCTTCGGCTTCGCGAAATTCGCGCCGCACCTCGTCCTTGCTCATGCGATGCCGCGAGCGCCAGAGCCGGTGCACGATCAAGAGGTCGACGAGGCCGAGCCCGACGCCCACGAGCGCGACCGTGACGCCGAGCGACCGGCCGAGTGAGAGTGCGAGCGCACCGACGGCGACCTCGTTGCCGGTCGCCTCCGCGAGGTCGGCGGCGTGAGCGCGGAGGAGCCAGAGGCCGATGCCGGCTGCGGCGCCCCCTGCGACGAGCGCGCGCAAGAGCGCAAACAGCCGGTCGGCTTTGAAGAGGTTCCGCGCCCCCGCGACGGGATCGAGCCGTGCCAGATCGGGAGCGAGACGGGCGCTGCTGACGACGCCGCCGGTTTGCCAGCTGCCGACCGCAACCACGGTGGCCGCCACGGCGAGCAGCAGGGGAGCGGAGAGCGAGACCACGTCGCCCGCGAGCTGGCGTGCCGGGGCGACGGCGGGAACCCCCGCGAGCGCAGCGCGCAGGAGCACGGCGGCACGTGCGCCGCAGGCGACGAGCGCGGCTGGCGCGAGGAGCACGGCCGCGAGCAACGCGAAAGCCTGGCCGAGCGCCTGCGACACCGGACTGTCGCCGAGCTCACGCGCGCGGCGCAGGCGTCTCGGTGTCGGCTCTTCGGTCTTCATGGCGCGCGCGGTGCGAGTCTAAGGGGACTTCGGCCGCGGCGCGCCCCGGTTGCTAGCGAAGGGGCGCTTTTTTCGACGGACTCAAGGGACGAGCACGACCTTGCCGACACCGTGCTGTTCGGCGAGGCGCTGCGCGTTCTGCACGTCACTCAGTGGAAAGCGCTGCGCGACCGGCAGCTCGAGCTCGCCGTCCGCGACCGCTTCACCGAGCTCGGTGAGCCGGGCAGCGTCGGGATGCACGAGCATCGTGCGCACGATGAGGTCGTGGGGGCCCGACTTCGGTGTGGCGAGCACGGTCCCGACCACGCCGCCGCGCTTCACCTTCGAGAGCAACGACTCCAGCACGGCGCCGCTCACCGTGTCCGCGATGGCGTCGAGCTGCGGCAGCGCGTCGAGCTCCTGCTGGTCGTCGAGCGCCACGACGGCATCGGCGTCGAGCGTCTCCGCCTGTTCGCGCTGTGAGCTCCGAACGCCCGCGAGCACGCGCGCGCCGCACTGTTTCGCCGTGAACACCGCCACGCGCCCGACGCTCCCGAGCGCGCCCGTGACGAGCACCACGTCGCCGGGCTTCACCTGCACCGCTTCTTCCACGAGCTGCGCGCCCGTGAGCCCGACGAGCGGCAACGCCGAAGCCGTCTCGGCGTCGACCTCGTCCGGCACCTTCGCGAACGCCTCGACCGGCGCGACGACGACCTCCGCGTAAGCGTGATCGACGAGCCCCATCACGCGATCACCGACTTGGAACTCCTTCACGGCTGCGCCGACCTCGCGCACGGTGCCGGCGACGTCGCGCCCGAGAATCGTCGGGAACTCGAGCGGGCGCTGCGCGCGGAGCTCGCCACGCCTGAGCTTCACGTCGACGGGGTTGATGCTCGCGCCCTCGACCTGGACCTTCAGCTCGCGCAGGCCGGGCGTCGGTTCGGGGACGTCTTTGAACACGAGCTTGTCGACGTCGCCGTAGTCGGTAAGAAGAACTGCTTTCATCGAGTGGTCTCCTTGCGCGGGTTCGGTTCGAACCGACCGAGCAAGCGGCGGACCAGCGCTGCCGCGCGGTACGGCTCGACTCGAAGGAGCCGCGCGGCGCGGTTCGCCCCGGCGAGGCAATACTCTGCGTGCGTCTCGCGCTCGAGCGACGTTGCGCTCGCCGGGGCGCCCGACGTGCCGCTAGAACAACGGATACGGCAGGCCGCGGCCGCCCGTGGCGCGCCAGGCATTCGCCGTTTGCTGGATGATCGGGGTGCGCACCGCGGGCGGGGGATGGTCGCGCTCGAAGGCGAACAGGATGTCGGTGAGCGAGAACTGATCGAGGCCCGCGAAGAACTGCATCGTCAGCAGTGCGCCGCCTTCGGTGAAGTGATAGCCGCTCCGCCGCGCGCCGGTCGTGAGCGTGTCGTTCAGGCCCGACACGTCGGCGGCGATCTCGTTCGGCTGGTTGAAGAGCGGCACGGCGCTCGCGAGCAGCTGCGCGATCTGCTGCGGCGGCAGGTTGCCCGAGCCCGTGCACGGCAGGTGGCCGAGGTAGTGATGCGAGAGCTCGTGGCCGAGCACGAAGGCGAGTTCCTCGTCGAGCACCTCGCGCTGGCGGACCAGCTTGTTCGGCTGATTGTCGATGCTCGGATCGAAAAAATTAGCCGGCGGCTGCAGGATCGGCTGGTTCGGCTGCTGGCCGCGCGCGATGAGCTGGATGTATTCGGCGACTTTGTTCGTGCGCGCGGCCTCGTCGTACGCCTTTGCACGCGCGAGGTGCGCCTGGATGTCGAAAAGTCCGTCGGTGACGGCCATGGCCGCCTTGCCGTCCTGGGTGCAGGTCGCGAACGCGTTCACGTCACCCGGCGTGCTATCGACGACCATCGGCACGTTCGCGACGCGCCCCTGTTGGAGCGGTGGCAGCGTCGAGATGAGCTCGTGCATGATGCTCGCCGCCTCCGCTCGCAAGAACGGCAGATTCGTCGTGTTGATCGGGTCCGGCCCCGCCGGAAGCGGTGGCGCGATGGTCGCGACCGCTCCCGGTGTCGGCGGCGCGCCGGGCTGCGCCGGCATGCCGGGTTGCGCAACCGGTGCTCCGGGCTGCGTCGGGTAGGGATACGGCTGCTGGGGGTACTGCTGCGGATATTGCGCGGCCGGTCGAGCGTCGTTTTGGCAGGCGACGAGTCCGACGCACCAAAGTGCCAGGAGCGAGCCGAACACTGATTTTCGAGGGATAAAAAAAGGTTGCATGGCGACCTATGCAGCGCGCGTCAGGGTGTCGCAGGATAGACCCCGTGCGGAGCGACGTCATCCCCCGGCGCTACCGAGCGGCCCCGCAGCCCTTCACGGGCGGCAATGAAGTTCTGCTGCACCGCGACGGCGCCGAGGCGTACCCGGCGATGCTCGACGCCATCAATGGAGCGCGCGAGCAAATCTTGCTCGAGATGTATTGGTTCGACTCCGACCGCGCCGGTCGCCGCTTCGCCGCGGCGCTCGTTGCGGCGGCTGCGCGCGGCGTCGAAGTCGCCGTGCTTTACGACGCGGTCGGCAGTATCGGCGCGGACCCCGCCATGTTCGGCGAGCTCCGCCGCGCGGGCGCTCACGTCGTCGAGTTCGGGCCCGTGGCGCCCTGGCGCCGCCGCTTTCGCCTCGAGCGGCTGACGCGCCGCGATCATCGCAAAATCCTCGTCGTAGACGGCGAGCTCGGCTTCACGGGCGGCTGCAACATCGCGGACGCGTGGCTCTCGCTCGAAGACGGCGGCCGCGCCTGGCGTGACGACATGGTTTCGGTGCGCGGCCCCGCCGCCCGCGGCCTCTTGCTCTCGGTGCTCGGCATCTGGCGGCGCACGGGCGGCGTGCCGCTCCTGCGCATCCCGAAGAGCGAGCCCGTGCTCGACGCGCGGCGCGGCATGCGCGTCAACGTGCTCGGCGAAGCGAGCTTCTTGCGCGAGCAGCGCGAAATCTCGCGCGCGTACGTGCGCGAGCTCTACGGCGCGAAACAGCGGGCGTGGATCCGTAACGCGTATTTCTTGCCGGACAGCTCGGTCCGGCGAGCGCTCGGTCGCGCGGCGCGCCGTGGCGTCGACGTGCGCGTGCTCATGCCCGCCGAGAGCGACGTCGAGCTCGTACGCCACGCGAGCCGCGCGAACTGGGGCTACCTACTCAAGCACGGCGTGCGACTCTACGAATTCGAGTCGCGCATCCTGCACGCGAAGAGCGCCGTCATCGACGGGCGCTGGAGCACGATCGGTACCTTCAACCTCGACTATCTGTCGCTGCGCTCGAACCTCGAGATCAACGTCTCGGTCGACGACGAGGCGTTCGGCGCGACGATGGAGGGCTCGTTCCTGCGCGACCTCGAAGAAAGCCGCGAAATCGACCGCGCGGCGTTCCACTACCGGCCGCTCGGCGACCGTCTCTTCGAGCTCGTGGCATACCGCTTCAGGAAGTTTCTATGAGCTCCGCGGAAGACGTGCGTGAAGTCGCGTTCGAGGTTCGTACGCACGGTTCGATGCGCGAGCTCGGCGAAGCTCCGTATCGCGCGCTGCTCGACGAGGCGACGCCGCCGTTCTTGCGCTTCGAGTGGCTCGACGCACTCGAACGCACCGGCTGCGTCGTGCCGAAGCGCGGCTGGCTTCCGCTGCACCTCGGCATCTACCAGCGTGGTGAGCTCGTCGGCGCCGCGCCCGCGTACGTGAAGGGCAACAGCGAAGGCGAGTTCGTCTTCGATCACGCCTGGGCGCGCTTCGCGGAAGCGGAGCTCGGCGTCGCTTATTATCCGAAGCTCATCCTGGCAGTGCCGTTCACGCCCGCGACCGGGCCGCGCCTGCTCGTGCGGCCGGGCACGCCGAAAGCCGAGTTGCTCGCTGTTTTGTGCCAAGCGCTCGCGGGCGTCTGCCGCGAGGGCAGGCTTTCGTCGGCGCACGTCTTGTTTCCGCCCGAGGAGGAGGCGCTCGCCCACGTCGAGCACGGCATGCTCGCGCGGCACGGCGTGCAATTTCATTGGTCGAACCCCGGTTACGCGAGCTTCGACGACTTTCTCGCGCGCTTCGCTTCGAAGAAGCGCAACCAAATCCGCCGCGAGCGTCGCGAGCTCGCCGATCGCGGCATCGCGCTCGAGGTGCTCAGCGACAAGACGCTCGGCCCCGAGCACGCCGACTTCATTTACGAGTTTTACGTCGCCACCGTCGACAAGTTCCCGTGGGGCCGCCGCTACCTGAACCGCGCCTTCTTCGAGCAGGTGACGAGCAGCATGCCGGAGCAGCTCCACGTCGTCGCCGCGACCGAGCGCGGAGGTAAGAAGCGGCTCGGCGGTGCGTTCAACCTGCTCGGGAAAAACCGCCTGTTCGGGCGCTATTGGGGCGCGCTCGCCGAGGTGCCGTTCCTGCACTTCAACGTGTGTTTCTATAAGGGCATCGAGGAGGCCATCGAGCGGAGGCTCGGCGGCTTCGAGCCCGGCGCGGGCGGCGAGCACAAGGTCGCGCGCGGCTTCGAGCCCACCGTGACGCACAGCAGCCACTACCTCGCCGATCGCCGCTTGCGCGACGCCATCGCCCGTCACCTCGTCGCCGAGCGCATTGCCGTCGACGAGCACGTCTCCGAGGCCGAGCCCGTCCTCAAGCGCTGACCCGTTGCTGACCCGTTCGCAGAGGGTTGGGTTCACCTCCACGCTACGGTGCGGTAACTGCTGCCAGCGCCGTGCGCCCGGCAGTCGCGCGCGTGCAGGTGCTGGCAGCATTGGCTGCGCGGTAGCGTGCAGGTGAACCCCGATCGCTAGGGGCCGCGCACGAGCGGCGTCACGGCGGCGAAGTGCCAGGAAAGGAGCAGCGCGACGCCGGCTTCGCCGCGCGCGGGCTCGGGGAACGTCACGTCGGCGCGAAACTCGAGCCAGGGTCCGACCGCGTTCGCCGCGAGGGGCACGCCGAAGCCGAGTGTCGCGTCGAGCGAACGGTGACTGCCGAAGCCGTGCCCCGCGGGCGTCGCGAAGCTCGCCCCGAAGCCGAGCGCGAGCGAGTCGAGCGCGAGGTCGAGCACGGGCGGGCCGACCTCGAGCGCCCTTTGCCAGCGCAAAAGGAAGAGCGGCGTGAGCTCGACGCCGAAGCCGGCGCGGCGCGCGAGCGCGCGGTGCGGCTCGAGTGTCTCGTCGTAGAGCGCGTAGAGCCCGACCGTCGAATACCAGCGCGCGACGCCACGCGCGCCGACGCCCGCGTCCCCGTCGGCGAAGGTGAGCGTCGGTCCCACCCCGAGGCCGAGCTCGAGATCACCGTCGAAGCGGCCGTACACACCGTCGCCCTCGTGCGAGTGCGCGTCGGGATCGAGCGAGCGCACCTCGGCGCTCGTGCGGCGCCCGAAGGCTCCGTCGTCGGGGTTCGGCCGCTCCGCGAGCGCGGCGAGCACGAAGAGCGGCGTCATGGCTTGAGGGCGCGCTTGATGCCGTCGCGGAGCTCGGGCGCGAAGACGAGCCGCACGCGCTCGAGATTTTCACCGCGCAGGCGCCCGAGCAAGAACGACACCTCGGCGAGCGGGCGCACGGCGCCGTCGGGAAAGACGATGGTGAGCGGGTCGTCGGCGTCGTCGAGCGCGAACGTCGAGGCCACGTCGAGCCCGACGTAGATTTCGGGGTCGAAGCCGGCTTTTTGCGCGACGTCGCGCGCTACGTCGAGCGCGTCGAGCCGGCCGCGCGGCGTCGCTTGCTCGCCGAAGAGCTCGTAGGTCTTGAACAGGTGACGGGTCTGGAGCCGCGCGACGAGCCCGGCGAGCGTCGGATCCGGCACGTTCCGCCACGCCGCGAGGGCGACCCAGAGCGCGGGATCGTCGAGGTCGAGGTACTCGCCGAGCGTGATGGCACCGTCGCGGGCGAGCGTCGCGATGCCGGCGGGCGTCCCGGGTAGGCGCGTCCCGTCGGTCAAAAGCGCCCGCGCGCGATCGAGGATCTTGGTCAGCATCCACTCGCAGGAGCGCTCGGTCTTGTGGAAGTAGACCTGCTGGAACATGAACAGGCGCGCGAGCAGGAACGACTCGATCGCGGGGATACCCTTGCGCCCGTCGATGGCGATGGGGGGCGCCGTGGCTTCGGACGCGGGCACGCCGAAGGTGAGGCTGCGCAGCAGCCAGGCGAGATCGAATCGGCCGTAACTCACGCCGGTCGCGTGCGCGTCGCGCAAGAGGTAGTCGCAGCGGTCGACGTCGAAGGTGCCGCTCACCGCGCGCGCGAGGTACGGTAGCTCGTGGCGGCCGGCGACGAGCTCGGCGACGCGCTCGGGCAGGATCGGGTCGAGCTCGCGCAGCACGCGGTGCACGTCGGTCGAGTCGTCGAGCAGCATGCGGCGCGTCCACGTTTCGTGATGCTGGCCGCCGAGCACTTGCTCGAAGAGATGAGAGAAGGGGCCGTGCCCCACGTCGTGAAGGAGCGCCGCCGCGAGGGCCTCGCGGGCGCGCTCGGTCGTGGTCCGTTGCCAATAAGGCAAGCTCGGGTCGATGTGACGGAGCCGCTCGAGGAGCCGCGTCATCACGAAGGCAGCGCCGATCGCGTGTGAAAAGCGGGTGTGGTCGGCGCTCGGATAAGCGAAGGACGCGAGTCCGAGTTGGCGGATGCGTCGGAGCCGCTGAACCTCGCGAGCCTCGAGCAGCCGGACGATGATTTCCTCTTCTTTTCGCTCGAAAGAGACGAGACCATGCACCGGGTCGCGAAGAATCATTGGTTTGTACTCGTCTGCGGGGGCGGGCACACCATAGACGCCCCGAGAAAATCTTTGGACCCGTTTGCCGGCTTTGGCTCCCTTTGCGGGTGCTTTAGATGCGTTCGCGAGCGCTCCAGATCCGTTTGCGGGTCCGTTTGCGGGGCTCGGGCCCCGCAAACACACGCGACAGCATCGAGACATTTCCCCCCGAAGACATTTCTTGCACGGCTTTTTGTCGGTTCGTTTCTTACCGTCGCCTGCGCTGACGCTCGACACGGCGCAAAAGGGCGCGTAACTTTAGATAGATAACCGTTCGAGGCCTCGGGGCACGGGCGGTCGCGTCCCCATGGCCCGTCCCAGCGCTTCACCACCCCCTCGGCCCATCCGGCTGGTCGACGTGTTGCGCCAGCTCCCGGAGGCGGAGCTCGGCTCGCTGATCGCGCGCCTGAAGATCCGCGTGGACGAGGCGAAGCGCATCGACGTGCCTTCGCAGGTGGCGCGACTCCTCCTCCAGCTCCCGGAGCTGCGTGACCCGTCGATCCTCCCCGGCCCCACGCGCGAGCTCCTCTACCGCATCGCCGAGGTAGGCGGCGTCCTCAGCGCAAAGAGCCTTCCGGCGGCCGTGGAGCCGCTCGTCGCGCGCGGCGTCGTGTACGTACGCGGCCGCGGCGGCGGCGTGGAGCTGCTCTTGCCGATCGCGTTCTTGCTCCACCTCAAGCCCTGGGAGGGCGAGGACCCGCGCGGAGTGCGCGCCATGCTCTGGCAAGCGCATCCCGACGTGGCGAGCAGCATCGCGTCGCACTACCTCGGACGCCCCGCGACGCCGCCTCTCTCGCTCGGCCTCGAACCCGCGTGGGAAGTTTTGTGCGACCCGGAACGCCTGGCGCGCGAGGTGGAAGAGCTCGCGCCGCTCGAACGCAAGCTGCTCGCCTCCGTGGAGCAGGTAGGCGGCGAGGTGGACACGGAGGAGCTCCTCGATCTCGAGCGCGAACCGCTGCGCCTGCGCGGCGCCATGGGCGCGACGCCCTCGCGCCGCGGCGTCGGTTTCGCTCTGGAGCGGCGCGGCTTCCTCGTCCCGGTGCATCCGAATCGGCACGTGATTCCGACCGAGGTCGCGAGCATCGTCGGCGCGCAACGGCACGCCGAGCGCGAAGCGCAGCGCCGGGAGATCCGCACCTTCGTGCTCGGGGACGATCATGCGCCGCGGCGCGCGCGCTTCGCCGAGGATCCGGCGCCGCTCGCGCTCGCGCTCGGACTCGCGGTGCGTGACCCCGGCATCGAGGTGAAGCCCGGCATCGGCACGCCACGCTCCCTCATCACCAAGCTCGCGACACGCTTCGGCAAGGACCCGGAGCGCGTGGCGTTCGTCGCGGCCTTGAGCCGCGCCATCGGGCTCTGGGATCCGTCGGCCATCGGCGTCGCTTCGCCGCCCGGCGCGCTGCCGGTCGCCGAGCTCGCCCGTGCGCTCTTCCAGGCGTGGCGTCGCGGCGGCGCCTGGGACGAAGCGCGTCCCGACGGCGAGGTGCTGCGCGCGCCGCCCGAAGCGCGCGAGTCTAGCGCGTGCGGTGTCGTGCGCGAGCTCGTGCTCGAAGCGCTGCAGGAGCTGTCGGACGGACGCTGGGTCCCGTGGGAAGCGGTCGCCGCGTACGTGCGGTCGGATTCGCGAACGCCCGGCGTGCGCCGCCTCGTCGAACGCTGGGCGCAGCGCTCCGGGCTCGAGCCGCTCTTGCCCGAGGAGATCGCGCGGCGCGTCGCGCTCGGAAGCCTGCATCTGCTCGGAGTGGTCGATCTCGGGGATCCCGACGACGAAGAATCACTCGGGCCGACGCTGCGGATCACACCGCGCGGTCGCGCGTACCTCTCGGACAGCGTGGAGTCGCACCCGCAGGGCGAGCCGAGCCGCTTCCTCGACCACCAGGCGCTTCGCATCGGCTCCGCGGCGCAAACCGGCACGGTGATCGCCCTCGCGCCGCTCGTCGAAATCGGCGCCGTCAGCGGCGCGCTCGACGTGCTCGTCACGCAGCCCGCTCTTTCACGCGCGCTCAGCGCCGGCTTCGACGCCGAGGTGCTGCAGAGCAGGCTCGAGGCGCTCGCGCAGCTGCCCGATCCCATCGCTCGCTCGTTCGCGCAGGCGAGCGCCGTCGTCGGTCGCGCCGAGTTCGTCGCGACGGCCGGCTTCATCTGGGTCGAGGATCCGGAGGTGAGGGAGCTTTTGCGCACGCGCCGCCAGACGGCCGATCTCTTCGTCGATCCGTCCCCTCCTTCGGGGCTTTTGGTGCAGGCCGGTATCGATCTCGAACGCATCGCGCGTCGCTGCCGCTCGCTCGGCGTCGAGCTCATCGTGAACGGCCAGCCCTACCGCACGCGCTCCGTGCCACCGGGAAAGACGGGCAGCGGGGCGCGCCGGCTCGACTCGAGCGGGACGTTGCCGTCGCTGCGCGCGGCTCGGGTGCCGTCGAGCGCGCGCCAAGCGGCCGTGAGGACCACGTCGAGCGCGCGCCATCCCGCGACGCGCGTTCCCTCGAGCGGTGATTCCCCTCGGGAAACGCTCGGCGACGACGACAGCGAAGGCAAGCGCGGCACCGGCGAGTAGTCGCGCGCCGCGACTCCGGCTTTCCGCGCCGCTCCGTCCGCCGGTATAAGCTCGCTCGGCGCGCGATGAGGAAGACACTGGCCGTCGTGGCGAGCGCGGTGCTCACCTGGTTGCCGGCGGAGCGCTGCTTCGCGCAACCGGCGCGCTTCGACGTGCCCGCGGAATGCGGGGACGAGTCCGCGTTCTCGAGTGAGCTCACGCGGCTCGCCGGAGCCGACGCCGGCCGTGCGCGCCCCGCGCTCCTGCGCATTGCGCGCGAAAGTAACGGCGCCTACCGGCTGACGCTCGTCGTCGGCGGCCGCACACGCGCCCTCGAACACGCGGATTGCCGCGTGCTCTTGCGGAGCGCCGCCGTGATCGCCGCCGCGTCGTTCAAGGCCGAAGCCGCGGCGGCGGCTCCGGCACCGCCTCCAGCTCCAGTGCCGGCACCTTCTCCGCCCGCGCCCGGCGCGCCACCTCCGCCCGCGCCCGGCGCGCCACCTCCGCCGGCGCGTGAAGCGAATCGGACGCGCCGGGCGAGGCTCGAGGGCAACCTCGCCGCGGGTGTCGGCATGGCCGCGGGAGTGGTGCCGAACGTCACGGGCGCGCTCGAGCTCCGCGGCGGCGTGCTCGCGGGGCTTTTCGGAGCCTCAATCGGTGCCCGCTACTTTCCGGGGCGCTTCGTCGCCCTCGAGGGCAGGGGCGTCGAAGTCTGGGGTTTCGGGCTGCGCGGCGCGGTCGTCGTCGCGCCGCTGCAGGCCCTCCACCTGTCGCTGGGGCTCGACGCCGATCGCCTGAGCGGCCACGGCAGTGGCGTCGCTCGGCCGGCGCGGGACTCGGCGTGGACGCTGGCGCCGTCCGCGGAGCTCGCAACAATACCGTTCAAAAACGAGCACTTGTCCGTGGAGGTCGCCGCCGAAGGGCGTTACGCGCTGGTTCGCCCCGTGTTCTTGGTCACGGGCTTTCAAGATCTTTACCGGGTGCCAAGCTGGGGGATGGTGCTCGTCCTTCGCGGTGCCTGGCACTTTCCGTGACGGATCGGGGTGCCTCGCGGGATGAACCCGAGATGGCCGCCGGGACCCTCGAGCCGACGCCGTTCGCCCCCGGTCGAGCGAATGCTCGATCGGCCGAAGCGCCCGACATCGATCGCGTCTACGCGGAGCATTTCCGTTACGTGTGGCGCTGTCTGCGCGCGCTCGGCGTCCGCGACGCGGCTCTCGACGACGCCGCGCACGACGTTTTCCTGGTCGTGCAGCAAAAGCTCGGGCAGTTCGACGGCCAGGCCGCGCTGACGACGTGGCTCTACGCCATCGCGCTGCGCGTCGCGCGCCGTGCTCGCGCGGCGGCGCGTAGGGACGCTTGGCGCTTCGCGCCCGTGGACGTGGCCGAGGACGTGGCCGAAACGCCGCAGGCGCTCGCGAGCGAGCACCCGGAGCAGGCGCTCGAGCGCGGCGAGCGGCTGTCGCTCGCGCGCCGCGCCCTCGACCGGCTCGACGACGACAAGCGCGAAGCGTTCGTGCTGTCGCAAGTCGAGCAGCGCTCCGCGCCCGAGATCGCCGAAATCACCGGGCTGCCCGTGAACACGGTGTATTCGCGCGTGCGCGCCGCGCGGCTCGCTTTTCAAGCCGAGGTGGCACGCCTCGAGCTCGTTACCCGAGGAACAGCCCCATGAGCGCCGAATTCGATTCCGATCCCTTCACGGACGCGCTGCGGGAGGATTTGCCGAGCGCCCGAGACGAAGCGCGCGTGCGGGCGCGGCTCGCGAGCGCGGGGGTGCTCGCCGGAGTCGGTGCGGTGGCGCCCGGAGCGACGGCCGCCGCGACGACCGGCACGGCGACGGCCGGAGTCGTGACGAAGGTGCTCGCGCTGCCGCTCACCGCGAAGCTCGGCGGAGTGGCGTTGCTGGCGTGCGCGGTGGCGGTTCCGGTCGTGCGCGCGCATTCGCACGCGCGGACGCCGGTGGCGGTCGCGAGCAAGGCCGTGCCGGCGCGGGTGAACGCGTCGTCGCTCACGGACGCGAAGCGACGGGCAACGAACCTTGCGGGAGTACCGCTCGCGGTGGCAACCGGGGACCGCGCGAGCGGGCCGCCGCTCGTCACGCCACCGCTCGAGACCGAGGCGCCGGTGGTCGCCGCGACGCCGTTCGCCGGCGCGACGCCCGCGGCGGCGAGCCGCGTGGAGCGCATGAAATCGCGGGGTGCCGGGCCCGTCGCCGTGACGACGGTGAACGGCGCGAGCGCGTTGTCGACGGCAGTGAGCGGGGCGAGCGAGTCGTCGCCGGCCGTGGGCTCGTTTCCGGTCGTGGCGGCGCCGGTCGACGAGGGGACGCTGCGTGCGGAGACGACGCTCATGGAGCAAGCGCTCGGTGCGTTGAAGCGAGGCGATCTCGCGACGGCGGAGCAGAAGCTCACGCAGCATGCGCGAACATTTCCGGATGGGCCCTTGGCGCCCGAGCGCGACCGCGCGCTCGCGCGTGTTCGGGAGAAGGAGACGTTACGATGAGAACCGAAGGCAAAAACCTCAGGGTGGATCGCTTCGCGCTCGGGCTCGTGCTGTTCGCGGCACCGCTCGTGCTCGGCGCGAAGGGATGCAATACGGCCGTGGTCGGCGACGATCACCACGGGGAAGCCGGCGCGGACAGCGGCATGACCGGCGGGGATGCCGGGACGGGCGGCGCCGACGCGACGGGCGGCTCACCGGCCACGGGCGGCGCGAGCGGCACGGGCGCGAAAGGCGGCTCGAACGCGACGGGCGGCTCGAACGCGACGGGCGGCTCGAGCGCGACGGGCGGCTCGAACGCGACGGGGGGCGCGGGTGGAACCAATGCAACCGGGGGCTCGCCGGCCACGGGCGGCGCTTCCGGCAGCGCCGGCCAGGGCGGCGCCGCGGGCGGCGGCATGTGCGGCGGGCTTCAGGGCCTAAAATGCGGCAAAGCGGAGTACTGCGACTTCACGGCAGACGCGCGGTGCGGCGCCGCCGATCAGCTCGGCACCTGCTTGCCGCAGCCGGACGGCTGCACCACGCAGTACCAACCGGTCTGCGGTTGCGACGACATGACGTACGGGAACGCGTGTACCGCGCACATGGCGGGCGTCAGCGTGGCTTCCGACGGCGAATGCAGCACGACGTCTACGGGCGACGCGTGCGGTGGCGACACCGGTGTGACGTGCGACACCAAGAGCTTCTGCGACTACACGCTCGCGAACAACTGCGGCCGCCGCGGCGATACCGGCACCTGTACGGCGCTTCCGGACGCGTGCGACACCGTCGAACAACCCGTGTGCGGCTGTGACGCCAAGACGTACTCGAACGAGTGCTTCGCCAACATGGCGGGCGTTTCGATCGTGGGCATGGGCGGCTGCAACCTCGGCAGCGGCGATACCTGCGGCGGGCTCACCGGCGCGCAGTGTCCGAGCGGTGAATTCTGCAATTTCCCGATCGAAACGCAGTGCGGCTCCGGTGATCAAACCGGAACGTGCGAGCTCGCCGGTGGCGGCATTTGCTCGGACGTCGTGATGGAAGTGTGCGGCTGCGACGGGAAGACGTACCCGAACGCTTGCTACGCTTTCCGCGCGCAGACCTCGGTCGCGTCGGAGGGCGCCTGTCCCACGCAGTGACGTTCGCTCCGCGAGCTCGGTGAAGCGTCCGGCTCAGGCCTCGAGCCGGCGCTTCACCCACGCGCTGCGTCCCGGGCTCGCGCTCACGTGAGTCACCGCGCCGCCGCTCACGAACACCTCGGCCGCGAGCGCGCGGCCGTTGTACTCGCTCGCGAGGACGAAGCCGTACGCGCCCGCGTCGCGGATCGCGACGAGCCCCGAGGGTGCCGGCCCGAGCGGGTGCGCGCCGAAGTCGTCCGAGCTCTCGCAAACGGGACCGACCACGCGCCATTCCGGCTCGGCGGGAGCCGCGTGGAGGAGCTCGACGCGATGCTTCGCGCCGTAGAGCGCGGGCCGCACGAGGTCGTTCATCCCCGCGTCGATCATCGTCCAGCGCCGACCTTCGCTCTGCTTGGTTTGCACGATACGCGCGACGAGCACGCCGTACGGCCCCACGAGCGAACGGCCGGGCTCGATCACGAACCTGAGCGCGTCGAGCCCTTCGGCGCGGAGCAGCGCGAGCGCCTGCGTGACGAAGGCGGGCGGCGCGGGCGCGGGCGCGCCGCCGTAATCGATGCCGTACCCGCCGCCGAAGTCGACGTACTCGAGTGAGCGTCCGCTCGCGAGCCGCGTCTTCACGACGTCGAGCACGACGCGCGCCGCCGCGAGGTAGGGGTCCACGTCGCGAAGCATCGATCCTACGTGCGCGGACACGCCGACGCCCAGGAGCTCCGGGTGCGCGTCGACTCGCTCCCACGCCATGCCGAGCTCGCTGCGGGCGATGCCGAACTTCGCCGCGTCGTGGCCGGTGGCGACGTGGGCGTGCGAATCGATCATCACGCCCGGTTTGACCCGCAGGCCGAGGCGCGCACGCTTGCCGGCGGCTCGCGCACGGGCGGCCAGACGTTCGAGCTCTTCGACGCTCTCGACTTGGACGGCATAGATGTCGCTGCCGATCGCCTGGTCGAGCTCGGCGTCCGTCTTGCCGACGCCGCTCATCACGATGTCTCGCGGAGCGATCCCGGCTCCGAGCGCCACCTCGAGCTCCCCGCCCGAGACGACGTCGGCGCCCGTGCCGGCCGCAGCGAGCGCGCGAACGATGGTACCCGCGGTGTTGGCCTTGACCGCGTAGGCGGTGAGGTGCGGGGCCGCCCCGAAGCTCGCCTCGAGCGCACGCGCCCCCGCGCTGAGGCCGTCGAGGTCATAAACGTAGGCCGGCGTGCCCATTCCGGGCCCCTCCATCAGTGGGGCGAGGACTGCCGCGAGGGGAGTGCCCGAAATGGTGAGGGCGCCTTGCGCATTGCGTCGAAAGCCTGGTTCACGGTCGGCCATGGAGGGTGCGAGGAGAACCTACCCCATTACGCGGCCCTGTGTGGCATGCTGGCCCGTCATCCCATGATTTCTCGTCGCGCCAAGATCGTCTGTACCATCGGCCCCGCCGTCGAATCCCGTGAGCAAATTCGTGAGCTCATTGCAGCCGGCATGGACGTCGCCCGCCTCAACTTCTCGCACGGCGAGCACTCCGAGCACGGGCGCCGCGCCGAAATGATTCGGGTCGAGAGCTCCGCGATGGGCAAGCCCGTCGCAATCCTCCAGGATCTCTGTGGTCCGAAGATCCGCACCGGCAAGATCGGCCCCGCCGCGCTTGCCGCGGGCGACACCGTGGAGCTCATCTCGGGCGACGCGGGCGACGACCACACCATCGCCGTCTCTTACGAGGGGCTCGAGCACGACGTGCGTCCCGAAGATCGCATTCTGCTCTCGGACGGGCAGGTCGAGCTCCGCGTGCTCGGGATCAAGGGCAACCGCGTCGAGGCCCGCGTCGAGCACGGCGGTCCGATGCGCGCCAAAATGGGCGTGAATCTCCCCTCCGGTAGCCTGCGCCTCGGCGCGCTGACGGAGAAGGACAAGCACGACCTCGATTTCGGGCTGTCCATCGGCGTCGATTTCGTCGCGCTCTCCTTCGTGCGTCGCGCGGAGGAGGTGCAGGAGCTCCGTGAGATCTGCGAGCGCAAGGGTAAGCCGACGCCCATCGTCGCGAAGATCGAGACGCCGAACGCCGTCGAGCGTCTCGACTCGATCGTGCGCGCCGCCGACGCCGCCATGGTCGCGCGCGGCGATCTCGGCGTGGAGCTTCCGCCCGAAACGGTGCCCGTGATCCAAAAGCAGATCATCGGCACGTGTCGCATTCACCGGAAGCCCGTGATCGTCGCGACCGAGATGCTCCAGTCGATGGTCGATTCACCGCGACCGACTCGCGCCGAGGCGAGCGACGTGGCGCACGCCGTGTTCGGTGGAACCGATGCCGTCATGCTCTCGGCCGAAACGGCGACCGGCAAGTTTCCGATCCACGCGTGCCGCATGATGGACCGCATCATCCGTCAGGCGGAGGCGAGCCGTTTCTTGAACCTCGCGGCTTCCGAGCCCGACCACACGACGCCCGACGCCATCGCCCACGCCGCCGTGTCCATTGCGCGCGAGGTCGGGGCAAAGCTCGTGGTAGCGCTGACGGAGAGCGGCGTGACGGCGCGGCTCGTCTCGAAGGCGCGCCCCACGGTGCCAATCCTCGCTTTCTCTACAGAGGAACACGTCCTCCGGCGCCTGGCGCTTTATTGGGGCGTGACGCCGCGTTCGCTCGTCGAAAAGGCGACGCTCGAGGACCAAATCCGCGACTTGAGCCAGGTCCTGATGGAGAGTAATCTCGTTCGGTCGGGAGAGAGATACGTCATGGTGTACGGTGCGCGCGTCGGCGTGCGCGGCGCGACGAACGCCGTGCGAGTCGAGCAGCTCGCCTGAGAGGCTCCGGGTGATCGCGACGGCGGAATTCAAACCCGACCTCGCGAAGTTCGAGATTCGCGAGGAGATCGGCCACGGTGGCATGGCTACCGTCTACCTCGCGCGCGACAAGCGGCTCGGGCGCGACGTAGCCCTGAAGATCATCCACCGTCACCTGCGTGAGAACACGGAGGTAGCGGCTCGCTTCGCGAGTGAGGCGCGCGCCGTCGCGAAGCTCAAGCACCCGAACATCGTCGAGGTCTACGACGTCTCCGACGACACGGAGCCCGAGCGCTATTTGGTGGTTGAGTTGGTGCGCGGCACCACTCTCCGCGCGTTACTGACCGAGCACGAGCGGCTTCCCCCGGAGATCGCGGCGATCATCGCCTTGGAAGTGGCGGGCGCGCTCGACCACGCGCACCAGTTCGGCGTGATTCACCGCGACGTGAAGCCCGAGAACGTGCTCATCGCGACACCGCACGCCCTCACGCCCGATCTGCGTGCGAGCAACCCCGACGAAACTCTCGTAAAAATCACCGATTTCGGCATCGCCAAGCTGCTCGACGCGCAGGGCGTCACCTCCACCGGCCAAGTGCTCGGCTCGCCCGCGCACATGGCGCCCGAACAAATCGAGGGTGGGGACGTGAACGCGCGCTCCGACGTCTTCGGGCTCGGCGTCATGCTTTACGAGGCCATGGTCGGGCGCCTGCCGTTCGACGGTAAGAACCCGGCTCAAGTGTTGCGCCGGGTGCTCGACGGGGCGTTCACCCCCGCCGAGAAGGCGCGCCCCGCGGTCGGTCGCAACTTCGGCGCCGTCGTCGGCAAGGCGCTCGAGCACGAGCCGAGCGGGCGCTTCGCCTCGGCCGATGAGTTCGCGCGCGCCTTGCGCACGGAGCTCACGCGGCTTGGCTTCGTCGATCTGCGCGGCGAGCTGCGCGCGTTTTTGCTCGACGCCAAGGCGTACCGCGCCGCCTACGAACCGCGCCTCGTCGAGCGCCTGGTGTCGCTCGCTTCCGCCGCGCGCGCGAAGAAGGACATTCCCGCTTCCGCGGCGGATTTGAACCGCGCCCTCGCGCTCCGCCCGGAGGACGCCTCCCTGCTCGCCGAGGTCACGAGCCTCGGTCGCGCGGAGCGTCTGCGCCGAAACCTGCGGCTCGCCTCGGCCGCACTCGGTGCGAGCATGCTGCTCGGCGGGATCGCCTTCGGCCTTTCACGACTCGAGCCGGCGACCCGCGCTCGTCCCCCGGAGGAGAAGCCCGCTCCGAGCGTCGCGAACACGACGCCCGCGCACAGCGCGGCACCGGTAAGCTCCGCTGCCGGCCTCGCGGAGCCCGACGACAAGCCGCGCCCCGTGCCGCGCAAGCCTTCGATGCACCCGGCCGCGCTCCCTCCCAGTCACAGCGCGTCCGCCGCTCCCGAGCCGCCCGCCCTGGCGCCGGTGCGTATCGCGGTGGACGGCCCCGCGAACGCCACGGTGCGGATGGACGGCAGCGAGCTGCCGGATTGGTTCGGCACGCAGCAGATCCCCGTCGGTACCCATGTGTTCGAGTTCGTCCCTCCGAACACGGAGTGCTGTGAAGCCGGAGACCGCGTCACCGTCCAAATCCACGCGCCGGCCGGTCCGGACGACTTACAGAAGGTGCGCGGCCGGATCGCCTTCAAGGACGCGACCCTCGAGTTTCACGGCTCGCCCGGCTCGCGGGCTAGCTGTGCCGAGCTCGGTGAATTCGACGTCCCGAGTCACCATTCGTTCGGCATGACGACCGCCGTTCGGCGGGGCAGCTGCACCATGATTCCCCCCGAAGGCAGCGGGCTGCCGGTAAAAGCATTTGACGTGACCCTCAGCCCCGGTCGAGTCTCGAGCGTCCCCCCCGGCCCTTGATATCTCCGCCGGGGCTCCCGCATGCAGTCGTCACTTCTTCGGTCGGTCATGGTGGCGACCTTCGCCGGGACGTTCTGCTTCGTCTTCCCCGCGGCCGCCGACGAGAGCGCCGGGCCGGCCGGCTCCGCACCGCTCGCGACCGCAGCGTCCGCCGACCATGCCCCGGTCGAGCAAGAGCGGCTGAGCGACGATGCGGAGCTCGCGCGCATCGTCGGCCTGGTCGACGCCGCCAAGTACGAAGAATGCGCCGCGCGCCTTGCGCACCTGCTCGACCCGAAGAGCCCGCACCCGCTCGTCCAACCCGCCATCATCGAGACCGCCCGCATCTATGACGCGACCTGTCTCATGGGCCTCGGCAAAGACGAGCAGGCGGACGAGCCGCTGCGCGCCGCGATTCGCAAGAATCCACAGATGCGGCCGCCCGACAGCTTGATCTTTCCCGCGCGCGTCGTGGATCGTTTCCTCAAGGTGCGCGAGCAGCTCTTCGGCGAGCTCCGGGCGAGTGAGCAGAAAGCCATCGAACGCGCGCGGCAAGAAGCGGCCGCCAAACAGAAGCGCGACAACGAGCAGTGGGAGTATTTCCTCAGACTCGAGCGCGTCGCGCGGCAAGAAGTGGTCGTGCGCAAGAACAGCCGCGCCGTCGCGCTCCTTCCCTTCGGTGTCGGCCAATTTCAGAACGGCAACAAGCCGCTCGGTTGGACGTTTCTCGCCGCGGAGACGGCCCTCGCCGGGACGGCGCTCACGTCGCTCGGCGTGTTCAGCCATCTGAACATGCAAGCTGCGAGCTTCGCGGCGCGCAGGGAGCAGCCGTCCACGCGCGTGAACCCCCGACTCCACAACTGGCATCTCACGCTTGCGCTGAGCACGTACGCGCTCCTCGCCGTGACCGCGCTCGGCATCGTCGAAGCCGAAGCGTCGTTCGTGCCCGAGGTGAGGCGCGTTCGCGAGCGACCGCTCCCGAAGTTTCGCAGCGAGCGCGGCCTGAGCATGCTTCCGGACGTTTCCGTCGGTCCGCACGACGTGACGCTCGGCGTGCGCGGCGCTTTCTGATCAGATGCCGCCGGTGGCGCCGCTGCCGGTGGTGCCGCCGGTGAGGGTGTTGCCGACGGTGCCGCCGGTCGAGACCGTGCCGCCGTTGCCGCCGAACCCGAGCGTGCCGCCGGCGGTGAAGGAATCAGTGCCGCCCGTACCTCCGAATGCGCCGCCTACGGTTCCGCCGGTGCCTCCGGCGCCACCCGTCGCTGTGCTCCCGCCGTTTCCGTTGTCGCCGCCGCTATTTCCGCTGGGCGGCGCTTGCTGTCCGCTCCCGACCTGCTGATCGGTAGGAACGGGCGACGGGGACGAGCCGCCGCTGGCGGGGTACACGCAGTCTTTGCAGGGCGCGCTGTCGTCATCGCTCGACGAGCAACCGCTGCCGACGGCACACGCGAACGAGACCACCGCGAGGGCAAGCAGCGGTCGAGAGGCCATGCGGGTCATGCCGAAATCCGTCGCAAGTTCGGTGCCATCGCCCGGCGCAACGACGCGAGCATCATGGGGCCCAATCGACACGGCCTGCCAAAATTGTCGCGGCTGAGCTTCCGCGCTCGTCTGAAAATAACTTTCGGTCTGCGTCCATTCTGCCCCAGGTAGGATGCGCACGAGGACGAGGGTTCAATGAGTTTGCACGAGCTCGCCGAAAAGATTGAGCACGCACACCATAGCTCCCAACATCCAGGCGACGGTCACGGGGGTGCCCCGAGCAAGCAGATCGGCATCACGATGGCGTTGCTCGGCGTGTTGCTCGCTTTCTCGGCGGCCATGGTCGGCTCGCAGCGCACCGAGCTCATCAAATCCATGGTGCTCCAATCGAGCAAGTGGGGCCTTTATCAGGCCGAAACAACCAAATTTCGCGTGCTCGAAGCGGACTTCGAGCTCTTGAAGAGCATCTCGCCGAAAAAGGACGAGGTCGCGAAAGTAGAGGACACGCTGCGAGCCAAGCGTCGTTCTTCCGGCGTGAAGGACGACGAAGACACCGCCGAGCTCAAAGATCTCATCGCCTCCGCGACGGAGGACATGGCCGATCTCTTGACGCCCGACCCGACCGAGCTCACGCGCTTTCGCAAGATGTCGCGGGAGTTCGAGCGCGACATGCACGAAGCGAAAGAGGACGCGGACGCCTACGACCTCAGCATCGAGGCGCATCAAGAGGCCGCGGAGCGCTACGAGTGGGCGCAGCTCGCCGCCGAAATCGGCATCGTCATCGCATCGATCGCGCTCTTGCTCGGCAGTCGCAAGGTGTGGTCCGTCTCGATCGTGCTCGCGGTGGTCTGCACGAGCGCACTCACCGTCACGTACGTGCGCACGGCGCACGCGCTTTCGATCGCCGACAAAAAGATCGAAGATGCGAGCAAGAACGTGCAACAGCTCGAGCACGACGACGAAGAGGAAGAGAACGGCCCGGCTCCCGCAGCCTCCGCGACCGGAGCTCCGATTCCGGCCGTATCGGTGCAAAAGAAGTGAGCGCGGCGGTGCGCGTGCTTTTGCCGTGCGTCGCTGCGGGCTCTATCCTTGCCTGGAACGGACGCGCGTGCGCCGCGGGTTCGGACGTGCCCGCCGACGACGTAAAGCTCACGCGCACGTGGCTCGTGCGCGCCGGCTTCGGCTTCGGTTTCCCCGTGCAGAGCGAACAGGAGCAGCTGGTTTCGGAGGAGAGCTTCGGCGGTCCGCGCTTCCACGTGACGGGGGCGTTCGCACGCATGTTGTCGGAGCGAGTCGGGGTGGGACTGCGCGGCATCTACGGCTGGCGCTCCGCGGGCGCCGCCGTGGGGGAGTCCGACGCGAGGCCGATCACCCAAGCTCCGACCTACTCCGAGCAATTCGGGGCGGTCGCGGCCGAGCTGCCGATCGTGTTCGACGTTGGAACGAACGAGGTGGCGACGCTCACGCTCGTTCCGTTCGTCGGGCCCGGGTGGGGCGGCGTCGGGATCCATGGGAGCGCGCCCTGGAAGGCGGGGCCCCTCTTCGGCGGCGAGGTCGAGCTCTTTGCGCCGCACGGCCACGTGGGGGTCACGCTCGGCGCCTATTTCTTGCCGTTGCCGCCGCCGGGACAACTCGGGGGCCACAACGATCTCGGGTCCTTTTTCATCTCGTTGATTGCGGGGGCCGATGTCCGCTGACGGCGTGCGGCCCGCGCGCTCGTTCAAGCGCTGGGCGCTCGTCGCGGTCCTGGCGGCCACGGCGTGCCTCGGTAACCTGGATGAAGCCTCGGTCGGCGTCACCTCACCACGCTACTTGGACGAGCTCTGCGCGGCCGACGAATACACGCTCGCAGGCAACGCCGTTCGCACGACCGGCATCACGAGCGACTCTTGCGGCTTCGTGCTCGGGCCGGGTGCGGGCAGCGTCTCCTTCGACATCAGCGGCGAGCAAGGTGGCTTCGAGAGTTACGAAGTGTCGGCGTTGGTCAGACGGGACGGACATACCGCGTGGGAGACGCTCGGCGGAGCCGGCCCCTACGGCGTGAGCAGCGATTCCGAGCGGATCGAGGTGCTCGACGTGCGTTTGCGCGGTGTTTTCTCGTCGACCGGCTGCGATTGAGCGCCGCGCCCCGGCCGCGGCGGCTCACGCCTCTTCCACGACGACGTGCTCGCGTTCGGCGGCGCGCTCCGCGGCGGCGAGGCTCGTCGGACTTTGCCCGCTCGTACGCGCCTCTTTCACGCCGAGGAGCTTCAACACGAGCCACGGCGGCGTGAAGCCGAGCTCGGGGTGATCGTCGAACAAGCCCGCGAGCTCGCGGGCGTACGCTCGTGCAAGCTCGCGCGTGCCGATGCGGTCGAACGCGCGGGCTTTGGGCCGGCTCGCGAGCGGCAAGAGCACGAGGCCGACGAACGCCAGCCGGTAGACGAGGCGCGCCCGGCCGAGCGCGTTCGGCCGCCGAGCGAGCACTGCGCGCAGGAAGTGCACGTTGAGCGGCACGTGGAACGACTCGTCGCGCGTGAGGATCGTCAGCATGCGCCGCACGGCCGGTTCGCGCACGTTGCGGAGCGCCATGCGGTACGTGGTCGCTCCGATCGTCTCGAACATCAGGTTCGTGAGGACGATCGTTTCCATGCGCTCGGCGCAGGCGTAGGCGCGGTAGAGCGCGCGCGTCACGCGGCCCATGGGGGTGACGCCCCCGCCGATACGGGCGAGGAACTCCTCGAGCAGCTCGCGGTGCCAGCCCTCCTCGTTCCCGTAGAGACGCAGCATCTCGCCGAGCGCCGGATCCCAAGTGCCGGCCTCGTGCGCGAGCTCGTGCGCTTGGCGCAGCCCGGATTCTTCCGCCCGAAATGCCGCGTTGAAGAACGCGACGGCCGCGCGGCGCTCCGTTTCGTCGGTGAACCGCGGCGGGGGGAGCTCCGCGGCCGTGGGCTCCCGAGCCATCTTGAGCGCTCGGCGGCGCAGGACCGTGAGCCACCACGTGCTATCGCGCGCGCCCGGCGGCTCGAGCTCGACGCTCATCCTTGGTGCTCGCTTTCAGGCTCCGCGCTCGACTCGAGGGGCGGCGCGATGGGGGTGAGGTGGACGCCGCGCGCGTCGTCTTCGAAAATCGCCTCGGGGCGCTCGACCCGACCCCGGACGAAACCGCAATTTTTACAAATCGTGAGCTCGGTGAGCCCGAGGTCGCGTAAGCCGTCGAGGGCCGGCGCGCCGATGCGGGCGGCGTCGAGCGAGCGGCACTCGGGGCAACCCGCGTCGGGCGCCGCCGCGTGCGCGAGGTAGTCGATGGCCGCGGCGAGCAGGTCGTCGCTCGCGCTCACGAGCTTGACGAGCATGGACCGGCGCAGCATCGGACCGAGCGCGGTCACGACGAGCGCCGCCGCGATCATCGCGTAGAACGCGTTGCCGACGCCGAGTGACGCTCGAATCGCGTACGCGCCCGCGCCGATCAGCACGGCCGCCACGACGAGATCGCGCGCGCGGCCACGCTGAACCGCTGCGTTCGCTCGGCGGCGGGCGGAGGCGAGCACGGTTCGGAGCGCCGCGGGGCTCGGCCGCGGTTCGCGCCCGAGCGCGTCGAGCAGCGCGAGTCCGATGCGCGCGAACGCCGCGCCCTCGGCATTGCCGCAAAGCGCGCGCGCCTCGGCGAGGTTTCCCTTGCGGAGCGCCGCCTGCACCTTCGCCGAAAGGCTCGGGATCTCACCGAGCCCGCGCCTGAGTTGGAGCATTCCGACGAACGCCGCCACGACGCCAATCAGCGCGACCACGTCGAAGGTCGGAAACTCGTCGGGCATGTCCCCGGAATTCATAACGCGCGGCCCTGCCTCGCGGAAGTCGCGATGCCGCTAAATCCAGCACCGGCCCGCGCGCCGAGTGGCGCAAAACGGTACCCGACTGAAAGGGCCGCGCCCGAGCGGCGTTCCCTTGGTGCAGAGCCTTTTCGGGTCTCGTTCGTAGAAGGAGCGCCATGGTGACCTTGGGCGAATATCGGATCGTTCGGCAGGTGGGCGAAGGTGGGATGGGCAAGGTCTTCGAGGCCGAAGAGCGGCTTTCCGGGCGGCGCGTTGCCCTCAAAGTGCTGCGGCCCGAGCTTGCGCGCTCCGAACCGGGGCGGCGTCTGTTCGAGAACGAAATGGCGATTTTGGGTGGGCTCGACCACCCGAACGTCGTGCGCTGTCTCTGCTGCACGGAGATCGAGGGCGAGCTCGTGATGGTGCTCGAGCTGCTCGAAGGTCGCACGCTGCGGGAGCTCTGTGCGACCGAAGGCGCGCTCCCCTGGTCGCGAGTCGTCGGCCTCGTCGAGCAGATGGCACGCGCGCTCTCGGCCGCGCACGAACACGAGCCCGTGATCGTGCACCGCGATCTCAAGCCCGAGAACGTGATGGTGCCAGCGAACGGCACGCTGAAAGTGATGGACTTCGGCGTCGCGAAGATGCTTGCGGCGCTCGGGACGGCATCCACGCACAGCGTCGGAACGCTCGCCTACATGAGCCCCGAGCAGATCGACGCCGGGCCCGTCGACGCTCGGAGTGACCTCTACGCGCTCGGGCTCGTCTTCTACGAGCTCCTCGCGGGCCGGCCGCCGTTCGAATCGAGCTCGCCGCGCGAGCTCTTGAACCTGCAATGTACGGCGCAGCCGCCGGCGTTTTCGGACGAAATCCGCCGCGATTTGCCGCGCGGTGTGGAACGGCTCGTCTTCGAGCTACTCGAGAAGTCGCCGGCCGCGCGCCCTGCTTCTGCGACCGAGGTGCTCCGCGCCCTCGAGCCGTTCTCACCCTCGGCGGCCGGCGCCGGGCCGCCGGCGTCCAAGCGAGCGACAGCGCCTGAGACGCGCCGTGACTCGACGCCGGCTGCCGGCGTAGCGACGCCGGCTGCGGGGGTCGCTTCCACCGCTCACGCGGCAACCCCGACGCGGACGAAGCTCGACACCATCGCTCTCATCGAGCGCGCGACGCAAGCGCCGAGCCTCTCCTTTCGCCGCGCGCTCGCGGTGGTCGCCGCGTGCTCGGTGTTGTCGGGAGTCGTCACCTATGGCGTTCGAGCCGCCGGTCGCGCCGAGCCGCCCCGCGCGCATGCGAGCCGGAGCGCTCGGTGACCGCGGCGCGACGCGAAGCAGCGGGCCTCTTCGGCGCCGTGCTCGCGTCGCGCGCGCTCACGTTCGCGGTCGCCCGCTTGCCGGCGTCGCCGCGGCCCGAGCCCGTTTCGAGCGCTGCTCCGCTCGCCTTCTCGGACTCCGCCGCGCGTTGCGAAAGCTGTCACCCGCGCCAAAGCGGGGAATGGCGCCGGTCGGTCATGGCCCACGCCTCGCGCTCGCCGCTGTTTCAGTCACTCGAGCTCCTGATCGAAGAGCAAGTCGGGCGTTCGAATGACTGCCCCGAGGGTGCGGGCGTGCTGCGCCGGCGCGAGGCGGGTACCGACTGTCGCGAGCGAACGACCGGCTTGCCGATCACCGGCTCGGGCGGCGAGGGCTGGTGCGTGAACTGTCACGCCCCCGGCGTGAACCTCGGCGGGCGCGTGCCGAGTTGGGACGCGCGCTCGCGGGCGAGTGACGACGAGCCGCTCGGCGAGCTCCTGGGCGGGCCCGCAGCCGACGGCGTCGGCTGCACGTTTTGCCATCAGGTGCACGGCCCCGCCCGTGAAGCCGTCGTGCGCGGGGACGGTTACGAAGGCAACGCCACCTGGACGTCCTTTCTCACGGGCAACGGTTTTTCCGCGCGACCCACGGCGCACGATCAGCGCTTCAGCATCGGGAACTCGGGTTACGGGCTGACGCGTGACGTGCTCTTGCCCGGCGCGAACGAGGGGGCGTCGCTCGTGCCGGGCGGAGCCCACCGCGCGCTCGCGGCCGAGCAGCGGGCGTACCTGCGCTCGAGCGAATTTTGCGGAAGCTGCCACGACGTTCGGCTCTTCGGCACCGACGTGCTCGGGAGCGCGCGCGGTGAGCACTTCAAGCGGCTCCGGAATGCCTACAGCGAATGGCTCGACTATGCGCGCGCGCGTGAGGCGCGCGGGCTGACGGCTCCGACCTGCCAGAACTGTCACGCCTCGAGCTTCCCGGGCGTCTGCGCCGCCGGCGACACCCATGCCGATCCGGAGAGCGTCGCCGGAAGCAGCGCGCCGGAACGCGCTTGTCCACCGGGGACGCACTTCGAGGCGCGCGGGCCGGGGGCGGTGCCGTTCGGGCGCGCGGCGCCGGCGCTCGGCGCCGAGCGCCCGCTGCACTCGCACTATTTCACGGGTGTCGAGCTGCCGCT
>JAICUB010000028.1 GCA_025936045.1 Polyangiaceae bacterium | reverse complement strand
GGCTGGCGCATGTACCACGGCGACGTGGTGCCCGGCTTTCCGCAGCACCCGCATCGCGGCTTCGAGACGGTGACCATCGCCCGGCGCGGGCTCATCGATCATTCGGATTCGCTCGGCGCGACCGCGCGCTTCGGGTCGGGGGACGTGCAGTGGCTCACGGCCGGCGCCGGCATCGTCCATTCGGAGATGTTCCCGCTGCTCGATCGAGAGAGCGACAACACGCTCGAGCTCTTCCAGATTTGGCTGAACCTGCCGCCCGAGAGCAAGTTCGTGGAGCCGCATTTCACGATGCTATGGAACCGGGACGTTCCGCGGGTGCGAGCGGTGGACGGCGCCGGGCGCGCCGTCGACGTGACGGTGATCGCAGGGTCGCTCGAGGGCCAACGGCCGCCGGCCCCGCCGCCGAAGTCGTGGGCGTCGGAAGCGGGGAGCGACGTCGCCATCTGGTGCCTGCGCCTCGACGCCGGCGCGACCTGGGAGCTGCCGCCCGCCGCGGACGAAGGCGTGCTTCGCACCCTCTACTTCTTTTCGGGGCCCGGCGTGCGCATCGGGGGGCGTTCCTTCGGCTCACCCGTCGCCGCCCGCGTGCGGAGCGACGTGCCCGTGCCGCTCGCAGCCGGCGACGGCGAGGTCGAGCTCCTGCTGTTGCAAGGGCGGCCCATCGGAAAGCCCGTCGTGCAACACGGCCCCTTCGTGATGAACACGCGCGAAGAGATCCAGAACGCCGTCCGCGACTACCAGCGTACCCGTTTCGGCGGCTGGCCCTGGCCGAGCGACGGCCCCGTGCACGCCCGTGGCGACGGGCGCTTCGCGAAGCACGCCGACGGCCACGTCGAGCGCGTCGACGAATAGCGGAGCCAGCGCCGCAGGGCGCTCCACGCCTTTCCGGCGCGCGCCCGGCCCCAGGACGGGCCACGGATCCGCTACGGCTCTAAATTGGTGCAGCGGTACCCTGCTCCCCGGAACGGAGCTAGTGTTCGCCGCCCGACATGCTGGCGCCCTCGATCACCGCAATTCTGCTCTTCTTCGCCGGACACTGGCTCTCGTCGGTGTTTTGCCAAACCTTCTTTTTGCACCGCTACGGCGCGCACCGGCAGTTCGACCTGTCGCCTCGCTGGGAGCGCTTTTTCCACTTCCTCACGTATTTGTCGCAGGGCGCGAGCTACCTCCACCCGCGCGGCTACGCGATTTTGCATCGCATGCACCACGCGTTCAGCGACACGGAACGCGATCCACATTCGCCCGTGTTCGAGCCGAACGTCCTCAAGATGATGTGGGAGACGAAGCACCGCTACGACGACTTCGCCTACCACCGCGTGGAACCCGAAGCGCGTTTCGGGAGCGCCTGTCCGGAGTGGCCGGTGCTCGACGAGCTCAGCCAATCCTGGCCGATGCGTTTCGTCTGGCTCGCGTTCTACACGGGCTTCTACGTCGCCTTCGCCCCGAGCGCGTGGTGGTACCTCCTGCTCCCGGCTCATTACTTGATGGGTCCGATCCACGGCGCCATCGTCAACTACGCCGGCCACCGTTACGGCTATCGCAACTACGCGTCGGCCGACGCCTCGCGCAACACGCTGATCTTCGACTTCGTCACGCTCGGCGAGCTCTTCCAGAACAACCACCACGAGTTCGCGATGAGCCCGAATTTCGCGGCGCGCCGCTTCGAGGTCGATCCGAGCTACGTGGTGATTCGCGGGCTCGCCGCGCTCGGCATCGTGAAGAACCTGAGCACGCAGCGCGCGCGTTACCCGCACACGCCGCACGTTCGCGAGGCGGCGTCGCCCGCGAGCGAGCCCCGCGGGGTGCTCGCTGAGCCGACCGCAGCCGCGCTAGCCGCGCAAGAGTAGCGGCAGCGCGAGATACGTCGGCAGCGCGACCACGGCGCCGGCCGCGAGGATTGCTTTCGCCATCCGCCGCCACGCGAGCGCACGTGCAAGCGGCCCGATGAAGAACGCATACGTCGAGGCGACGAGCCCCGCCGCGAGCAGCGCGCCCCACGAACCGCCCGCACCGAAGCGCGACCAGACCGCCGCGAGCGCGAGCAGCTGAACGGCGCCCGCCGTACCGCCGGCGTGCACCACACGCCACGCGGCGAACGCCTCCGGCCGCGCCCGCGTGCGATGTTGCACGAACCCGAGCAGCGACGATCCGGCGAGGAGCACGGTTCCAGCAGCGAGCAGCGCGCGTTCGGCGTCCATGTGCCTAACTTAGCGGCCGACGGACGTCGGAGGAGATCAGCGTCTGGTCATGAGTTGGTCAATGCGCCGTTGAGGGCCGGGCGATTTGACGGTGCGTCGTCTCAGCATCATGATGCCTTCATGCGGACCACCTTGACGCTCGACCCCGACGTGGCGAAGCTCATCGAGGACGCCGCAGCGGAACAGCGAAAGCCAATCAAAGAGGTGGTCAACGAGGCCTTGCGGCGCGGCCTGCTCCGACGCGATCAAGCCCGTTCGTCGAAACGTTATCGGGTAAAACCGCACCGGACCGCCCTCGTGCCCGGGATCGACCCGGAGTCGTTCAACAAACTGACGGACGAGCTCGAGGACGAGGCCGTCACGGCGAAGATGCGCTCCGAACGATGATTGTTCCCGACGTTAACCTGCTGCTGTATGCCGAACTCGACGCGCACCCAACCCATGCGCGCGCGCGTAAATGGTGGGAAGGCACGTTGAGTAGCGAGCGCCGCGTCGGCCTCGCACCCGTTTGCGTCTTTGGATTTCTCCGAATCAGTACGAACAGGCGAGTCTTTCGCGATCCGCTTTCGATCGACGACGCTCTAGGACGCGTACGAAGCTGGCTGGCTCGGGACGTGGTGACCGTTCTGGTGCCGGGTAGCCGTCACCTCGAGCTCGCGTTCGGGCTACTCGAGCGGTTGGGTACCGGCGCGAATCTCACGACCGACGTCCAAATCGCCGCGCACGCACTCGAACACCAGGGCGAGGTTTACTCGAACGATCGAGATTTCGCGCGCTTCGAGGGCGTGCGCTGGGTCAATCCGCTCGAAGCGTGAGCTTCGACACGGGAGCCCCGCGCCGATGCCGAGCACCGAGCTCAGCCGTACTTGCTCGCGAGCGTGCCGGCGAACTCGACGTACGCGCGTTGCGCCGCGTCCTTCGCGGTGCCCTTCTTCGCGGCCCAGGCGTCGTATTTGGCGCGGCCCTTGAAGTCGAGCATGCCGGGACGACTGCCCTGCACGTCCCCGTTCGAGCCCTGCTTGTACCAGGCGTAGAGCTCGAGGAGCTCGGACGGATCGGGCGTTTTCGAGAGCGAGCGGACGCGCGTTTGCGCCGCCGCGAAATCCTCTGCGAGAGCCATGCCGAGCTACCTGAGCCTGCCGTCGAGGGAAACGGCCGCGCACGCCATCATCGAGGCTTCACGCAGGAGCCGGAGCGCCGTCACGCGGTCCACGCCTTCCGGCACGCGTTCGAGCATGACCTTCGCGAACTGCTTGGCGGACTCGTGGATGAGCTCGTACGTCTTGAGCTTTTCCGGCGTCGCGTGGTGGTGCGAAAAAACGTATTCGGGGTCGAAGTCGGGGGCGCTCATGCCCGCGGATTTTACCAAGCCGCGGGCCGATAGTCCTTCAGGAATTGACCCCAGAGGTGCCGGCCGGTGTTGATCCCGTCGAAGATGGGGTCGACGATACGGGCAGCGCCGTCCACGATGTCGAGGGGCGGGTGGAAGCCGTTTTCGGCCGTTTTTCGCGCGGCGATGTGCGCGGGGTCCTCGTCGGTGACCCAGCCGGTATCGACGCTGTTCATGAAGATGCCGTCCTTGGCGTAGTCGGACGCGGAGGTGCGCGTCATCATGTTGAGCGCGGCTTTGGCCATGTTGGTGTGGGGGTGCTTGTCGGTCTTGAAGCGCCGATAAAACTGGCCCTCCATCGCGGAGACGTTGACGATGTGCTTGTCGAACGTGCGCTCGCGCAGCATCAACGACTTCAAGCGCGCGTTGAGCACGAAGGGCGCGATGCTGTTCACGAGCTGCACCTCGAGCAGCTCCACGGTGCCTACCTCGTCGAGCGCGAGCCGCCAGCTGTTGATGCCGCGGCGGTCGATCTGCTGCTGGTCCTGATCGAGCTCGCCGCGCGGGAAGATGAGCTCGCTCTTCTCGCGGTCCTCGGGCAAAAGCTCGAGCTGCGAGAGCGCCGCCGACGCCGACAAACCGACGGGAGCGGCCCCGTGGCCGTCCGACACGTCGTGCGCTCGAACGAGCTCGCCGTCCAGCGACGGCGACCCCGCGGCGGAGCCGTTCGCGAGCTTCTTGCGCGCGGCCGTGAGCGCTTCGTGATCGACGAGGAGCGCTCGGGCCCGCTCGGGCACCGAGCTCGATTCGAGCGCCCCGAGCTCGCCGACCATCAGGTGGCCGTAGAAGCCGGCCGGTCGCCGCACCGTCTGGCAGGCGTTGTGGAGCATGAAGTCCAGGCGCTGTTCGCGCTCGGCGAGGTGGCGCGAGAACGCCTCCACGCTCGGGGTATGGCGTAGATCGAGGCCGTAAATCGCGAGGCGATGTCGCCAGTCCTCGTAGTCGCGTTCGGCGGCGTAGCGGCGCGCCGCGTCACGCGGAAAGCGCGTCGTGACGATGACGCGAGCGCCCGCGCGCAAGAGCAAGATCGCGGCTTGGTAGCCGATCTTCACGCGCGCGCCGCTGATGAGCGCCGTGCGACCGTCGAGGTTCGCCGTCTGCGAGCGCTTCGCGTAGTTGAAGTCGCCGCACTCGACGCAGAGCTGGTCGTAGAAGAAGTGCACGCGGTCGCGCGCCTGTTTGCAGACGTAACAGACGCGCGCGTCGCGCAAGCGCTCGCCGTCCTCCGGCGCAGGCTCGGTCGCGGCGGTGAGCGTCGCGAACACGCTCTGCGTCTCGTGCACGCCGCTCGTCTCGTGCACCGCGCTCGCCTCCTGCGTCGCTCCGAGGGCCGGCAAGAGGTTCGACGGCTCGGTCGGGACGTCGGACTCGTACACGCCGCCGCCCGCACCGGCGAGCGCGCTCGGGTCCGGCGTGATGAATACGGGCTCGAGGCGCTTCTTACGGATGCCGGCGCGGCTGAGCAGCGCCTCGTCCGCGGCCTTCACGTCGCGGCGTTTCTTCTTGCGCGACGCGCGCGCGAGGTAGCGCTGCTCGGAGCGATCCGGCTGCGCCAGGCGCCCCGCGGCTTCCAGCAGGCGTTTGCGCGTCTTCAGGTCGATTTCGAGCAGATCCTCGCGGTGCTCGAGGAGGGACTCGAGCACCTTGAGGCATTCTGCAATCAGCGCGGCACTAGGTGGCATGCAGTGGGCGGGTAACTCCGAGACACTGGGCGACCCGCTTGCGCCCTTCCCTTCCTTGGGACGAGGGCGGGTGCCAAGACTGACACCCCATCGACGGGCTACTTGCGAGCGGCGGCTTCCTTCGCCTGCTTCTCGCGATACTCCTTGATCATGACCTCTTGCTCTTGCTTCGGCACGGGCGCGTAGTGGGCAAACTCCATCGTGTAGTTGCCCTTGCCCTGCGTCGCGGAGCGAAGATCCGTCGAGTAGCCGAACATGGCGTTGAGCGGGACCTGCGCCGTGATCGTGACGACGTCGGAGCTCACGGTTTCCAAGATCACGCCGCGGCGCTGGTTCACCTGGCCCACGACCGAGCCCTGGAACTCGACCGGCGCCTCGACCTCGACCTTCATGATGGGCTCGAGGATGGTGGGCTTCGCCTTCGGATACGCCTCCCGGAAGCCCATGAGCGCGGCGGTCTTGAACGCCATTTCGGAGGAGTCGACCGCGTGGGACGCGCCGTCGTTGATGGTCACGCGCACGCCGACGACGGGGAAGCCGATGAGGGCGCCGCGTTTGATCGCTTCCTTGAAGCCCTTGTCACAGGCTCCGATGAACTCTTTCGGAATCGCGCCGCCGACGATCTCGTCGACGAACTCGTAGGTTTCGATGGCGTCGGCCGGCAGCGGCTCCATGAAGCCGCCGATCTTGCCGTATTGGCCGGAGCCGCCCGTCTGCTTCTTGTGCGTGTAGGCGATCTCGGCGCGCTGCGTGACCGTCTCGCGGTAGGCGACTTGCGGCTTGCCCGCGATGACGTCGCAGTTGTACTCGCGGCGCATGCGCTCCATGTAGATGTCGAGGTGGAGCTCACCCATGCCGCTGATGATCGTCTGCTGTGACTCTTCGTCCTGGTGGACGCGGAAGGTCGGGTCTTCCTTGGTGAAGCGGTTCAGCGCCTTCGAGAAATTCGCCTCGGCTGCGCGATCCTTCGGCGCCACGGCGAGCGAGATCACCGGCGGGGGAACGTGCATCGACGTGAGCGTGATGTTCTGCTTGCCGTCGGTGAACGTCTCACCCGAGCTCGCTTCGACGCCGTAGAAAGCGACGATGTCGCCGGCTTCCGCCGTCTGGAGCTCTTCGCGATCGTCGGAGTGCATGCGGAACATGCGCGGGACGCGGACCTTCCGGCGCTCGTTCGAGATGTTGAAGATGGTGTCGCCCGAGGTGACGGAGCCCTGATAGATGCGGAAATAAGTGAGCTGGCCGTATTTATCCTGCTGCAGCTTGAAGGCCAAGCCGACGAAGGGCTTGCTCGAGTCGGACTCGATCACGACCTTCTCTTCGTTCTTGTCCTGGTCGTGGCCCTCGTTCACGACCTCGGTCGGGTTCGGCAAGTACTCGACGACGCCGTCGAGCAAGAGCTGAACGCCCTTGTTGCGGATGGCGGAGCCGCACATCACCGGCGTCATCTTGAGCGCGAGCGTGGCGCGGCGAATGGCCGCCTTGAGCTCGTCGTTCGAGACGGGCTCTTCGTTGATGAACTTTTCGGCGAGCGTGTCGTCGACGTCCGCCACCTGTGACACGATCAGTTCCCGCGCGGCCTTGGTGGCCTCGGCGAACTCGGCAGGGACTTCGGCTTCGCGCACGACCTCGCCGTCTTCACCGTCGAAGTAGTACGCCTTGCCGATGATCGGATCGATCAGGCCCTGGAACTTGTCTTCGGCGCCGATCGGCACCTGCAGCTTCACCGGGTGATGGCCGAGCTTCTCCTTGAGCATGTCGGCGACGCGCTCGTAGTTGGCGCCCGGGTTGTCCATCTTGTTGACGAAGGCGATGCGCGGAACGCGGTAGCGCTTCATCTGACGATCGACGGTGATCGACTGGCTCTGCACGCCCTTGCCCGAGTCGAGCACGAGGATGGCGCCGTCGAGCACGCGCAGGGCGCGTTCGACCTCGATCGTGAAATCGACGTGGCCGGGGGTGTCGATGATGTTGATGTTGATGTCGTCGAACTGGCCCTTGGAGCCCTTCCAGACGCAGTAGGTCGCCGCGGACTGGATGGTGATGCCCTTTTCGCGCTCGAGGTCCATCGAGTCCATCTTCGCGCCGACGCCGTCCTTGCCGCGCACCTCGTGGATGGCGTGGATGCGACCGGTGTAGAAGAGGATGCGCTCGGTGAGCGTCGTCTTGCCGGAGTCGATGTGGGCCGAGATGCCGATGTTGCGGATGCGTTCGAGGGGGATACGAGTTGCCACAGGAATGTTCCGGGAGTTGGGTTAGGGCGGCGAAGTAGCCAAACGGCCCCGAAAAGGGAAGCCGCGAGGGGCGCAGCCGTAGCACGGACCGGTGGAAAAGCACTGAAGCTGTGCGAAGGCCAGCGGTTTCTTCAACGATTCTCGCGCTATCCTGGGCGGCATGCTGACGGGCGCCGAGGGACGACGGGCACGAATTTGCATGTTGGCGGCGGCGCTCGCGGGGTGCGGGCCTGCCGAGAAGGCGCCCGCGACGCCGGCGAAGAAGGCAGCGCCGGCGGGCTCGGCGGTCGTGGTGACGGCGTCGTCCCCCGCGCCGGAGCCGAGTGTGCCGCCGCTCCGGACCGGAGCGCTGAAGCCCGTGACGGATCCCGCGCGCGAGGCGACGCTCTTCGGGCGCGCCGACGACCCCCCGGCGCGCTCGAATGGGGGCGCGCGCCGGACTATCGCGGCAACGAGGTCGTGGCGGTGCGCTTTTACGAGGACGGCATCCGTGGCGCGCTCTACTACGCGCTCACGGAGCACGCGCTCGTGCTCTCGCTGAACGAAGCGGTGCTGCACGAGGCGCTCGACCTCGTCACGGATCATCCTCCGACGAGCCTCGCGTCGAGCGCGGCGGCGCCCAAGAACGCCGCTCAGCTCCTCGTCGAGCTCGGGACCAAGCCGGACGACGCACTCCTTCGCACCGTCGCCTGGCTCGCCGGCGGGGCAGCGTACGACGACGAGCGCGAGGCACGGTTGCTCGCGGGCTCGGTGTTGCTCGGTGCGCCGGATCAGACGGGCGACGCCGCCGCGGCGCGCTTGCTCATGCGCCAATACCTCGGCACGGTCGTCGTCTCGCCGTCGGGACAAAGCTACGCCCTCGCCCCCGACGGCATTCGCGACCCCGACCGCGGCACGCCGAACGCGCCGGTTTTCCCGGAGCTTCCGGTGCTGGGCTCGCCGCTCGAGCGGGTGCTCGACGCACTTCACACGCTGCGAACCGCGCTTTCGTTCGACGCGGAACCGGCTACGGCCGGCGAGCGCCCGCTCTCCAGCCTGCACGCGCGGCTGACCCTCGAGCTCTACCCGCCGCCCGCGACCGAGGCCGGAGCGAAGTAGCCGTCCGCGCCGAGCCGCGCGCCCGCTTCTGCCCGCTCGAAGTAGTGATCGAAGAAGAGCTTCTTCGGGAGCTCGGAGCGGCTCGTCATGCCGAGCTTGTGGACCACCGCATCGATGTCGGAGCGGACGGCGTCGAGGCTCGTGCCGGCGCGCTCGACGATGTACGCGTCCTCGAGCCCGTGCAGGAGATCGCGAAGCACGTCCCCTTCACTCGCCGACAGGCCGTAGGAGGAGAGGATGCGCGCCGCGATCGGCAGCACGCGCCCCTCGTCGATGGTGACGACGGCATTGCCGTCGCCGAGTACGGTCGCATGCACGGTGAGCCATTGACCCGAGGCGCCGCGAACGCGCACGTGCGCCATCGTCTGCCCCCCGCGCTCGATGCCACGGCGCGCCCCGTTCACGGTCGAACGCACCGTATGCGGCAGCCAGCCCGTGTCTTTCGCGCCGTCCGTCGCGAGCTCGGCGAGCCACACGGACGCAGCCGGTGACGCCGAAACGATCGCGTGATCGGGCGCGACCACGAGGATGGCGCGGTTGCTCCGCGTGTCTTCCGCGAGGCCGGTCGCGCGCAACGTCGCGCGAATCGCGTCTCCGAACGCGTCGGCGAGCTCGCGCACGAGCCCTTCCTCCGCATTCACGAAGTCCGGTTGCTTCGCGCGACGCCACAGAAAGAGCGCGCCCCACGTGTGCTTGGCCGAGCGCAGCACCGCGCGGAGCTCGTGTTCGTAGCCGGCGGGCGCCATCACCTCACGGTAGCGGATGCTTCGCGTGCGCTCGCCCTTGGTCGCCTCGGAGAGCGACCCCACGGGCGTGAGCTCGCGCGTCAGCGCGGCGAAGCGGTTCACGTCTTCTTCGCCGTACTCGAGCTCGTAGAATTGACGGCGCGCTCCCGCGGAGAGCTTATGTTCGTGGGCGCCGCCCGTCGCGAGCAGCGTCGCCGGATCGAGCGTCAGCACCGCCCAGCCGTCCGCTGGAACCGCTCCCAGCGTCACGCGCATGGCCGCGCGCAAGAGGTCCGGCAGCGCACGATCCACGCGGGGGAGCGCCCGGAATTCTTTGGCGATATTCGCGAAGCGCTGGACGGCCACTTGACCGCCGTTTGGCCATGGCGGGGAGGAGAACGCAAGAGCTAGCGTTTCTGCTGCTTGGTCGGGAACGAGCTTCGCAGCGTGCCTGCCCTCAACGGCTCTGGGTACGTTCCAAGCGGATAGTTTTATGCTTCAACGGTAAAGGTAACGCGTCTCGGGATTTTCACGGCGCCAGATCACGGTGTCCATCAAGTAGTGGTGGATGTTGACGATCGCGTAGAGACCGGCAAACCAAGGCGTCGGACCAAGCTCGGCCAGAGCGAGCGGCGCGCCCCGCGGAAGCAGCAGCCGCGACGCGTCGAGCAGCGACGGGCCCAGGTGAAATTGAACGATGCCGAGCAGCAGCGCGGCGGCGCCGAGCGTGAGTAGTTTTTGATGGGTGGGGCGACCGAAGTTCGGCGCCGCTTCGGCCTCGCGCGCTTCGTTCCGCCGCAAGAGCCACACGAAATAGAGGTACTGGAGCGAATGGAGCGCCGGCACCACATAGAGCATCAGAGGATCGGCGCTCGAGAAGATGCTCCAAGCCCAGATGCTCGCGAGAAACCCGACGAGCGGCACGACCGGCGGCGGGCGCTGCTCCCGCCGCGCTTTCTGCACGAGCATGGCGACGAGCAAGCATGCGCTCGCAGCGAAAGCCACGCCCGTTATGAGCTCGAGCGCCCGCGGGTGCGCGAGCGCCGTGTACACGACGCCCTTCTCTTCCACTTCGCGACGCGGCGCCGCGGGATTCGCCCAGGCGAACGCCCAGCCGCTGAGCGCGTGGAACAGCAGAATTTTGCGTTCGCTCGCGCCGAAGCGCACGCCGCGCCGTCCGGCGAGCACGAGCAGCACGCCGAAGCCCTGCTTCACGTAGTGCCACCCGACGAGCGCGAACATGAGCTCGAGCAGCGCGCCGAGCGCGCGAGCCGAACCGTTCGCGATCGCGAAGACGGTCCACGCCGAGAGCGCGAGCGGCGCGACGGCGCCGACGAACAGGTAACGAGCGCGCTCGGCGGGTGCGAGCGCGGAGCCGAACACGCGCTCGCGGGCGTTCCGGTAAAAGAGCAGGTACGTGACGGAGAAGTGCGGGTCGTTGAGCACGTACGCCGCGTGAAAGGTCGTGAAGCCGACGGCGAGCTCGGCCGCGTCGAGCCCGAGCGAGCGCTGCGCGAGCCACGCGAGCGGAAAGAGCACGAGCGTGAGACCGCCCACGAGGAAGAATTCCGCGAACGGGCGGGTAGTACTCGGCGCGAGCGGCAGTGCGTCGGCGCCGGACGCGACGGCGGTCGTCACCCCGCGAAAATAACACGGTGCTGCGCGGCCCCCGAATCATAGATTTGGTGATAAAGTATGCTGATGGTGGCTTATTCTTCGGTGGGAAACGCGCGCGGGCGTGTGACGGGGCTCGGGCTGTTGGTGCTCCTCACGTGCGCGTGCGGCTCGAGCACGAAGCACGGCGACGACGACTCGGCGGGCGCGCAGGCGGGCGATACGGGGAGCGGCGGAGCGTCCGCGAACAGCGGCGGAGCAGGCGGCGGCGCGAACGGCGGCAAGGGCGGCGGCAGCTCGGGAGCGGGCGCTCGCGGCGGTAGCGACGGCGACACGAGCACGGGCGGCGCGACGAACGACGGCGGTGACGCGAACAGCGGCGGGACCGGCGGCACGACGGGCGGAAGCGGCGGCACCGGCGGAACGGGTGAGAGCGGCGGGAGCGTCGGACTCGGCGGCACGACCGGCACGAGCGGGAGCAGCGGCGCGCCGAATCTGCCGCCGCCTCCGACCACGGATTTTCTGCCTCTGCGACAAGCGTTCTTCGACAAGCTCGACTTGCTCTTCATGATCGACAACTCGCCCTCGATGCAGGGCAAGCAGGCGCTCCTGGCCGAGTCCGTGCCCGCTCTCGTGCAACACTTGATGAACCCGGATTGCCTCGACGAGCACGGCGAAAAAACGGGGGCGGTCGCAGACGCCGCGACCGGCATTTGTCCGAGCGGCGTGCCCGCCTTCAGGCCCGTGCAGGATTTGCACGTCGGCATCATCACTTCGAGCCTCGGCGATCACGGCAGCGACGACGTGTGCTCCGACGCGGAAAACACCGCGGAAGGCGAGGGGCGCTTCTATGCCGACCTCGCGCAGCTGCTCCCGAGCGTGCGCCCGACCGCGAACCTCTACAGCTGGAACGACTCGGGCTTCCTCGTGTGGGATCCGCGTGCTCAGTCGCAGGTCTCGGACCCCCACACTCCCGTCACCGCCAACGAAACGGACCCGACGAAGTTCGACGCCAACTTCGGCAGGCAGATCACCGCGTCGGGCGACCTCGGCTGCGGCTACGAAGCGTCACTCGAAGCGTGGTATCGCTTTCTGGTCGACCCGAGCCCGGTCGCGAGCGTCGGCAACAATCAACAGACGAGCGTCCGCGGACCGACGAACAGCGTGGTGCTCGCGCAACGCCAACGGTTTTTGCGCGCCGATTCGGTGCTCGGTATCGCCATGCTCACCGACGAGAACGACTGCTCGATCATGGACGAGGACGGGACGCAGGGTTGGCTCGTCGGCTTCAAAGGCGGCGTCAACAGCAGCGCCTTCTGGCACATGCCGTACGCGACCTCGGTCTGCGCCACGGCTCCCAACGATCCTTGCTGCCGCCCGTGCGCGTCGGCGCCGCGATCGGGCTGCGCGACCAACGCCGACGATCCGGTCTGCAACACGCTGACGAACCGCACGACGGCGGATGATTCGATGAACCTGCGCTGCTTCCGGCAGAAGCAGCGCTTCGGCATCGATCTGCTGTACCCGACGAGCCGCTACGTCGACGCGCTCAGGAGCGGGACGATCAGCCCCCGGCTCGTGGACAGCGTCCCGAATCCCCTCTTTCAGGGCAAGCGCACGCGGGACGAGGTCGTGTTTCTCGCGATGGTCGGCGTCCCGTGGCAAGACATCTCCACCGAAGACAGCTGGTCGGGGCGCGACCTTACCTACATGACCCCGCAGGAGCTCGCCGACAACGACCGCTGGTCGGTGATCCTCGGCAACGTGAGCGCCAACGTCATGCCGACCGACACGCTGATGGTCGAGTCGATCGACCCGCGCACGGAGTCCTTTGCGCAAAATCATCCCCTGATCAAGGACGCGACGATCGCTCCCGCGACGGCGACCAGCAACACCAATCCCATCAACGGGCACGAACAGGCGGCCACGACCTCGCGCGACGATCTCCAGTTTGCGTGCATTTTCCCGCTCGAGCAGCCGATCTCACCGGCGGATTGCGCGGCTGACCCGATTGGTTGTGACTGCAACGCCGACGAATTTCCGAAGAACAGCCCCCTCTGTACGGGCCTGACGAACTCCGCCGACGGCACGCAAGTCAACGGGAAGGCGTACCCGGGCTTGCGTGAGCTCGAGGTCGTGAAGGGTGCCGGCGCTGGCGGTGTCCTGGCGAGTATTTGCGCGAAGAACACGACGGCCATGGGCACCGCCGCGACCGACGCCGGCTTCGGCTATAACCCCGCCATGACGGCGTTCGCGGCTCGATTGGGGGCGGCGTTCAGCCCGCTTTGTCTCCCGCTGCCGCTCACGGTGTCGGGCTCGGATCCGACGCACCTCGCGTGTCACGTCGCCGAGATCGAGGCCGACACCGCCCCGGGCGACAGCTGTGATTGTGCGAGCCGGGGGCTATCGAACGCGAACGCGGCCGTGACGCAGCGGGCCTACGACGACCTCCAGCAGAGACATTTCTGCGGCGACGCGGTGCAAGTCGCGTGTAGCAGCTATTGCGTGTGCGAAGTGCCCGAGCTCGACGGTGACGCCCTCACGAGCTGCCTCAACGACGTGGACTCCTCGGCCACCGATGACGGCTTCTGCTACGTCGATCCCGCGCAGGGCGCCGGTGACGCGCTTCTCGTCGAGGGCTGTCCGGGAGGCCGGCAGCGTTACGTTCGTTTCAGCGGCAGCGTGCCGAGCGCGGGCTCGACGCCGTTCGTCGATTGCGCGCCGGACGATCAGTGAACGTCAAATCGCCGCGGCGAATTCGCGGCCGAATTCGAGGGGGGACGGGCGGTCGTTCGGATCGCGCAGGGTCGCGGCGCGCAGTACCTTCGCGACCGCTGCGGGGAACGGGCGCAGGCGCTCGACGTCCTCGAAGGGATCGCGGCGCATGTGCGCGATGATGCGATCGCGCTGGTTCTCGATCTCGTCGAAGAAGGCGCGACCGGTCGTCACGTTGTAAATCGTGCCGGCGAGCGCGTAGACGTCCGAACGCGGGTCGAGCTCGACGGGATCGAGCACCTGCTCGGGCGCGATGTAGCCCGCCGTGCCTGCGACGAAACGGCCACTTGCATCGGCCGGTACGCGGATCGAGCGCACCATGCCGAAATCGATGACGACGGCGGCGAGCGGCTGCGCGCGCGCCGGATCGCGGTGCTTGGCGGCGTCGAAACGCTCGCCGCCGGGAAGCGGCAAGCGCAACCAGATGTTCGCGGGCTTGATGTCGCGGTGCACGAGGCCCGCGCCGTGGAGCGCCGAGAGCCCCGCGCACGACTCCACGACGACTTGCCGGAGCTCGAAGAGCGACATCAGGTGCGCTCCGGCGTACTGCTTGAGATCGGCGCCGATCAGGTACTCGAGCACCAGGAACGGCATGCCCTCGGCCACGCCGCGATCGATGATGTTCGCGACGTTCGGGTGGTAGAGCCCGGCGAGCACGCGCGCCTCCTCGACGAAGGACGCGAGGATGCCGTCCCGTTCGACCTCGGTCGCGTTCGCGAGGGCGTCGGCTTTGGGGATCTTCAAGACGAACAGGCGGTCGGCGCCGGGCTTGCGCACGAGCCAGACGCTGCCGATGCCGCCTTCGCCGAGCGGCTTCACGAGCTCGTAGCCCTGAATCAGTTTCGGCTCCTTCTTGCGCGCTTGCGGCGGCGGAGGCGGCGTGCGGCGAATGGCGGCTTTTACCGCGTCCTCGAGCAACCCCGACGCCACGGGGCCGAGCGACGCGAACCAGACGTCGAGCATGGCGGGCTCGCGCGCGCGGATGGCGCGCGCGACGAGCGCGGCGACGCGCGGCGCGTTTTCGGCGTCGGGCGGCGAGAGCGAATCCCCCGGCGCGTCCCCGCGCCGGAAATGGAGCCCCTTGACCGGATCGGCGAGCGCCGCCTGGAGCCGCTCGCCGGCGACGACGAGCTCGACGCACATTTGCTCGAGCTCCTTTTTGGGGCCCGCCGCGGTCGCGAAGCGGGCGAGTGCGTGCGAGAGACGCGAGAGTGCCTGGGCGAGCTCGGTCTCTTGCGCGTGCAGCGACTCGAGCGCTTCGGCCGCCGACGGGCCCCACTCGCCGTCGGCGCCGCCCGACGCGACGCTGTCGCGCAGCACTTCGGCGCGGTCGCAGCAGCGCGCGAGCGCCCCTTCGGCCATCATCGGCAGCGCCGTCGCGAGCCCGCGCAACATGGCGGGGCGATCGATCACGAGGCCCCACCACGCCGCGAACGGCCCGAGCCACTCGACGTCGTCGACCTCGCCGAGCGCGGTACCGCGCGTGCTGTCGACCAGACGCCAGAAGAGCGCGCTCAGTGCGGCTTGGAGCTCGGGCGGGAGCTCGCGCGAGCCGTCGGCGAGACCTTCGAGCTTGCGGAGCCAATGGCAGGTGTCGTGCGCCGTCGGACCGCGACCGGGGCCGAGGCCGGTGCCTGCGCCGCACGCGTCGAGCGCATAGCCGCCGAGCCTCAGCGCGAGCACTTCGAGCGGTAGATCAGCGCTCGGGTCGGCGCCTTCCGTCTGCCTGCGCTCCTTCACGAGATCGAGAATCGCGGCCGGCGCGTTCGCGATCGACTTCCAGGTTTCGGCGAGATCCGGCTCGTCTTGCGGCTCGCCCGCCGGGCGCGTCGCGAGCAGCGGCGCCCACAAACTGAGCGCGACCGCGCGCGCCGTGCCCTCGAGCGCGTTGATCGCGGCGGCGCGCTGGCGTAGCCGTCCCCGGCCGAGCGCGATGCGGCGTGCTTCCTGAAATGTGGACGCGAGCGTGCCGGCGAAGCGCGCGGCGCGCGCGTCCGCTTCGTCGTCGTCGTACTGCGCGGCGATGCGCACCAGGTTTTCGAGGCCGAGCTCGAGATCGAGCGGATCGCGCTCGGCGTTGTCGAGCACGTCCGTCGCCGCCGTGACCTCGATCCAGCGCCGGAGCTCGTCGAGCGATTGCGGCCGTGCCGCGCGGGCGAGCTCGCGCAGCTCCGCGAGCGGCGCCTCGATCTCCGGGGGGCGATGGCCGCGCCGGAACAGCGTCGCGAGGCCGCGCGCGAGGGCACGCGCCGCGAGCGCTCCGCCGTCGCCCTTCAAGATGCGCTTGGCGAGCCGGTCCCACACCGGGCGGCGCTCGAAGAAGAGGTAGGGCGTCGCCTGCGCGACGGCGGCGAGCACCCAGGCTTCCTCCGCGGGTGACTCGAGAATCGCGACGAGCTGGCTCGAGAGGAACTTGAGCCGCTCGGCGGGGAGCGAGGCGAAGGCGATGGTCGCGCGCTGGCGGAGAACGCGCGACTCGCCGAGCACCCAGTCGAGCAAGGTACCTTCGAGATGCTCGAGCCGCCCGGTGAGGCGCCCGAGCGCCCGCGCCGCGTGAACCCAGACGAGCGGCTCGGGATGCAGCAAGAGCGGCTGCAGCGTTTGCAGCGTTTTTCCGATGAGCTCGGGGTCGGTCCGCGCGGACAGGCCGCACACGCTGATTTCGAGGCAGCGCGCCGCGAGCACGCGGCCGCGCAGCGAGCCGTGCGCGGGCGTCGCGATCATCGCCGCGAAGGTCGACTCGGCGCCCCAGAGCCACGAGCCGAGCGCCGGCACCTGGAGCGCGCTCGCGCCGGCTTCCCACACGAGGATTTCGAGACGGGCGCGCGCCTGCGCGTTGACGGGCAACGCGAGGTCCGCGCCCGTGCCGAGCAAGGGCGCGCAAGCGAGCGCGTCGAGCAGCGGACCGGAGACGACGCGGTCGCGCGCGATCGCCACGGTGCGCTCGCCGAGCTCGGGATGGCGTGCGGCCACGGACAGCAGCGTCGCGAGCCGCACGTCGCGGCGCGCGGTGCTCGCGGCACAGAACGCGAGCAGCGGCACCGCGCGTTCGTCGGCGAAGAGCGGTGACAAGGCCGTGACGCCCGCCTCCGACTGCGTGACCGCGGGGAGCTCCTCCGCGAGGCGAACGACTGCGGCGCGCAGTGCGGGAGTCAGCTCCGGGGTGGAACGGGGTGCGGCGGAGCGCGGAAGCAGGCTCGCGACCAAGCCCGCCTCCAAACCGGGATCCTCCCTTAAAGCGCCGGCCAGAGTCGCGATGGCGTCGGCCAGCACTTCGGGGACCATCCGCTCACGGTAGCCCGACGGGCCCGGCTTTGGTAGGTCGGTACGCATGACCGCCTCGCTCCCGACCCTCGAATTCGTCCTCAAGAACTACAAGAACTTCAACGCGCGGGCGACGCGCGACGCCCTGCTCGCCTATCAGCGACACATCGAGAGCGGCGGCAAGATGTTCTGGGCGGTCGCGGGCGCGATGTCCTCGGCGCAACTCGGCATCACGCTCGCGCCGGCGATCCGTGCGGGCCTGATTCACGGCTTGTCGGTCACCGGAGCGAACCTCGAGGAATCGCTGTTCCGGCTCGTCGCGAACAGCCATTACAAGGACTTCCCCGACTACCGCTATCTCACGAAGAAGGACGACACGCGCATCCTCAACGATCGCATGCGGCGCGTGACCGACACGAGCATCCCGGAGGACGAAGCGTTTCGCGCGGTCGAGAAGTTCGTCGTGCCGATGTGGAAGAGCGCGACGGAGAAGGGCGATCGGCGCTTCTGGCACGAGTACTTTTACGAGCTGATTCAGACGATTCCGTCGAGCCTCTATCAGGGCAACCCCGAGGAGTGTTGGCTCCTCGCCGCGGCCAAGGCGCGGCTGCCCGTGGTGGTGCCGGGCCACGAGGACTCGACGTTCGGCAACATTTTCGCGTCGCACGTGAAGCTCGGCGACGCGAGCGCGAGCATCGTGAAGAGCGGCATCGAATACATGGCGAACTTCTACGACCAGTACCGCGAGCTCTCGACCGGCACGGGTTGCGGCTTCTTCCAGATCGGCGGCGGCATCGCCGGTGATTTCCCGATTTGCGTCGTGCCTTCGATCAAATACGACCTCGAAGAGCAAGCGAAGCCGTGGGCATATTTCTGCCAGATCTCCGACTCGACGACGTCGTACGGCTCTTACTCGGGCGCGACACCCAACGAGAAGATCACGTGGGACAAGCTGACGGAAGAGACACCCATGTTCGTGATCGAGTCGGACGCGACCATCGTGGCGCCGCTGATTTTGAGCGCGCTGCTCGAGTGCAAGGCGCATCCGGCCGAGGCGAAGGCGCTGATTGCCAAGGGCTGACGCCGGCGAACTACGGTACCGGCGCCGCGCGGAGCGGTCCGTCGGTGGTCACGGGCTCACCGATTGCTCCCACACGACGACGTCGCCGCGCTGGTTCGCGACGAAGCTCACGCCGCCGTCTTGCGAGACGACGATGGCGAGCCCGCTCGGGTGGTCGTTGACGAAGCGGTAGGCGGCGCGGTGACGGGTGCCGACCTTTTCGAAGTCGTCGGGGACGCGCACGTCGCCGTTGCTGTCGAGCGCGCGCAGCACGCGTTCGGGCGGCGGTAGCTCGGCTGAAACCTCGGCGCCGAACCCGAGCAAGCCGAAGCGCTTGTCGAGCAGCACGGCGCCGTCGATGGCGGCCAGGTTCGCGACGGCGCGGGCCAGCTCGAACACCTCTTGCTCGAGCTCTTCGAGGCGCGGGTGCGAGCTCGAGGCGAAGTCGTCCCAGCCGACCGACGAGTTCGTCGTCTCGCCGGCGAGCGTCTCGAAAATGCGAAGCTGCACGCTGCGGTAACGGTGGGACGGCTCGTCCTGGGTGACGCGATATTTGAGCCGCAAGCCGCGCGGGACCTCGTCTCCCGGCCCGGCGACGAGCAGCATGCCGCCGTGGCGCGCGCCGCGGATGAGTTGGATGGCGCGCCGGAGCATGTGCTGGCTCACGCGACCGACGAGCGAATGATCGACGGCGGTCGGCGCAAGGCTCTCGCGTTGAGTCGCGGCATGTTCCGCGCGAATGAGCTCGCGCTCCTCGGCGAACATCGCGGATAACCACTGAGATTCGAAGACGTCGACCGTCGCGTCGACGACCACGCCGCGCTCGAGCGCGCCGACGAGCCTGCCCGCCGAACGCACCGCTATTTTGCCGGGCGCCGTGACGTGCACGATTGGATCGTACGTCCAGTTGGGCACGGGGCTACGGCCGCCCCAGGTGGGGGCGAGCCACGCAGGCCCCGAATGCGCCACGCCCCAAATGTAGAGTTTGCCGTCCGCTTCCTCTTCGACGCCGATGAGCGACGTTTCGAACGGCGCGGCGGGAGCAAGCCGCCTGAGCTCGTCTTCGTGCAGGACGCGGCGGTGCTCGAAACGGAGCCTGAGCACGCCTTCGTTCGGCACCCCGCGCTCGGGCAAGTCGGTGAGCGGCATGAGCAACATGCGAAAGCGGGTCGGACGCGTCTCTTCGGTCGTGAGTGACGCCTGAAAAGCCGCCGAAAGCGCGTCTTCGAGCGCGCGCGACGAGACGCGCAGCGGCGCTACCTCGCGCGGCCAGCGCGCTTCGACGAAATGCGCGAGGTCGGGGGGATAGGCGTGGTCGCGCGGCATTGGCGCGAGCTTATCGCGTAACGCCCGAAGCGCCGCACTACTAGAACAAGAGCTTCGCGCCGTAAGCGTGGGTGTGCACTCCGGTCATCCGCCGGAGGTAACCCTCGGTCGCGCGATCGGCGACGTAAAGCCGATAGCCCTCGCGCTTGAACTTCTCACATTCCTCGGGCGTGACGAGGCCGTAAATGCGCTGATTTTCCGGGCTGTCGGTCGGAAGCAGGGCCTCGAGCTCTGGCCGGCGCGTGCCCGCGAGCACGATGCTGTGGGCAGGCAATTTGCGTGACGCGTCCAGGATTCTGACGAGCTTCCGGAGCTGCCCGTCGCGCCGTTCGGCATCCTCGAGGATCGGCCCCTTGCCGTAGAAAACAGCGCGCTCCGAGCCGTAGAAGGGTGATACGCAGAGCAACGCGGCGAATACCAAGCTCGCGAAGTTCGAGCTCCAGAGTGCCGCGAGCGCGATCGTGAAGGGCACAATCGGGACCAGGTAGCCGGGCTCGAGCGGTGCTCGCATGAACGCGAGCACATAGACCACCACGGCCGCCGCGCAGGCCACGCTCACGCCGAGGCGCTCGCGCTCGGGCAGCTTCCGCGCATCCTTTCCGCGCGATGCGAGCGACGCGAGCGACGCCCAGACGAGCGCTACGCAGCCGAGGACGCCCCAGACGTCGAGCGTCGCTCGCTCGAACGCACCGGCCCTGGGTACCGCGTCCATGGATAAGCTGTATCCGGGCCGCAGCAACGCCGGGACGTAACAGGGCAGCCCCACACCGAGCGCGACGACCGAAAGCTGCGCGATCGCCTTGGCTCTACGGCGCCACTCCGGGGTGTACACGCCGATCAAGAGCGCGAGCGGCAGCAACATCGCGCCCGAGCTCACGCGCGTGCCGATAGCGAGCCCGGCGCAGAGTCCGGACAGGAGCGCTTTGCCGTCGGTGGCGAATACGACGGCGCAGAGCACGAAGGCGAGCGCCCAGACGTAGTCGATGGTGCTCGTGCTGGCGATGTAGACGACCGGTACACACACGAGCGCGAACGCGAGCGCGAGGTCGTTCTTCACGCTCAGCCGTCGCAGCCAAGTCGCGAATGCCACCGCGCTCACCGCGCTCATGGCACACGAGATGCCGTTGACCGCCCAGGGCCCGCCCTGAGTGAAAAGAGCGGTCGTGAACTCCTGCACGGGCGCGCCGAGGTGTCGGGACGGGTAGTAGACACCCGTGTCGAACAGCCGGCGCGCGGAGTTGAAAACCCGCCAAGCGTCGGGATCGATACCGTAGCCCGCGCCGATGAAAGGCAGTCGCGTCAGGACGACGGCGAGGGCGAGCAGTGCGAGCTGTACTCGGCGATCGGAGAACCGGCTCGGCTTGACGGCGGTTTCGGCGGGCAACGGCCCGTCTTACACTAGAGACCACTTGCCTCGATCGTGAATTTTGGAAACCCCGCTCGGGTGAGGCGCGCAAGACGCACTAGTGCGCCCCCGCTCGCGCGCACGCAGCCTGACGACCGCTCCACGGAGCTCCGCCCTGGCGCGACGGAGTCGCGAATTCACCGTGCCGAGCGGGATCCCGAGTCGCACGGCCACGTCCCGGAGCGGCAGCTCTTCGAGCTCGGCGAGCATGATGACGGCGCGGCTCTCGGTGCGCAGGCGCCCGAGCAAGCCGCGCACGAGGTCTTCGGCGACCAAGGCCGCGTTGAGCTCTTCGGGGTCGACGCTCGTACCGGGCTGCTCGTCGAGAGCCTCTGTCGGTTCCTCCGGGTGACGGCGGCGCGTGCGCTTGCGCATCGACGCGACCCGAGCGGCGGTGCCGAGGACGAACGCTCGCTCGCGCGCGAGCTCCACGTCGTCGAGCCGGCGCGCCACGACGAGGAACACGTCCTGAACGGCGTCGTCGACGTCGGCGTCTGGAACGCCGAGGCGGCGCAAGCGGCGTTCGACGAGCGGCTGGTGCTGGTGGAGGATGCCGTGGAAACGCTCGAGCTTTTGAGGCTCGCAGGGGAAGATGGAAGCTCGCAGGCCGGCGGCGGGGAACATGCGTGAACCCGAATTGCAGGAGCCGTGCCCTTGGCCGACGCACTCTCCAAGCCGGAATGCCTCGCGTTTTTCGGCGGTTCGCGCCGCGTCGGACGTCCCGGCGGACGTCCGCGCGGACGTCCCCACCGGAGGTCGAGCCCGGACCGTCGATGTCCGAAAAGCGCGAGCGGAGGTGGCTCGACGGAGTTATTGCTCTTGCGTGCTCGATCAGGACGCGTGCTACCGGGCGCTCGAGGCGCGAGACGCCCGTTTCGACGGGCGCTTCTTCACGGCAGTGAAGACGACGGGCATTTATTGCCGGCCGATCTGCCCGGCGACCACGCCCAAACGGCAAAACTGCATTTTCTTCCCGTCCGCGGCCGCGGCGCAGGAAGCGGGATTCCGCCCCTGCCTGCGCTGCCGGCCCGAGACGGCACCGGACCACGGCGCCTGGCTCGGCACCTCGAACACGGTCTCGCGCGGGCTCTCGCTCATCGCTCAGGGGGAGCTCGATGCCGACGACGCAAGCGTCGACGGGCTCGCCGAACGGCTCGGCATCGGTGGCCGCCAGCTGCGGCGGCTGTTCCAGCAGCACCTCGGCGCCTCCCCCATCGCCGTCGCGCAGACGCGCCGCGTGCTGTTCGCCAAGCAGCTGATCCACGAAACGGAGCTGCCCATGTCGGAAATCGCGCTCGCGGCCGGCTTCGGCAGCGTGCGGCGCTTCAACGAGACGTTCCAGGAACTTTACGCGCGACCGCCGAGCGCGCTGCGGCGCAAGGCCGTGCCGCCGGGCGCCGAGCGACGGACCCGGGAGCGCGGAGTGAGCGTGCGGCTCCGCTATCGGCCACCCTACGACTTCGCGAGCATGCTCGCCTTCTTTCGCGCTCGAGCGATCCCGGGTGTCGAGCACGTGAGCGACGAACGCTACGCCCGCACGGTGCTTCACGAGGGCGAGACCGGCAGCGTCGAGATCGCTCACGCGGAGCGGGACGCATGTCTCGTCGCGACCATTCGCTTTCCTAACGTACGCGCGCTGCCGGGCGTGGTCGCTCGCATCCGCCGCACCTTCGATCTCGCGGCGGACGTGACGAGCATCGGGGCGCACCTCGCGGCCGATCCGTGGCTCGCGCCCCTCGTGGGGGCCCGGCCGGGCCTGCGCGCGGCAGGCGCGTGGGACGGCTTCGAGCTCGCCGTACGAGCGATCCTGGGGCAACAAGTGTCCGTGGCGCACGCGCGACGCCTCGCCGCCGAGCTGGTTCACCTTGCGGGCCGCCCCGTCACGACCGAAGCGAACCTCGTGAGCGAGCTCTCCTTCGCGTTTCCGACGGCCGAGGACGTGCTCACTGCCGAGCTCGACCGGCTCGGCATGCCCGACGCGCGGCGCAAAGCGCTGCGGAGCGCCGCCCGAGCCGCGCTCGCCGATCCGATGCTGTTCCACCCGCTCGCCACCATCGAAGAGACGGTCGAGCGCTTGCGTGCGGTGCCCGGCATCGGCGATTGGACGGCGCACTACATCGCGCTCCGTGCCGCGCGCGAGCCGGATGCGTTCCCCGCGAGCGACGTGGGCCTGCTGCGTGGCGCCGCGGCCGCCGGCGAACCGCGACCGAGCCCGGCGGCGCTTCTGAAACGCGCCGAGCGCTGGCGCCCCTTCCGCGCCTACGCCGCGGAACACCTGTGGGCGGCGGACGCCGCCGGACGACAGGAGCAGAGGGCATCATGAAAACGCACGAGCGACTCTTGATCGACGAGTTCGAAACCCCCATCGGAAAGCTCGCGCTTCTCGCCGACGAAGCGGGCCGACTCCGCGCGGTCGGCTTCTTCGAAGGCCACGCGCGAATGGAATCGGCGCTCGGCAGCACTGATCCGACGCGCGCGAAGGACCCAGGCGGCCTCACGAGCGCCCTGCGCGCCTACTTCGACGGGGAGCTCACCGCGATCGACGACTTACCGATCGTAATGGGCGGCACGGAGTTCCAGCGCTCGGTTTGGCGTGGACTCTTGAAGATACCGTGCGGACAGACGCGCTCGTACGGTGAGCTCGCGCGTCAAATCGAGCGACCCAAGGCCGTTCGGGCGGTCGGACTGGCGAACGGCTCGAATCCGATCGGCATCGTGGTGCCGTGCCATCGCGTGATCGGCGCGAACGGCACGCTCACGGGCTACGGCGGCGGGCTCGAACGCAAGCGCTGGCTGCTCGCGCACGAAGGCGTCGCGCTCGCGACGGCGCGTTCCGCATGACCCGCGCGGAATTGCTGGCGTTTTTGCGCCGCCATCGCATCGCGGTCGAGGCGAGCGTGGCGAAAGACGGCACACCCCAAGCCGCCGTCGTCGGCATCGCGATCAGCGACGAGCTCGAGATCATTTTCGACACACTCGCGAACACGCGAAAATTCGCCAACCTGAGCGCGGACCCGCGCGTCGCTCTCGTCGTGGGTTGGGACCACGAAGTGACGGCGCAGATCGACGGTGTCGCACACTTCCCGACCGGCACCGAGCTCGCACGCATCCGCGAAGTCTACTTTTCGGTATACCCCGATGGGAGAGCCCGCCTTACCTGGCGGGGCATCACGCACATCCTCGTGCGACCGACCTCTGTTCGTTTCAGCGATTTCCGAACCAATCCGCCGCTCTTCGCCGAGTTCGGCCCGCATGAGCTCGCGCGCTGACACGCGAACGGCTTCGGAGATTGTCCGCGAGGTGTCGTCCGTGAGAAGCTGCGTATTCAGAGGTCGGCGATATGGCGGCTCCCACGGGCACCACGGGTCTCGATGTGGACCGATCGGAATGGCTGACCGGCATTCTGGCGCATTCGCCCGACGTCATTTCGATACTCGACCTCGACGCGCGGATCGTCTTCTTGAGCCGCGCCTTGGCGGGCGCGGACCCGCGTTCGTTCCACGGCAAGCTCGTCGTCGATCTGATCCCGAGCTCGCACCAGGCCTACTACCTCGCCGCCGTCAAGAAGGCGGTCGAGGAGAAGCAAGCGCAGCGTGCCGAATTCCTGAGCGTCTCGGCGCGCTGGTGGGACTCGCGCATCATCCCGATCGAGCGCGAAGGGATCGTCACCGGCCTGCTCACGATCTCCTCCGACATCACCGCACGTAAGCGCGCCGAAGCGGAGCTCAGCCTGCGCGATGCGCAGCTCCGGCTCGCGCTCGAAGCGTCCGGCATGGGGCAGTGGTCCTGGACGGTCGCGAGCGACCGCTTGCGCTGGGACCCGACGGCCAAGCGTATTTTCGAGTGGCCGGAAGGCGACGACGACATCAACTTCAACACCTTCCTCGGGCTCGTGCACGCGGACGATCGCGAGCGAGTCAAGAGCGCCGTGCTGAACGCCGTCGGGACCGGCGAGTACCCGGAGCTCACCTTTCGGACGGTGCGCTCGGACGGCAGCGTGCGCTGGCTCTTGTGCAAGGGCCGCGTGCTGCTGGATTCGACGGGGAAAGCCCACGAGCTCATGGGCGGCGTGATCGACATCACTTACGGCAAGCGCACCGAAGCGCAGCTCAATCGCTCGCAAAAGCTCGAGGCGATTGGTCAGCTCGCGGGCGGCGTCGCGCACGACTTCAACAACCTGCTCGTGGCCATCCTCGGTAACCTGAGCCTCGCGCGCGGCTGTCAGGATCCGGAGGAGCGCCAGGTCCTGCTCGATGACGCGCTCGCGGCCGGCAATCGCGCGGCCGAGCTCACGCGCCAACTGCTCGCGTTCAGCACGCGCCAGCCCGTGAATCAGACGCTCGTCGATGTGAACGGCATGCTCGGCGACACGTTGAAGCTGCTCCGCCGCCTGGTTCCCGAAAGCGTGAAGATGGAGTTCATCGGCGGCTCGCGCCTGCCGAGCGTGCTGGCGGACCGCGGACAGCTCGAGCAGGTCGTCGTCAACCTGTGCGTGAACGCGCGCGACGCGATGCCGAACGGCGGGCGCGTCGTGATCCAAACGGAAGTCGTGCAGGTCGACGAGGGCTTCCATCAAGCGGACCCCTGGGTTCGCTCGGGACGCTACGTGCTCGTGAGCGTCGCCGATACGGGCGTGGGCATCCCGCAGGACGCCCTCGATCGCGTTTTCGAGCCGTTTTACACGACGAAAGCGCAGGGCTCCGGCCTCGGGCTCGCGACGGCGTACGGCATCGTCCGGCGCCACGGCGGCTTCATGCAGGTGTGCAGCGACCTCGGCCGCGGGACGACGTTCAAGACGTACCTGCCGGTCTCGGAGCGGCACGCCACGCCGACGGGAGGTGACGTCGAGAGAGACGTGAAGGGCGGGAACGAAACGGTCCTGGTCGCCGAGGACGAGCCGCGCGTACGAGCCGTTGTGGTGCGCATCCTCGAACGCGCGGGCTACCGGGTGCTCACGGCCGAGGACGGCGAGCACGCCGTGCGCACCTTCGCCGAGCACCAAGCCGAGATCGACCTAGTGCTGCTCGACTGCGTCATGCCGCGCAAGAGCGGAACGGGCGCGCTCGCCGAAATTCGCGGCCAGGCGCCGCACGTCGCGGCCATCCTGTGCAGCGGTTATTCCGACTCACTCACGAGTAACCTCGGCGACAACGTCACCTTCCTCGCGAAACCCTACGAACCCGACGAGCTCCTCAGGATCGTGCGTGAAGAGCTCGACGCTCGACAGCGGCGCAGCGTCACGTAAGGCCGACGCCGGGATTCAGCTCTCGACGCGGTTTCGGCCGGCGTGCTTCGCGGCGTAGAGCTTCTCGTCCGCGCGCAGGATCAACGTCTTCGGATCGGCGTCGGCGTCGGCGAGGGCGGCGCAACCGACGCTGACCGTGACCCCGATCCGCGCGTCACGGAAGCTCGTGACGAGCTCGGCGACCGACCGGCGCACGCGCTCCCCCACGCTGGCCGCGCCCGCGAGCTCGATCTGCGGCATGAGCACGGCGATTTCCTCGCCGCCGTAGCGAGCGACCAGATCACCTTCACGTACGGCGCCGCGCACGGCTCGAGCGGCGTTCGCGAGCACGGCGTCACCGGCGGGATGACCAAACTGGTCGTTGACGCTCTTGAACTCGTCGATATCGATCATCAAGACGCTCGTGGGCAAACCATGCCGCCGCGCGCGCGAAAACTCGCGGGCGAGCTCGTCGTCGAGCGCGCGGCGGTTCGGGAGCCCCGTCAGGTTGTCGGTGATCGAGAGCTTGTAGATCTCGTCGTGATAGGCGGACTCGACGTCGTTGCCGGTGAGAAATTTGAAGATGTGGGAGCCGATTTTCAGACGGTCCCCGCAGACGAGGCGAGCGTGGCCGCCCAATTCACGCTCGTTCAAGAACGTCCCGTTCGTCGAGCCCACGTCCATCAGGATCCAACCGTTGCCGCGCGATTCGACGCGCGCGTGGCGGCGGGAGACCTCTTGATCCTCGAGCACGAGCTCGTTTTTCGTATCGCGGCCGATGCGCACGACGGCGCGAGTCAGATCGATGCGCTGTGCGAACGGCAACCCTTGGCGCCGGTGAATCAAAACCAGACAGTCGTTGCCCGTGACCACGCCCGAAAGAGCGGGGTCATTCACGCTCACGGCCGTGTCCTGGTCGTGAATAGCCATGGGCCGCGAGAATGCCACGCCTCGAAGTGTGCAGGCAATCCATCAATGCCATTCGATGAGACCAATACGGTTGGATACGGGTGGTCCGATGTGCGCTGAAGTCGTCGGCAGACCGCTCCACACCTCACGCGACGGGCGCGAGGGTGAGCTTCATACGGGCTTCACGCTGGCAGCGAACGTCTCGGGCGGCGCCGCGTTCAAGACCTCGCTCCGGCGCACGCCCCCGCGCCGCGCCATCGCGACCCCGTAGCGCAGCACGCCGAGACCGCGCGTCGAATGCGCGTCGACCGAGATCACGAACGGGAGCTTCCGCGCCCGGACTTCGGGCATATAGGAGGGCGGCAGGTCGAGGCGGTGCGGATCGGCATTGATTTCGACGGCGCCGCCGGCCCTGGCGAGCGCGTCGAGCACCGCTGGAACGTCGCAATCGATGGGCGCGCGATGGTTCAGCACACGACCGAGCGCGTGCCCCCAAATCTTGAACACGGGAAATGACATGGCGCGGAGCAGCCGTTCGGTCATGGCCGTGCGATCCATGCGATGGCGCGCGTGGATGCTCGCGATGAGTACGTCGAAGCGCTCGAGCACGTCGTCGGGGTAGTCGAGCGCGCCGTCCGTCAGAATGTCGGACTCGGTACCGGACAGGATGCGGATCGGAACGGCCTCGCGCGCGGCCGCGATTTCGTCCCACTGCTGCTTCAGGCGATCGAGCGTGACGCCCCGCGCGTAAAAGGCGCTCGGCGAGTGATCGGTGATCGTGATGTATTTCATCCCGAGCGCGTGCGCCGCCTGCGCCATCTCGAGCACGCTGTTTTTACCGTCGGAATACGTGGTGTGGCAGTGGACCATGCCGCGGATGTCGCGCTCTTCGACCAGGTCGGAAAAGTCGTGCTCGGCGGCTTCGGCGAGCTCGCCGCGCCCGCTGCGGAGCTCGGGTGGGACGAGCGCGCAGCCGACGGCCGCGTAGAGCTCGCGCTCCTCGGCGAAGTCGCGCGCGAGCTCCACGCCGCGTTCGGCGGCGAGCGCGCGGAGCGCCGCGACGTGCTCGTCGTTGCCCGTCGCGACCACGAGCGCACGGCCGAGCTCCGCGCGTTCGACGAAATGAAGCTCGAGCGTCACGCGGTGCGTGAGCATGGCGCGCCGAGCGGCGCGATCGACGCGCAGCACTTGCCTGAGCGACGCGAGGGCGTCGAACGCACGCTCCGGGTCGCCCGTCACGACGAACTCGAGCTCCCGCACGAGCTCCTCGCGCCGCCGGAGCGCCCCCGCGAGCTCCACCCGCTCCACGGCGCCCGCGAGACGCGCGCGAATCAGCTCGGCGAGCTCGAGCGCTTCGGCGAGCGGCAAAGGGTCGGGCGGCTGCTCGTCCCGCTTGAGCCAGCGTTCGACGGACTCGCGAATGCGGTCCTCGGTTTTCGGCCCGAATCCGGGCACTCGGCGCACGCGTCCCGCGAGGCACGCGTCGCGCAGCTCCGCGACCGAGCGGATACCGAGCGCGTCGTGCAGCGCGCGGATGCGCCGCGGAGTGAGCCCGGGGACGTGCATCAGCTCGAGTACGCCCTCGGGCTGCTCGGCCTTGAGGCGCGAGAGCAGCTCGGAGGCGCCGGTGTTCCACATCTCCTCGATCTGTTTCGACAGCGCGGGCCCGATGCCCTCGAAGTCCTGCAGCCGCCCCTGCTCGACGAGGCTCCCGAGCTCGTCACCGAGCGTGTTGACGATTTCCGCGCCACGCCGGTACGCGTTGACGCGAAACTTGGACGCCCCCGAAAACTCGAGCAACGACGCGAGCGCGTCGAGGTCGAGCGAAATCCGACGGGGGTCCTGCATTGCTGCAGATCATAGATTCAACCCGAGCAACAGCGGAAACCAATGGTGAACGCGGTCTCGGTGCGCAGAAAGTAATCGTAGTCTTCGCTGCAAAACGACTGCCCGTCGACCATGCTGCCTCCGAGCGCGTGGCACACGTCGCTCTCGCCGGTATTGGCGTCGCAGACGTCGACCCATTCTGCCACGTTGCCTTCCATGTCGAAGAGCCCGGGATAGTACCCTTCGCAGTCGGGCAGCGAGCCGACGGGCACGGCGTCTCCGTTACCGTTCACGGAATTGCAGACGGCGTTGTTCCGCGGGTGCGAGCCGCCCGCCCCGCAAGCCTGGAACCACTGCGACAGGTTGGCGTCGAAGAGCTCGTCCTTGGTGAGCGCGCTGCCGTCGATCGCGCCGCAGAGGTGCTCATCGGCCCATTTGCAAAACGCCGCGGCGTCGCACCAATCCACGTACGAGACCGGCAGGTTCGGGTCGGTTCCGGGATCGCCCGCCGGCTTGAAATCGGTATTCCACGAGCAAGCGCCCGCCTGGCCGCTCGTGTCGTTGCCTCTCGCGTCCGTGAAAGCCTTGTACTCTCCGACGGTCACTTCGGTCGCGTCGATGAAGTAGGAGCCCGCGTCGATGAGCTTGGGCCCACGTACGCCACACGCGCCGTCGATGCACGAAGGTTTGTCGAGCGGGCATTGCGCCGGACACGTCGTCGGAGTGCTGCCGCCCTCGCCGCCCGCGGAGTCCGTGCCACCGGTACCGCCCGTCGCGCTGGCTCCGCCGCTACCCGCCATCGGCAGGCTGCCGCCGGTACCGCCGCCGGCGCTCGCGCCGCCGGATCCGCCGCTTCCACCTCCGGTGCCACCAGCGCCGCCGTCGCCGGTCGCGCCGCTGCCACCCGTTCCGCCGCCCGTTTGCGCTCCGGTCCCGCCCTTACCGCCCGCGCTCATGCCGCCGCTGCCGGTAGCCGCTCCGGCCGTGCCGCCGCTCCCCGTCGACGGATTGCCTGCCGCACCGCCTCGCCCGCTCGAGCCGCCGGAGGTCGCTTCCGCGCCCGCGTTCGACTCGACGTTCGTGTCCCCGATGCCGACGATTTTGGAGCACGACGCCGTCAGGCCGAGCACGAACGCCGCCGCGAACACCGCACCCGGTCGAACGAAAGTTGAGCCTCTCACCACGTTTGCCTCATATCGATAATCGCACCCCCGGGAGTTGGCACGACGCCCGCCTCGAACGTCCGCGGCGCGGCGGCTTTCGTCTGCTCGCCGCTGCCCGAAGTGAGAATCAAGCCGGCGCCGACGCCGACGGCGCCCACCCCCACCGCGAACAGCACCGTCGAGAGCGTCGCCGCGTCGCTCGCGCGCGAGCCGGCTGCCTTGGCCTCGGGCGTGCAGCCGCCCTTGCACGCGTCGTTCCGATCGCCCCAATCCGAGAACGCCTTGAGCCCGAAGTAGCCGCCGACGCCGAGCACGACGACCCCGGCGCCGCCGGTAATCCAGCCGATGGTGCGTACGGTATGGCCGCCCCCGACGGGCTTGGGCGCTCCGGACGCGTCCGCGCCGCCGGACGCCGCGAGCAGCGGAACGCTCACCGCCTCCCGCTGGCCCGCCTTCGAGACTTCGAACGAACGTTCGAACGGCTCGTGTCCCTTCGCTTCCGCGCGCACGACGTGCTTGCCCGGATCCACCGGGAGCGCGACGCCCCACGCGGCCGAAGCGAGCGGCGCGCCGTCGATGCTCACGACGAGCCCGTCGAGCCGCGCGTCGTTCGGCACATCGAGCGTCAAGTACGCGAGTGACTGCTCGAGCGACGCGATGTGCGCCTTCGCGAACTCCACGCGCGGCTGATTGCCGTCTTGCTGCGCGGCGACGAGCGCGTCCTTGAAGGTCGTCCAAGCGAGCGCCGTCTTGCCCTCGTTCTCGTAGCAGTCCGCGAGATTGAGCAGCGTGCCGCCCGCGGGGTCCATGTCGTAGCTCGCCTTGAATTTCGGACAGGCCGCGGCGAAATCCTTGGCGGACGCCAGCTTGCGCGCTTCGTCGTAGAGCGCTTGCGCGGCGCCCTGGTTCTCGCCGGCTTGCGCGCGGGCGCGGCCCGCGACGAGCGTCGTCAACAGCACGAACGCGAACGGAGTACTCCTCGAAAGTCCCGACACGGGGACGGAGGCTACCAACCCCACCCACTGAACACTAGCGTAACAAGAAGACGCGGCGCTTCCTAGCTCCCATTTCGGCCCGACTTGCCGCGTATTTTCGGCATGCCGAAGCTCGAACGCTACCGCACTCCCTCCTCGACACGGCTCCTTCGCCACGTGCTCGAAAGCCCGGCACTCGTCGCCGCCGTCCGCGAGCTCCCGCCGGCCGTCCTCGGAAGGCTCGTCGACTCGATCGGCCTCGAGAGCGCCGGCGAGCTCGTCGCGCTCGCCAGCACCGAGCAGCTCGCGCGCGTGTTCGACGAGGATCTCTGGCAGGAGGCCGCTGTCGGCGAGGATCCGCGCTTCGATCCGACCCGCTTCGCGCTCTGGCTCGAGGTGCTGTTCGAAGCGGGCGAGGCGGCCGTGGTGCAGCGGCTTTGCGAGCTGCCGATCGATTTCGTGATTCTCGCGGTGGCGCGCCTCGTGCTCGTCGTCGACATGGACCGGCTCGGCCTCGAGCTCGGCGACGACGAAGAAGAGCTCGAGCTCGTCGAAAAGGCGCTCGACGCGAACCCTTGCGAAGAGTGGGAAGAATTTCGGCTGATCGCGCGCGACGCGCGCAGCTTCGACACCCTCGTCACGGCGCTCGTCGCGCTCGACCGCGACCATCACGAGCTCCTCCGCCGCATCCTCGAGCGCTGTGCGGTCGCGAGCTCCGAGTACATCGACGACAACGGCGGGCTCTACGCCGTGCTCACCGCGGACGAAATGCTCGAATCCGACGCGCGCGCGGAACGCGACGACCGGCGCGCGGCCGAGGGTTACGTCGCCGCGAGCGACGCCCGGAGCTTCCTCGCGCTCGCGCGAAGCGGCGCCGAAGCGGGTGAGCGCGACGCCGTCACGCGCGCGTACTTCCGCGAGCTCGCGCGTGACCCGCGACCGGTCGCGCCGGCCCGTCCCCCACGTCCGAGCGCCGGCACCGGAGCCGCGCGCCGAGGCAAGCAACAGGCGGCCACGGCTCCGGACGTCGAGGGCCTGACGCGGCTCCTCCGCGAAGCCGGCGCCGCGGACGAGCCGCTGCGAACGGCGCTCGTGCCCGCGTCCGGTGCGCCGCTCCTCGCGGCGGCGCTCGCCGAACTTCGAGCGACCGACCCCGCCCTTTACGCCGAGCGCCTCGAGGAGCTCGGCTTTCTCGCCAACGTGCTCGTCGCGGGTGAAGCCCACGAAAACCGTCGCTTTCGGCCGATCGAAGCGCTCGAGACGGCCGTCGCCGTCTGCGACGAGGCGCTCGAGCTCGAGCTCGCGAGCGCGCCGTCCTCGCAAGAGCAACGTGTCGCCGCGGCCGTCCTCCGCTTACGCACGCGCCACCTCGATCAGCTCTTTCGCGCCGGCTGGTCGCGGCGGAAGCCGAACGCCCCGCGGCGCTGAGCCGCACCACGCCGCTCCGAGCGCACGCGCAGGCTTTCGCAGCCGTACGTCACCGCCGCGCAAAGATACCCGCCGTCGAGGTTCGCCCGCTTTCACTTCTTCGCGAGCGCGCGCGCGAGCACGCCCGCGAGCTCCTCGAACGCCGCGCCGAAGGGCGAGCTCTTGCGCCACACGAGCACGATCGTGCGGCGCGGCACCGGCTTCGCGAACGGCCGCACCTCGAACTGCCCGCGCCGGTTCTCTACCGGCACGGCGAGCGCGGGCAAGAGCGTGATGCCGGCGCCGCTCGACACCATTTGCGCGAGCGTCGCGAGGCTCGTCGCGCGAAAGCTCGCCACGTCGGCTTCCGCCTTCGCACAGAGCGAGAGCGCCTGTTCGCGGAAACAATGCCCTTCGTCGAGCAAAAGCACGCGCTCCGCCTCGAGCTCGTCCAAGCCGAGCTGCTTTTTCTTGGTGAGCGGATGATCCTTCGGCAGCGCCACCACGAAATCGTCGCGTGCGAGCTCGGCGTGCGCGAGATCGCCGAGCTCGGCTTCGAGCGCGGCAATGCCCGCGTCGAGCGTGCCCTCGGCGAGGCTCTTCACGATGTCCGCCGTCTTCTCCTCCTGAAACACGAGCCCGAGCTCCGGGTAGCGCTTGGTGATCGCCGGCGTCACCTCGGGCAAGAGATACGGCGCGAGCGTCGGGATCACCCCCACGCGCAGTGTGCCCGCAAAGGGCGTCTGCGCGCGCGTCGCGGCCGCGATCAGATCCTCCGTTTCGAGCAAGACGCGCCGCGCGCGCGCCACGATGTCCTCGCCGGCCGCCGTCACGAGCACGCGCCGGCGATCCCGTTCGAAGAGCCGCACGTCGAGCACGGATTCGAGCAGCTGCACCTGGGCGCTCAGCGTCGGCTGCGAGACGTGACACGCCGCCGCGGCCTTGTGGAAGCCGAGCGTGTCCGCCACGGCGACGATGTATTCGAGCTGGCGCAGCGAGAGGTCGTGAACGCGGATCATGATAGCCGTACGCTATCACACCAATCGAAAGATCGTCCTCGACTGATTAGTGGAACGGGGGCAAGTTCCCTCTCGTGGGGCGCAGCAAGCCCGCTCCGCAGGAGAAAACCGAGATGTTGACCGTTGGTGACCGACTACCCGCATTCAAGCTCACCGCCGCGGTGCGCACGACGCCCGGCGAGGAGTTCGCCGACCTCACGGACAAGAGCTTCCCGGGGAAGTGGCTCGTCCTCTTCTTCTGGCCGAAGGACTTCACGTTCGTGTGTCCCACCGAAATCGCCGAGTTCGGCAAGCGCGAGCCCGAGTTCCGAGAGCAGGGCGCGCAGGTGCTCGGGGCGAGCACCGACAACGAATACGTTCACCTCGCCTGGCAAAAGCACGACGCGACGCTCAAGGACCTGCCGTTCCCGATGCTCTCGGACATCAAGCACGAGCTCTCCAAGGAGCTCGGCATCCTCGACAAGCACGCCGGCGTGGCGCTCCGCGCGACCTTCATCGTCGATCCGGACGGCGTGATCCAGTGGGTGTCCGTCAACAACCTCGACACGGGGCGCAGCGTCCCGGAAGTGTTGCGCGCGCTCGAGGCGCTGCAAACGGGCGAGCTTACGCCCTGCAATTGGCAACCCGGCCAAGCGACGCTCTGAGGCTCGACTCGGCCGGGTCGATAGGAGCGGCGTATCGACGTGGTCGAAAGTTGCTCCTTGTACCCGGCGGAGCCGCGCACCATGTTCCTATGCAGTAGCAACCGAGAGGAAGACCGTCATGTACCAGAGCCCCAGCCATCTCCCGCCCGAAGCTCGCGCGCAGATTGCCACCGCGCTGAACGCTCGCCTCGCCGACGGCCTGGACCTCCACAGCCAGATCAAGGTCGCACACTGGAACATCAAGGGGCCGCAGTTTGCGTCGCTGCACCCGCTCTTCGAAACGTTCGCGGTGGGCCTCGCGCTGCACAACGATACGCTCGCGGAACGCGCGGTCACGCTCGGCGGCAAGGCGTACGGCACCACGCGCCACGTCGCCGGCGCCTCGAGCCTGCCCGAGTACCCGCAGGAAACCACGCGTGACCTCGAGCACGTGAAGCTGCTCGCCGAACGCTTCGACAAGTACCTGGTCGGCGTGCGTGAGTCGCGTACGCTCGCCGAAAAGCTCGGGGATACCGACACGGTCGACCTCTTCACGCAAATCGTGACGGAGTTCGAGAAGCACTCCTGGTTCTTGCGCGCCTCGCTCGAGTAGCGAGCCGCGACTGCGGCAGGAAAGCCGTCCCTCAGCGCGTGAAGTCGACTTCGACGAGCTCGGGCGGGCAATAGATGCGCAGGGGCGGCTCATCGGCGCCCACGCCGGCCGAGACCCAGAGGTGCAGGCCGTCGACGACGAAGTGTCCGAGGTCGTAGCGGCGGCCGCTCGGGATGATGACCGCTCCGATGAGCGGCAAGCGCATCTGCCCGCCGTGCGTGTGACCGGCGAAGAGGACACGCGCGCCGAGGGGGCGGACCTTGGGCATGTTCTCGGAGGTGTGCGCGAGGACGAACAGCGGCGAATCTCCGGGCGCGCCCGCCGTGACCGCTTCTTGCGTGAGAACCGGACCCCACGGGTAGTCGCTGCCGCAGAGTCGAATGCCGGTGCTCCCGGGGATCGGCACCAGCGTGCATTTGCCCGAAAGCACGACGACACCCGCGTGGGTCAGGACGGCGGTCGCGCGCGCCGGATCGGTCCAGTACTCGTGGTTGCCGAGCACGGCGTAATTGCCGTAGCGGGCGCGCGGCAGCGCCGCGAGCCAGCGCTCGAGCAGCGGGAAGCGCGACGACGCCGAAAGGTAGTCGCCCGTCATGACCAGCAGATCGGGGTCGCTCGCGGCGATCTCGCGCTCGATGCGCGCGTAATAGTCGCTCGGGAGAGCTTCGGTGATGTGCAGATCGGTGAGCTGGAGCACGCGCAGGCGCGCGACCGGCAAGCCGGGCAACGGCTGGTCGAAGTGCACGCGCTTGAGGTCCATGGTGGTGACGGGGTGCAGGAGCTCGATCGGCGGGATGCCGGCGTCCTCGACCACGTCGCAGTAGCGGAGCCAGGCGCGGCGGAGCTCGCCGACGAGCAGCGCGAGCACGACGACGACCGCCGCGCGCGTCCATGGTCCGCGCCAGCGCAGCCAGACCGGCACGGCGGCGATCGCCGCCAAAACGAACGCGACCAGCACGGTCGCGACGCGCTTCTCCGCCTCCTCCGGCCACGCGATGATCTCGTGATTGACGATCACGGCCCAGAGTCCGAACGCCGCAGCGCCCGCGACGAGGAGGCGGAGAAGCGTGCGGCCTCGACTCATGTGAGCCCGAGCTTCGCGCGGAGCTCCCGCAGCCTGTCGCCGACGGTCTCGATCACCTGCGCCTGGTCGATCGAACGGAGGTACGCGGCGTAGGCGTCGAGCCGCCGCCGCACGGCCTCCCCCGCGGGCGACTCGGCGTCGAAATGCAGCGCGTCGTGATCGCTCACGTCGAAGTTGATGAAGCCACGGCAGGCCGGTGCGCCGCAGAGACACGGGTCGCGCTCGGGCTCGTTGCTGCTCACCCAGCCGTAGAAAATCGTCACTTCTTCACCCGGCAGGATGCTGCGAATGCACTGGATCCGCCCCTCCCCGCTCGAATAGAGCGCGGCGTTCGGGTCGCAGCCGTGGTTGCAAAGCCAACCGCCCGGCACGCTCGTGTCGGGGACGATGACCCACGCGCCCTCGGACAAGAGCGTGAGCTTGGTTCCGGCGGCGACGTCCGCTTCCGGATCGTCTACGGGGATGCGGCGTTGCTTCGGCGCGTACGCGACGACGACTTCTCCCGGCTCGAAACGCTTGCGCGCGAACACGCCGCGACCCGCGATGCTCCGCTCGCGGAACTGGACGGGCGACTGGCTCCACATCGCCTTTCTGGCTTGGCCCTTCTTACGGGGCGAAGCCATGGAGCTCGAGCTTGGTGCGCACGTGCACGACGACCCATTCTACGCGGCGGAGCGCTCGGCTGCGAGCAGCCGCCGCGCGGCGGGACCGTCCTATTTAATCTCCAACAATTCGACTTCGAAGAGCAAGGTGGCGTTCGGCGGGATGACGCCGCCCGCACCGCGCTCGCCGTAGCCGAGCTTGGGCGGGATGAGCAACGTGCGCGCGCCGCCGACCTGCATGCTCGCCACGCCTTCGTCCCAGCCGGCGATGACGCGCTGCATGCCGATCGCGAAGAGGAAGGGCTTGCCGCGGTCGTGAGAGCTGTCGAATTTGGCGCCCTTCTTGCCGTCTTCCCAGAGCCAACCGGTGTAATGCATGGCGCACGTTTGCCCCTTCGTGGGGCTCGCGCCCGTGCCGGCGCGCGTGTCTTCGTAAGCGAGGCCGCTCGGAGTCGTGGTCATCGTCATGAGCCCGCGTTTCGCAGAGCCGGATTCGGGCGTCAACCGCGGCAAGGCCCGGGCGGCGGCTGCACCTCAGGAGCTCCCTCGAATGGGCGCGCGGGATTCGGAGGGAATGCTAAGAGGCCCGGCATGCCTCATCTCTACGACCCGGACACGCTTTCCCCGGAAGAGTCGCTCGCGCGTCTGATGGCGGGCAACCGCCGCTTTCTCGACGAGTCGGCGCCGAGCTCGAAGCGCAACTTCAGCGCGCAGCTCGCGACGATACCGCAGCGTCCGTTCGCCATCGTGCTCGGCTGTTCGGACTCCCGCACGCCCGTCGAGATCCTCTTCGACGAAGGGTTCGGCGACCTTTTCGTGGTGCGCATCGCCGGAAACATCGTGGCGCCCTCGGTCGTCGGCTCGATCGAATTCGCGGCGGCGCAGTTCGGCTCGCGGCTCGTCGTCGTGATGGGACATACGGGCTGCGGCGCCGTGACCGCGACGGTGAAAGCGCTCCAGACCGGAACCGGCCCGGAATCGAAGAACATCCGCGACATCACCGATCGCATCTCGCCGCACGTGGAGCCGCTCGTGCGCGCGGGCGACACGAACGTGCGCGACGCCGTGCGCGCGAACGTGCGCGCGTCGGCCGCTCACTTGCGGCACGGCAGCCGCATTTTGGAGGAGCTCGTGCTCGCGGGCCGCGTGCTGGTCGTCGGCGCCGAGTACGATCTCGAGTCGGGCGTGGTCGACTTCTTCGACGGCGTGCCCGCGGGCATCACTCAGGCAGCACCGCCGCCGCGCGCGTAGTGCCTGAAGCCGCAGCGGTGCGGCGACCGGCCAAGAAGATACCCGCCGGCTGAAGTCCCATTCCCGTTCGGGCGCTGGCGGCGGAGTCAGTCTTATGTCAGTTTAGCTCGATGCAGCGCACCGAGCGGCTGTTCGCGCTCGCCGAGTACTTGCGAGGCCGCCGTACGGGCGTGACGGCGGAGGCGCTCGCGGAGCGCTTCGAGGTCACGGTGCGCACCATCTATCGCGACCTCGACACGCTGCGCGCCGCCTCCATGCCGGTCGCGGCCGAACGCGGGCGCGGCGGCGGCTACGCGCTCGATCGCAGCTATAGCCTGCCGCCCGTGAACTTCACGGCCCGCGAAGCGGCGCTGCTCGTCGCGCTCGGCCGCTTCGCGATCGACATGCGGCTCTTGCCCTTCTGCGACACGCTCGAGTCCGCGCTCGACAAGGTGCGTGCGGCGCTCGGTACCTCCGCACAGCGCGACTTGCTCGCTCGGCTCGAGGAGCTCTCGTTCTTCGGTGTGCCGGCGCTGCCGTGCAAGAAAGAGGTGCGCACCGCCGTCGAACGGGCGTGGTTCGAGCAGCAGCCGCTCAGGATCACGTACGTGGGCGGCAACTCGACGGAGAGCAAGCGCCGGATCCGCATCCGCGGTGTGCACATGGATCGGCACGAAACACGCCTCGATGCGCTCGATCTCGACCTCGGCGAGACTCGGCCCTTCCGCCTCGACCGCATCGTGGCGGCCGAGGTGCTCGAAGAGCTCGACGGCGGCTCCTCGCCTTCCGGCTGACGGCACGAACGACACGCCCGAAGCTCAGTTCGCGTGCGCCGAGCTCGCCGGTGCGGGAGGTTCGCTCTTCGCGGCTTCGCGCTCGGGAAAGAGCGGCCACGGCTCGCTGCGCGTCCCCGCGGCCCAGTTGTCGTGGCGACCGTCCCAATAGACGATCTCGAGCGCTTCGACGTCGAACTCGTCGAGGCAGTTCAGGTTCACGGAAGCGAAATGTCCGCCGAGCTCGGGGAGGTTCCCCTTGGCGAAGCAGTAGACGCCGCAGTGCTTGCAGAAGTAGCGCGTCGAAACGCGGGCGCCCCACTCGTAGGCGCCGAGGCTCTCGTCGCCCGCGAGGAGACGCAGGGCATCTGGCTTCACCCTGTACGCCGTGGGCGCGAGCTTCTGGCAGATGCTGCAGTTGCAGCGGCCGCCCCCGACCACCGGGCCGAGCACGACCTCGAAGCGAACGGCGCCGCAGTGGCAGCCGCCGGTGTGACGGACGGGGGTCTTCGCGAACGTGCCGGTATTCTCAGTCTTTTCCATGGCTTGTCTCCTCGGTGCGCGCCGAAGGCGGCGTCGATGGAGCTCAGACTACCGGCGTCGTCTGACAGCCTTATGTCAGTTTTGATCGGTCTCCGATTGCGCCTGAAATGGGGCTGGCAGCAGGCGGTGGACCGCGCGTGAAGGTGAACCCCGTTTCAGAACCGGCGGCGGCGCACGATGAAGAGCGCGCCGAGCAGCGCGAACAGCGTGGTGATGATGGAGGTGGTGCCGGCGGAGCGCAGCAGCTTCTCGCGCGGGGAGACGGAGCAGCTCACGTCGGATTTGCCGTCGCCGTTGGTGTCGACCTTGACGGCGTTCGACGTGTCCACGTTCACGTCGAGATCGATGTGGATCGCCACCTCTGCTTCGATCTGAGCCGCGCAGGCTTGGACGTCGGAGGCGTTCACGAATTGGCCGTCGCAGAAGATCGCGCCACCCTGGTCGTGACAATCGGTCTGACACGTCTGGACGGTGGTGTTCTGGCAGGTCTCGAATTGCGTCGTCTGGCAGTCCCGCTGGCAGCTGACGGTCGCGGTCGCCGTGCAGCGCCCCTCGCAGGTGGTGCCGCACTTGGTCGAACAGTCGACCGCCTCATCGTCGTCGTGACAGTGGTTTTCACACTGCGAGTCGCAGTTGTGACCGCAAGAGTCGTGGCAAATCGACGAGTCCGAGTTCGAGCAATCGGAATCGCAGTCGGCGCCGCATTCTCCGCGACAGAGACGGCGCGAGCTCTGGCTCGACTGCTGGCAATCCTGCACGCAGCTCGTCTGGCAATCCCGTGTGCAGTCGCTCGTGGCCGTCTCGGTACAGCTGCTCTCGCAATCCGTCGCCAGAGTCGCGATGCAGCTCTGTTCGACGGCGCTCGTCTGACAGCTCGTCTCGCATTCCTGCTTCGGGACGTAGGAGCAGTGCGCGTCGCTCGTGAGGAAGATGCCGCCGCACGCGTCGAGCGCGGCGTGCGCGGGCGACGCAAGCGAGAGCCCGAACGCGAGCGCCGAACCGGACAAGAGGGAAAGCATGCGAGTGTGCATGAGCGGCCGGTTCTGCACGCCGCGTACCAGCGGAGCGCGGCTGTGCCGGTTCCTGAGACGACGAGGAGTTGAACCACCTTCGGCCCTGGGCGCGCGGGGCTAGCTCGCCTCGCGCGGGGCAGCGTGCCTCGCTGTCCGGCACACTCGATTTCGGCGAAGCGCGAGGCACGATGTCTGCAGCGAGAGCGCGTCTGGAGGCGAAACCATGTGCGACGCGAGAGTGATGCTGATTGCGCTCCTACTCGTGACCCCTTTTGCGTGCTCACCCGATCGCGGTCCCACGAGCCCTCCACAAGGGAGAGCCGGCAGCGACTCGGGCCCACCCGCCGCGCCGGCGACGACGAACGAGCCGGCGGTCCCCGGCGTGCCGAACGCGCTCAACGGCCCCGCGCGTGACACGAATGCTCGCGCGGTTGCCGCGCTCGACGAGCGCTCGCTCGGCCAACCCGGCACGATCGCTCAGCCGCTCCCGGGCGCCGGCGGGACCGTCGGCACGGGCGGAACGGTCGGCACCGGCGGCACCCTAGGCCGCGGCGGTACGGTCGGTTCCGGGGGGATCGGAACGGGCGGGTCGATTCACTGAGCGCGGAACGCGGGCACGCGGGCCTTCAGTGCGAAGGCGGCTGCGGCGTCTTACGCGCGACGCCCGGCAACGTCCCGAGCTCGGGCGCTTGCTCGAGCACGGTGTAGCTCCGGTACGTGAGGATGCCCATGGTCGGCTCGGGCTCGATCCCGACCGTGGCCACGCCGAACTTCGGCCCGTAGGTACCGCGGACGGTGACCTTCGCGCCGACGGCGGGGAGCGGGTTCGGCACCGCGACGCCCAAAAAGCCGTCGATGTATTGGCTCGGGTTGCGTCGATCGAACGCGCGGATGGCCTCGTAGACTTGCGGGAAATTCGACGCCCAGCCGAGCACGCTGATGCAATCTTCGGGGGGCGCGTCCTTGCTGTCGCCGAGCCAGAAGGTCGGAAAAGGGCTGACGCAGCCTTCGGGATCGGCTCGACCCGGGCGATGCACCGCGCACTTCGGGGCGTCCGGTAGGTTCGTCCGCGTGATGTAGCCGGTGATCGTGATGGGATGTTCGTCATCCTCGCTCACCACTTCGCTCCGGTGCGCGCGGCTGCGTAACGCGTAGCTTGCGCCCCACACGGTGAAGTCCTCGCCGACCTTCAGCGGAGCGACCGTGAGCGCGACGGGCGGCGGCAAGAGCAGGGGGACGCTCGCAGGCACGATGGTCACGGGCGCGGGGGGCTCGCTCGCGCTCTCACCCTCGGGCTCGACCTGTCCCGCGATGCCGAGACGCGCGAGCGAACGCTGCATGAAGGTGCACTCGGTCTTGTAGAACGACGCCGCGGGCCCGTCACACACGCGCTTGCCGAAGCGAATGAACGAGCGGTAGGCGTCGGCCTTGCGCGGCGGCTGCACATCGAGGTACGCGAGGCCGAGCTCGAAATCGAGGTCGGGAGAGCTGCCACCTTCGCGCGCGCCTTCCTCGAGCGCTTTGACGCGGCCCTCGGCGTCACCGCGCACGTCCGCGATGTGCGCGAGCATGCGGTAGAGGCCGAGGATGTCGGGCGCGTTGGCGAGCTCGCGCGGGATACGCCGAATGCCCTCGCGCAGCACCTGTTGCGCCTGATCGTACAGCTTGAAACGGAGGTACGTCTGCGCGAGCGGCGCGTAGTACATGGGCGAAGACGGAGACTCGGTCACGGCGGTCGTGTAGCGCTGGGCAGCGCACGTCTCGTCCTCCGTGAACTCGCACGCTTCGCCGAGCAGGTACTGGCACTCCGCCAAGCCGGGATCGCGTTCGACGCAATTGAGAAGCGCCTCCTTGGCCTGCTCGAACGCGTCGTGCGTCCCCATCTCGCCGAGCTTGATCAACGACGCGCCGCGGCGCAGCCAATCCGCGGCGCCTTCGGGCTCGGAGTGAGACGGGGGTTCGGGGGAGGGCTCGGGCGCGGCCGGCGCTGGAGCGGGCGGGGAAGCCGCGCACGCAGTGAGGACTAGGAGCAAGCCAACGCTTCGCACTGACAAGCGCCGAAAAATCAGGACGCGACCACGCTCACGGCGCCGTCGGCGCCGAGCCGCAGCGCTACCGGTTTGTCGCCGCGGAACAAGAGCAGCGCGGCCTGGTCGGTGGCGAGCACGCTGAGGTCACCCGTGCTCGGTCCGCCGAAATCACCCACGTCGAACAGCACGCTGTCCTTCGCGTTCGGCAAATCGGCGAGCGGCGCGATGCGCACGCGCGTGTCGCCGAGCGACGAGCGGTAGAGCACGAACACCTTTTCACCGAGAGGGGCCACCGCCCAGAGATAGGTGCTGTCGAAGCTCGGCAGGTTCACCTCGTTCGATTTGCAGCCGTCGGCCTTGCAATCGATGCGTCCGACCGTCGCCTGCGCCTTGTCACCCTTGAACCAGGCGACGCTCGCGCTGCCCGCGGAGCAAACGAGGTCGGACTCGCCCGTACGTTCGAATGGCAGCGTCGCCTCGGCCGGTTTCGACCAGCTGCCGCCCTGAAATGCGAGGAACGTGAGGGCCGTCTTGCCGTCACCGCCGGTTGCTTTGGCGCTGCCTTGCCCGGCGTGCCCGGCGTAGGTGGCAACCCCGTAGAAATCGCCCTTTTGGCAGGTATGGAACGGCCCGGCGAACGCGCCTTTGACGCTGCCTCCGCTCTTCAGACGGCCGTGCGAGAGCGCCTCGATATCGAGCGCGACGCCGCCTTCCACCGGCGTGAGCGATAGGATTTGATTCGAGACGACGACGGGTTCACCGACCGGGCTCGCAACGGGGAGCTTCACGCCCTTCGAGGCCTTGCCGTTCGTGAGCTCGACGGCGAGAAAACCTTCGTCCGTCGCGGCGGCGCCGGCCGGCTTTTGCAGCATGGGCGACTTGCCCTTGGCGGGCTTGGCCGCCTTCGCCGGTTTGGCCTTGCCCTTCTTCGCCTTCGGGTCGGGCTTGGCGTTCGGATCGGGCGGGCCGCCCGTGATGTCTTGCGTGCTCGGCTTTTCGACGGCGACGCCGTCGCGGATGAGGTGCCCGCTGCGGCCCTTCACCGCCGACGTTTCGCCGGTCTCGAGGTTGTACGCGACGAGACCCGTGTCGGTCAGACCGGCCGCGTAAAGGCCCTTGGCGTCGTTCACCACTTCGACGCTCTGCGGCGGTAGCTCGGGCACTTTGTCGTTGGACGTGACGCAGCGCACCTTGCCGAACCCGGCCGCAAATTCGCACCCGATCGGCTTCACGCGTCCTTCCGCCGTCTTCAAGACGACGAGGGCGCGGCCGTCGCTCGTGAGCACGGGGCCCGAAACGCGCAGGGGCTTGTCGGTGAAGCTCTTCCAGCTCTTCGCGTCGATGGGCGGGGGCGGCGCCGGGGTCGGCGCGGTCACGCCCGTCGCGGGCAGTGGCTTGACCTCAGCGCCCGCCGCCGCCTCCCAGAGCTCGGTCGTGACGGAGACGAACGACGCGTCGGACGTGAGCGCGCAGCTGCCCTTCTGAGCGGTGCAGCCGAAACGATCGTGTAGCTTGCGCTTCAAGATCGCCGGCTTCCCCGAGTCGTCGAGCGAGGCGTAGAGGTCGTCGGCGTACGGGGCGCAGCGCTTCGGCCACGCGTCCTTCGACGTGGAGGGCGGGTTGCCGAGCATCACGGCGCGGATTTTGGGCACGCGCTCGGCGACCGGCGCGCTCGCCGCGGGACCGGCGAGGCAGGTCGAGAGAGCGCCCCAAGCCTTCTCGCTCGCGTCATCGCCACAACCCGTCAGGCTGACGAGCGCCGCCGCCGCGACGAGACCGGTCGAAACCCTCACCGTCGAACCACTACGACTGCCGTGCATGGGCGCGACCATAGTACGAGTCCGCCGGCCTTGGCACGGGCAGATCACGAGCGCCGGGCAAGAACGAGCGACAGGGCGCGACGGAGGTCCGCCGTCAGCGCGCTCGGCAGCGCAAATTCACGGTTCCTTCGCCCACGGCGAAGCTTGCCGATTTGAAGGACGGCGGACCGAGCATGCCGCGCGCCTCGTTCGAGACGCACCAGGGCTCCGCGGCGCCGCCAGTCCAGCTGCGATCGAGCCGACCGTTCAAGTTTTCATCCTGGAAGGCACCGACGGCGTAGGTACCTGGCTTGAGATCACCGAACTCACACACGGCGACGTTGCCCCGGATCGCCGAAGCGGACGCGTGGACCGGCCGCTTGAGCCAGCCAGTACGTTCGTACACGGCGCAGAGCACCCGCCCGCGGCCGCGGCCCACCGCAACCTCGAGCCGCACGCCGTTGTGCGAGACCCCGGCCTCGCCGTAGGCGGGCGCGCTCAGCACGAGCGAGAACGAGGCGAGGGCAGCCAAGGCAAGGCGGGCAAACTTCATCCGAATCTCCAGAAGGTCATACGCGTTAAGATGTTCGAGAGCTTCCTGTCGGCTCATTTCCGTCGTTGCAGGAACCTCGGATCTTAGCTCCGCACCGTCCCCACGCACATTCAACCCGGCGGGTGGAGCGTTCGTTCCGCGACGATCCGAAAGAGGCGCTCGCGTCGCACCTCCGCCCACGTGTAGAGGGCGATACGCCCGAGCGTTTGACGCACGGCGCCTACGTCGAGCGTATGTGCCCACGCGAGCCCCGCGAGGCGGTCCGCGTCGCTCGCGCGCGGCCGTGGCCGCGCCACGGTGACGTGCGGCTTTGCGGGGCGGCTCGGCCGGCGGCCGAGCGCCGTTTCGTGGAGCAGCCCGCCGAGCTCAGAGAGGCACTCGGTCGCTGCGGCGCGACCTTCCACGAGCAGCGCCGAGAGCGCCGTGTAGCGCCGCTGCGCGCCCATCGGCACGATCTCGCCGAGCGAGACATCGAGCTTCCCGACGGGCGCGCTCGCGAGCTCTTCGTCCAGACGCGCCAACGTGCGCTCGGCCGCCGCCTGCCCGCACCCACCCAGAAAAGCCAGGGTCATGTGCACGTCCTCGGGGTGAAAACGGCGCAGCGCCGGCGGTGGCTCCGGTAACTCGAGCACGAAGCTGCCGTCGAGCGGAAACGCGAAGAACCAATTCGGCCGCGGCATCCTACCCTCGCCTACCACCGTGCGGCGCGCCCGAGAACAGCGCGCGGTAGACTACGAGCGATGTCCACCGCCGGCGCGGCGCCCGAGACGTTCGATTTCGTCGTCATCGGCAGCGGCTTCGGCGGCAGCATTTCGGCGATGCGTCTCGCGCAGAAGGGCTACCGCGTCGCGGTGCTCGAGGCGGGCAAACGCTGGCGCGCCGCTGATTTCCCGAAGAGCAATTGGGACGCCTTCAAATACCTGTGGGCGCCCAAGCTCCGCTGTTTCGGCATCCAGAACATCACGTTGCTGAAGGGCGTCATGGTCCTGCACGGCGCGGGCGTCGGCGGCGGCAGCCTGGTTTACGCGAACACGCTGATGCGCCCGAGCGACGACGTATTCGCGCATCCGTCGTGGGGCAAAAGCGTCGATTGGCGGCGAGAGCTCGAGCCGCACTACGAGACGGCGCGCCGCATGCTGGGCGTCACACGCAACCCCGCGCTCGAAGAGGGTGAACGGACGCTCCGGCGCGTGAGCGCGCGCATGGGCGCCGAGAGCACGTTCCACGCGACCGAGGTCGGCGTCTATTTCGGGTCGCCGGGCGTCACCGTGCCGGATCCGTTCTTCGGCGGCGCCGGTCCCGAGCGCACCGGCTGCGTCCTCTGCGGCGGCTGCATGGTCGGCTGTCGCTTCGGCGCGAAGAACACGCTCGATCGCAACTACCTCTACTTCGCCGAGCGCTTCGGCGCCCGCGTGTTTCCCGAGCGACGTGCGCTGCGGATCGTGCCGACCGGCGACGGCTACGAGGTGGAGACGCAAGAGACCACGGCGTGGTTTTCGCGACGAGGCCGGACCTTCCGGGCCAAGCGCGTGATCGTGGCGGCCGGCGTGCTCGGCAGCATCGAGCTCCTGCTCAAAAATCGCGATGAGTTCGGTACGCTGCCGCGGCTCTCGCCGCGACTCGGCGAATTCGTGCGCACGAACGGTGAGAGCCTGCTCGGCGCGACGAGCTTCGAAGCGCACCGCGACCTCTCGCGCGGGATCGCGATCGGCGCGGCCTTTCATCCGAACTCGCTGACCAAGATCGAAAGCGTGCGTTACTCGAGCGGCTCCGGCGCGATGCGGCTGCTCGGCGTGCCGCTCACGCCGGACGGCAACGCGTTCACGCGGCCGCTCAAGCTCTTACTGCGAGTGCTGCGGCGCCTGCCGCGCATGCTGCGGCTCTGGACGGTGGCCGACTGGGCACGCAGCACCATCATTTTGCTCGTGATGCAGACGCTCGATCAGCATTTGCGGTTGCGTCTCGGGCGGTCGCTCCTCACGGGCGCGCGGCGGCTCGAGGGTCGGCCCACGGACAAACCGATCCCGAGTTACATGCCCGTGGCGCAGGAGGCCGCCGAGCACCTCGCCGAGGAGCTGCACGGCGAGCCGCAAAACGTGATTTCGGAGGTGCTGCTGCGAACGCCCGCGACCGCGCACATTCTGGGAGGCTGCGCCATCGCGCCCTCGGCCGAGACGGGCGTCATCGACGCACGGCACGAAGTTTTCGGGCACCCGGGACTTTACGTGTGTGACGGCAGCGTGATTCCGGGAAACCTCGGCGTGAACCCGAGTCTGACGATCAGCGCCCTCGCCGAGCGCTTCGCCGCCGGATTCGAGCCCGCTCCGGGAGAGACGCAAGCAAGCCTCGCCGCGCGCGAAATCCGCTTCGGTGCTGCTTAGAACCCCTCATGCGACGATTCGCAGCGTGCATGAGTTATGTACGGAACGGGACTTCGTTGCATTTTTCCCGGGGTGATTCGCCGCGGTTTTCGTGGAAATTTACCGGGTTCGAGCGCGGCCGCGAGGCGACGAGATGATAAAGCTTGAGGATGACGATCTCGAGCTCCGCGTTCGGCCAACACTTCCACGCATGCGCCTTCGTGAACGGCGCAACCGAAGAGCGAGAGCTCATCGACCCGTTTCTCGCCGAGGGCATGGGCCGCGGTGAGAAAGCCGTCTACATCGTCGATCCCGAAAAGCGAGCCGAACACGAGGCGCGCCTCGCCACCCACGCTCCGTCGGCGGATTTGCTCGACGTGACCAGCTGGAACGAAGCCCACCTGAAAGGCGGCTCCTTCGATCAGGACCGGATGATGGTCGCGCTCGACGTCCTGATTCGCGAGCACGCGAAGAGCGGCAGGCCCCCGATGCGCCTCGTCGGGCAAATGGGCTGGGTGTTTTCTTCGCCGCCGGGTATCGAGCAGCTCGTCGCGTACGAAGCCAGCGTGAACGAGGTTTTGAATCGCGGCAAGACGCCGACCATCTGCGTCTACGACGTCCGGCGGCTCAGCGGCTCCATGATGATGGATCTGCTGCGCGCGCATCCGCTCACGATCATCAACGACGTCCTGCAGGAAAATCCGTTTTACACTCCACCGGAAGAGATGTTGCGCGACCTGCGACAGCGTCAACGTCCGAGTTGACGCAAATGAGCTCGATCCCGCCGAGCAACGCTGCAGAGAATCGGCTCCACCACTGCATCCGGGACCTGGCCGCGCTGAACGCGCTGCCGTCGATGTGCATCGGCCGTTCGCCCGCCGAGGCGCTCGAGATCGTGCTGGACGCGCTGCCGACGGCGCTCGGTGCCGAGCTGATTTTTCTCGCGTTGCCCGGCTCGCCGCGCGAGGAGCGCGGCGTGCTGCGGGGACGGCCGCTCTCGACCGAGGACCTCGTCGCGCTGAACGCGGCCCTGGCGGCGGCCCGCGGCGAGCCGACGCTCGCCGTTGCGGGCGGCACGCTTCATTACTTCGACGCCGAGGTCCCCGTCGGCAAGGAGCGTGGGCTCTTGGTCGCCGCGCGCGGCACGCCCCTCGATCCGGATACCGACCGCGTGCTCGTGCGGAACGCGGCGAATCTGGTGGGGAGCACGCTCGAGACGGCGATCGTGCTCGAAGCTGCGCACCGCAAAGACGACTTTCTCGCAGTGCTCGGCCACGAGCTCCGAAACCCGCTCGCTCCCATCCTCACGGCCGTCGAGCTCCTCGCGAGGCACCCCGAAGCGGAACGTGAGCGCCAGGTCATCGAGCGAAATACCCGCCATCTTGCCCGCTTGGTCGACGACTTGCTCGACATCTCGCGCGTCACCCGGGGGCAGATGGATCTCAAGAAGGAGTCGGTATCGCTCGCGTCCGTGCTCGAGCGAGCGGCCGACCTCGTGATGCCTGCCGTCACCCGCTTCGGTCACACCCTCGAGGTGGGCAGCGCGGAAGATAGCTGGCTCGAGGGCGATCCGGTCCGTCTCGTCCAGATTTTCGGCAACCTGCTCAACAACTCCGCCAAATTCACGGCGGCCGGCGGGAGGATCCAGGTGCTCGTGGAGCTCGCACCGGAGCGCGTCGCCGTAACGGTGAAGGACAACGGCCGCGGTATCGCGCGTCCGGCCATCGGCCGAATTTTCGAGCCGTTCGTGCAGGTGGAAGGTGAGGATCGGAGGCGGGGCGGGCTCGGGCTCGGACTCGCCATCGTCCGCGATCTCGTGGCTCGCCACGGGGGTAACATCAGCGTGACGAGCGACGGTCCCGGGCACGGCTCCGCGTTCCGGGTCGAGCTACCGAGGGCGCTACGCGCGGAGCCGCAGCCGTCGAGCGCGTTGCCCCAGAGCACCAGCACGCGGAACGCCGTGCGCGTCCTCGTCGTCGACGACAACACGGACATCGCGGAGCTCTTGTCCGAAGCGCTCGAAGACGCGGGGTTTCGAACCGCGGTCGCTTTCGATGCGCGCGCCGCGCTCGAGGCGTGGCGCAGCTTCGGACCCCACGCCGCCGTCCTCGACGTGGGCCTGCCGGGTCTCGACGGCTACGAGCTCGCGCGAGCCCTGCGCAGCGAACACGGCACGACGCCGACGCTCATCGCGGCGACGGGCTACGGCGGCCTGCAGGATCGCAAGCGCGCGGCCGACGCCGGCTTCGACTGCCACTTCGTGAAGCCGGTCAGCGTGCGCGACCTCATCGTCGCGCTCGACGATCGGGTGGTCCGCGGGGGCCGCGTGGAGTGGCCGTCCTAGGGCCGCGCCCGCACGACCTCAGTTGTCGCGGCTTTCCACCTCCGACCACGCGCCGGAGCGGCGGCGTGTCGCCGTGGCGGCGGCACGATTGGCGAGCAGGCGGAAGAGTCGTTCGGGCTCCGCGGGCTTGGTGAGGTGCGCGTCGAAGCCGGCTTCCTCGGCGGCGCGCACGTCCGACTGTGAACCGTAGCCCGTGAGGGCGATGAGCAGCATCTGATCGCAGCCCACGCTGTTGCGCACGGCTCGCGCCACGTCGTAGCCGCTGATCTCGGGCAAGCCAATGTCGACCACGGCCGCATCGGGGCGCTCGCGCCGGATCGTTTCGATCGCGCCGCGCGCGTCCCCCACGTCGATGACGACGTGGCCGCGCAGCTCGAGCAAGGCGCGCATCATCTCGCGCGCATCCTCTTGATCCTCCACGAGAACGATGCGGCACGCTTCCCCCGTACCCAAGGGCGGACGGCTCGCCTCCCCGGGCCGCGCGGTCGAAATCGGAATTTCGACGCGAAATTCGCTGCCCTTGCCGAGGCCGTCGCTCTTCGCCTGGACGGTGCCGGAATGCAGATCGACGATGCGGCGCACGAGCGCGAGCCCGATGCCGAGGCCCCCGTTCGACTGGCGCGACGCCTGCTCGGATTGCACGAAGAGCTCGAAGATTTTCGGCAGCAGGCCGGCCTCGATACCGGTGCCGTGATCGCGCACCACGAGGACCGCCCGATCGGCTTCACGGCGGAGCGTGAGCTCGATGCGCGAGCCGGCCGGCGAGTGGCGCGCGGCGTTCGACAAGAGATTCGCGGCGACTTGCTGCAGGCGGGCGCCGTCGCCGTCGACGCTGAGCGGCGTTTCCGGCAGCGACGTGACGAGGGTGAGGCCGTTCTCGCGGATGAGCGGCTCGAGCGCCTCGATCGCGGCTTTCACCGAGTCGTCGATGCTCACCTGTTCTTTCCTGAGCTCGAACTTGCCGCTCGTGATGCGCGAAACGTCGAGCAGATCGTCGAGCAGGCGAGCCATGTGGTGACCCTGCCGCTCGATGATGCTGCGCGCTTTTTGCTGAATTTCCGCTGCGCCGCCGCCGTCGCTCACGAGCCGCACGGCGTTCAGCACGGCGGCCAGCGGATTGCGGAGCTCGTGCGAGAGCAACGCGAGAAAGCGCTCGCGCCGCCGCGCTGCGCCGCGCACTTCGTCCTCGGCGTGCCGGCGCTCCGTGATGTCGAGGAATGTCACCACCGCCCCGGAGAGCTTGCCGTCGCGCTCGACGGGATGGCTCCAATACTCGGCCGGAAAGCTCGTGCCGTCGGCGCGAAAAAAGACCTCTTCGCTCGAATGCGCGGGACCACCGCCGTTGAAAGCGGTCGCAAGCCCGCAGTCGTGAACCGAGTGCGCCCCGGTGCCGGGTCGATGCACGAGCTCGTGCATGTCGCGGCCGATGAGGTCGTTCTGGCTGCGATAGCCGAGCAGGCGCACGCAGGCGGGGTTGCAGAAGGTGCAGGCGCCTCCGGTATCGACGCCGTAGATGGCCTCCGCCGTCGACTCGAGCAACTGCTGGATTTGATCCTGCCGCTTCGCGATCTCGCCCTGGGCAGCCTTGAGCGCGGAGATGTCCGTCATGGTGAGGACGACGCCCGTGATGGGCCGCGCGGGGTCGCTCTCGCCGTTCGCAGGGCGTCCGCCCGTGCGGTACGGCAGGATACGCAAGAAATGCGGCGTGCCCTCGGCGTCGCGCACCTCGTCTTCGGTGGTGACGCCTTCCTTGAGTGCGCGCTCGATGTCGGAGAGCAGCGCGGGACGTTGTAGCGTGTGCGAAAAATCGCGGATCTCGCGGCCGATGTCGCGTGGGTGGACGCGAAAGACGCGGCCGATACGCTCCGTGAAGCGGCGGATCCGGAGATCGCGATCGAGGAAGATGGTACCGACCTCGGTCCCCTCGAGTAGGTGCGCCACGTCGGCGTTGAGCTGCTGGAGCTCCTCGATCTTGGTCTGGTACTCGGCGTTGACCGTGTAGAGCTCCTCGTTCACCGAGTGGAGCTCCTCGTTCGTGCTCTGCAGCTCTTCGTTCGACGCGACGAGCTCCTCGTTCGTCGCCTGGAGCTCTTCATTGCTGGTTTCGAGCTCCTCCACGGTGGACTGCAAGATTTCACGCGCGTACGAGAGGTCGCCTTCGAGCGACTCCATGCGCGCCGTCGACGCCTGCGCGACGCTCACCTGCGCGTCGTCGCGCGCGTCGGTTTGGGCGCCCTGGCGGGGCGCGCCGTTCGCTGCGGGCGCCGTGGTCAGGCCCGACGCCGCGCTCGTCGAAGCCGGCGACTCGAGCGCGATGAGCACGTGGCTCTGGTCGGAGCGCTGCTGCGCGATGAGCTCCATCGTCACGCGGAACTCGCGCGGCTTGCCGGCGTCGTCCACGACGACGCTCGGACAGGTGAGCGGCACACGCTCCCGCACGATACGGGCGAGCGTGCCCGCGACGACCGTCTTCAAGTCCCCCTCGAGCATGTCGAGCAGGTTGCCGGTGGGGCGGCGGCCTTTCTGCCGCAAGAAGCGCTCGGCGCCCGAAAAGCTGTCGAGCAGCCGCGCCGTCTCGTCGACCAGAAAGGCGGGCGGCATGAAGCGATCGAGCAGGCGATCGTAGCTCTGGAGCAACAGCGGATCGACGCGATGAGCACGGCCGCCGTCGAGCGGCGCCGAGCGATCGACGGGCTTAACGCGCCGGGTCTGGAGGTTCAACGGCTCGACGAGCCGGATGTCGCGGCGCTTGCGGAACACCTTCCAGCGCTCGTTCAGCGTCGTGAATTCTTGGCTGAGCGCGCCCGCGGACTCGCTCGCGCCGAGCACCATGATGCCGCCCGAAGCGAGCCCGAAGTGGAACAGCGAGAGCACGCTGCGCTGCACGTCCGGTTGTAGATAAATCAGGAGATTGCGGCAGGTGATGAGGTGCATGCGCGTGAAGGGCGCGTCCTTCATCACGTTGTGCGGCGCGAACACCACGAGCTGCCGCAGCTCGGGCGAAACCTGATACCCCCCGCTCGTCTCCACGAAGTAGCGGGCGCGCCGATCGGGGTCGACGTGCGCCAGCTGCTCGCGCGAATACATGCCGGTGGCGGCCGCGTCGAGCGACATCCGGTGCATGTCCGTCGCGAGCACCTTCAAGTTCACGGCGCGGCCGCTCTTCGTCATTTGCTCGTGGAAGAGCAGCGCGAGCGAGTACGCCTCTTCGCCCGTCGCGCAGCCCGCGACCCAAACCCGGATTTGCTCCGAGGCCGGCACCTTCGACAGGATCTCGGGAATGACCGTCTGCTCGATGATCGCGAACGCCTCCGGATCGCGGAAGAAACGCGTGACGCCAATCAGTAGGTCCTGATAAAGCGCGCCGAGCTCGACCGGGTTCGCTCGCAGCTCGTCGAGGTACGCCGTCATGTCGGGCAGGCCCTTGAGCCCCACGCGCCGTTCGAGCCGGCGGCCCACGGTCGTCAGCTTGTATTTGGAGAAGTCGATACCGAGCTGCTGATCGAGCAAGCTCAGGACCTGTGCGAGCGGCTCGTCCGGCTCGAGCTCGCGCGCGCCGCTTTCGTCGACGGGAGGGCGCGGCGCGATCGGGGCGCCGGAAAGATGGGCCGCGAGCTCGTGTGGCGCTCCGATGAAATCGACGACGCCCGTCGCCGCCGCGCTCGTCGGCATGCCGTCGAAATGCGCCGTCGCGGGGCTCTCGGCGAGCACGCTGCCGCCGGCGCCCTTGACCGCGGTGATGCCGTGGGAGCCGTCACTGCCGCTCCCCGAAAGCACCACGGCGACCGCGCGAGACCCCGCGTCCGCCGCGAGCGAGCGAAAGAAGACGTCGATGGGCTGCGGGAGCGCACGCGGCTCCTTGACGGAAAGCACGAGCCTACCGCCCTTGATCTCGAGCTCCTTACCGGGCGGAAGGAGGTACACGTGGTTCGGCTCTACGCGCTCGCCGTCGACAGCGAGCGAGATCGCCATGTCCGAGTAGCGGGCGAGGAGCTCGGCCATCAGCGTCTTGAAGTCGGGCGACAGGTGCTGAACGACCACGAACGCCATGCCGGAATCGGCGGGCATCGCGCCGAAGAACTGCTCGAGGGACTCGAGCCCCCCCGCGGACGCTCCGATGCCGACGATCCGAAATCCAACTCCAGGGGGGCGCGTGCGTTCCTTTCCGTTGTCGAGGTCGGTGTCTTTCACTGGCGCTATTCAGGTCCTTTCCGAGGCTGCTGAGCCGCCGTGCTCTCGTAGCAACGCTCGTACCGGCCGAAGATCGCGTCGATTTCGGCATTTCCTGGGCCGGACCCCGTCGAAATAAAGCGCCATCTGGCGCCGGCGCCCGTGGCAAATCGCGACGCCGCGGGGCTATTTTGTGCGCGCCTGGTGCTCCGGGCTTGCCGTCTCGCGGACGAAGGCTCTACACATGCCCCGTAATGCATTTGCCCTCTTCGTCCACTCAACGGCCCCTTCGTTCCCTCGCCCGTCCGGCGCTCTTGGTCGCGCCCTGGCTCGTGCTCGGCGCGCTGTCCTGCGCGAGCAAGCAAGCACCGCCCCCTGAAGCGCCCGCCGCAACCGCTCCGTCGGCCGCTCCGGCTTCAGAAGCGGCGCCGTCGACGAGCGCCGCCGCCGCGCCGAGCGGACCACTGAACTGGGACGCGATGGACAAAGCCGCGCGTGGCAAATACATGAAGGACGTGGTGATGCCGAAGATGAAGGAGGTCTTCACCGCCTTCGACCCGAAGTACTCGGACATGAAGTGCACGACCTGCCACGGCAGCGCCGCGCTCAGCGGGTCCTTCGCGATGCCGAACGCGGAGCTCCCGAAGCTCCCCGAGGACATGGCGAAGTTCAAGGAGCTCGCCGCCAAGAACCCGAAGATGACCGAGTTCATGCTGAAGCAGGTCAAGCCCGAAATGGCGAAGCTCTTGAACGAGCCGGAGTGGACGCCGGAGACGAAGGCGGGCTTCGGCTGTACGAACTGCCACACCAAGGGCTAGCGAGCCGACGACCGAAGCGCCTCCCTCTCGGCGCTGCTCGAAAAATCTCCCGCGCGCTGTCGAGAACGGCGCATCGTCTCCGACGTCCTCTCGAAGCCCCGAAATCCGGGGCTCAACGTCAGGAGTCAGCCGTCATGAAGTTCATGTTGATGATGAATGTACCGCGCGGGACTGGGGACTATAGCGTCATGAAATGGGCGCCGGAAGAGCTGAAGGCGCACGTCGAGTTCATGAAGAACTTGAACGTTCAGCTCAAAAAGGACGGAGCGCTCGTGGGTGCGGAGGGCCTCGCGATGCCGGCGGAGGCGCGCCTCGTGCGCGCGAAGCCGGACGGAAAGCCCGAGGTGACGGACGGTCCGTTCGCCGAGGCGAAGGAATTTCTCGCGGGGTTTTGGATCGTGGAGGTGAAGAACGCCGAGGAGGCGTACGCGATCGCCGCGCGCGCTTCGCTCGCGCCCGGCCCGGGCGGCAAGCCGCTCTACCTTCCGATCGAGGTGCGTGAGGTAGGAAGCGCGCCCGTTTGAGGCACGCCGGGGCAGCGCGTCGAAGCGCGTAAACGCGCGGCCCCTGGCCAAGGTTTTGCTACGGCGGCGCCGATGGCCGCGCGCAAGCAGGAGCCGGGAGCCGAGGCATTTCTTCCCGAAAAGCGGCAGCTCCCGGCGCTCCGCGCCGCGTCGGCGAGCTGCCGAGGCTGTTCGCTCTACCTGCACGCGACACAGACCGTGTTCGGCGAGGGCAAGGCACACGCGCGCATCGTCTTCGTGGGGGAACAACCTGGCGACAAGGAGGATCGCGCGGGGCGGCCGTTCGTGGGCCCGGCCGGACGCGTGTTCGATCGGGCGCTCGCCGAGATCGGGCTGCCCCGCAGCGAGGCCTACGTCACGAACGCGGTGAAGCACTTCAAGTTCCAGGAGCGCGGCAAGGCGCGCCTGCACAAGCGCCCCGCGGCGAACGAGATCCGGGCGTGCCGCCCCTGGTTGATGGCGGAGCTCGCGCTGATCCGACCGCGCGCGCTCGTGTTGCTCGGAGCGACGGCGGCGCAAGCAGTGCTCGGCCCGTCATTTCGCGTCACGCAGGATCGCGGCCGGCCCGTGCCGAGCGATCTGGCGCCGATCGTCGTGGCCACGGTGCATCCGTCCTCGATACTTCGCTCGGCTGACGACGCCGAGCGCGAGCGCGCCTTCGCCGCTTTCGTCGAGGATTTGCGCGGCGCAAAGCGCTTGCTCGACCGCGAATAGAAGCACGGACGCCCGCCTCCGCCTCGCCACGTCGTGGCAGCGCGCGCCGGAAAACCGCGCCGAGGCCGGCTTGGTTCGAGCAGGGGTCGCTCGCTCCGAGGGCACTCTTCTTGCTCCCGCGCTGCACACCCAAAGGAGCGCGCATGGAACCGCTGGATATCGACGTGAGCACGGTCGAGCTCGACCTCGAAGAGAATCCGATGCTGCTCAACGTGGGGCCCGCCCACCCCGCGATGCACGGCACCGTCCGCATGGTGCTCGAGCTCAGCGGCGAGACAATCGTCCACGCCGACGTGCAGATTGGGTATCTCCATCGCGGCTTCGAAAAGATGTGCGAGCGCGGCACCTGGCAGCAGGTGTTCCCGTACGTGGACCGCTGCAACTACTGCTCGCCCATGCTGAACAACGTGGGCTTTGCGCTTGCGTGCGAGAAGCTACTCGGCTTGGAGGCACCCGTACGCGCCCAGTGGTACCGGATGATCCTCGGGGAGCTCTCGCGCATTACCGATCACATGACGTGCGATGGTGCGATGGCGATGGAGCTCGGAGCCTTCACGCCGTACCTGTGGCTGATGCGGACGCGCGACATGATCTACGACCTACTCGAGGAAGAGACCGGCGCCCGCCTGACCTATAGTTTCGGGAGAGTGGGCGGCATGGCACTGCCGCCGACGGACGGCTTTCGGGACGGCGTTCGCGCCCTCCTCGAGCCGATTCTTTCGACCGTCGACCAGGTCGAACGCATCCTGGTCGACAATCGCATCTTCCTCGATCGCACGGAGGGCGTCGGCGTCGTTGCCGCCGAGGACGCGATTTCACTCGGCTGGACGGGGCCGTGCCTGCGCGCGAGCGGCGTACCCTACGACGTGCGCAAGGCGCACCCGTACCTCGAATACGACGAGGTGGAGTTCGACGTGCCGGTCGGCACTCGCGGCGACGTCTTCGATCGCTTTCAGCTTCGCTTGGAGGAAATACGCCAGAGCGTCCGCATCGTCCGGCAGTCGCTCGAGCGCATGCCGACGTCGGGTCCTGTCATGTTCGACGACCCGCGCGTCTCCTACCCGCCGAAGGACGAAGTGTATACGACGATCGAAGGCACGATTCAGCACTTCAAGCTCGTGATGGAGGGATTGAAGTTACCGGCTGGCGAGGTGTACTCCTACACCGAAGGCGGCAACGGCGAGCTCGGATTTTACCTGGTGAGTGACGGCAGCGGCACGCCGTATCGGCTGCGCATTCGCCCGCCGTGCTTCTTCACGACCGCGGGCGTCGAACGCATGATCACCGGGCAAATGCTCGCCGACGTCGTGCCCTGCTTCGGCTCCGTCAACATGGTTGGCGGCGAGTGCGACCATTGAGTTGGGTTCATCGCAGGTGCCATTTTTCAAGCAGCCGGCTCGACGAACGGTAAGCAACCATCGAGGATTGCGCGCTCGCGCGAAAGCGTGTGAATGTGCCGCCCCCACATGGGCACGCGCTCGCTTCGCACTCTTGTTTTCCAAACATCGTTCGTCCTGTTCGGCGCGGCCGCCGCCGTAACGGCGTGCGGCGGGGACGACGACGCGGGCAAGCAAGGGAGCGCGGGACGGGACGGCGCCGCCGCGGGAGAAAGCGGCAACGGAGCGGGCGCGGGCGCGGGCGGCGATGACGGCGAGCCGAGCAACGCCGGCAACGGCGGCTCCGGAGCGGACAGCAGCGCGGGCGCGGCCGGCGAATCCCAGGGGGGCGCGAGCGGCGAGCCCGGCAGCGCGGGCGCCGCGGGCAGCGAGCCGAGCAGCGCGGGTGCCGCGGGCAGCGAGGGCGGCGGCAGTGGGGGCGAAGGCCCGAGCAACTGTCGCAACGGCACGTGCCTCTACGACTGCAGCGCGCAGGGTGCCTGCCGCGCCAAGGTCGTTTGCGCGGACGGCTTCGATTGCGAGGTCACGTGCGGGGACGGCGCGTGCCAGGGCGGCGTGCAATGCGTGGACGGCGCGCACGCCTGCACCGTCGTGTGCAGCGGTGAAAACTCATGCCAAGGCAAAGTCACCTGCGCGGGGAAGGACGCGTGCCGCGTCGACTGCGACGGGACCGGCTCGTGCGCGAACGGCATCGACGGCGGCTCTGGCGAACGTATCACGGCGAACTGCAACGGGCCGCAATCGTGCGCCGGTAACATCGACGCGCACGCCCCCGAGGTGCACGTTTTCTGTAACGGCCAGGGTTCGTGCCGTAACGCGGTGGACTGCAATGCTTCCACCTGCGAAGTGCGCTGCAACGGCCAGAATAGCTGCGAGGGCCACGTACACTGTAGCGCGAGCACCGTTCTCGGTGCTTGCCGCTGAGTTCTGGCAGCGCATGCGCCGATCGCCGCGCGCGGCGTGATGCGACGCTAGTGCACCGCCTACGAGATAGGCGCAACCATCGCGAGCGATGGTTGGTCCCGCCTCGCGGGACGTGCACCGGCTTTTCGCTGGGGCTTCCGCCCCAGACCCGCGTCCGCTTCGCGTCCGCCCTTAGTGCAGCGCCCCGCCGGAAGTTGAACGTATCTCACATGCGCTGCACTAGTCGGTCGCGCGTTGCCAGGCAGGCTTGGCGCGAAGGGGAGCGCTCTCGCTGCCGAGTCGGAAAGCTTCGGCGACGGCGGCTGACAATGGCTCGAGCCGTGCGCCCTCGAAACAGGTGACGCCGTGAGCCCGCGCGGCCGCGTTGCGGGCACCGAGCTGGTGACTCCAAGTCTCCGTCAGCAGGACGACACGGCCGTCGGGCGCGCGGAGCTCCTCGCCGCGGAGATGCACCCGCCGGTGCCCTCCATCGTCGGCGAGCGCGGCGACGGGCACGAGCCGCCCGTCTTCGATGCGGTAACGCACGAGCGCGCCCTCGATGTCGCCCGGCCCGTAGAGCACGCGCTGAACGCCGGGCAGCACGAAGAGAAAATGGCTGTAAAACGCGTCGATCGCGAGCGCGGGCAGCACGCGGCGCGTGAGCGCGTTGTCGCCCCACGGCCGCTCCGTCGAGAAGTAGACGAAGTAACCGACATAGAGCTCGTCGCCGTCGCGGCGATAGCGATAGAGCACCGTCTCACCGAGCCGGCCCGCGGAGCGCACGCTCGACCCGACGCAGAGCGGGGTGTTCTTCACGAGTTCGTCCTCGGGGGCGACAGGCGCGTGGCTCGGACTCGCCGGTACGGCAGGGACGCTACGAGGCGGAAGGATCGATGCGTGCGCGTTTCGAGCGGACGCGTGCGGGGCGGGCCAGGCCGGCTCGCTCGGCGCAAGCTCCGTCAGCACGAGCCCGACGAGCGCGATCACGACACGCGAGCGCGACGCGCGCTCGAAAACAGCGAACAGTCCCGGCAGGTCTCGAGTCTCCCGTATTCATGTTCACACGAGTCGCCGCGTTTCGCGATGTAGTTGTTCGTGCGCCAACGTCCGCAAGCGCGACGCGCTGCGCTACACGACACCTCGAACGCCGTGAAACACCTTGAACGTCGAGAGCGAAGTCACGCGTCTCGAACGCCGTGAGCGTCTCGAACGCCGTGGACGTCTCGAACGCCGTGGGCGTCTCGAACGCCGTGAGCGTCTTGAACGCCCGTACGCTGCGCGGCGTCATTGCCCCTTCGGTTCGCCTCTGCACGGGCTCGCTCCGGAGCGATTGCGAGCGGACACGCTCGCACGAGAAAAAAGCCGCGACCGGCCCCGAGGTCGCTGAAAGCGAGGCCCTGTGGTACGACAGACGACCGGATGACGTCGATCGATCTCGGCACCGTCCTCGGCGGCAAGTTCAAGGTAATCCGCCGTATAGGCGCCGGCGGCATGGGCTCGGTGTACGAGGTCGAGCACACGATCACCAAGCACCATCGTGCGCTCAAGCTCTTGAACGACGAGATGGCGGCCGTGCCGGCCGTCGTGACGAGATTTTTGCGCGAGGCGTCGGCAGCGGGACGGATCGGCAACCCTCACGTCGTCGAGACGTTCGACGCCGGCGTGCTCGACGGCGGCGAGCCCTACATCGTCATGGAGCTGCTCGAGGGGCGGACGCTTGCCGACTACATCGGCGAGCGCGGCTCACTCGGCGTGGCGGAAACCTGCGATCTCTTGATTCAGGCGTGCGAGGGCATCGACGCAGCCCACGCCGCCGGCATCATCCACCGCGATCTCAAGCCGGAGAATCTGTTCCTCGTCGGCGGCGAAAGGCCGTTCGTGAAGATCCTCGACTTCGGGATTTCGAAGTTCGACCCCGAACGCACCGGCGCGTCCGGCATGACGGTGGACGGCGCCACCATGGGCACTCCGTACTACATGCCGCCCGAGCAAGCGCGCGGCGAGAAGAACCTCGACGCCCAAGCCGACGTGTACGCGCTCGGCGTCGTGCTTTACGAGTGCTTGTGCGGCGCGAAGCCGTTCGTCGCCGAGACGCTGCCGCACCTCGCGATTCTGATCGCGGAGGGGCGCTACGAGCCAGTGAGCTTGCGGCGTCCGGGCGTCGAGACGCAGTGCGACGCGGTGGTCGCGCGCGCCATGGTGGCCGATCGCTCGCATCGTTACAAAACGGTCGCCGAGCTGCGGACCGCGCTCGAGACGTTGCGGCGCCGCGCGGGCGGTGAGGTGCCGATGACGCTCCCCTTCGCCGGAACGATCCCGGTCGAGCGGATGCCGGCCGGACCGGGGCTCGGTGGCGCCGCGCGCGGTGCCGCGGGAGCGAACGGTGCGGCCACGATCACGGACGGCGGCCCGGGCACGTCACCCGCGATGACCGACGCGCCCTTCTCACACACGCGGCCGCAACCGGAGCCGAAACGCAAGAGCACGGCCTCGGTCGGGCTGGCGCTCGGCGTGCTGGCCGTGGTCGGCGTAGGTGCGGTGCTGCTCGCGCGAACCACGGGCAAGAGCGACGAGACCACGAAGGAACCGCTGACGAACGTCGGCGCGCGTGCCGCCACCCCGAGCGTCCCCACGGCCACCGCTGCACCGATAGTGGAACCGACGTTGCTACCGACGGCAATGGCGTCCGCGTCCGCCGCACCGAGTGCTTCGGCAGTCCTAGCGCCGAGCCCCACACCAAAAGCCGAGAAGTCGAAGCCTAAAACACGTGCCTCGGAGCACGGTCTCTCGGAACAGAATCCCTTTTGAATAAAATCGTTCCGCGCGATTTGTTGAGTGTGACTCGCGTGTGACTTGATGCGGAGATGCGGCTCTGTTACGCCGTGTCCGTCATGGCTAGTGCTCCGCGCCGCGCTTATTATTGGGCTTTCTCCACCATCCTTGTTGCCGGCATGAGCCTTTGGGCATGCGGCGACACCTCCAAGGAACAGCTCGAGGCCGCGGGTCTCGCCAAGGGCTGCACCTTGAGCTCGGATTGCAAAAACCCGCTCGTGTGCGTGTTCCAGCTCTGCCACGACGAATGCGCGGACACCGCGGACTGCCTCCGTACTTACGGCGCGGACTCGGGCGCACGTTGCGTCTCCAAGGGCGACAGCACGACGAGCTCGAGCGACGGCGGTGGGGGCGGCCAGGAGGGCTCGTCCGGCAAGCACGGCGTCTGCACCTTCCCCGAGAAGGTGATCGAGGCAAACCAGGGCGAAAAGGGCCTGAGCTCGGCCTGCAAGACGGACAAGGATTGTCCTGGCGCCGAAAAGTGCGGGTCCGACGGCCAGTGCCGAGACGGCTGCACGGTGAACAGCGACTGCATCGGCGGGCAGATTTGTGCGAACTCCGGCGACTGCGCCGACACGACCGAGGTCGACTCGTCGGGGAACCTCGAGAACGGCGCGGCGGGAGCCGGCACGGGCGGCACCTCGAGCAGCGGCGGCAGCGGCGGCAAGGGCGGCACCGGCGGCTCGAGCGGTAAAGGCGGCACCGTCGAAGGCGGCGCGGGCGCGGGCGATACCCTCGTGAACGAGTGCCCCGATACGAGCACGATGAACCCGGTCGAGCACGACTACGAGACGATCAGCGAGCCGGAGACGTGGTCGGGGCTGCATCACATCACGACCGGGCTCACCGTGAACGCGGCGCTCACCCTCGCTCCCTGCGCCGTCCTCAAATTCGACACGAACGGCTTCATCGTCGTGAACAACAACGGCGCTCTGAAGGCGCTCGGGACGGACACGAACCCGGTCGTCTTCACCTCCGACAAGACGGCGCCGAAGAAGGGCGATTGGGGCGGTATCGACATCGCGCGCGACGCCTCGAACGACTCCACGTTCAAGAACGTCATCGTCGAGTACTCGGGCAGCAGCTACATCTACTCGCGCAACGGGATTCAGCTCGAAGCGGAGGCCTCCGCTTCGTTCGAGAACGTGCTCGTGCGCTACAACGGCGACGGCTACTGCGCCATCGGGCTCGACGCCGGCTCGGAGCCGCAAGCGTTCGAGAACGTGAAGATCGAGTCGAGCGCCAAGGGCCTTTGCGTGGGCTCGGACGTGGTCGGCAGCATCGCGAGCCTCACGAGCGACGTGCCCGTCAGCGTGGATACGACGCCCGTCGCGACGGACGCCACGTGGCACGACTTCGGCGTGCCCTACCTCATGGACGGCTCGCTGACCGTGAACGCGAAGCTGACGCTCGAGGCGGGTGTCACGGTTCAGCTCCCGGCGAACAGCAACGTGAACGTCGACAACATGGGCTCTCTCGTGACGACGGGCACGGCGGACAAGCCGGTCACGTTCACCTCGGCCAAGAGCAAGCCGCTCGCGGGCGATTGGGGCTACATCTACTTCGGCCAGAACGCCGGTAACGAGACGCAGCTCACGAACACCGTCATCGAGTACGGCGGCGCCAACTACTACGCCGTCAACGTCGCGAGCAACGCCACGGCGGGCTTCGACACGGTCACGATCAGCAACGTGGGCGACGGCTCGGACCAAATCTGCGGCATCGAAATCGAGTCGGGCGCCGTGATTTCGCAGTTCGACAACGTGACGTTCGAGAACTCGCCTTGCCCCATCAAGCTGCCGTCCACCGAGGTCGGCTCGCTCGGTTCTCTCACGGCCGACGGCGGCAACATCCAGGTGAGCGACACGACGATCGGCAAGAAGACCACCTGGAACGACTTCGGTATTCCTTACGAGCTCAACGGCACGATGTACGTTCAGGCCGAGCTCGACCTCGCGGCGGGCGTGCAGATCCTGCTGCAGAAGAACACCGAGATCATCGTGAACAACAACGGCGCCATCAAAGCGTCGGGCACGGCCAAGAAGCACATCGTCTTCGATAGCGCGCTCGAAGGGGCGATGCCGGGTGACTGGTACTACGTCGATTTCGAGTCGAACGCGGCCGGTACTTCCACCTTCAGCTACACCGACTTCGTGCACGGCGGCGGCCAGACGACCTACGGCGCGCTCTACATCAACGGCCGGTCCGTCCAATTCGACAATTGCTCGTTCTCCGAAAACCTCAACTGCGACTACTTCGTGACGACCAGCACCGGCAGCACGTTCGACGACGGTGGCGGCAACACGAGCGACAACGACAAGGGCGCCGGCGCCCCGTACCAGTGCGGGACCTGAGCTCGGGCTCGGGCGACCACGTGTCGGTCTTCGGATTTCGTTCGGCGCGCGCGCTGTCCTGGGCGTGCCTGCTCGCGGCCTTCGGCGTCGCGAGCACGGCGCGCGCTCAGGCGAGTGACACCGTCCGCACTGAAGCGCGCGAGCACTTCGATCGCGGACTCAGGCTCTTCAATCAGCAGGACAACGAGGGCGCGCTCGCGGAGTTCCAGCGCGCCTACGAGCTCGTCCCGCACCCGATGGTGCTCTACAACATCGGGCTCGTACTTTCGGCCGCGGGGCGCTCGGTCCAGGCCGTCGACGCCTTCGACAAGCTGCTCGCGAATCCCGCGGGGCTCGATGCCGGCCGCCTCGCGCGCGCGAAGGACGAGCGGGCACGCCAGGCAGCGCTCATCGGCGAAGTGACGGTGACGACGCCCGTCGAGGGCGCCGTCGTCGAGCTCGACGGCTTCGAAGCGGGCAAGACGCCGCTCGCCGCGCCGCTCCGCATCGGCGCGGGCACGCACGTGGTAGCGATGTCGGCTCCCGGCTACGCGCCGATGCAGAAGCAGATCGCGGTCGTCGGCCTCGCCAAGGTCACCCTCGCGTTCGAGCTCCAGCCGTCCGACACGCAACCGGCGCACCTGGCCGTGAAGACGATGCTGAACGACTGCGACGTGCTCGTCGACGATCACGCCGTCGGCAAGACGCCGCTCGCGGCGTCGCTCGCGATTCCGGCCGGCAATCACGTGATCGAGGTGCGGCGGCCCGGCTACGTTTCGGCGAAGCAGAGCGTCTCGCTCGGCCCGGGCAGCGCGGGTGAGCTCGCGCTCGAACCCACGGTCGACCCGGCTGCGCTCGATCACGAGGGCGGCTGGCTCGCGCTCGCCGTGAGCGAGAAAGAGTCGACGACGTTCGTCGACGGCCAGCCGCGCGGCGTCTACTCGGCGCCGCTCCACCTGCCGCGCGGCGTGCATTCGCTGCGCGTCGAACATACGGGGTTCTTCCCGTTCGAGCGCAAGGTCGAGGTGCCGCAAGCAGCGAGCAAGACCGTGAGCGTCGACATGATCCCGACGCCGGAGGCGCGCTCGGCGTATCGCTCTCGCACCGTCAGCCAGCGCACCTGGGGCTGGATCGCGACGGGCGTCGGCGCCGCTCTCACGGCGGGCGGCGTCACCTACCTCGTCGTCAACAAGAGCCAGCACGACCACAAGGAAGCGGCGTTCCAGCGGCAGAAGGCGCGCTTTACGAGCGGTGACTGCCAGCAGGGGATCGAACGCGCCCCGGACTGCGACGTCGCGCTGAACCTCGCCCTCGCCGACCTCGACGACGTGACCTCGCGCCAGAAGTACGGCTGGATCGCCGGCGGCGTCGGCGTCGGTGCGCTGGCGCTCGGCGTCGTGGTTCTGCTCGTCAACGACGACCCGAATCGCTACGAGCCGAAGCCGGACAGCGACGTGTTCGGCAGCCTGCGCCTACTGCCGTCGGTGTTGCCGGACGGGCGCGGCGGGGCGTTCGTGTTCAGCGGCACCCTGCGCTGACCGCGTTCCGCGCCGGGTCGCGCTCGTGTCCGAACGCCGTCACTGCGCGCCGGTGAACGCGGGCGGCGCCGTGGTCAGACCTTGCCGCGCGAGACTCGCGTTGCGCTGCCCCGCGGGCGCCACCTCGGCCGGGTCGATGATCACGTCGATCACGAACGGCCCGAGCGACGCGAGACCCGCCTGGAGCGCCGCGGCGAGCTCTTGTTCAGTTTCCACGCGGATCCCGTCGCCGCCCATGGCACGAGCGATGGCGACGAAGTCGGCGCGCGGAAAGTCGGTCTCGAACGGCTTCCAGCCTACCGACTGCATGCCCTGCTCGATCATGCCGTAGCGCGCGTCGTTCAAGACGATCCACACCGCGCCGATGCCGTAGTTCGCGGCGGTGTTGATCTCGTTCAGCATCAGCATGGCGCCGTCGCCGACGATGGCGACCGCCTTGTTGCCGTTGGCCATCGCGGCGCCGAGCACGCCGGCCGCCGCCTGCCCCATCGAGCCGAAGCTCGTGCTCACGCGGTAGCGCCCCGGACCCGGAAAGCGCAAATGGTGGCTGCCGAGCGCAAACGAATTGCCCGCTTCCGTCATCACGGGGGCGGAGCTGCCCTGCACGATTTCGCGTTGGACGGCTTGCATCAAGAAGCTCGGCCGGACGGCGCCGTCGGCTCGTGCCACGAGGTCGGTCGCAGGCACGGGCAGCGAGAGCGGCGGGGTGAGGTCGGATTCCACGGGCAGCGCGCGCAGCAGATCGCGTACGAAGGCGCCGATTTCGGCCTGGACGGCCAGCGTCGGAACGTCCGGGTAAGCGGTGCCGAAGGCGTCCATGTCGAGATCGACGTGCACGAGGCCGCCGGGCGGGACGAGGTCGGGTGACCAGAACGAGGACATTTCACCGAGCCGGCTGCCGAGCACGAGCACGCGATCGACGCTCACGCGCCGCATGTACTCATTGACCTTGGCGTGGCCGCCGAGCCCCGTCACGCCGAGGTAGAGCGGATGCTGCTCCGGCATGACGCCCTTGGCGCGCGGCGTGCACATCACACGCGCGCCCGTGCGCTCCGCGAGCTCCTGCACGAGACCGGCCGCGTGACGCGCTCCGAAGCCGGCCCAGATCACGAACTTTTCGTGCGCGAGGAGCTCGGCGCACTCGGCGACGAGCAGGCTGTCGCACACCGGCGCCGGCGCCGCGGTGACGCTCGGACGCGCGGGAGCACGGTGGCGCGTCTGCAGCGCGAGCGGCAACCCGAGGTGAGCGATGAACCCTTGGGGACGGGCAAAACCGCTGGTCAACCGCGAGAGCACGGGCTCGAGCTCGGCCGGATCCTCCAGCACGCCCGCGTGGTGGAAGGGATTGCCGGGGACGAACAACGGCGAGAGCGCCGAGTACGGGCCACCCGTCTCCTGGAAGGCGCCGCGGCCGCGCTGGGAGGCGAGCGTGGATCCGGAGACGAAGAGCACCTTGGCGCCCTCGGCTCGGGCAGCGACCATCGTCGTATAGAGGTTGGTGACGCCGGGGCCGCTCGTCGCGACGACCACGGCCGGGCGGCCCGTCGCGAGCGACGATTCGATGGCGGCAAAGCCGGCGCTCGCTTCGTGGCGGCAGTGAATCAGCCGGATGGGGCTGCGCGACAGCGCTTCGCAGAACGGGGCGATGCCGCCGCCGAAAACGCCGAATGCGTGTTCGACGCCGAGCGCCACGAGCGCGTCGACCAGCGCCTCGGAAACGGTCTGTTGCGCCTGCACCGGCCAGGACGACGTAACGGCGCGCATGGCGCCGCTGCCCGGGAGGCGTGCCGGGCGCACGAGGTCACGCACGTCGGTCTCCGGACCACGGGCGGGCAGGACTGAGCTGCGGGCGTAGGGACCTCGGTTCGGGCGGCCGTTGAGCATTGCGATCCTATCGTGAGAAGGCGTCCAGCCCCATGTGGGTGAACATCCGTGTGCCTGCCAGACGGGCGCACTAGGTGCTGAATTAAGAGGGGCCTCGTCGCTTTTTTCCCCCGTCTCGGATTGAAACAACGGCATGCGGTGTGCAGAAGTCACTCGCACGCGCGGGGCGCGACACTCACTTTACCCCACAAAACCGCGGGAAACGTGGGCCGCTTCCCGACATGTCGCCGAGTCGACACGTGCACGACTCGAACTCACCTTATCCGAGTCGTGCATCACCCACACGAGTTGTGCACCGCACGATCTGCAAATTCTCGGTAAAATTACACATCCGATCGTCCGGAAGGCTGGCACCTCGATTGCACTAGGGGTCGACCTACTCCGGAGGTCACCAAGTGAATCTGCGCATCGCTGTTTTGGGGTTGGTCGGTACGGTTCTCGTCGCCTGTGCGGGGAGCGCGCCCGACGGGTCGGTCGGTGAGGAGAGCGAGAACATCGTCCGAGGTAAAGTCGAGAGGGGACTTCCCCAAGTCGTGGCGGTTCACTTCGCTGGCTTCGGCGGAACGACGTTGTGCACCGGCACCTACATCGCCCCACGCGTGGTCGTGACCGCGGCTCACTGCATGCGCAGCGACCAGATCCCCGACCAGGGCTTCGTCTACTTCGGCAAGGACTACCTGAACGACGTGAACGATCTGCCGAACATTCCCGCGCCCGGCAAGCGTTCGAACTGGGCGCGCATCGAGACTTCGGTCGTGAACCCGAACTACAGCGCGAGCGTGAACTATCCGGACTTGTCGATTTTGTTCCTCGACCGGGAGCTCCCCTTCGATCCCATCTCGCTCGATCGTCGTCACATCGGTGATCGCACCGACAGCGGCGAAATCGTCGGCTGGGGTGCGAACAAGGCCGACACACCGGACCTCTCGCAAGTCGAGGGCTACGGCATCGAGCGCAGCGCCTACGCAAAGATCCTCGGTTCTCCGACCGCGGCCGATTACCACGCCGACGACCCGAACCCCGGCATCCTCGATCCGAACATCCGCGCGAACCTGCTCAAGATCGACGGCCACGCGCCGCACGCCAACGCCTGCGCGGGCGACTCCGGTGGCCCGCTGCTCGTCGAGGCCCACGGCCAGCAAGAGCTCGCCGGCGTGATGTTCTGGACCGGCCTCTCCTGCGAGGACTACGCGATCTACACGCGCATCGATCCGTTCCTCGACTACTTCGACGCAGAGATGGCTCGCAACGGCAAGGCGGACCTGACCCCGCGTCTCGAATGCGTCGAGCACGAGGCGAACGGCAAGTACAAGGCCCGCTTCGGCTACGACAACGAGAACGGCGTGACGGTGAACGTGCCCTACGGCCCGCACAACTCACTGCCGGGCGACACGAAGAACGCGCGCCCAGCGGACTTCGCGCCCGGCGACCAGGCGTTCGCGTTCAGCGTCGAATTCAGCGCTCGCGACAGCCTGCGGTGGAAGCTCGATCCGCCGCACTCGAGGAGCACCACGGTGCGCGCCGACTCGCACTCGCCCGCCTGCGATCCGAAGGACGCGGCGCTCCTTTGCGGCGACGCGTGCAACAACGAGCTCGAGGCTGCGTGCGCCTCGCCGACGGCACATCGCGCCGACTGCATGAGCGACTGCACGGGCGAGGCGGCCGTCCTCGACAGTTACGGCTGCGGGGACGCCTACGGCGACTACCTCAAGTGTGCGGCCGGGCTTTCGTCCGATGCGTCGAATTGGGATTGCTCGAGCCCGGGTCGCGCTCCCGCTCCGATGTCCCCGGCCTGCGACGATCAGTTCAACGCCCTCATTACCTGCCTCTACTACTGAGCACGACGGTGAGCTCGGCCTCGCCGGATCGCTCCGGCTCAGGTTCGCTGAACACACCGACTTACACCGCGCGCTGGATCCTCCGCCAGCGCGCGGTGTCGTTTAAGCGACTCGACGGCGCGGGCGCGCCGCGTGTCCCAAGCAGAGACGCCTGAGGCTTAAGCTCGGGCGACCCCGACCGTTCGTAGCCGAGAACCAAGGCATGCGAACGATGCGCGTGAGTGAGCGGATGCTCGGAAGTGTTGCGGCGTGGGCGGGCGTAGCCGCGTGGGTGTTTCTCGCACTCCCGGTCGGTTGCGGCGGCGACAAGGGCGACGGCGCGGGCAAAGGCGGTAGCGGCGCAGCGACGAGCTCGGGCAAAGGCGGCAAGAGCAGCTCGGGCGGCTCGGGCGGCTCCACGGCCGGCGGCGACGCGGGCAGCGGCGATACGGGCGCGGCAGACGCAGGCTCGGGCGCGCAAGGCGGCGGCACGAACCCTGGGCTCGATCCCACCGCGCTCGACCCCGGCGCCGACGGCACGACGTTCGACGGCGTCACGCTGAACGGTCCCGAGCTCGTGCGGCCCGTCAGCGGCTGCAGCGCGTTCGACGCCGACACGGGCGCGCTCACGCTCACGCTCGATTCGACGCAAGGGGCCGCCATCATCCGCGTCGCAGGGGGTGTCGTCACCGTGAACAGCAAGACGTGCGTCGCAGCCGACGGCAAGACCAAGGCGACGACCGCCGCCGTGAAATCGCTCAGCGTCACGGGCGGCGCCGAGGACGATACCGTGTACCTCGACGGCAGCGGGGACTACGGTAAGGCGCTGCTCGGCGGCAATGGCTTCGACTTCGACCTCGGCGACGGCAACGACGTGCTCGTCGTGCTCGGCTCGAGCGCTTCGGACGCAATCCGCTTCGGCACGGACGGCGACGCGATCCTCTGTGATTTCAGCGCCGATCTCGTGCCCGACGTTCGCACGCGCGGCGCCGACAAGGTGATCGTCTCGACCGGCGCCATGCCCGACCTGATCATGGGCGACGGCAAGGACCTCGGACTCGCGCCGGTCGCCGTACCGATGAAGCTCTTCGGCGGCGGCGCGAACGACCTCTTGCTCGGCGGCTCCGCCGGCGACGAATACAACGGCGGCATCGGCAACGACACCATGCTGGCCGGCCGCGACCCGGGCGGCTCCGACGTGTTCGCCGGTAACGACGGGGAGGATTTCGTGGACTACGCGGGCCGCACGGCGCCGCTCACCGCGACGCTCGCGAGCGGCGCCGACGACGGCGAGGCGGGGGAGTACGACAACATCGACGTGAGCGTCGAGAACGTGCGGGGCGGCGACGGCGACGACCAACTGACGGGCAGCGCGGCCTCCAACAAGATTTGGGGCGGCGCGGGCAACGACGTGATCATCGGCGGGGAGGGCGGCGACTTCTTGTACGGCGACACCGGCGACGACCACATCGACGGCCAGGCGGGCGACGACTTCATCTACGGCGACACCGGCGACGACGTGCTCACGGGCGGCGACGGCGACGACTTGCTCGACGGCGGCGACGGCGTGAACGCCCTCGACGGCGGCGCGAGCGACGGCGACATCTGCATACGCACACCTGCCGACACCGCCGTCGCTTGCGAGCTCTGAAGCTCGACTGACGGCTACCGCATTCGAAGCGCGGCTTCGAGGCGGGGATCCCGGCGTGCCTGGCGGGGGCGTGTACAAACGAAGGGCGTTGTGTGCACGGCTGCGCGCGTGCCCCGCCGATCCGCCCGAATTCGCGGACACGGCGCACGTGTACCGGAGTTAAGGCCCGAAATCGGCTGCCGTGTCGAAAATAGATCTGCGGATTTCGCTCAAGGCCTGTCGCGCCAAGCCGTTTCAAAAGTCCTGCACGGCATGAGTTCCGAGGTTGGCCGCGAGGCGCCGGAGCTCAGGTCGGCCCTGCCACGAAGGTGACGTGGCAACCACCCACGTCAACTACTCCAAGGAATGGCAAACACCATGAAGCGTTACAAGAGCCCATTATTCCGCAGTTTGGCCCGTACCCTCGTGTGCGCGCTCCCGACGACCCTCCTCGCCTGCTCCGTCGAGCAAAACAGCGCACAGGAAACGGACACCGCGGAATCGGCTGCGGCTCTCGGCGTCGAAGTTCCCACGTGCTCGCAGGGGCCGAGCTCGGGCTTCACGGCGTCGAGCGGCGCGCTCGGGCTCGTCATGGGTAGCGGCGTCACCTCGCTCGTCATGGGCGTCGTCAACGGCTACGTCACGGTCAACGGTTACACCTGCGTCAAGCAAGACAGCAACGGCGTCATCACCAAGCTCACGCCCACGCTCGTCAAGAAGGTGAGCATCCTCGGCACCTCGGCCGACGAGAAGATCGTGCTCGACACGCTTTCGGGCGCTCTCGGCAGCATGATTTCCGCGACGGGCGGCATCACCATCGACATGGTCAGCGGCGCCGACTCTTTCTCGCTCCGCGGCTCGAACAGCGCCGACAAGTGGACGGCCGGCATGGACAGCGGCAACGTCTACTTCGAGATCTCCGGCGACAAATTCGCCGACGTCGTCGTCAAGAACGCGGACAGCTACGCGATCAGTCTGGGCGCCGGCGCCGACGTGTTCACCGCGCAAGGCGGCGCGATCACCGCGACGAACCTCGCCGGCGCGCAAGTCACGGCCCTCACGCCCGTCACGGCTGCGCTCACGATCAACGGCGGCGACGGCGACGACCTCATCACGGGCGGCAACGGCGCCGACACGATCGACGGCGGCAACGGCAACGACATCTTCAAGGCCTCGGCGGTCGGTGACGGGGGCGACAGCTTCAAGGGCGGCGCCGGCACGGACAAGGCCGACTACTCGGTGCGCACGGCGGACCTGGGCTGCACCATGGACGGCTCGACCTTGTGCGGCGACAAGGCCACCATGGAGGGCGACACCATCGGCGCCGACGTGGAGGACTTCGTGGCGGGCAGCGGCAACGACGCCATCATGGGCAACACGAACTCGAACCACATCCAGGGCGGCGACGGCGACGACATACTCAGCGGCGGCACCGGCAACGGCACCTGCACGTCCGATGTCGACGTGCTCGACGGCGAGAACGGCAACGACAAGTTCGACCAGGGCGCGGCGGCCGACTGCGGCGACACCATGAACGGAGGCGCCGGCACCGACACGGTCGACTACGAGAACCGCACGAACGCGCTCACCATCCTGCTCGACACCGCGGCGAACGACGGCGAGAGCGGCGAGAAGGACAACATCAAGGCCGACGTCGAGATCGTCCTCGGTGGCCAAGGCAACGACACCATCACCGGCTCGCCGAACGCGGATGAAATCCACGGCGGCCCGGGCGACGACGTCATCAACGCGGGCGCCGGTAACGACAAGATCACGGGCAACAGCGGCAACGACACGCTGAACGGCGAAGCCGGCGACGACACCTTCCTCGAAGGCGCCGTGGACAGCCTGTTCAACCTGATGGCTGCCGAAAACTACGGCGACGGCAACGACATCCTCAACGGCGGCACCCACGACACGACCGGCGTCGATACGGCTGACTACAGCGGCCGCACCAATGCCCTCACGATCACGCTCTGCGCGGACAGCGCGCACATCACGGGCGCCGCGAGCGGGCAGAACCTCCCCGCCGCTTGCTCGGACCACGACGGCGAGTCGGCCGAACAGGACTCGGTGGTCAACGTGACGCACCTCATCGGCGGAACGGCCGGCGACACGCTCACGGGCGCGGCGACGGACGACATCCTCGAAGGCGGCGCGGGCGGCGACACGCTCGTCGGCGGCGCGGGCAACGACTTCCTCTACGGCGACGCCGGTGACGACGCGCTCGAAGGCGACGACGGCAACGACACGCTCGACAGCGGCGCGCACACCGTGAAGGACACGCTCGACGGCGACGCGGCCTCCACGCAAGCGGGCGACGGCGACGTGTGCATCTACGACGCGACGACCGACGTGGTTCACGACTGCGAGCTCTGAATCCTTCCGTGAGCTCCTGACCCGAAACGGGGCGTCCGAAAGACGCCCCGTTTCTGCTTTGTGCGGTTGTTTTTTGTGGGGTGAGGGTGCGTAATAATCTGCATGAGCGTGCCTGACTCGGCGTGTGGGCGAGTGACGCGGAGTGGAGTCGAGGGAGCACTCGCGGTGGCGCTGATCGCTTGCGCCGCGTGTAGCTCAGCGACCAAAACGGGTACGGACGCGCCGGGCGGGAGCGCGGGGTCGAGTGCGGCCGGGGCGGCGACGGCCGGCGCAGGCAATGGCGGCGGCCAGGGGGGAGCGGCGGCGGGCCAGGGTGGCGCGGCGACCCACGGTCAGGGCGGGAGCGTCGGTGGTCGCGGAGGCGGCGCAGGGCGCAGCACTAGCGACGGTGGGATGGCTGGGCTCGAGCACGCGAGCGGCGGCGTGGACCCCGGAGCGAGCGGCGCCGCCGAGGCGGGCGCGGCCGGTTCGAGCGGCGCGACCGGCGGCGGCTCGAGCGCGTGGGTCTACGGCTATTGGGCGGTCTGGCAGACGGAGCAGTACCCACTCGACCAGATCGCGTGGAAGGATCTGACGCACGCGGCGATTTCGTTCGTCGAACCGCGGGCGCCTGCCGCCACGTCGAAGGGCAGCCCGTACGCGACGCTCGACTCGAGCAACGCGAGCGACAACCTGGGTACGAGCGGCATGGCGGACTTCGCGAGCGCGGCGCGCGCCGGTGGCACGCATCCGCTGATCTCGCTCGGCGGCGCGGGCGCGGGCGTCGGCTTCGGCGCGGCGGCGAGCGCGGCGAACCGCGCGGCGTTCGTGGCGGACATCGTCGCGGCCTGTGCCGGCTGGGGCTACGACGGCGTCGATCTCGATTGGGAAGACGCGATCGACCATGCCGACTTCGCGAGTCTCGTGCACGACCTCCGCGCGGCGGCGCCGTCAGGCTTCCTCATCACGGTGCCCGTCGGCGCGGTCAACGTGAACCTCGGACTCGACGCGGACACGAAGGCGCTCTGGTCGAAGGCGCACGCGGACGTCGATCAGCTGAACGTGATGACTTACACCGGCTCGGGCGCGTATCCCGGCTGGGCCGTCTGGTATCTCGATCCGCTGCTCGGTGAAGGCTCGGATCACCCGTTCGACGTCGCGTCGTCGCTCGCCGCATGGGCGGCGCTCGGCGTCCCGAAGGCGAAGCTCGGCGTGGGCATCGGCTTCTACGGCCGCGCGGTGAGCGCGCCCGTCACCGCCGCGCTCCAAGACTACGGCGCCGCGACGACGTTCGAAGACGATACCAAGCTCTCCTACGGCAACATCACGCGCTACTTCGAGCACCAGGGCGGCGCCGTCGCCACCTGGGACGACAGCGCCAAAACCACGGCCCTCGCGTGGCCCTCGGAGTTTCGGCCCGCGTGGATCGACCAATTCCCGGGCGATGCCGGGCCGGCCACCCAATTTCTCACGTACGAAGACGTGAAGACGGTCCAGGCCAAAGCCCAGTGGGTGAAGGACAACGGCTACGGCGGGGCCATCATCTGGACCATCAACGAAGGCGTCTCTTTCCCGTACGGCGACGACGGCTACGCGAACCCGCTGCTCGACGCGACGAGCGCCGCATTTCGCTGACGCCCGTCGCGCGGCTCGGGCCTCTTCGTTACTCCGCCGCCATCTCGCCCGAGCCACCGAGCTCTTTCGGGAAGTCACGGAGCTTCGGCAAGCCGTCGTGGAGCGGCAGCACCGTTTCGGCGTAGTTCACGTGCACTCCGGGCAGCGTCCTTTGTACTCATTCTCACGAAAAAGCTCCTATTCTGGCCCGGCATGGCCAAACCCCCGAAGGCTGTCCCGGAAATCGTGCAAGCGGCGGAGACCCTCGAAAGCGAGCTCGTCCGCCTCGAAACGCTCGCGCGAGCGGCGCAGAAGCATCGGCTCGACTCCGAAAAGAACATCACGCGCGCCGCGAAGGAGCTCTCCGATGCGCTCGCCTTGCCGGAGCGGATGGCTGCAGGCCTGCGCTCCCTCGGCCTTGCGATGCAACAGATGGAAGCGCGCCAGCAGGCGGCGCTCGAACCGCTCGCCCTCTTCGCGAACGAAATCCAAGCGCGCATGCAGAAGCTCGCGGAGCACATGCAATCGTTCGCCGCGCTCGGCCAGGCCGCCGCCGAAGCGACGGCGCTCCTCCAAGCCGGTGGCGAACGCACGGCCTTGCTCGAAGGCGCCAAAGCGCAACTCAACCGCATCGCCGACGACGCGCGCGCCCTCTTCGAAGCGGCCCGTGCCGACGACTTTCCCGAAGTCGCCCGCGAAGCCGACACCTTGAAACAGCGCCTGCTGGCGCTCACCCGCAAACTCGAAGGCGCGAGCCCGCCGAATTGACCTTCGATCCACCGAAAATAGTCGAGTCCGCCTCACGACGCCGCGCGTCGCGTGCTGCCAGCAGGTCCGGCTTCAAAACTGGATGGGCGCGCCGGCTTGAGCCGGAATGAATGGGCAGGGGTACGTGGAGACGCATGACTTCGGCTTCGCTTTGGGTGTTTGCGGCCCCAATGGTGCTTTTCGTCGCTTGTTCCGGCGGGGATAAGGGCGACGACGCGGCGGGCGAAAGTGCTGGGACGGGCGCGCGAGGCGGCTCGGCGGGAGCGGACAATCACGCCGGCGCGGGCGGCGCGGGGACCGGCGGGCACGCCGTGGCGAACACCGGCGGAGCGAGCACTGGCGCGGCGGGCGCGGCCGGTCGCAGCGGCGGCGCGGGCGGAGCTTCGGGGACGGTGAGCGGCGGGACGGCGGGTGCGTCGAGCAGCGCAGGCGGCACTTCGGACGGCGGCGCGCACGGCGGCTCGAGCGGCGCGGTAACGGTGAGCAACGGCGGGGCGAGTGCGGGCAGCGCGGGCAGCCCCGCGGGCGGCCGTGGCGGGGCGAGCAGCGGCGGACGTGCGGGTAGCGCCGGACGCGGGGGCACGACCGCCGCTGCGGGCGAAGCGGGCAGTAGCGGCACGACCGCGACCGGCCTCGATCCGTTCGGCGTGCACATGCTTTATCCCACGCTCGCGGGCGGCAAGGAGTGGTACGCGAAGTGGGATTCGAATCCGCGGAGCTTTACGGGGCGGGATCCGAACGATGCGTGGTTCGACGCGGACCACGGAGACGCGAGTTACCACACGGACGGTGACGGCATTTTCAAGATTACGGGCAACGTGCCGCGCATGTACATCCACGATCCGGCGCTCGTGGATCAGTGGCGCGACGTCGAAGTAACGATGTATTTCCAGCGTGTCGATGACGACAGCACGGCGTGGGGCGGTCTCGTGGCACTCACGCGCACGAACCACGGAACCATCGGCGACGAAGACGTGAACCTCTGCGACACGCGCGGCATCGACGCCCGCATGCGTTACGACGGCAATATCGACTTCGAGAAAGAGACGTCGCACCCCGACTCGGTGTCGATCATGACGCACAAGCAGTGGTCGGGCGGCATGCCGAAGAACGTGTGGCTCGGCTACAAGCTCGCCGTGTACGACCTCGCGAACGGCAACGTGAAGCTCGAGCTCTACCTCGACACCACGGACGGAGCGAACGGCGGCGACTGGAAGCTCCTGCAAGAGCTCGAGGACGACGGCACGAACTTCGGGAACGGCGGCACGCCGTGCGCGAGCGGCGTCGATCCGGCCGCAAAGCTCACGAACGCCCCGGCGCGCGACCATTCGGAGACGGGCAAGCCGAACATCAGCGTCTACTTCCGCAGCGACGGCGTCGGGACGAACGGCTTACTCTACAAGAAGGGCAGCGTCCGCGAGATCGTCGCGCCCTGACGGGCCATGGCGCTCACACGTCGGTGAGCTTCACGCGCCGGCCGCCGATGATGGCGGCGATTTCGATTTCGCCGCCGAGCGCTTCGACATAGCGGCGCAGGCTCGAGACGCGATGATCGGCACGGCTTTCGAGGCGTGACAGCTCCGACTGCGTCATGTCGGCGTTCGCCGCGAGCTCGGATTGCGTGACGGCGAGCTCGTTCCGGAGCTCTTTCAGCGTTCGGATCTGCTGCTCCACGCGCGCTTTGACGCGCACGGCGGCCGGCGCCGAAAGCCGACTGCTCCTGACCGATTTCCAGCTTCGTGTCCGCACCATGGTTCCTTCGTTCAGCGGAGCTCGAGCCGCTCCACGTTTGCGAGCGTGCCGCCGAGAAATGCGCGCCAGAGCCGCTCGGCGCGGCGTACCGAGTCGCCGTAGTAGCTGCGATCGAGCCGCTCACCGAGGACGACGAGACCGACACCACGCTCGGCGTCGACGCCGTAAAGCAGCCGAAACGGCGTGCCGGGCGCTCGACGCGAGAGCTCGTAAAGCGCGCGCAGCGGGACGGCGGGCTCGACGAGCGCAAAACCCGCCGCTTCCAGGGCCTCGAAGTAGAGGCGGCGGAGCTCGGCGCTCGCGTCTTCCGCTCGCGGGAGGTGGCTCGCGCCGAGCGGCGCGGCCGCGCCGTGGAGCGCCCAGCGTGCGCGCGGATCGGCGAGCCGCCGAATGCGCTGCACGGCCTTGAGTACCCGCGCCGACTCCGACGACCGCAGGCGCCCGAGCCGGGCCACGAAGCGGGGCGAATCGAGCGCCGCGAGCACGCGCTCGGCATAGCCGCGGAAGGCGCCCCAATCCTCGAGCTCCCACGCGAGCGAATTCGCGGCGGCGAAGTCCGCGACGCACGGATGTTCGTACCAGAGCAGCCTTTCGCGGCTGCCGGGCGGGATGCGTTCCGCACCGAGCTCGGAGGCGACGTCGAGCGCGGTCGCTACGTCCTCCGCGAGGACGTCGTCGAGCGCCGCGAACCACTCCGCGAAAGCCTCCGTCGTGACGAGCTCGAGCATGCCGCCATGATGCACTTTGATGCATATGTCGTCAAGTGCATGCGTCACCCGGCGGCGGCTCGCCACGCTCCGCGCCGTCAAAAACCCGCCGCCCGTAACGCTATAAATCCATTTCAGTGACGCTGCGTGACGTCCGCCCACAAACAAAAAATTCATCAGCGCCCGGAGGCGGCACACGTCTCTTGCAGTCGACGGAGCCTATCGCTCGCGCGGACGGTGAAAGCGGCAGGTTTCATGCTGGTTCGTTGCACGGCACGGCTCGTGCTTAGGGGGACATGTCGCGGACCCGATCGGGTTCGCACTGCACGAAGGCACGCATTTGATTTTGTTTCATCGGAAAAATCTCCTGTTCATCGGCATCGGCGTCGGCGTGAGCATCGCCGGCATTGGGGCGGCGCGTTCGTTCGAGCGCGGCGGCGCGCCGGCGGACGTGGCGTCCGACGGCACGCGCGTCGGTGAGCACACCATCACGCTCCCGCAAGACGCGGCGGCATGGAAGCTCGTGCATCGCGGTACCGCGGCACCGCTCGCCGAGCGCTGGAGCGATCCGTACCCCGCGCGCTTCAAGGTGGACGAGGCGCGGGCGTCACGCGTCGGCTCACCGCTCGCCGGGCGCGTTTCGCACGTGTTCGTGGAGATCGGCCAGTCGGTCAAGGCTGGCGATCCCCTGGTCGCGATCAGCAGCCCCGACGTCGCCGAGCTCCGCTCCGAGCGTCAAAAAGCCGAGGTCGACCTCAAGGTCGCGCAGGCAAAACAAGCCCGAATCCAGGCCATGGTCGATGCGCGCGCCGTGGCCGGCAGCGAGGCGCTGAACGCCGACCACGAGCTGAAAGAAGCGGAGCTCGCGCTCGCGCTCACCGACACCAAGCTCTCGTCGCTCAAGGTGTCGGCCGCCGGCCACAACGCGTTCACCGTGGTCGCTCCGCGCGACGGCGTCGTGATCGAGAAGAACGTGCTGCCCGGCCAGCAGGTGACGACCGAAGGCACGCTCTTCAGCGTCGCCGATCTCGATACCATCTGGGTGGTCGCCGATCTGTTCGAGACCGACGCGGCGACGGCGGTGAACAAGGGCTCGAGCGCGCACGTCACGAGCCCGTCGTTGCCCGGCGTGGAGCTCGAGGCAGAAGTCGAGGCGATTTCCTCCGTGTGCAACCCGCAAGGTCACACCGTGTCGGTTCGTATGCCGATCACCAACGCGCAGCGCTCGATTCGTCCGAACGCATACGCGGAGGTGCGCTTCCGCGAGCCGGCGCCGAGCGGTGCCGTGGAAGTCGGCGTCGCCGCCGTCGTTTCGGACGGTGAAAAGCAATACATTTACGTCGAGCAGGGCAACGGCACCTTCGTGCGCCGTGAAGTCGTGGCCGGCCCGGCGCGGGCCAATCGCGTGGAGGTCCTGCGCGGGCTCAACGCGGGTGACGTCGTGGTCGAAGAGGGCTCCGCCCTGCTCGACAACCAAATCGCCCTCTCGACCTGAGCCGCGAAGCCAGCGCCATGCTCGAGAAACTTCTGCGCTTTTCGCTGTCCAAGCGCGTCGTCCCCTTCGTGCTCGCGTTCGTGCTCGCGGGCTGGGGCTTCTACGCCTACTCGAACCTGACGATCGAAGCGTTCCCCGATCCGACCGACACGCAGGTCCAGATCATCACGCTCTTTCCTGGTCAGCCCACGGAGGAGGTCGAGCGCCGCGTGTCGCTGCCGCTCGAGCGCGCCATGAACGGCACGCCGGGCCTCACGAACCTGCGCAGCATGTCGCTCTTCGGACTCTCGTTCTTGACGATGACGTTCGACGACAACACCGACCTCTTGCGCGCGCGCCAGCAGGTGACCGAGCGCATGGCGGAAGCCGAGCTGCCGCCGAACGTGCAGCCGTCGCTCGGGCCGATGGCGACGCCGATCGGCGAGATTTTCCGCTACACGCTCGACGGGCCGGGCGCCGACCCGATGACGTTGCGCACGCTCCAGGACTGGGTCGTGCGGCCTCGGCTCCTGCAGGCGGCCGGCGTCGCCGACGTCGTTTCTTACGGCGGGCTCGTGCGCGAAATCCACGTGCAGCCCGATCCGCGCAGGCTCGCCGGTCTCGGCGTGGGCCTCGACGATATTTTCGGCGCCCTCTCCAAGGGCAGCGGCAACGCGAGCGGCGGCTACGTCGAGCGCGGCTCGGAAATGTTCGTGATCCGCAGCCTCGGTATTTTCGGCGGCCTCGACGACGTGAAGCGCGTTCGGGTCGGCTACCACGACGGCGTGCCCGTGCTCGTGCGCGACGTGGCGGACGTGGTCGAGGGCTACGCGCCGCGCCAGGGTGTCGTCACGCGCAACGGCAACGAAGACGCGGTCGAAGGCATCGTGCTCATGCGCCGCGGTGAGAACCCGACCAAGGTGCTCGCCGCGATGCGCGAGAAGGTCCAGCGCCTCGAGCACGGCGCGCTGCCGCCGGGCGTGCACCTCACGCCCTTCTACGATCGCAGCGAGCTCGTCGCGACGACGCTGCACACGGTGTTCCACAACCTGCTCGAGGGCGCGCTCCTGGTCGTGCTCGTGCTCTTCGCGTTCACGCTCTCGATCCGCGCCGCGCTGATCGTCGCGGCGGTGATCCCGCTCTCGCTCGCCGCGTCGTTCGCGTACCTGCACGCCCGCGGCATGTCCGCGAACCTGCTTTCGATGGGTGCCGTCGACTTCGGCATCATCGTCGACGGCGCCGTCATCCTCGTCGAGCACGTCTTCCACAAGCTTTCGCCCCCGCACCACGGGCACGGGCACAGCGTGGCCTCGAACCGGCACGGCCAGCAGGATCCGGCAACCTTCGCGGCGCGCCTGTTCGACGCCGCGCGCGAGGTGGCGCGCCCTACGCTGTTCTCACTGCTCATCATCATCGCGGCGTACATTCCGATTTTCTCGCTCCAGCGCGTCGAAGGTCGCATCTTCTCGCCGCTCGCGAACACGGTCGTGAGCGCGCTCATCGGCGCCCTGCTCATGACGTTCACGCTCGTGCCCGTCTTGTGCCTGCTCTCGCTGCGCCGCGCGAAGCCGATGCGCGAGTCGCCGCTGCTTACCTGGGCGCAGCGCGTCTTCGAGCCGTCGCTCAAATTCGCGCTCGAAAACCCGGTGCTCGTCGTCGCGCTCTCGGTGGCGGCGCTCGCCTCCACGGCGACGCTCCTGCCGCGGCTCGGCTCCGAGTTCTTGCCCGAGCTCAACGAAGGCGCGCTCTACACGACCTTCATGCTGCCGGGGAACTACTCGCTCACGGAGGGTCGCAAGATCACTCCGCGTCTCAAGGCTCTCTTGATGAAGACGCCCGAGGTGACGGAGGTCCTGTCACAGCTCGGCCGCCCCGAGGACGGCACGGACACCAAGCTGCCGAACAACCTCGAGGTCTTCGTGCGGTTGAAGCCCATGGCGGAGTGGCGCCCCGAGATGCGCTCGCTCGAGCCGTTGATCGACGAGATGGCGCAGAACCTGCGCGTCGTGCCGGGCATCGATTACAACTTCTCGCAGCCGATCCGCGACAACGTCGAGGAGAACATCTCCGGCCAGAAGGGCCAGGTCGCGTTCAAGATTTACGGCGACGACCTCGACCAGCTCGTGGCCGGGGCCGAAAAGGCGAAGGACATCATCTCCAAGGTGCCCGGCGCGGTCGACGTCGGCATCACCAAGTCGGGCAGCTCGCCCCAAATCTCGATCAAGCTCGACCGCGACGCGCTCGCGCGTTTCGACCTCGACCTCGTCGACGTGCAAAACTACGTGGAAACGGCCATGAGCGGCCACGTCGCCAGCGAAATCTGGGACGGGGAGAAGCGCTTCGACGTGACGGTGCGCTTGCCGCCGTCCACGCGCGAGGACGTCGACGCCATCTCCCGCATCGCGCTGCCGATGAAGGACGGCTCGCTCTTGCCGCTCTCGGCGATCGCGACGGTCGGCATGAGCACGGGCCGCGCGGCGATCACGCGCGAGGACGGCCGCCGCTACGTCGGCGTGCGCATGAACGTGCGCAACCGCGACCTCGGCTCCTTCGTCGAGGAAGCGCAGAAGAAAGTGGCCGCCGCCGTGCACCTGCCCGAGGGCTACGAAACGACCTGGGGCGGGGAGTTCGAAAACCAGCGGCGCGCGATGGCACGGCTCGAAATCGTGATCCCGCTCGCGCTCGCGCTGACCGCGCTCCTGCTCTTCTCCGCGTTCGGCTCGATCTTCGACACCACGCTGATTCTGCTGAACGTGCCGCTCGGGCTCGTGGGCGGCGTGGTCGCGCTCGCGTTCGTGCACATGCCGCTCTCGGTTTCCGCGGCGGTCGGCTTCATCGCTCTGCTCGGTCAGGCCGTGTTGAACGGCGTGCTCGTCGTTTCGGCGATCAAGCTCCGGCTCGAAGCGGGTGAAGCGCCCTTCGAAGCCGTCTTCAACGGCACCCGGGAGCGGCTGCGCGCCGTGCTCGTGACGGCCCTGCTCGCCTCGCTCGGCCTCTTGCCGGCGGCGATGTCCCACGCGATCGGCAGCGAAACGCAGCGTCCCATCGCCGTGGTCGTCGTCGGCGGCACTATCTCGGCGGCCCTCCTCACGCTCATCGTGCTCCCGGTGACGTACTACTGCGCGTGCCTGCTCCGGCAGCGCTTCGCTCACGTGCGGGGGCTCGCAGAGCTCGGCACGCACGGGAGCGACGCGAGCGCGGAATAACGCGGAAGCCGGACCCGCTGGCAGCACGCGACGCGCGGCGCCGCGAGGCGGAACCCAAATGGCCGTTTGGGGGGTGTTCCCGACCGTGGGTCGGACGCTCGCTGTCCTACGGCGTGAGCGGCTGATCCGCGGCTTCTACGGCACCCGCCGTGCACGGGTCCGCGCGCGTGCGGCCGTTCTGGTCGGTGGCGGGACAATCCACGCCGAGTCCCGCCGCGGCGCTGTTCGACGACGGCTGCATGGTGGCCGTGACAGCGCCGGCCTGCACGGCGAGCGCGCCGAGCTCCGGATCGGCAACGGTCGGCTCGTCGGAGCAGAGCGCGCCGTCGGGCCACTGGAGATTGCCGCCGCCGCTCGTGTGCTTGCTGTCGCAGCCGGGCGTGTATTGCGCAACATTGCCTGAAATCAGGGTGTTTTTAAGGGTGAGCCCGCTGCCGAAGATGGCGCCCGCGACTTGGCCCATCGCCGTCGAGTGGTTGTCGGCAATGGTCACGTTGAGCAGCGTGCCGGTCGGGTCGTGCGCGAGCCAGAGGCCGGCGCCGTTGCTGCCGAACGCCGTGTTGCCCGCGATCGTCACGTTCGTGAGGTTCGCCTCGCGTTTCGAAAGCCAGAGGCCGCCGTTGTAAAACGCCTGGTTGCCGGAGACGGTGCTCGCCGTCATCGTGACGGCGAGCCCTTCGAGGTACATGCCGCCCGCGTTGCCGGAGTCGTCCGGCATGACCTCGTTGTCGCGCACGCTGCTCTGATCCAGCGTGAAGGTGCCGTCTTCGGAGTTCGAGACGCGGAACACGCCGCCGCCGATGGCGCCCGCGCTGTTGTCCGCGATGACCACGCCGCAGAGCGTCGTCTTCTCGTCGCCGCCGTCCATGTAAATGGCGCCGCCGCAGCCGCCGTTGCCGGGGTTGCCGTCGGTGCCGGTGGCCGCGTTGCCCGTGAACACGGAGTCGATGATGGTGAGATCGCCGTTCAAGCTGCCGACCGCGCCACCGTCGCTCGCCGAGTTGTTCGTGAAGGTGCTGTTGGCGATGACGGTCTCGCCGCCGCCGAAGCCGTAAATCGCGCCGCCGGCGACGTCCTGACCGGTCGCGGGCGCGTGATTGCCGTCGAAGTCGCACGCGAGCACCGTGAGGCTGCCGCCGTCGCGGTAGATGGCGCCGCCGCCCTGCGCCGTGTCGTCCCCGCCCGCGGGGCTATGGCCGTCACGGAAGCCGAGGCGCTCGACGGTGAGGCGCGGCGTCGTCTGATCGTAGCCTGAGTCGAGGTAGAGGATGCGGGCGCTCTTGCCGCCGCTCAGCGTGACGAGGTTCGCGCCGTCGAGCACGCTTTCTTGCTTGAAGACGATGGTCTTCGTCACGGTGATGGTGACGGGCGCGGCTCCGCAATCGAACGTGATGGTGCCGCCCGCGGTCGCGGCGGCCTGGAGGGCGTCGGCGGTGCAGCTCGCGGCCGTGCCGTCGCCGACGACGTGGTCGGGCGTCGTGAGCTCGACGAGCTCGGGCGCGTCACACGCGGCTTTCGGTGGCGCCGCACCGGCGCCCGCCTCGGACGAACCTTCTCCCGCGCTCGAGGTGCCACCGCTCGCCGAAGAATCGCCGCCCGCTCCGCCGCTGCCGGCTTGCGCGCTTTGGCCCGCGTTGCCGCTCTGGCCCGCGCGGCCGCTCTTGCCCGCGCCGCCTCCGGTCGCGGACGGCTTCCCCGCTCCGCCGGCGTTCGACTTCCCGCCGTTCGGAGCTGTCCCCCCTGCGGAGCCGCCGTTATCCCCCAGCGCCCCCGAGTCCTTGCTCGAGCTCGAACAAGCAAGCGCGACCCCGGCGGCGAGCCAGAAGAGCTTCTGCATCACCACTTCTCGCCGAACGGACGCGCCTCGACCTCGAACGACCAGACGGAGCGCTTCTGGCGCGTCACGTGGAACACCGTTTCCGCGAGCTCGTCGGGGCTGACGAAGAAGCCGTCCGGCTTGTCGGGCATCATCTTGCGCGTGCGCGGCAGGTCGACGACGCCGTCCAGAATCACGACGGCGACGTGGATGCCTGCGGGCCAGAGGTGACGCGCCATCGACTCCGCCAGGCTCTTCTGCGCGGCCTTGGCCGGGGCGAACACCGCCGTTTTCACGTTACCGCGCCGCGACGCCGTCGCGCCGATGAACACGATGCTGCCCTGCCCCGCCTGCTTCATCGCCGGAATCACCTGCTGCGACGCCACGAACGCTCCGAGCGTGTTCACGCGCCACGACTGCTCGAAATCCTTCGCGCTCGCTTCTTCGATCGTGGCCCAGCTGCCGCTGCCCGCGTTGTAGACGAGCACCTCGACGGGCCCGAGCTCCCGCGCAATGGCTTGGAACACGCGCTCGACCGACGCCGGATCGCCTACGTCGCACGCGTACGCGCGCGACCCTGCGAGCTCCTCCGCGAGCGATGCGGTCACGTCGGTAGAGCGCGCGAGGAGCGCCAGCGCGTACCCTTCGGCGGCGAAGCGACGCGCGAGCGCCGCGCCGTTGCCCGGACCCACACCGACCACCGCGCACACCGGCTTGTTCATGCAAGGCATTTAGCACGGGCCAACGACGCGACTGCGACGGTGGCGCGCGAAATGCTTCATGAAATCGGTTTTTTTGAACCGCAGGCGACGGCTCGGGGTTCGTATTTCGGGTGCTGAAAAACCCCTCTCCCTGGTTTTCCCTCGCGCTCGTGCCGGCGCTCGCAGCCCTCAGCGGCTGCGGCGGGAGCGAGCCTTCACTCGACCTGCCCGGCGGTTCGTCTTCGGGGAACGGCGCGGGACAAGGGGGTAGCAGCGGTAGCTCGAACACCGGAGCCGGCGGCGGCACGGGCGGAAGCGGCGCGAGCGCCCAGGGCGGCTCGAACGGATCAAGCGGCTCCAGCGGAACGAACGGCTCCGGCGGAACGAGCGGCTCCGGCGGAACGAGCGGTCGTGGCGGTAGCTCGAGCGGCAGCGGCGGCGACACCGCGAACGGCGGCGCGGGCGGCGACCCGGGTTCGAGCGCGAGCGGCGGCTCGGGCGGAAGCGGCGGCGGCGCGGGCACCTCGGGCGGCAGTGCCGGCAAGGGTGGCTCCGCGGGCACCTCGGGCGGCAGTGCCGGCAAGGGTGGCTCCGCGGGCACCTCGGGCGGCAGCGCAGGCAAAGCGGGCTCGGGCGGCAGCGCAGGCACGGCGGGCTCCGCGGGCTCGGGCGGCGGCTCCACGACGTGGAACGCCGGCAATCCGAACGGCTCCTGCAAGGCGGGCGTGCCGGCGCGCGGACAAGAGGTCGACACTTCGAATCCGACCACGGTCGTCGGCAACGGGTCGGCATCGAGCTGCACCTTCAGCGCGCTTCAGAGCGCGGTGAACACGGGCGGCGTCATCACGTTCGATTGCGGCGCGGACCCGGTCACCATCACCGTGAGCTCGACGTTGAACGTGCCGTCGACCAAAAATACGGTCATCGACGGCGGCCGGAAAATCACGCTCGACGGCGGGCACGCCGTGCAAATCTTGCGCTTTTACAGCGCGGATTTCCAAGCGAACGATCACGGTCTCACGCTCCAACACATCGCGCTCCAAAATGCGAAGGAGACGGGCACGGACGTGATTCCGGACGCACCGGCTCCGTGCTCGCAAGGTTTCGACGACGGCGAGGGCGGCGCCGTTTACATGCGCGACGGGTACCTCACGGTCATCGATTCGATCTTCACCGGCAACGAAGCCGCGCCGCTCGGACCGGATACGGGCGGCGGCGCCATCTACGTGCTCGGCAGCAAATCCGGCGTGACGATCGTGAACAGCACCTTCACGAACAACCAGGCGAGCAACGCCGGCGCCGTCGGCGGCCTCTTCGCCGAGCTCGACATCTACGACAGCCTGTTCACGAACAACACCGCCACGGGCCACGACGCGAACAGCAACGATCCCGATCATTGCGACGCCATCAACAACGATCAAAACGAGGTCGGCTCGGGCGGCAACGGCGGCGCCATCTACAGCGACGGCAACGACGTGAACGTGCTCTTGTGCGGCGACGCCGTGCTCGACAACGCCGCGGGCATGAACGCCTTCGGCGGGGGGCTGTTTTTTACCAGCAATAACTTCGGCGGCACGCTGACCATCACGGACACGACGATGACGGGCAACACGGGCGGTCACTGGACCAGCGTGAAAAGCGGTAGCACCACCGACGCCGGCACCGCGGTCGGCACCAACAACAAGAGCACCACGATCACGAATTCGACCCTGCAAGGGCTCAAATAGGCGCCCCAGCGCGCGTTCTTGCTAAGCTCTTCCCGAGGAGCCAGAGCCATGCCCGCGACCACGCTCGATCCGAGGACCGCGCTCGTTCTCATCGATCTGCAGAAAGGCGTCATGGCGATCCCGACCGTGCACCCGTCCGCAACGGTGGTCGCCAACGCGGCGCGTCTCGCGACCGCGTTTCGCAGCGCAAATCTGCCCGTGGTGCTCGTGAACGTCGCCTTCTCGCCCGACGGCGGCGATCGGCTGCGCACGCGGACCGACGCGCCCGCGCCGAGCCTCCCCCATGACCCGGAGTTCAGCGAGCTCGTCCCGGAGCTCATGCCGCAGCCGAGCGATATCCGCATCACCAAGCGGCAATGGAACGCCTTCTACGGCACCGAGCTCGAGCTCCAGCTCCGGCGCCGCGGCGTCACGGGCATCGTGCTCGGGGGGATTTCGACCAGCATCGGCGTCGACTCGACCGCGCGCTCCGCGTACGAACGCGCCTACAACGTCACGCTCGCCTCCGACGCGATGACCGACCGGGACCCGGCCGCACACGACTGCTCGGTGACCAAGATTTTCCCGCGGCTCGGGGAAGTCGACACGACGAGCGCGATCCTCGCACTGCTCAAGCGCTGAGGAGCCGAGCCGCCGGGTCTTTCCAGGCGGCTCGCTTCCAGCAGGAGCCACGGCGGTATTTCGGGACGATGGTATCCTTTCGGGGAGCGTCTACGTTCTTCGGGCATGAACCCCGCGAAGGCGCTGCCCGCTGCCGTCCGATCGTCCTGGCATGGCTTTCTCGAGACGTTCGAGCCGCTCCGGCCGAAGCTCTATCTCTATTGCCGGCACCTCACGCGGAGCCCGTGGGACGCGGAAGATCTCGCTCAGGACGCGCTCGCGCGCGCTTTCGTCACGCTCGGGCAGATGGGCGAAGCGCCGCCGAACCCGCGAGCGTGGCTCTTTCGGGTCGCTTCCAATCTGTGGATCGACCGAACGCGACGCGCGTGGCGTGAGGAGCCGCTCGGCGCGGAAACGGCCGAGCCCAACGCCGCACTCGACCCACGGCGGGCGCGCGAGGCGGCCGGGACGTTGCTCGGCGGACTCTCGCCGCACGAGCGTGCAGCCGTCGTGCTCAAAGACGTCTTCGACTTTTCGCTCGAGGAGACGGCCGAAGCGCTCTCGACGACGATCGGCGCGGTCAAGACGGCCCTGCACCGCGGGCGCGGGAAACTCGCGGAACCGGCGCTGGACGCTGCGAGTCCGCCCCCGCCCGCCGCGCTGAACGCGTTTTGCGCCGCCTTCAACGCGGGCGACCTCGAACGGCTGACCGCCCTCCTGCTCGACACGGTGAGCGTGGAGGTCGTCGGGGCGACGACGCAGTACGGCCCCGAAGCGGCGAAACGCACGGTGCTCGACGGCATGCTGTTCGGCGTGGCGCGCATGCTGCGACCCGACGAGCGCTGCGCCGTGGATGCGCGCTTTTACACGGACGTCGTCGAAAAGCCGCCGCGCGTGGAGGCTCGCGCCCATCGCGGCGGCTGGGTGCTGCTCCATTTCTACGCGCACACGGGCGGCGAAGCGGTGCGCGCCCTCACGCGCGTGGAGCTCGACGGTGAGCGCGTCGCGCGGCTGCAGAACCATTTTTACGATCCGGAGCTCATCGCCGAAGTCTGCGCCGAGCTCGGTGTCCCTTCGCGCTCGAACGGCTACCGCTGGTGGGCGCCCGCGAGCTGACGTTGAGCCGACCCTGGTTCAGGAGCAAGCATGTCCCTCGTTCTTTATTCGCATCCGCTCGCGTCGTTTTGCCAAAAGGCGCTGATCGGGCTCTACGAGCTCGAGGTGCCGTTCACTCAGCGCGTGATCGACCTCGGTAATCCCGCTGAGCGCGCCGAGCTCGTCGCGCTCTGGCCGCTCGCTAAATTTCCCGTGCTCACCGACGACACGTGCAGCGTGGCGATCCCGGAGGGCACGATCTTGCTCGAGTATGCCGAGCGCCACTACGGCCGAGCGGGGCGGCTGTTTCCCGCCGACCCGGAGCTCGCGCGCGAAGCACGGCTGCGCGATCGTTTCTACGATCTCTACGTCAATACGCCGATGGGTAAGCTCGTCACCGACAAGCTTCGCCCCGACGGCGAGCACGACCGCTACGGCGTCGCGGAAGCGCGGGAGCAGCTCGAAACGGCGTACGGAGTCGCCGAGGCGTGGGCTCGCGAGGACACCTGGGCCGCAGGCGGAGACTTCACGCTCGCCGACTGCGCCGCGGCTCCCGCGCTCTTCTACGCCGACAAGATCGCGCCGTTCGCCGAGCGCCCGCACCTTGCGGCTTACTTCGCGCGCCTGTGCGAACGGCCGTCGGTCGCGCGCGTCTTCGAGGAAGCAAGGCCGTATTTGTCGATGTTTCCGGGGTGACACCGGCACGAGCGCGACGCTCGGAGCGGCCCTGCGCGGGCGACGCCGGTCTCGCGCCTGCGCTACGCTGCGCTCCGAGCGATGAAAGTCGTGATCTTCGGCGGTACCGGGCAGCTCGGCAACGTGCTCGTGCGCGCGTTGCAGGCTCGCGGCGACGACGTCGTCGTCGTGAGCCGGAGCGGCGCGACAGCGGCACGTCGCGTCGAATGGGACGCAAAGAGCGTCGGCCCGTGGGCGAGTGAGCTCGACGGGACGGACGTCGTGTTGAACCTCGCCGGGCGCAGCGTGAACTGCCGCTACACGGCGGCGAACCGCAAGGCGATGTTCGACTCGCGCGTGGAGTCGACGCGCGCGGTCGGCGCGGCCATCGCCGGCTGCTCGCGCCCGCCGCGCACGTGGCTGCAAATGAGCACCGCGACGATTTACTCGCACCGCTTCGACGCCCCGAACGACGAAGCGACGGGCGTCATCGGCGGGAGCGAGCCGGACGCGCCGCCCTCGTGGAAATTCAGCATCGATATCGCGAAGGCGTGGGAGCACGAGCTCGCGGTCGCGAACACGCCGCGCACCCGCAAGGTCGCGCTCAGGAGCTCGCTCGTTCTCAACGCGGACCGTGGCGGCATTTTCGACGTGCTGCTCGGACTGACGCGCGCAGGGCTCGGCGGCACCCTCGGAGACGGCACGCAGTACGTCTCGTGGCTGCACGAACACGACTTCGTCGGCATGCTGGATTTTCTCGTCGCGCACGAGGAGCTCGACGGCCCCGTGATCCTCGCCTCGCCGAACCCGCTGCCGCAACGCGAATTCATGGCGGCTCTGCGCGCTGCGTGGGGCACGCGCATCGGCTTGCCCGCGACGCGCTGGATGACGGCGCTCGGCGCCTTCTTTTTGCGCACCGAAACCGAGCTCACCTTCAAGAGCCGGCGCGTGGTGCCGAAACGACTGCTCGACGCCGGGTACCGCCTGCTGTTCCCGGATTGGCCCGAGGCGGCACGTGAGTTAGTGGCGCGCTATCGGTCGGCCGGCTCTCCGTAGGCGGGCTGATACCCGTGCACCCGCACCGGTACTCCGAGCTCGCCGCACACTTCGCGGAGCACGTCCGGAGCGTGATAGTAAGTCGTGAGGCTCCCGATGCGCTCGCCGCGAACGACGCTGCGTACGACGCTGTGGACCTCACCGCCCCACCACCACAAAAGCAAACCTTCGCCGCGGTGCACCCGGAGCTCGCAGCGTGAGGCCGGCGCGACTTCGTGCCCGCTGCCGCTCGCGTCGGGACAGCCGAAAAGCGTGCCCCGGAAGGTGCCGGCGCGGATCTCGGCCGCTCCGCGCTCGAGCTTGAAGCCGGGGTATTCGAGGGTCGCGTCCTCGAGCAAGAGCGCCGTGAGCCGCTCGAGATCCCGCGCGTTGAACGCCTCGCAAAACGCGTCGAGCACGGGCGCCACGACCGGCGCCGGCTCTTCGGGCTCGGGAGCGACCAATTTACCGCGACCACGGTGGAGCGCCGCCTTGACGGCTCCGCTCGTGGTCGCGAGCGCCGCCGCCACTTCTTCGAGCGAGAAGCCGAACGCGTCCTTGAGGACGACGGCGGCGCGCTCTTGCGGCGCGAGCTGCGAGAGCAGCGTGCCGGCGGCTTCACGGGTGGCACGCGGTTCGACCTCGGTGCTGGGCTCGGCAGCCTCGACGGCAAAGTCGGCCGGGAGCTCGCGCGTCCGTCGCACGCGATTGAGCCAGAGGTTCGACGCGACGCGAAAGAGCCAGGCGCGCGGCTGCTCCGGCGGCGCGGCCATGAGCCCGAGCGCCACGAACGCCCGAGCGAGCGCTTCCTGGACCATGTCCTCGGCGTCCCACGGACTCCGCGTGAGATGACGGCAATAGCGGAAGAGCTCCGGGCGGAGCGGCTCGTACGTCTCCAGGAACAACCGCCAGGAAACCTGGATTTCGCCGCCGAGGGCCGCGCTACGAGGACTCATGTCGGATAGACCCGCGGCACCGCGAAAAAGATACGCCGCGCCCGCCGAGCGTATCCTTTTAGTGCCCTCGGGTGTCTTTCTCGCATGAGCCGAGCAACGCGAGCCGCCGCAGCGGCCCCCAACACCGTGACGTCCCGGGACGGCACGACCATCGCCTACGACCGCGTCGGGCACGGCCCGCCCGTCATCATCGTGGTGGGCGCACTCTGCTCACGATCGCTGGGCCCGGGCGTGAAGCTCGCGCCCCTGCTCGCAGACCGCTTCACGGTGTTCACGTACGACCGGCGCGGCCGCGGCGCGAGCGGCAACGTGACGCCCTACGCGCCCGAACGCGAGGTCGAAGACCTCGCCGCGCTCGTGGCCGTCGCGGGCGGTCGCGCGAGCGTCTACGGTCACTCTTCGGGCGCCGTGCTCGCGCTCGATGCCGCCGAACACGGCGTCGGTATCGACGAGCTCGCGCTCTACGAGCCGCCGTTCGTCCTCGACGCGAGCCGGCCTTCGCTTGCCGGCGCTTGGGCGGCAATCGACGCGTTCATCGCCGAAAATCGCCGAGACGAGGCGCTCGGCGTGTTCTTGCGTTCGGTGGGCGTGCCGGGCTTCGTGCGCATGCTCATGCGCTTTTTGCCCGTATGGAAGCAGCTCCGAGCCGTGGCGCCGACGCTGCCGTACGACGGGGCGCTCGTCCGCCGCTTCCAGCGCGGCGAACCGCTGCCGGACGCTGCTTGGCGGCGCGTCGGAATTCCCACGCTGTCGCTCGCGGGCGGCAAGAGCCCGCCCTGGATGCACGCCGGCACCCGCGCCCTCGCGGTCCACCTCGCCCACGCCGAGCACCGCGTCGTCCCGGGTCAGACTCATGACGCGAACGCCACCGTGCTCGCGCCGCTCCTGGCCTCCTTCTTCGGCTAGCGTCAAACTTTCCCCCCATAGCGACCGACACCACAATAATCCACATCTCGCCCGCGAAGATCAGCTGGCAGCGCGGGCGGATCCTGCTCGGCGGCGAGTCGCCGTCGCCGCTCGCGAAACGGCTCCGTTCGCGTGAAGGCGCGCCGCTCGGCGAGGTCTTCGCGTTCGTGAGCGGGCTCTATTTTCGCGGCAAAGCGAGCTACGCGCAGAGGTTCGCGCGCGCCGCCAACGGGCTCCCGGCGGCGTTCGTGATGACGGCGGGCGGCGGCCTCGTTTCCCTCGACGAGCCCGTCGATCTCGCACGCTTGCGCGGCTGGGCCACGGTCGCGGTCCACGAAGACAATCCGAGCTTCACGGCGCCGCTCCACCGCCACGCGAGCGGCCTCGTCGATACCCACGGCAAGGAGGCGCGCTTCGTGCTGCTCGGCAGCATCGCCACGCAGAAGTATCTCCGGCCGCTGCTCGAGATCTTCGACGAGCGGCTCTACTTTCCGAGTGAATTTCGCGGCCGCGGCGACATGAGCCGGGGCTCGCTGCTCCTGCGCGCCGTCCGTGAGGCGCGCGAGCTCGACTACACGCCCGTCAAAGCCGCGCTTGGAGCGAGCGAAGCATGACGACGCTCGCGCTCGCCGAGCTCGACGTGCTCGTCGTCGACTGCCAGGCAACGGGTGCGAGCCCCGCCTTCGGTCGCGTGCTCGAGCTCGGCTGGGGCGTCCTGCGCGGCGGCGCGCCGGAGCCGTTCTCCGGGGAAGCGCACTGGATCGTGCTGCCGGAAGGCCACGACGTGCCGAACGAAGTGCGAAAGCTCACGGGCTACGAGCCGGCGTTCGCCGCGCAAGCGATCGCCGATCGTGACGCGTGGGAGCGCTTGCGGCGCGCCGCGAGCACGGAGGCAGCCGTACCCACGGTGATCCACTACGCGCGTTTCGAGCTTTCGTTCTTGCGCGAGTGGTCGGCCCGCTTCGAACCCGAAACGCCGGTCC
>JAICUB010000007.1 GCA_025936045.1 Polyangiaceae bacterium | reverse complement strand
GCGGTCCGGCACCATACGCCCGCCCGCCCCAACAACTGCCCGTCCCGGCCGCGGCTGGCCCCGCCCCCGCGGGGGCTGGCCCCGCCCCAGCCGCGGCCTCTTGCGTCGATGCCCCGACCGCCGTGCGGAGCTCAAGCCGACGCGATAGGATGGCGAGGTGCAGCCCACCTTGATCGCCCACGTGAAAAACGGCCGGCTCGTGCTCGACGAACCGACGGATCTCGCTGAAGGTAGTGCGGTCCCGCTCGAGATTGCTGACGACTGGGACGAGCTCGACGACGAAGAGCGAGCGGCGTTGCACGGTGAGATCGCTGCATCGATCGCAGAACGGAAAGCTGGCGGCCCGACGTTTTCTGCTGAGGAAGTATTGGACGAGCTAGGCTCTCGGCGGTGAAACTTCGGATTTCTGGACGGGCGCGAACACGCATCCGTCGGCAAGACGAGTGGTGGCGAAATCATCGCTCCGACGCACCAGAGCTCTTCAAGCAAGAGCTCGCGACGGCTTTTGCTCGCATCCTACGAGCGCCGAAAGTGCGTCAGCAGTATGGCCAGATCGAGGGTGAACCGGTCAGGCGGCTTCTGATGCCGAAGGCGGAGCAGCACGTCTACTACACGGTCGACGATGCCGCCGACGAGGTGATGATCGAAACGGTCTGGGGTGCGCGACGCGGGCGCGGCCCGAAGCTCTGAGCTCCCAAAGGGGAGCAAACGCCGCCGATTTCCCTGTTTAGCTGCCCTGCGCGGACGCAGGTAGAATGCTCGACGTGATCGGCCTCGGCGACAGCGTCCACGAGCACGGCGCCCCCGCGCGTGATCGCGTGCACGCACGTCGCGGAGGTCGCGTGCAGCGCGCCGCGTACTCGCGCCCCCGCGCGCGTGCAGCCCAAAACTCGCGTCAGGGGTTTCGACTCTGCGCGCGCACGTGCGTCAGGGCCTCCGAGCGGCTAAGAGCGGAACACGCTTCCGGAAAACTGCTTCGTGTACGGCGAAAACGTGGTGGGGCCACCTTCCGGTGCAGGAGGGGGCGCAGCAGGCGGCGGGAAGCCCACCGATGCCACCTAGTCCGACGCCCGGGAAGATCGGTCCCGGGGAGCCCCTCGCCAATCAGGTGTCAAGGACGAGCTTTGGCGTGCGTGGGGGCAATCCAATCCGAGCGCCACTCCAAATCCGAACACGCACGAGCAGGGCGGTTGGATCATTGAGCGAACGAATTGGCTTACTCGAAGATTCCTGGGGCAGTATCGAGTGGAGCGCTGGACGCCAGGCGCTGGTAGTTCCATCCCGGTGCCAGCGCCGCCTTCCGGCGAGCGGGTGGTAGGGTCGTTCCACACTCACCCAAACATCGGTAACCAGCGGGTGCAGAGCGCGAGCCCAGCGGACTGGTCGATCTTTGGGAGTGGCTCGACGCACACTACATAGTGAGCGACGTGGGTGTCTTCCGCCTGGAGGCGGGAGCACAGCAGTCGTTGGGTTCTCTATCGTCAACCATTGCCCCGCCACCGTCGGTTGGCTGCGGGTGTACGCCTTAGCCCCATGGACACGCGGCCGATTTTGAAATGCGCGATTTTCCTAGTTGCTGCGTGCAACACGGGGAACGGCGTGCATCAACAGACGCAGGGTCCTAGCACGGACAAGCCGACCGAACACGGCAAGCAAGAGGTACCGGTGAAACAGGAAGACGCGATCGGTTGCGCCGAGGACAGAGTCGACGACGGCATCGGGGACACCAACGGCAGCACCGTCGATCGCGCCAAGGACAGAGCTCACGACGGGAATGCCGGTGACGGCACCGTCGGCGTCGGGGGAGCCTGCCAGGGACTGCATCGCGACGTTGGTGCCGAAGGCGAGCACCCCGTCCGCCGCGCTTCCTTTTTCGGCAATCATTCTTCACGCGGGGGATGTTGTGTGCCTGGTGCCTGTCGCGAGGGACGCCTGGGAAGCAGCGCCGCGCGTCGCGGCGCGGTCGCCACATTTCGCGATCCGAATGACCGCCGAGAGTGGGAGGACGATGATCGAAGCACGCAACGGGACACAGACTCGGGTGCACTACCGTGCTGCCATGCAAGTCCCTGGCAATCCGAACTGGCAGGAGACCAGCATCATGCCGGTGACGGCCGGGTTATTCGGATTCGAGGATTGGCCGCATCCCGTCGAGGCGTTGGCGGTGTTTGCGATCCAGATGGAGTGAGCATGCTGCGAGGCAACGACTTCGCAGTGGCCTCCCGGTGGCGGGGGCAATGCCGCACGGAGGCCGTGGGTAGGGCGTGGCTACCGGCGGCCGAGCCGCACAGTTGTGCGGGCGGGCGGGCGTGAGGCGACGCGCGATGCCGAACGATTCGCTCGACGCGGCACGTTGCCGAGGCATCGCGCACCCGAGCATGGTGTCGCCCGCGTCGGCGCGCGTGGTCGACGTCGCAGAGTCGGTCATCGCGGCCGGCGACACGGTGCGAGGCTCGCGCGAGGCAGCTGCGTTCGCGGCGTGGACGCGCTCGCGCTCAGCTCCGCGGCATTTCCGTCGACTGGCCGGCGTCCTTCCAGCCCTTGATGCCGGCGCGCATGACGCTCACGTCGGCGTAGCCGGCGGAGGCGGCCCGCTTGGCGGCGCTGTCGGAAGCGCGGCACATCGTGCCGCCGCAGTAAAAGACGAGCTTCGTGTCCTTGGCGGCCGGGAGCTCGCTCAACGCGTAGTCGTGCGAGCTCGTGAGCAGGACGGCGCCCGGAACGACGCCCATCTGCTGCCGCGTCTCGCTGCCGTTCGCGTCGACGATCGTGGCGCTCTTGGCCTTAACGAAGTTCTCGACGTCGGACACCGACACTTCGCGAACGGCGGCGGCCGCGGCGGTCGTCGCGGACGGCTTCGCGTCCTTCGCGGCATTGTTGCACGCGGCGAGGGCGAGCCCGAGCGCGAGGATGGTGTTGCGAACGTGCATGGTGCTGCTCCTGTTTCCGGATGGGAACGGTAGCACCCCGCGCGCTTGCCCGCCGCGTTCGGTCGGGCTACCAAATGGGGGCGAGGCGGTATGGGCCGGAAAGCCAATTCGCCCGACGGAAAGCGGGCAAAAAAGCGCGGAAAAGCGCAGTATGGCTCACACGGCGTCCATGACGACGACAACAAAGTTGCGTCGCGAGGCGAAGGCCTGACGCCACGGGAAGCACCGCTGACGAACGACGCGAAGCCTCATCGCGTGTTCGTCGAGTCAGTGCCGCCCGCGATGGTTGCGGAGGTGTTCGAGGTCGCGGGCGCCGACGACGACCTCGTGCTCTCGTCCGTGCCGCCGCCGCCCGTGCGAACGTCGAGTCGAGCGCCGCGTTCGTGGTCGAGGCCGGCGGCGCCGCACCCGCCGCATCCGACCCGTCGGTCCGTGTCCGCGCCTGCAGTCGACGAATCGGACGCGCTCGAGCTCGCCTCCGACGAGCTCGAAGAGGACACCCCTGCGCGCGCGGCGGCGTCCGGTCGCGGCGCGTGGTTCGCGGTCGGCGGTGTCGCGCTCTTGCTCGGCGTTGCGCTCGGCGTGCGCTCGTGCACCGCGGCGCCACCCGCTACGGCACCCGCCGACCCCTCGCACGCCGTGCGCTGAGCGAACGGCCGCGCTTCGTTAGCCGAGCCACGAGCGAGGGCTGGTTCCAGGTTACGCGTGGCGCAGCGCCTGCTGCCAGCGCCATTTCGGGCTCGCGTAGCGCGTCGGGCGACCAAGCCGCAGGCGGTCCAGCGAGTACGGGTTTCTCTGCGTGGCGGCGACGTACGGCTGCGAGCTCGCCCTTCGTTTGAACGGTCCCTGCGCGAGCGGGCACGGAGGGTCGAGCTCGGGCCGCAGGGTGCCGAGACGAGGACTTCATGCGACTTCGGAGCTTTCGAACCGTGCTGCTCGCGTTCGCGGCAAGCTCGCTCGCAACGGCTCATGCGCCGTCGGCTGCCGCGCAGACAGCGCCCGCCGCAGACGACGCGCTCACGCCGCCGCGCTTGCTCAGCGCGCCGCCCGTCGCATTGCCCGCGGGCGCCGCGCTGAAAGAACCCGTGAACGTCGAGCTCGAGCTCACGATCGATACGAGCGGTCACGTGAGCGCGGCGCGCGTGACGAGCTCGCCCGCCGCGGCTTACGACGACAGTGCGCTCGCGGCGGCGCGCGCCTTCGTGTTCGAGCCGGCGCGGCGTGGATCCGAGCCGCTCGCGGTGACGGTGGGCTACCGCTATGTGTTTCCCGCTGCCGCGCCCGCACCGGTAGAAGCGCCCGCCGCCACGGCTCCTGCGCCGAGCGCGCCCAAGACGGCGAACCCGCCGTCGCCCGTGCCGAACGCCGCGCCGCCCGCGCCGAACGCCGCGCCGAACGCCGCGCCGAACGGAGAGCTCGAGTCCTTCGAGGCGACGGCGGAAGTGGAGGCGCCACCGCGCGAGACGACGAAGCGCTCGGTCGGAGAGGCCGAGCTCACGAAAATCCCGGGTACGCGCGGCGATGCGCTGCGCGCCATCGAGGTGCTTCCGGGCGTTGCGCGCACGGGCATCGGCGACGGCACGCCCATCTTGCGTGGCGCGAGCGGCGACGAGAGCCAGACGTACCTCGACGGCATCCCCGTGCCGTTCCTCTACCATTTCGGCGGCGTCACGAGCTTCTTCAGCTCACGGCTGCTCTCGCGCGTCGAGCTCTACCCGGGCAACTTCTCGTCGCGCTTCGGTCGCGTCACGGGCGGCGTGATCGACGTGCGGGCGCGCGATCCGAAGCGCGACGGCTTTCACGGCAACTTCGATCTGAACTTGATCGACACCTCGCTCGAGCTCGAAACGCCGGTCGACGACGATACCGGCATCGCGCTCGCCGGCCGCCGCTCGAACATCGATTTCATCTATTCGAGCATCGTGCCGAAGGACACGTTCTCCGTCGTCGCGGCGCCCCTCTACTACGACTACCAGGGCATCGTGAGCCACCGCTTCGGGCCGCACCACAAGCTGCGCGTGCTCGCGTACGGCAGTCACGACCAGCTGAAGCTCGTCTTCAAGCATCCGAATTCGGACGACCCGGGGCTCAGCGGCAACGTCGCGGGCACCGTCGGCTTTCACCGCCTGCAGGCCGAGCTGCACTCGGACTTTTCACCTTCCATTTCGCAGGAGCTCACGCTCGCCGTCGGACGTCTCGACGCTGCGCAGCACTTCGGTGAGCTGCAGCAGGTTTTCGGCGGTGAGGAGGTCTACGGCCGCGGCGAGTGGAACCTCGAGGTCGAGCCGTCGCTGCGGATCATCGGCGGCCTCGACTTGTTCGCCAACTTCTTCCGCGGCCAATACCGCGGTCCGGTCCCGACGCAGCAGGAGGGCAACCCGCGCGACGGTGACCCGCTCGCCGCGCTGCGTGTGGTGAGCGCGAAGGACAACCACCTGAACGTCGTGCGGCCCGGCGCGTACGTGGAGCTCGGATACCGGCCGGTGAAGCGCCTCCTGCTCTCGCCCGGCGTGCGCGCCGACTACTACAGCGAGTTTACGGCGTGGTCGCTCGATCCGCGGCTCTCCGCTCGTTACGAAGTGAGCGAGAGCACGGTGCTGAAGGCGGGTGTCGGGCGTTACTCGCAGCCGCCGCTCTTCTGGATGAGCGTTCCAGGCATCGGCAATCCGAACCTCGAGCCGTATCACGCCCTGCAGGTGAGCGCGGGGTTCGAGGAGCACCTCGGCAAAGCGCTGAAGTTCGGCGCCGAAGGCTTTTACAAGCAGCTCGACCACGTCGTGGACGGCACGGCCGACGCGGGCCCGCCGAACTTCGTGAACGGCGGCAGCGGCCGGATTTACGGCGCGGAAGTGTCGGCAGAAGCGCGGCCGGACGACAAGACGTTTGCGTTTCTCGCGTACACGCTCTCACGCAGCGAGCGCAGCGATCACGGCGGGCCCTACCGCCTGTTCGACTCCGATCAGACGCACATCCTGAGCCTCGTCGCGAGCCGGAAGCTCGGCAAAGGCTGGGAGCTCGGCGCGCGGTTCCGGCTCGTGAGCGGCAACCCGCGCACGCCGGTGACCGGCAGTGTGTTCGACGCGCGAACGGGGGTGTACGTGCCGACGTACGGGCCCGTGAATAGCGATCGCAATCCGCTGTTTCAGGAGCTCGACGTGCGCGTGGAGAAGGCGTTCAAGCTCGGCGCCTTCACGCTCGCGCCGTATCTCGACCTCCTCAACGCCTACAACGCAAAGAACGTAGAGGGGTACAGCTACAACTACGACTACACCAAACGGGAAGAAGCGACGGGACTCACGCTCTTTCCGAATCTCGGGCTTCGAGGTGAGCTATGAACGAACGAAGAGGGAAGGGCCCGGCGCTCTGGCTCGCGCTCTTGTGTGCGGCCGGCTGCGGCGAGCCGCTGTCGCCGGTCGAAGCAATCGACGGGACGCGGGTTTTGGCCGCGAAAGTGGAGGTCGCGGGCGACGCGAGGCGGGCCTCGCCGCTGCCCGGCGAGGACGTGACGGTGCGCTGGCTCGTGGTCGCTCCCGATCCGGCTGCGAGCTTCGCTTACAGCTTCGACGCCTGTGTCGCCGCCGACTCGTCGTTCGACCTCGCGGAGTGCGCGGGTGACGCGCTCGCCACGGCCGAGAGCGTCGAGCCGGTCGCGGAGCCGCCGCTCGTGTCGTTCACGGCGCCGAGCGACGGGGCGAGCGGCGCGCGGCTCGCCGTCATCGGCGGCGTGTGCTCCGCGGGCGTCGCGCTCGCTGACGGCGCCGGCGGCGAGCGCGCGTGCAGCGACGGCTCGCGGTTCCTCGCGGCGAACGACGACTTTTTCAGCGACGACGGGCGCGCGCCCAACACGAACCCCGCGTTCGGCGACATCAGCCTGAACGAGCTCGTGCTCGGGCCGGAAACGGCGACGCTCACGGATTGTGCGGCGCTGCCGAGCGTCGTGCTCGGCTCGGGTCCGCGCACGCTCGGCGTCCGCCTCGACCCCGATTCGCGCGATCCGCTCGTGCAAACCAATTCGGCCGATCCAGCGCGGGAGAGCCTCCTCATCTCGTATTTCGTGACGCGCGGCAACCTCGACCACGCCTTCAGCGCCGTCGAGAGCGACGACCCCGACGCGAGCGGCAGCGTGAGCTGGACCCCACCGCCCCACGCCGACGAGCCGACGCTCGCGCGCTTCGTGTTCGTCGTGCGCGACGGGCGCGGCGGCACCGATTTCACCGAACGTCGCCTGTGCGTCGTCCCGTAACGGAAAAGAGAACCGATGAACATCGAACGCATTCAACGCATCGCCAATTACGGCTCTCACTGGATCTTGTGGGTGCTGGTCATCGCTTCCGTCGTCGCGCTCGCGATCGTGATCGAGCGCGCCGTGCTCTTCTGGTCGTCGCGCGACAACCTCACGCGCCTGCGCCGCGAGGTGCGGGCGCTGCTCGCCGCGCACGACGTGCCCGCGGCGCGGCGCCGGCTCGACGGCTCACCGAGCTTCGAGGCGACGGTCGCGCGCGCCGGGCTCGACGCGGACGGAGCCGCGAGCGCCGAAGAGCGCATCCTCGCCGAACGCGAGCTCGTCCGGCTGAAGCTCGAGCGAAACCTGGGGTTTTTGGGGACGCTCGGCTCGAACGCGCCGTTCATCGGGCTGCTCGGGACCGTCATCGGCATCGTGCGCGCCTTTCATCGCTTGAGCGAGTCGGCCGGCCAGGTCTCCGCGAGCTTGATGGCCGAGATCGGCGAGGCGCTGATCGCGACGGCGATCGGCATCCTGGTGGCGCTGCCGGCCATCGCGTTTTTTAACCTGTTTCATCGCGCGATCAAGGCGCGTCTCGGCCAGAGCGACGCGCTCGGCCACGAGGTGCTCGCGTATCTGAAAGCGGAGCGCCGCGCGGCGTTCTCGGACGCGGAGTGAGCCGATGGCAGGCATGGCAAGCTCGAACGGCGACGAGGAGATCGTCGGCATCAACGTGACGCCGCTCGTGGACGTGGTGCTCGTCTTGCTCGTGGTGTTGATGGTGACGGCGGGCTACATCGCGTCCCGCGCGATCCCCGTCGATTTGCCGAAGGCTGCGACGGGGGAAAGCGTGCCGCAAACCCTGGCCCTTTCGATCGACCAGCACGGCGGGCTCTACCTCGACGGGCGCCGGATGGAGGAACCCGAGCTCCACGGGCGCGTCGCCGCGGTGAAGCGCGCCCGGCCCGACATTCGCGCGGTGATCGCCGCCGACGGTCGCGTTCCCCATCAGCGCGTGATCCGACTGATTGACCTCTTGAGGCAAGAACATGTTACCGAATTCGCCCTCGACGTCCGGCCCGAGGATCTCGGCGGAGCGCACTGAGGAATCGATGGCTCGGCATCCCTTCGTCGGGTTGGTCGCCGCAGCGCTCGCGAGCGTGGCCGCGCACGGCTTCGCGTACGCGTCGCTCGGCTTCGCGCCGGACGTGCCGCACGAACGGCCGCCTAGTCACGTCTCGTTCCGCGTGTATGACGCGGCGCCGGCGCCGGCGCCGGTCGAAGCGCCGAAGCCGCCGCGCGAGCCGCCGAAGCCCGAACCCCACCGCGCCAAAGCGAAGCCGAAGGCCGCTCCGAGCGTGGAGCCGCAGCCCGCGCCCGCCGCTCCGCCGCCCGTGGATCTGCGCGGTGTCACGCTGACGAACGACGCTGGGGGCGCTGCCTGGAGCTCCGCCGTCGGCAACGGCAGCGCGCTGAACGGGCCCGTGGGACCGATCGGCGCCGCGGGGCCGCGACCGCTCGCGAGCGACGCGCCGGTGCGACCGAGCGCTCGTGGCGCCGACGTCCCGCTCGTCGGCGCGGCCGACCTTTCGACGCGGCCGGTTCCACCCGCGCTCGCGGGCGACTTGCGCGAGCGGTATCCCGCCGCGGCCCAGCAGCGCGGCGTCGGGGGCTCCGCGAGCGTGCAGGCGCGCATCGAGCCGGACGGGCGCGTGCGCCAGGTGCGGCTCGAAACCGAGACGTTCGCGGGGTTCGGCGACGCGTGCAAAAAGACGCTGCTCGCCTCGGTGTGGTCGCCGCCGCGCGACAAAGACGGACGCAAAGTCGCTACCATGGTTCGTTACACGTGTCGCTTCGTGGTCGAGCAGTGATGCGAGCGTTCGTCTCGGTGTCTCGTCTCGTGCTCCTCGGCTGCGCGCTCGCCGCGTCGTTGGTCGCGGTGGTGGCGCGCGCGGAGCAGCCGGGCCTACCCGCGGTGATCAGTGTGGGCGGCTCCGGTCTCGACGCCGCGCGGGTTCGAGCGGCGATCGAACACGAGCTCGGCGTCGCGCTCGTGCTCGCGCCGAACGCCGAGGAACGGCTCGAAATCGCGATGACGGGCCGGCGCGCGAACGTCACGTACTACGCGCCCGATCGCGAGCCGGTCACGCGTTCCGTCGACTTGCCGCGGGATTCGGAGCGGGCGCTGCAAACCGTCGCGTTCCTCGCGGGAAATCTCGCCCGCGACGAAGCGGCCGAGCTCTTGAAGCAGCTCGCTCCGGCGACCACGGCGGAGCCCGAGGAGGTGGCGCCGCCGCCACCGCTGCCGCCGCCAGCTGTCCCCGTAACGACGACTCCGCCCCAGGCGCCGCCGACCAAGCCGGCGCCGCCGAAGCGCGCGCCCGGGCCCGCGTTGATCGAGCCGAAGCGCTTCGCGGGGAACGTCTCGCTCTACTATCCGCTCACCGGACTCGAACACACCGAGCAGCGACGCCTGAATCTCGAGCTCGGCCTCGTCTACTCGCGCGTCGGCGCGATCCGCGGCGCGGGCGGTACGTTCGGATACTTCCGCTCGGACGGCCCGGTCGAAGGGCTTTCCGTCGGCCTTTTCTGGAATCGCTCGGGGCCGGTTCGCGGCATGCAGTTTTCGTCGCTCGTGAACGAAGGCTACGGGGAGCTTCGCGGCCTGAGCGTCGCCGGGGTCGTGGACGCGCGTGACGGCGACAGCCGTGGCGTGCAGGGCGCGTTCGTCGTCAGCTCGACGCACCTTGCTTTCGGCATTCAGGGCGCCGGAATCGTGGCCGTCGCGCGCGACGTCGTCGGCGTGCAGGGCGGCGGCGTCCTCGCCGTCGCGGGTTCGGTACGTGGCGGTCAGCTCGGTCTCGTGAGCGTGGCTGGCCCGACGCAAGGGCTCCAGCTCGGGCTCGTGAACGTGGCGGGGCCCGTGAAGGGCCTGCAGCTCGGTCTCGTCAACGTCGCGACGGGAGACGTTGACGGCGGCGCGATCGGCTTGATCAGCATCGCGAAGAACGGGCGCTTGCAGCCGAGTGTTTGGTACTCCGGCCCCGACGTAAACCTGATGGTCGGCGTGAAGTCCGTCGTCGGGTACACGTATTCGGAGCTCGCCATCGGCGATGATCCGAGCCACGATCGACCGAGCCATCAGGAGACGCTCGGCTTGCATCTGGAGCTCCGTCACCGGCTCTACGCTGAGCTCGGCGGCGGCTATAGAGAGACCCACCAGAGCAGCGGGCCGTTCACCGATTCGAATCAGAGTCTCGTCCGCTCCGAGGTCCGTTACGAGGCGCGCGTCGGCTTCGAGCCGATCCATGGCGTGACGGCGTTCGCCGGGGGCGGGGTCACCCAGCGGGTGAAAGGCCAGGGGCCCACGGCACGGGGCACCTATTTCTTCGGGCTGTCTTTTTTGTGACCAAAAGACGAATCGATTCGGATGGTTGAGAAAAAAGCACGCGCGCTTTGAACGGACTTTCGCTGCGCGGGCACTACGTGTCGGGCCCCCGATCCTTCCCGCGGCTCGACCCGTCACAAAGCACTACGATGACGCTCTCTGAGCTCGTGACCATGACGGACTCGGCGTTCGTTGAGCGCGAAAGGGCCCTGCACAGCGACCTCGTCGTTCGGCTGACGCTCGGCGATCGCACGGCCGTGGCCGAGGCGTACGACGTGCATCATAGCGCCGTGCGCGCGTTCGCGAAGCGCCTGGTCGGGGAGGTCGCGGCAGCCGAGGATCTCCTGCACGAGGTGTTCGTCTCGCTGCCCCAAGCCATCAAGAATTATCGCGGCGACGCTTCGCTCCGCACGTTTTTGATTTCGGTCGCGGTCAATCACGCGCGGCACCACGTGCGCGCGGCCGCGCGCCGGCGCTATGCGATGGAGCGCTACGAGCGCGAGCCTGCGCGCGGCAGCTCCGATCCGGAACAGACGACGGGGCAGCGTGAGCTCGCGCGCGCCCTCGAGCGCTGTCTCGACGCTCTGCCGCTCGATCAGCGAGTGGCGTTCGTCCTGTGCGAGGTCGAGGAACGGAGCTCGAGCGAAGTTTCGGAGATCGTCGGCGCACCCGAGGGCACGGTGCGCACGCGGCTTTTTCACGCGAAAAAGAAGCTGCGCGCCCTGCTCGAACAGGAGGGCGTCCGATGACCGACGACCTGCTCGCCCGCGCGGCGCGCGCCCTCCGGGAAGAGACGGCGGGGGACGACGCGAGCGCCCGCTTCACTCGCTCGCGCATCATGGCGAGCGTGCACGACGAGCGCGTGAAGCGCCGCACGCGCTGGGCGTTTTTGATCCCGATTGCCGCGACGTTCATCGCGGCGAGCGCTTTCGGCGCTGCCACCGGCAAGACCCGCGCGGTCATGCTCGTGATCACGCGCGCGCTCGGCATCCACCGGGAGAACGCGCTGCCCCTGCGTCCGGCGCCGCGCCGGCCCACCGCGCGTGCGGTCGAGGCGAGCGCTGCCGTCGCGCCCCCACCCGCCGTTCCGCCGCCATCGGCAGGGACCGAGGTGATTCTGCCGCCGCCCGAGCCGCCGGCGCCCGAACCGAGCCCGGCGCGCAAAGCGCCGGCGCCCGGTCTCGCCGGTAACTCCACCTTTTCCGCCGCCGCGCCCCCGCACGCCCTTCCCGCTGCGGGGGACGCGGCGGCGGACCCAACGTTCGAGCTCTATCGCACCGCCCATCACGTCCACTTCGTCGAGCATGACGATGCGCGGGCCCTCGGTGCGTGGGACGCGTATCTGAAGGCGGCGCCGCGCGGCGCGCTGGCTCCGGAGGCGCGCTATAACCGCGCGCTCTGCCTAGTACGCCTCCATCGGAATGACGAAGCGCGCGCGGCGCTGAAGCCGTTCGCCGAAGGCGGCTATGGGACGTACCGGCGTGAGGACGCTCAGCGCTTGCTCGCGGCGTTGCCCGCCGAGCTTACAGGGCCGTAGCTCCCGCCGGTTCCAAAGCTGGTGCCCCGCGGTATAAGCCGGCAGTATGACTTTGCTAAGCGGGCGCAGGATCCTCATCACCGGAATTTCTCGCGGCGTCGGCCTCGAGACGGCGCGGCTCTTTCTCGCGGAGGGCGCCGAAGTGTTCGGCGTGTCGCGCGATCCAGGGCGTCTCGAGCGCGCCCGTCGGGAGCTCGATCCTTCCGGCGAGCGTCTCCGCGTCCTCGCAGCCGAGCTCACCGCCGAGGGCGCTCCGGCTCGTATCGCCGCCGCGGTGAAGGAGCGCTGGGGCGCGCTCGACGTGCTCTTCAACAATGCCGGCGTCCAGCTCGACGGCGGTACGCGCGGCATCAGCGCCGCCTCCGAAGAGACGTTTCGCGATTCGCTCGGCGTGAACCTGGTCGCGCCTTATCGCTTGTGCCGCGCGCTCTTGCCGCTCCTCGCGCTCGGTCGCGAGCCGCGGCTCGTCAACGTGAGCTCGGGCGCCGGCAACTTCGAGAGCATGCGCCTCACCGACATCCCGAGCTACCGCCTGAGCAAATTCGCGCTCAACGGCCTCACGCTGCTCCTCGCGGGCGAGCTCGCGGGCAAGGTGAGCGTCAACGCGTTCGATCCGGGTTGGGTGAAGACGGACCTCGGCGGCCCGAACGCGCCCGGGAGCCCCGTAGAATCGGCGCGGGGCGCGCTTGCGCTCGTGACCTTGCCGTTCGAGGTGAGCGGCAAATTTTGGAAAGACGGCGCCGAAATTCCCTTCTGATCGGCCCTCGCGCTGGGTCCGGTCGGCTCTGAGGGCGCGCGCTTGCTACGAGGGCCCCTCACGGGGAGGCGAAGTCGGTATACGCTCTTGCAGAGCAATGCAGGACTTCTTCCTCATCGTCCATTTCATCGGGCTCGCCATGGGCGTCGGTACGAGCTTTGCGATGATGCGGCTCGGCGTCGCGACGCAGGATCTCGCGCCGGCCGAGCGTGGTCAGTTCTTCCGTCGCGCCCTCGCCGTCGCGAAGAATGGCTCAATCGGGCTCGGCCTACTCATCGCCTCCGGGCTCTGCATGCTGTTCACGCGCGGCGCGAGCACCGTCTTCGCGTCGGGCGGCGTCGCTTTTCACATCAAGCTGACGCTCGTTCTGATTCTTTGCGGGCTCATCGGCTTCTCGCAGGTGAAGATCAAGCGCTTCCGTGAGAAGGAGGACGCCGCGGCGCTCGCTGCGGCGGCCAAGCTCGGTCCGATCATGCTCATTACGGGGCTCGGCATCGTGATCTGCGCCGTGCTTGCCTTCCACTGACGCGAGTGGCGAGGTGGCCCGCAAGCGCCTGCTCGTCGTTCTCGACCACTTCGATCACGTAAGTGGCGGCTACGAGCCGCAGCTGCGCGCGGCGTTCGACGCCACCTGCCAGAAGCACGAAATCGATCTCGTCCTGCTCGCGGGCGGACCCTTCGAGGATCCGAACCCGGTCGGCGCCGCGCACACGCGTGTCTACGAGCTCCTCGATCACACGTCGGCCGACGGCGTGATTCTGCTGTCAGCCGGGCTTTCGGCCTTCACGGGGGCCGAGCGCCTGCTCGAATTTTGCGAGCGCCTCGGCGACCTCCCGATCGCGAGCATCGGGACGGCGCTGCCCGGGATCCCGAGCGTGATCGTCGACAATCGGCCGGGCATGGCGGCGCTCGTCGATCACGTCATCAGCGCGCACGGCCGCCGCAGGCTCGCGTTCATCAGCGGGCCCCCGCGTAACGCCGATTCACAAGCGCGCCTCACGGTGTTTCGCGAAGTGCTCGCGCGCCACGACATCGAGTTCGACCCGCGTTTGCTCGCGAACGGCTATTTTCACACGCCCACGGGCGGTAAGGCCGCGCTGGAGCTGCTCGAGACGGGCGTGCCGTTCGACGCGCTCATCGTCGCCAACGACGCGATGGCGCTCAGCGCGATCGAGGTGCTGCGCGGGCGCGGCGCGCGCATCCCTCGCGACGTCGTCGTCACCGGTTTCGATGATCTCGTCCTGTCGCGTCTCTCGAGCCCGCCGCTCACCACCGTGAGGCAGCCGCTCGAGCGTATGGGCGTGGTCGCGGTCGAGCTCGTGCTCGATCAGCTCGCAGGTCGCTCCGTAGCGGAGCGCACCGAGCTTCCCGTGGAGTTCGTCGCTCGCGCCTCGTGCGGCTGCGACGAGCGCGGCGGGTTGCAGGAAATCCGTGCCCAACATCGCGCGAGCGCGCAGCGCGACGAAGGCCCCGTCGCTCGCTTGCGCGCCGCGACCGCCCCGGATCCGTCGATCGTCCCCGCGCCCTGGGAAGCGCGCCTGATCGAGGCGCTCGAGGTCGAGCTCGCGGGCACTTCCGGCGAGTTCTTCGATGCACTCGAGGACACGCTCGAGCAGTCGATCGACGGTCAAGACGCCTTCGAAAGGCTCCAGCGCTGGGTCGCACGCTTGCGCCGTGAAGATCTCGGTCCCGTGCTCGAGCCGTTGTGGGAGCCTGCCGAGCGCCGGATCGAAGCGGCCATGACGCGTTCCCAGGCGCGCCAGCGTTTGACGGCCGACGTCGTGTTCCAGAACCTTCTGCGGAGCGGCGAGCGCCTTTCCACGGCGTCGCTCGAGGAGAACACGCTCCGGCGCGTCGTCGCCGAAGAGCTCGTCGAGCTGCGCGTGCGCAACGCGAGCATCTCGCTCTACGCGGAGGGGGATCGGCACGAGCTCGTCCCTTTTTTGTGGGTGGAGGAGGGCAAAACACGCACGTACGCGGAGCCGACGTTCCCTTCGGCGAAGCTCTTGCCGCCGAGTGAGCCCGAACGGCGCCGCTCCTACTGCGTGCTGCCGCTCACGTACGAGACGGAGCAGCTCGGCGTCGCGGCGTTCGAGCTCGGCTCGGGGTTCATCGTGTTTCCGATGCTGTCCGGCCAGGTGAGCGCCGCGCTCAAAAATGTCGCGCTCCATCAGGAGATCGTCCGGACGACGACGTTGCACGAGCGCAGCGTGCAGGAACGCTTGGCCACGGCCGAGCGCATGGCGTCGCTCAGCGTGCTCGCGGGCGGCGTCGCGCACGATCTCAACAACGCGCTCGGGCCGCTCGTCACCTTGCCGGACGTGATCCTGAGCGAGCTCGACGAGCTCGACAACGGCACGCTCACGGACGACACCGAGCTCAGGCTCGACGTGGCGACCATCAAGTCGTCGGCCCTCCGCGCCGCGCAAACCATCAAGGATTTGATGCTGCTCGGGCGGCCCGGCGCGACCATGAAACAGGCCCTCGACTTGAACGAGATCGTCTCGGCGGCGATGTCGCCGGAGTCGCTCAGGTTTCTCGCGCCGCGCGCCGGCAGCGTGCGCGTGCAGCTCGAGCTCTCGGTCGAGCCGCTCGTCGTGCTCGCTTCCGAGCCGCACCTCGTGCGCGCCATCGGCAACCTCGTCCGCAACGCGTCCGAAGCGATCAGCGCGAGCGGCCACATTCAAGTGCGGACGCGCGCCGTTTCATTGCCCGCGCTGCTCGGCGCCTACGAGCTCATCCCGTCCGGTGACTACGCGACGGTGGTGGTCGCCGACACGGGCGCGGGCATCGGAGCGAGCGATCTCTCACGCATCTTCGAGCCGTTCTTCAGCCGCAAGCGCCTCGCGGACACGAGCGGCAGCGGGCTCGGCCTGGCCATCGTGCACGGCGTCGTGAAGGAGCACGGCGGCTTCGTCGACGTGACGAGCAAGCTCGGCGAGGGGACGACGTTCACCCTGTTTTTCCCGCGCTCCGGCGGCGCGCCGATCTCCGAGCGCGCGGTCACGGTGGCGCCGGGCGGCTCGGCGCGCATCCTCATCGTCGACGATGAACCGATCCAACTGCAGGCGGCCAAGCGTGTCCTTCGCCATCTCGGCTACCAGGTCGAGACGCTGCAGAGCGGCGCGGAGGCCTTGGTTCGGTTCACGAACGAATTCCGGAATCGCACGGCGACCGGCTCGATCCGACCCGGCCCCGCCCCGTACGACCTGATCATCGTCGATTACGCGCTCAACGAAAGCGAGAACGGGCTCGAGACGCTGCTCAAGATCCGCCAGCTCTTTCCGAACCAGCGCGGCATCATGGTGAGCGGACACGGGCGCGCCGAGCACGAGGGCTCGGGTTCGAGCGTCACCTGGCTGCCGAAGCCGTACAGCGCTGAAGGGCTCGCTCGCGTCGTCAAGCGCACGCTCGAGTCGATGCCGCCGCCGTCGACCAACCGCTAGCCGCGCATGGCCGCCGCCGCCCGCCGCGATCGCGCGAAGCAGCATGGGCTCGGATCGATCTGGAACCGGTCCCGGCGGATTCCTTCAGCGAGGACGGTTTGGGCGTGATTTTTCCGAAGAAATCGCACGTGGGCTGGCATCGCGGCCGCCTGTATGCCAGGCATTGAGGCTACTTAAACCTGGCGTTCGGTTCGAGCGTTCGGTTTAACTTCGCCCGCCCGTTTCACCCTTCGGTTCACGAGGAGTCCTCATGCACAAGTCCGCCTTGCCCTTTCTGGTCGGTTCGCTCGCAGTGGTTGCCTGTACCAGTTCCAATCCGCCGAGCGACGACGACTCCAGCTTCCACCCGAGCGGAGGCATGAGCACGGGCAGCGGCGGTACGGGCACGGGTGGCACGGCTCCCGGCACGGGCGGTACGGCTCCGGGGACGGGCGGTACGGCTCCGGGCACGGGTGGCACGGCTCCCGGCACGGGCGGCACGGCTCCCGGCACGGGCGGCACGGCTCCCGGCACGGGCGGCACGGCTCCCGGCACGGGCGGCACGGCTCCGGGCACCGGCGGCACGGCTCCGGGCACCGGCGGCACCGTGAGCACGGGCGGCATGAGCGGCACTGCCGGCGCCGGCACGGTCACCTGCAGCAACACCGACAAGAGCATCATCCCGATCGATTCGACGGGTTGGGTCGATAAGACCTGCGACGCCTGCGGCATCCAGGGCGCGTTTTACTGGTACGCGGACGACAACACCGCGAAAACCCTGATGTGCAACGGCGCCGCCTGCGTCGCGGACACGCCTCCTTTCCAGGCCGGCGCTCCCGGTCCCGGTATGTGCATCTCCGGCACGACCACCGGCAATATGATGGACTGGGGCGCCGGCATCGGGCTGAGCCTCGCCGACAGCGGCGGCATGAGCTCGGTCAAAGGCGCGTTCGACGCGACCAAGGCCGGCTGCGGCAACATCACCGGCTTCGACGTGACGCTGACCGGCAACACGGGCGGCGCTCCGGTGCGCATCGGCTTTACGACCACTGCGGACGGCACCACCATCGCGCCGTTCATCACGGGCGGCGACCCGGGGGGCACGACGCTGAAGCTGAGCGGCGTGGATACGATCGTGATCGACAAGGCCGTGATCCCGACGGATTGGATGAGCACCGATCCGTCTCCGCCCGATCCGAGCAAGATTTACGACATGCAGTTTCAGGTCGCGACCGACCAATTGGCCGCGGGCAAGCCGTTCAACCTGTGCGTGACGAGCATCAAGCCCGTCATCGACGGTATGGAGAGCGGCGGCAGTGGAGGTAGCGGCGGCGGTGGCTCGGGCTGCAGCGCGAATAGCGTCGGCAGCATCAGCAACAACACCGGCCTCGCGTCGCTCGGCAGCTCGGGCCTCGGCTATCAGAACAACGTGAACAACCTCGGCAGCGGGTCCCAGAGCGTGAGCGGCGCCTACGGCTCGGGTTGCGCCTCGATGAAGGTGATGACGAGCAGCATCAAGAGCAACAACAACTCGCCTGCCTCTTACCCGTCGATCGTGGACGGCTGGCACTGGGGCAATTGGATCGGCCAGTACTCGTCGAGCAGCGTCAAGGCCATCTCCGCGCTCAGCAGCGTGAAGAGCAGCTGGACGTTCACGCCGCCCGGCGGCAACAAGTGGGACGTTTCCTACGACATGTGGGTGGCGCAGAGCCCGAGCATCAGTGCCCCGGACGGCAACACGCTCGAGGTGATGGTGTGGCTCGACTACTCGAACCAGGTGACGACGAACCCGATCGGCGACAAGGTCGGGACGTTCAGCGCGGCCGGTACGACGTGGGAGGTTTGGTATGGCGCGACCGGCTCCTGGCACACCGTGTCCTACCGCCGGACGCCGGGCACGGCCCCCGTCACGGATTTCGATCTCCTGACCTTCCTCAAGGACGGCGTCACGCACGGCACCGGGAGCGCGAGCTGGGATCTCTTGTCCGTCGAAGCCGGCTTCGAGCTCTTCGACGCGACGAGCGGCGGCTCGAGCGACTCGTACTCGTGCAGCATCAACTGAGCTGAGTCGCCGGATGGCGAAAGGGCGCCGGCGCGGACGAACCGCGCGGCGCCCTTCGTCTTTTCAGCGCATGCAAAGCCAGGCGACGAACGCGAGGAAGAAGCCGATCGCGCCGTGACCGGCGAGCAGGTGCGCCGGGTCCGTCGCGGGGCAGTGCAGGAGGAGCGCGGCGTTGGCGGCGAGCCCACACGCCGCGGCGCCGGCGAACACGCGCGCGCGCGACCCCACGCCGCAGTCGAGCGACCAGACGAGCGCGACGAGCGGCAACGAAAGCAGCGTCCCGTAGAGGAAACACGAGAGCGCGCTGGTGAAGAACGGGTTCGCGACGAAGGGTGCGCCGCCGAAGCTCAGCGCGGCCCCGACCCCGTAGAGGAGCGGCAAGCCGAACGCCGCCGCGAGCAGCGCGCGCTTTTGCGGGTGTGCGGCGCCGAGCACCGGGAGCGCGCCGCGCAGGGCGAGCGCCGCCGCACCGATGAACGCAAAGAGCCACGCGCCGAGCACCGGCGTCGACAGCGCGCCCCAATTCGGACGCAGATGGTGCAAGCCGAGCGCCGCCACGAAGAGCACGCCGCCGAGCCCGAGCGCCGTTCGGAGCCGTGTCGGGCGGCTCCGGAGCCAAGCGCGCGCGCCCGTCTCTTCGCCGAGCTCGCGGTCGAGCTCGCCCCAGAGCGCCGCGTCGAGCGCGCCCTCGGAGCCGGCCGTGGCGAGCGAGCGTCCGAGCGCCGCTTCACTTTCGAAGAGCTCGGCGCACTGCGCGCACTCTTCGGCGTGCTCGACGAGCTCGGGCTCCGCGGGGCGTCCGGCGAGCAACGCATCGCGCACGTCTTCGCAGCTCGCGCGGCTCACGGCGTGTTCTCCGCGCCGCGCTGCGCCGTCGCTCGTAGCGCGCCGTCACCCAAGAGCTCGCGCAAACGCACGTAGCCGCGATGCGCGCGGACTTTCGCCGCCGCCACGCTGATCCCGATGCTTTCGGCGAGCTCGGGAAACGAAAGCTCGCCGAGCCAATGCAGCTCGATCACCTCGCGCTGATCGGCCGGGATGCGTTCGAGCGCCCAGGCGAGCGAGCGTCGCGCTTCGGTCTGCTCTTGGCCGCGCGGCGCCGTCGGCTGGCGATCGGCTTGGTCGCTGTCGGGGCTCTCCGGCCGGCGGCGCCGCTTGCGGAAGTGCTCGCGCTTCAGGTTGAGCGCGATGGTGTAGAGCCAGGGCTTGAGGCGCTGCTTCGGATCGAAATCGAGGCGCGCGCGGTGGAGCTGCAGGAACGCTTGCTGCACCAGATCCCGCGCTTCCTCGCGCTCGGCGAGCTCGCGCTGCATAACGCGCTCGAGCGCGGGCGCGTGGCGCTCGAACAGGGTGCGAAACGCGCCCTTGTCACCCGCGACGTACGCGGCCATCAGCTCTTCGTCCGTGCGCACCGGGGGCCGCGCCGAGCATCCGCCATCGGGCGCATCGCCTCAAGCCCCTCGGGCACGTCGCGCGTCCTGCCGCGCTCAGTCACGGAGGTAATGGCAAGTGTACCCGCCCGGGTGCTTCTCGAGATAGTCCTGGTGGTAGTCCTCCGCGGGCGTGAACTCGCCCGCGTCCACGATCTCGGTGACGATGGGCCGCTTCCACTTGCCGCTCGCGTTCACGCGCTGCTTCACCTCGTCGGCGGTCTTGCGTTGCTCGGGCGAGGTCACGAAAATCGCAGAGCGATACTGCGTGCCCACGTCGTTGCCTTGGCGATCGGTCGTCGTCGGGTCGTGCATGCGGAAAAACCAATGCTCGAGCAGGTCGGCGTAGGAGAGCTTCGACGGATCGAAGGTGATGCGGATCGCTTCGGCGTGGCCGGTGCGCCCCGTCTTCACCTGCTCGTACGTCGGGTGGGCCGTGGAGCCGCCCGCATAGCCCACTTCCGTTTCGAGCACCCCGGGCACCTTGCGTAGGATTTCCTCCATGCCCCAGAAGCAGCCGCCAGCGAGCACCGCCGTTTCGAGCGTCGCCGAGCAGCCCGGCTTTTCACCGGGAGCGGGCCGCACGCAGGAGTTGTCGGTGTTCGCGCTCGGCGCGGCAGCCGGCGCGGCCGTGCCCTTGCCGAAGAGCGCCTTGTACTCCCCGTAACCTTCGGCATCGAGCTCATCGACCGGGATGAAGCGGAGCGAGGCGGAGTTGATGCAGTAGCGCAGCCCCGTCGGTCCGGGTCCGTCGTCGAAGACGTGACCGAGGTGCGAGTCGCCGTCGCGCGAGCGTACTTCGGTGCGACGCATGCCGAGCGTGCTGTCGTCCTTGCTGAGCACGCGCTTCTGATCGATCGGGCGCGTGAAGCTCGGCCAGCCGGTGCCCGAGTCGAACTTGTCGGTCGACGAGAAGAGCGGCTCTCCGGTCGCGGAATCGACGTAGAGGCCGGCTTGGTGATTGTTCCAGTATCGGTTTTGGAACGGCGGCTCCGTCGCGTCGTGCTGGGTGACCTCGTACTCGAGCGGAGAGAGCTTCTTCCTGAGCTCGGTGTCGCTCGGCTTGGTGAAAACACGGTCTTTCATGCTGGTTCCTCCGACGATATCCCCGTGAGCGCTCGCCGAGCCAGCGGGGCTCGCCGGCACGCTCGCGCCGGCCGACGTTCGGGCTTCCATGCTCGGCTCCGGGCGCCGGGTGCAACCCGTGGCGAGCAGGAGCAGCAGCAGAGCGGCCAGCAGGGGATGGATTTTCATGGCTCGTTTGAGTACGGCACTCGCGGGCACGGGGTTACCGTGGCGCGTTGCGACGTAGGTGGAAGCCGCGTTTCGTTACGGCACCGCCAATGGTAACGGCCAATGGCCCCCCGCGCCCGCCCAGACCGGCACGAGCAGGCTCGCCTTGCTCGCGGGGTCGAGGGCCTGGAGGTAGGGGTACGTCACCGGGGCGACCGAGGCGGCGTCGGCCGGCTCCGCGGCGTCGGTATCGTCCAAGCGATGGCGCCCCACGTCCGGCCCGTAGACGTTCCCGTGGCCGGCGGCGTCGATGAAACCGTAGTCGGCGGACCCCTCCGTGCACGGAAATTTCGCCGTCGGGTACTTCACGTGCTCGAACGTGCTCTCTTCGAGCAGGACCTCTGCCTCGCAGGAAGAGCCGACGGCGTAATCCACGTCGTCGTTCACGACGTTGTCGAAGAGGTGCACGCGCGAATTCGAGTGGGTGGAGAGCGGCGCGCGGCCGTCCACGTGCTCCCACAACGTGTGGTGAATCGTCGCGGTCGTGTCGGAAAGCTCGTTCGAGCGCGGGTGCCGCTCGTTGCAAGCGTCGAGATTGGTGCCGTCGTTCTTGATCCAGGAGAAGGTGAGGTTCTGTGAGCTCGTCGTCGAGTCGATGAACCCGTCGCTGATGAGGTTGAACGTGGCGTGATCGACCCACACGCCGTCAGCGCCGTCGATGGTGATGCCGTCGCCCGCTTCGATGAGCTTCGGATTCACGCCGTAGAGCGCGAGGTTTCGCACGATGACGTTCTTCGTGCCGTCGATGTCGAGCGAGCCACCGAAGAGCAGCGCGCCGCGCCCGAGCCCGACGAGGGTCGTGTTCGAGCCGAGCTTGATGCGGCGCTCGTCGCGCGTCGCCGGCACCGTGTCCACGTCGCACGTCTTGTCGTCGGGGAGCAGATTGTAAGTGAGCTTGCTCGCGTCATCGGAGCAGGGCGTCGGACACGCGACGGTCTCGGTCACGTCGCTGCCGGTGCGCCGCGTGTCGAGCACACCCTCAGGGACGATAACGACCTTGGGATCGTCCGATTTCACGGCGTTCAGCAGCTCGTCCGGCGTCGAAGCGAGGACGGGCTCCGCGTCGCCGCCGCCGGTCGTGTCAGCGGCGAAACCGACGGGCGCGATGCGCACGTCCAGGCGAAATACCGCCGTTCCGGGGCCCGCCGTGCTGATGAAGTGGGCGTCCGCGCCCGAGGGCAACCCGGCGTCGACCGCGCAGCCCGGGCTCGCCTCGGGCGCACCGCGATCGATGGCTGAGTCCCACAGCGTGTCGTCCGAGCTCGGCTCCGCGAAATCCAGCGGCGGGTTCGTGGTCACTTTCCAGTGCGCGTCCGAGCCGTAGGTGCGTTCGAGCTCGTCCAGTTCCGCGAGCAGAGCCGGCGGGCGAGCTTCGGCCGAGACGACGACGGCGATCACGTTGTCGCCGGGCAAGAGCGTGAGCGGCACGAACGTCGGTACGAGCGAAGCCGTGCCCGTCGCGAGCAGGTGGCCGTTCACGAAGAGTCGATACGCGTCGAGCGCGGCCACGCCGATGCCGGGCCCCTGATCCGGACCGTAGGCCCCGGTCGCGAGCTCCCAATTGCTCGCGCTCGCTCCGCCGCCGAAATGGTTGTCGTCCGGCAGCCTCGCGGGGACGGACGGCGGGCTGCAATCGAGCGGCTCCGGGAGCTCGGCGCCGCGCACGGCGGTTTGCGCGACGTCCGTCCCGCAGCCGCACGCGCTCAATGCGAAGAGGAGCGCCGGCGCAGCGAGCTTGCGCGCACGGTCGTGCCCGATCAAAAATCCACCCCCATCCCCGCATAGGCGCGCACGAGCGGCTCGCGGAAAAGCGTTCGCTCCTCCGCAATCGCCACGCCGGGCCGCGGCGCGAGAGCGAGCGCCGCGGCACCCGCGTGGATCGAAACGGCTTCAGTCGCGTGGAGCTCGAAGAGGAGGCCGACGCTCGAAGCGAAGCCCGTGACCTGACTTTGGCGCGAGACGAGCGGTGGCTCCACCTGGGAACGTGCGTCGAGGTGGTAGACGCCCGCGCCGAGCGCAGCCGAGAGCTCGAACGGTCCCGCGCGATACGCGGTCACGTCGAGCTCGAGCCACGCGAGCTCCTGCCGCACGCTCGCCGTTCCGTTCGTGTCCCGGTACGAACCTCCGAGGAGCGGCCCGGCGAGCGCGAGCCCGGCGCGAAAGCGCTCGGAGAGGCGTCGTGAAAGCGCGAGGCCGACTCCGTACCCCACGCCCACGCGTCCGGTTTCGGCGAGCGCCGTCCCCTCGAGTCGCAAGCGCCACGCGGGCGGCTCGGCGTGGACGAAGGCGCGCACGGCCGGCGGCACCGGTCGGCGATCGACGTGCACGACTTCTGGCGGCGGCGCCTGCTCGGACTCGAGCTCGCGCAAGCTCTCGCGCAGGAGATCGACGGCGCGCACGGCGAGCACCGACGGCGCGTCCCGAACGCCCGTGAGCGCCAGGGTGCGGACCGTGGTTTTGCCCGTCGTGCGGTCGGCGATCCAAACGTCGGCGGTCGTCGTGTCCGCGCGTCGCGTGAAGGAGATCGCGGCGAAGGCGCCCTTGTCCTGCGCCAAACGATCGATGGTCTCCGGCGTGCTCGCTCCTTCCGGCGCGTCCACCAGAATGACTTCGAACCTTTGCGCGCCGAGCTCACCGCGCAATCGGTTGAACGCTTCGACCAGCACCCTGTCGGAGAGCTCGGGTCGCACGAGCACGACGCTCTGCGCGGACGCGGTCAACGAGACCAGCATCATGCACGCCCCCGCGAGCAACGCAGCGAGTCCGGGACACCGCTTGCTCGTTGCACGGCGCTTTGCTTGCGCGCTAGGGCCGCGCGGATGAAGCGAGGATGTCGCGCGCGGTCTTCGAGTGAACACCGTTCGGATAGCGTGCCAGATATTCCGCTGCAATTGGCTCCGCCGACGCCCGCCCCGCGGTGGCGAGGACCGTCCGCATCTTACCCGCCAGCGCCTCGGCCGCGAGCTCACCGGCCGGTAGCTCGTTCAAATAGGTCTCGTACCAGCGTTCGGCCGCCGCCGCGGCCCCGCGCGACTCGTTCAGTCGTCCCAACATGAACGCCGCGGAGCGCCCGTCGCGCGTTGCGCCGAAGCGGCGCCTGAGGCTCATGAGCGCGCTCTCCGCGAGGGCGCTCCGTCCCGTGTAGCGAGCCGCGTCGGCGAGGGCCTTCAGATCGGCAGCGCTGCAGGCGTTCTCGCACTCGCTCGCACCTCGGTCGCCCGCCTTGGCCACGACGGTCTCGAATTGACCGCGCGCGACGAGCGCCGACCACGACTCCGTGACGACGGCGCTCGCAGCGGGACGCTCCGCAGTTGCTTCGGAATGAGCCGAGATCGCAGGCTCGCTCGGCTCCGCCGGCGAGGGCGACGGCGTGTTCGCGGCGGACGGCGCCGGGGCCGGCGCAGCGGAAGGCAGGGTAGCGCTCGCGCCCGATGCCGCGCTCGGTGCCGAACTATCGATCACCGTCATGCTACGGCTCGCGAGATCGGCGCGGAAACGCTGGCCGGCGCGCACGGCGATGGGCGCTTCGGCGAACGGCCCGCGTACCTCGACCGAGCCCTCCTCGAGCTTCAGATCGACGGCCTCACCCGTCGGATCCCACGCTAGCTCGAAACGCGTCCCCGTCACGCGCACGTCGAAGGGCCCCGCGACGAAATCCCACGCGGACGTGGCGTGATGCTCGACGTGCACGGTCGTTCGCCCGCGCTCGACGAGCACGCGCGCGCCCGCGACGCGGGCTTCGTCGACGCGCAGGCGCGCGCCGGGATCCGCTGCGAGCGAGCTGCCGTCCGAGAAGGACACCGTGACGGGCGTGAGCGCGGGTGCGCTGATGTAAGGCCCGACGCTGCGCCCGCCGTGCACCTCGTAGCTGATGGGGTGCGGCTCGAGCACGAAAAACGCGACGCCTGCCGCGGCAGCCGTCGCCGCCGCAACGGCGAGCCACGCGCGCGACCGCGGAACCGCTCGCGGTGCTGCGAGCGCGAGCCGCCGCTCGAGCTCGAGCTGCCCCACGCGATCCAGCTCCGGATCGACGCCCGCGTGCGCATGCGCGCGGAGGAGCGCGGCGATGCCGTGGAGCTCGTCGCGCTCGCTCATGCGCTCCCTCCCACGCGGCCCGCGAGGTAAGGCTTCAGTGCGGGCTCGCGCGCGCCGCGCTTTTGCACGTACGTCCGTGCGCGTTCGAGCTCGCGGCGCGCGGTGGATTCGGAGATCCCGAGAGTGGAGGCCACGTCGAGGATCTCCAGACCTTCCACGTGGCGGAGGACGAACGCAAGCCGGCGGCGGGTGCTCACGCCGTCGAGCACGCGGTAGAGCGCGTCGAGCGCCGCGCGACCTTCCGCGTCGGCGGGCGGAGCGCTGCGTTCCGGCACGATCCCGGTCGGCGTCAGTATGACCCAGCGGCGCACCTTCCTCCGCCGGAGCTCGAGCGCGGCGAGCCGCACCGCGACGCCCACGAGGTAACCGCGGAGCGCGGCGCCCTCGTGGATATTCTTCGCTCCGCGCAAGAAGCCGACGAACACCTCTTGAAGGAGGTCTTCGATCGCGTGATCGGGGCCGAGCGAGCCGCGCAGCACGCCGCGCACGAGCGGCGCGTAACGCTGCCAGACCACGCCGACCGCGTCGCCGTCACCCGCCGCCGCCGCCCGCACGAGCTCCGCATCGCTCAGCCGCTCGGCGGGGAAACGCGAAATCGGCGCCGGGACGGCCTGCAGCTTGAAGGGTGGCGGCTTGGACAAGACGCTTACCCTGAGGTTGCCCGAACCCCGGCTAGGCCGTCAGCAAACACGAGTGCTTGCGCTGCTGCGTCCAACTACGGGGATTGATTCGGTTATTTAGTTTTGCGAGAGCACGGGCTCGTCGGCGTCCCGTGTCCGTTTCCGCGACGGATGGAACCAATTCGGGAACACGGTCGCCTGGGTTGCCTTGAATTTCCGGTAGGTATTGGCCCGAAGCTGCGCGTAGTCGCCGTAAAGGCCGATGGTTTCGCAGCGCGAGCCCGTCGCGTAGGCCGAAAACGTCGCGTAGTCGCGCGGCCACTTGCGACAGTGATTCTCGGCCCAGTGGTGGGCTCGCACGAGCAGGACGGCGCCCGCGTCGAAGCAGCGACGGAGCTCCGGGTACTCGACGCCGACCACCTTCTGAACCAATGCCTCCTTCTCGAGGCCAGCGAGGTCCCACGGCACGGCCGCTCGCAGGCTGTCGGGCAGGATGTCCATCAGACACACCTCGCCCGCGCGACCGCGCTTGCGTCCGGTCTCGATGTCTTCGCGCAGCCCGGTGCTCCAACCCGATGCGGCGAGCATCGCTCGCGCGAGGTCGACGGGCCCTTCACGCCAACTCGCGCCGGCGTAGAGCGCGGCGTCGGCGAGTGCTTCCGACACGACCTCGAGCCGACGCGCTCCCGCCTCCCGACTCTCGGCGCGAACCCAGGCACCGAGCGCGGGCTCGTAGCGAGGAGGCTTGCACAAGATGGACGCCGACTCGCACACGGGTGCGAGCTCGCAAGTGGGCGCCTTCGGATCGGTGCCGCAGGCGGGCAGCCTCTCGAGGGAATGCACCGTCACGCCTGGAGGGAACGACGCGAGTGCGAGCGACAGGATGTATGAAGAGAGAGCAGACAATCGAAGTTCGGACTCGTATGGAACACGAAGCCCGAACTGCCAAGGGGGCAGTTTTAGACATTCCATGCTTCTCGATACTTGCGAGTGCACTTCGTTGCAGGACGACGGCCGCCCGGGACAAAAATCCACGCGTTCTCTTTGCTCACACGCGCCACACCGGGCACGTGATCACGCCTCAGAGTGATACGCGTGAGACTGCGAGCGAGCCCATCTCGGTCGCGCCGGTCGATGTCGACTGGAAGGCGCACCGAGGGCGCGCGCGAAAAATTCGCCGCTACGCCGCCTCCAAGTGCGCGCGTTTGCTTTTCATGTGCAACGCGCGTCGTCCACACTCCGCGACATGGACCAAAGGCTCATCGTCGCGCGGCGTGCGCTCGTGCTCGGCGGCGCGGCGCTCTTCGGCGCATTCGCGGCGCGCGCGGGCTCGGTGCGCACGCAGCCGCTGTTCGTGATCGCGCGCAGCAAGAACACGAACGTCGTGCACTATGACGCACGCGTACACCAAGGCGGTCGCCGCGACGCCGCCGGGCCGGCGATGGTGTATCGGGTCTTGCGCGCCGAAGACGGACGGCGCGAGGCGCCGAGCTTCCTCGAGCGCAAGCTCGCCTACGGTTTCACGACGCGCTTCGACGCGGGTGGCGACGCGCTCACGCTCGAGCTCCAGGCTTTTTCGCGGCGCGGGCTGCGCGTGCGTCGCGACGAGAACGGCTATTTTCATGCCGAGGCCACGCTCGCCACGCGGCGCGCGGCGCGAGCGCGTCTTCGTCGCGTCCGACGCGCGCCGCCTCACGCCGAGCGTCCGCGACCTCGACCTGTTCGGACGCCTGCTCGGCGGTGCACGGGTGTCCGAGCGGATTTTGCCGTAGGCTCGCGCCGTGGCGAGGAGCTCGTTGCTGCGTAGACTCGTTGGTCTCTTGCCGGCCGTCGTGGGCGTGGCGGTGCTCGTCGCGGTCGCGAGCTTCGTCGGCGTCGCCAACGTCGGTCATCGTTTGTACGCCGCGCTCGCCTGGCTCCCGCTGCTCTTCTTGCTCGAGGGTGTGCGCATTCCGCTCGAGGCGATCGCCACGCGGCGTCTGCTCGGGCCGCGCTCGTCGCGCGTCTCGCTGCCGCTGCTCGCCCGCGTGCATCTCGTCTTCTACGCCGTCTCGGCGTGCACGCCCGGCGGCCGCGTGCTCGGTGAAGCGTCCAAGATCGCGCTGCTCGGCGGTCGCGTCGGCGTGCCGGCGGCGTCGGCCGTCGCGACGGCGAGCCAGGCGGCGAGTCTCGTCGCCGATGCGCTCGTCGTGCTCGTGGGCGCCGGCGCCGTCTACGAGCTCTCCGGTTTCACGAAGCTCACGGCGCTCACGCTCGTGTTCGTCGTCGGGTGCATGCTGCTCGCCGGCGTCGTCGTCGCGGCGACGCGCACGTCGTTCACCCCGCGCTGGGTCGAGCGCTTCCCGCGTGTTCTGCGCTTTCTCGAGACGTGGCGCCGTGCGGCGCGCGCCCAGCGCCTCTTTGCCGGCGACGTGATCGCGCTACTCGTCGTTGCGCGTGTCGCGCAGGTGCTCTTGCTCGGCGCGTCGCTCGCGGCCGTCGGCGGCGGCTTCTCGCTGCTCCGCGCCTGGTCGCTGCTCGCGCTCGTGATGGGCGGCTCCGTCGTGGGCGAAGCCATTCCGGCGCAGCTCGGCGCGACCGACGCCGTCCTCGTCGCAGCGGCGCCGACGCTCGGGATCGACCAGGCGCAGGCGGCGACCGTCGGCGTCCTCTATCACGTGGTGCAGCTCGGCTGGGCCGTGATCGGCGCGATCGCCGGCGCCGCGCTGCGCGAACGTGGCGCGCCGCCGACACGGCCGTCGGACCTGGACGCGCCGCCCGCGAGCGGCGTCGGCTGAGCGGCGCAGCCGCAGGCGCACGGATGTCCGCACCAGCCCGTAACGAGCGCACGGCGCTGGCAGCATTCGACGCGCCGCGCGAGCAGCTGAACCAATCGCCGGCTTGACCTCGCGCTCGCCTCGGTGCCGATTCCGTCCGTTCGGCTGTCCGACACCCCCGGAAACACTGAGGAAACTTCGCGCAGCCTTCGAAATGTCCGGCTGAGCGTCGCGAGCCGTTGTCTGCACTTTCGTTAACGGAAGGGTGCCTCACGAAGGATGAACGTCGCCTCACCCGGTGGCTTGACGTTCCAAAAGATATGTCTAGAGATGTGTCTGAAGATACATCGGAGACCGGTCTTTTGCCGGTCACAAAAATGCATCCAGATCGGTCGATCCGAGCGCGGCTCGTTCGTCGTCTGAATGCGAGGAGTTAGGACAATGATTGGATCACCGGCCTGCGGGCCAGGGGCCTGGATGTGGATGGCCCATCAACATCATCACCGGCACGGCGGCCGGGGCGGCTTCCGTCGCCCCTGGTGGGCGGGCGCCATGGACGAGCGCGCGCCTCGGGCCGAACGCGGGGAGATCCGTTACCTCGTGCTCGACGCGATTCGCGAACAGCCGCGTCACGGCTACGAAATCATCCAGCACATCGAGCAGCGGGCGGGCGGTACGTATCGCCCGAGCCCCGGCGTCATCTACCCGACGCTGCAGATGCTCGAGGATCAGGGCCACGCGCGCGTCGCCGAGACCGAGGGCCGCAAGGCGTACTCGATCACCGACGAAGGTCGCGCCGAGCTCGAGCGTAACGCGCGCGCGGTCGACGATTTCTATCAGCGCTTCGACGAGGAGCCCTGGGAGAACCACGCGGAGGATTTCGCCGAGCTCATGTGGCGTGTGGCGCGCCTCGTGAAGACGTTCAAACGCGCGGCACGCGACGGTCGCATGTCGCCGGAAGTCATGCGGGGGATTCGCACGGTACTCGACCAGGCCCTGAACGGCATCGAGGACGTGCTTTCAGGCAAGAATCGCTGAGGTAAGGTTATGTTGGATCGCGAGTACGAGACCGAACTCTTCGAGCGTTTGCGTTCGGCGGGTGATGCGCGTGCGGCGGACGAGATCGTGCGCGCGAGCCTCCCGTCGGTCGTCATGATCGCCCAGAAGTACCGGCGTTATGGCCTGCGCGAGGGTGAGCTCGTCGCCGAGGGCAATTTCGGCCTCGTACGGGCGTTGGACAAGTTCGACCCCGCGCGCGGCATCCGCTTCATGACGTACGCGACGTATTGGATTCGCGCGTACGTCATCGACTACGTGATCCGCTCGTGGAGCCTCGTCGGCGCCGGCTCGGGCGCTCTCCGCTCGCGCCACTTCTTCAAGCTCCGGCGCGAGCGCAGCCGCGTGAGCAACCTGCTCGGCGACGGTGAGGAAGCGGACCGCGCGCTCGCGGAGCGCGTCGGTGTGAAGCCGGCGCGCCTCGGCTCGATGCTGCGGCGCCTGGACGCGCGCGACGTGTCCCTCGACGTGCCCTCGACGGAAGGCGCGCCCGCGCTCGCCGACCGCTTGCCCGCGCCCGACGACGTCGAGACGAACATCGCCGAGCGCGAATCGCTCGAGCTCGTGCGGCAGCCGATCCTCTCCGCCGTGAAGAGCCTGGACGAACGCGAGCGCTACAGCGTGGAGCACCGGCTGATGGCCGACGCCGAGGACGAGCTCTCGCTCGCGCAAATCGGCAGAAACCTCGGAGTGTCGCGCGAGCGCGCGCGTCAGCTCGAGGAGCGCGTGAAGAAGAAGCTCCGCGCGCGCATCGCGCCGGAAGTCGCCGTCGCTTTCTGAACCGCGCCCCGACTCGACCGACGGCGGCGCCGGCGCGAGTTACGCAAGTGTGCAGCGTTGCGCGTCTCCGTTGGCACAGCCGTTACCCCCGCAACCACACCCCGGCGCGGAAGTTTTCGCGATTTGTCGTGAATTTCGCTCGGCATGGCGTTTGCTCTACCGCCGCTCGCCTTCCTTCGAGGAGTGACCAGCATGCTCAAGCGCGCCGTACCGAAACCCCCTCGGGTGTTCATTCTGAAGTCGAAGTACGGAGCGCTCCCGGCTGGCCGTGTCGTGGAGGTAGAGCCCGTGCGGGTGCAGGTGGTGCAGCCCCGCGCGGGACGCGTGCGCATGCAGGCGGCGGGACCGCGCGCGAGCTAGGCCCGGTGGGAATGGCGGGGGCGGCGGCGTGGTGAACCCGCGCCGCCGTCCCCTGCCGGACTTCGAGCGCCGTTCTGCGCGAACGCGCTACGGCACGCAGTGGCTGGCGCAAGCGGCGAAGGCCGAGAGCTCGGCCGGCTTCGGGGCGCAGACGTCGATGATGGACGTCGTGTAGCACTGCGCGGAACACACGCCGCCGGTCGTGCACGGCTCGAGCGTCGTGTCGTCGGTGGGGGCGTCCGACGCTGGCGGGGTCGACGTGCCGCAGGCGGTGAGTTTGGCGTCGAGCTCGCCGCAGGCGTTCCGTGCACGACCGGCGGCGAGACACGCATCGAGCGCGCCCTTGCGCGCGTCGCAGCCGTCGAAGCGGCTCTCGTTCCCGTGGCACTCGAAGTGAGCCTCCGCGCACGAGAAGTACCCGTCGTACGCCGGCTTGCAGCCCGAGCTCTCGGCTTCGGCCGCGAGGTCGTCAGCTTGGGTCTGACAGGCGGTGACCCAATCGTCGCTCCCGCCGTGCGAACAATTCGCGATGTCCTGACACACGGTGTCGGCGGTCGAGTCGCAGCCCGCGAGCGCGGCCGAGACCGAGGCGACCGCGAAAAACAGCGCCGCGGCGTGGCGGCGTGAGGCGAGGGCGGAAGGGGGGGACATCCTGATGCTCGCTCAGAACGCGACGCGCACGCGGCCCGAAAACACGTGGACCGGGCCGCGATCGCGATTGTAGCCGGGGTTCACGAGCGGCTGATACACGCCCGAGAGCGCGAGCTCCGGTGTGAGTTGAGCCTTGTAGTAAACGTCGCCCTCGACCTCGGGGCCGTAGCTGAGCCCGCCGTCGCCGAGCAGGAACCCGTAACCGCCGGCTTCGAGGTAGCGCCGGTGCCACGGCGCGAGTCCGTCGATCACGACGGCCGCGCCGGCTTCGTCCGCCGGGCGCCGCCACGGCGCGCCGCCCTGCACCAGGCCGAACGCGAGCGAGCGATCGATTTCCGTGAACGCCCAGGTTTCGTTCTGGCCGTCGTTGAAGCTCGCGCGCAAGAAGGCACCGAGCGAATCGGTGAGCTCCTGGTCGACGCTAACGGCTACGCCGTACTTCTTCCGGCCGTCGGCGCGCGTGGCCGTCACGTCGAAGCGCGCCGCCGGATCGTCGACGGCCTCGCGGTAGTTGCCCATGCGAGCCTGATTCGCGAACAGGATCACGCGCGCGCTGCCCGGCCGCTCGCCGAGCTCGTAGCGGGCCTCGCCCTCGAGCATGAGCGCGCGCGCCTTCGCGACGTTCCACTCCATTTCGAGCAGATTGCCGTACTTCGGCAAGAGCGCGATGCCGGAGCGGAGCGAGTACGCGCCGACGGAGAGATCTCCGAGCACGCCCCAGGTGTAGCCACGAGTATCGGCGGGGTAATCCCAGGCGCCGGAGGCGAACAGCGCCCAATCGAAAAACTGCGTGGTTGCGTCGTGGGCGTAGCGATTGCCGTCGAACACGTCCGTGACGGCCAGGCGGCCCGCGGTGAACGTGAGCGTGTTGCGAGCGTGCGTGCCGGCGAGCTGGTTCGCGCCGGCCTCGGTAGCGACCTTGCCGCCGCCGAGATCGAAGCGCTGCCGGAGCGCGAGTCGAGCGAGATAGAGCGTGGGGCTCGGGTTACCGACGCGATACACGATGCCGCTCGGAAACGCGGCCACGCCGAGCGTTCGGCTGAGGCCGCGCCCGCCGCTGAGCTCGGGGTCGAAAATCACTTCGGCGTTGCGCCAGAGCCGCAGGTCGAGCGCTAGGTTCATGACCATCGCGGTGGCCGCTTCGGCGTCCGGGCTCAGGCTGTTTGCGCCCGAGTATCTGGCGCTAAAGGCCGGATGTGCCTGCGTCGCCGCTACGGCTTGATAATGGAGGCTCACCCATTCCCGGGCTCGAGCGGGCGCTGGCGGCGGCGGTGCCTCGGCGGTCGGTGCCGGTGCCGGGACGCTCGGCTCCTCTGCTCCGGCGGGCAAAGCGACCGCAAAACCGAAGGCGAGGCCGGCGAGCTCGCGCGCGAGCCTGCGAAAGGAAGCGGTCTCCACGGAAGGCGCCGCTGCCTAAGCCGGCGGGGCCGTGCTGGCAAGCGAGTGCTAGGTTCGGTGCCCGACCGAGGAGCGCTCCATGCTGACCCTTCGCAAAGCCGCCGAGCGCGGCCACGAGAACCACGGCTGGCTCGACTCACACCACACCTTCTCCTTCGCCGACTATTACGACCCGGCGCACATGGGCTTTCGAAGCCTGCGGGTCATCAACGAAGACCGCGTGCTGCCCGGCCACGGCTTCGGCACGCACGGCCACCGCGAAATGGAGATCATCTCCTACGTGCTCGAGGGCGCGCTTCGTCACGACGACTCCACGGGTACCGGCTCGGTGATCAGGCCGGGCGACGTGCAACGCATGAGCGCGGGCACCGGCGTGCGGCACAGCGAGCGCAATCAATCGCCGAACGAGCTCGTCCATTTTCTTCAAATCTGGCTGCTCCCGTCGGTGCTCGAGGTGCCGCCGAGCTACGAGCAGAAGAGCTTCGCCGAAGTCGACAAGCGCGGGCGCCTCCGTGCCGTCGCGACGCCCGACGGCCGCGACGGCAGCGTGACGATCCACGCGGATGCGAGCCTCTACGCCGGCCTCTTCGACGGCGACGAGTCGGCGGAGTTGTCGCTCGCGAGCGGTCGTCACGCTTGGGTGCAGGTCGTTCGCGGGCGCGCGAGCGTGAACGGGACGAAACTCGAGACCGGCGACGGCGCCGCGATTTCCGACGAAAAAAGCGTGCGCATCGAGCACGCTTCGAGCGCCGAAGTACTCGTATTCGAGCTCGGGTAACTCAACTCGCGCAGCAGCTGCTCGCGCAGCATGGCGCGAGCCCGATGCAGCCGAACGCGCACGACCTCTGCCGTGACGCCGAGCGAGGTCGCGGTCTCTTGCCCGCTCAAGCCTTCGACCTGCCGGAGCATGAGCACCAGCCGGTAATTCGCGGGCAGGCCGTCGATGGCCGACTCGGCGAGGCGCGTGAGCTCCTGCAGCGATGCGCTGTCCTCCGGGCTCGAGGCACGATCGCCGAGCTCTTCCGCGAGCCCGTCGGCGTTCGCGAAGCGCCCGTAACGCACGCGCTCCCGCCGGCGCGCGAGCGCCTCGTTGATCACGATGCGCGTGAGCCAGGTGGCCAGCGACGAGCGTCCGGCGAAGCGCGTCACGCCGCGAAAGGCGGCGAGGTACGCGGTCTGCACCACGTCCTCCGCTTCCGCGTGCTCGAGCACGATGGACCGGGCCACGCGGAACAGGCGCTGGTGGTTTTGTCGCATCAAATGCGCGAACGCCTGGCGGTCACCTGCGAGGAGCAGGCTGACGAGCTCGGGCTCGCCGGGTTCGGATGGATGCTCCGCCGCGCCCTTCGAACCTCTGCTTTTGACCATCGATCAAGCCGTGCCCTGAGCGCGACGCGAGCATGCGCCACGCAGTAGCTTTTTGACCCGAGCGAGCGGCACGAATGTCGTGACGGCGCGGCAGGGAACCGCCGCCTTCGTCGCGCGTTGCGCCGCGAGCCGCTCGACCGGGCACTTGCCGTGCTCCGGTTGCCGCCGACGCGCGCCGTGCCCGCGCCTGCGTAGCTTGGGATCGGCTAAATGCCTCGGCGGCGCGAATCACCCCGCGTAGTGAAGCGTGCCGCGGGCGACGCGCGTTCGCTACAGTGGGCATGGATCCTGCTTTGGGTCCGCCCATGCGTCGGCTCACTCCGGTCCCTTCCCAGGTAGAAGTTTTGCTGCTCGAGTCACCGGAGGCATTCCAGGCCGCGCTCCTCGCGCGCCCGCCGCATGCGGAAGAGAGCCATCTCATCGCGCGCAATCGCGGGGAGTCGGTGCGCCGCTTCGCGATGCGCGTGCTGCATCGCGTTCGCCGTTTGCTCCGCGTGCCGGGCCACGTGCTCTCGATCAGCTACCTGTTCAGCGGTGATCCGTCGGAGACGAAAGTTCGCAGCCGACTGCTCCGTGCACTCTCGGCGGCGCAGGCGCGTCGCGGCGCGCTCCGGCTCATCGGGCCCCAGCAAGCGACCGGGCGCCTCTTTGACTACATGGACGCCATGAGCCCTCGGCTCCCGGTGGGAACGCGCCTGGAGGCGAAGCTCTCCCCGACGGGCTGGACCATCATGTCCGCGCGCCCGCGCCCCGAAGACAAGATCGCTCTCCCCTGACGGTCCCGTGCGCGCGCTGGTGTGACCGTAGTCATCTTGCGGCCGCGTGGGGCGCGCCCCCCGTGTCTTTGGTTCCGTTATGCGGGGTCGTTGCCGTTCGAGCCACCGTCGTGCGAACCGGTGCCGATTTCGTGCTCGCCGCTGCGCCGGTGGGGGTGCCCCGGGTGGGCAAGCGCGTTCTCGAGCGCGGTCCGGAAGTCCTCGAGGTCGAACGGCTTGCGGAACACCGCCACGGCGCCGAGCGACTCGGCGATGCGGATGGTGCGCTCGTCACCGAACGCCGTAATCACGAGTACGGGTACCCGCGCCGTACGGCTGCGCATGGCGGTGAGCACGTCGAGGCCGCTGAACCCCGGCATCATCACGTCCGTCACAATCGCGTCGAAAAAGGGCCGTGCCGACGGGTCGGCGACCGCGTGAACCACGAGGTCGAGGAGCTCGTTGCCGTCCGCCGCTTCCACCACCAAAAAGCCGTCCTCGGAAAGGACACTCGCGAGCTCGCTTCGAATATCGGGATCGTCGTCCGCAACCAGGATTCTCGGAGCTCGTTCCCTCAAGAAGCGTCCGTGACGCCCCCAATCGGCTGGTACGTTCATGCTCATTGGTGGCTTCTCGTCTCGGTGTTGACGCACGAACCGTGCCTTTCAATCCGACGCCGGGGGGCGCTGCATGGGTCCCAATTGGGCCCGACGTGCGGCACTATGCAACGCCGCCGCTTTCTTCCGCGTCGCCGATCGTCTCCTCGGGTGCCGTGGCGGGTGCATGGAGCGGTAGGTCCAAGCTGAATACGGGCACTCCATCGGGACTCGTAAGTGCGATTCCGCCCCCGTGCGCCTCTGCGATCTGACGGGTCAGGAACAGCCCCACCCCGAGCCCGCCGTGCGAGCGAATCCCCGAGGTGCGGCCGAAGCGCTCGAAGAGCTGCGGGAGGGTCGCCGGGGCGATGGGACTGCCGCCCTCGACGCTCAAGTGCGCCGAGCTAGCCGAGCTCGAGAGTGCCATCCGGACGGGGCCCCGCTCCCGATACCTGAGCGCGTTCGAGAGCAGGTTGCCGAGCGCTTGATCGACCCGCACCCGATCCCAGCTCACGTCCAGACTCGGCGGCAATACGAGCTCGATCGTCACGTTCGCGCGCTCGGCGTCCGTCGCAAAGCGCTCGGCAACTTCGCGTACGAGCACACACGCGTCGAAGTGCTCGAGGCGGAGCTCGAGCACACCCGTCGTGATGCGCGAGACGTCGAGCAGGTTGTCGATGAGTCGCTCGAGCCGTCCGGTTTGCCGCATCGCGCCGTCGAGCTTCGTGCGTAGCGCTTCGCCCGGCGGCGAGCTTCGCTGCATGCTCTGGAGCCGGAGCTTGAGCGCCGTGAGCGGAGTGCGAAGCTCGTGTGACGCCATCGCCATGAATTCGTCGCGCGCGCCGATCGCCTGCTTCAGATCGTGAAAATCAGCGAACGTGCCGAGCCACGCGAGCACGCGCCCCTCCGCGTCGCACTCGGGCACGGCGCGGCAAAGGTGATAGCGGTATTGGCCGTCGGCGCGCCGGAGCCGGCATTCGGCCGTATATGGCCCCGGATGCGCCACGCAGTCGAGCCAACGGCGCCGCGCCTCGGCCGCGTCGGCGACGTGGATAGCCTTCAAGAAGCCGTGCCCGCGCGTGGCCTCGAACTCCATGCCCGTGTACTCCCGCCAGCGGCGATTGCAGTAGTCGAGCTGTCCGTCGGGCGTCGCCGTCCACACGATCTCGGGGATCGACTCGGCGAGGTTTCGGTAACGTCGCTCGGCGACGAGCTGGAGCTCGGCGCGCTCGAGAGCGCGCTCTCGTCGTTCGGCTTCCTGCAGCGTCAGCGCCTGACGGCGGAGCTTCAGCTCCTTGCGATAGAGGTCGGCGAAAACGGCGACCTTGGCGCGCACGACATCGGGGTCGGCGGGCTTCTCGAGGTAGTCGATGGCTCCCACGGAATACGCGCGATAGAGGCGCTTCAGGTCGACGCCTTCCGCCGTCAAAAACACGATCGGCGTGAGGCGCGAACGTTCACGCTGTTTGATCGCGGCGGCGATCTCGAAGCCGTCCATGCCCGGCATGTTGACGTCGAGCAGGATCACAGCGAAATCGTGCTCGAAAAGCACGCGCAGGGCTTCGCCGCCCGAGCCCGCCGTGATCACGTTGTAGCCGGGTAGCTCGAGCACGGCGCGAATCGCCGTCAGATCCGCCCGCCGATCGTCGACGACCAAAACGTTGACGAGCTCGGGCTCGGGGTCCGCCGGAGAGGCTTCGAGGGCCCCCTCCCGCGTCGTGTCCCCGCCGCTCGGTTGGGTTCCTTGTGAATGGGCCAGTGAGGGTCTTTCTGCGTAGCAGGAATCGTGCCCGTGCCGCGTGCTCGAATGTGGGCGTGGAGGAACTCGAGCGGGGCCAAAAGCTACACATCGCCGGCCACACGCCGTCCTCGAGCAACGCATCGCGGCGCCCGGGGGCGCACACGAGAGGCACATCTGCCGCTCCTAGGCGGTTGCCCGGTGAGCCCGTTCAGTGGAACATTGGTACGGTGTCCTCCCTGCCTACGCTCCTGCTACTCGACGAGCTAAATTTGGTCTCGGCGCGGATAGAGCGCGATCTGGCGCAGAAGTACGCAGTTTTTCGCGCCCCGCGCAGCCAAATCGGAGAAATCGGCAACACCGACGTGATTGTGGTCTCGTGTGCGAGCACGCGGACGCTCGACGTCGAAGGCCTCCCGCCGAGCGTGCCGCGCGTCGTCGTCGTCGCGAGCCAGCCGCTCATTGCGGACGTCGTCGCGGCGATTCACGCCGGCGCTCAGGATCTCGTCTCTATCGAGGATGGGCGCGCGCTCATCGCGGCCGTGGATGCGACGGTGGAGCGACGCCGTCTCGAAGCGGAACTTTTGCGGCTCGCGGAGACACCGACCGCACCGGAGATCATCCCGCAGATCCTCGGTGAGAGCCCGGTGATGGTGAAGCTCCGCGCGCGCATCGCACGCGTCGCGCTGTCGGACATCACGGTGCTCGTCACCGGTCCGAGCGGCAGCGGGAAGGACCTCGTCGCACGGGCGCTGCATGACGCCGGTCCGCGGCGCTCGGGTCCGTTCGTCGCCGTCGCTTGCGGTGCGATCCCGAAGCATCTCGTGGAGAGCGAATTTTTCGGCCATACGCGCGGCGCCTTCTCGGGCGCGGTGCAGGATCGCGACGGGCTCTTGCTGCAGGCTTCGGGCGGCACGTTGTTCCTCGACGACGTCGCGGAAATGCCGCTCGAGCTCCAGGCAAAGCTCCTGCGCGCGCTGCAGGAGCGCAGCGTGCGCCCGCTCGGTCAAGGCAAGGAGATTCCGTTCGACGCGCGCGTCGTCGCCGCGACCAGTCGCGATCTCGAGCACGAGGTGCGGGCCGGCCGTTTCCGCGAGGACCTCTATTTCCGCTTGAACGTCATCACCGTGCGCACGCCGGCTCTGTCCGAGCGCGGTCACGACGTGCTCTTGCTCGCGCAGTATTTCATTCGTCGCGCCTCGACCGCAGAACGGCCCCTGCTCGGCCTCACGCCGGGCGCCGCGCGTGTGCTGATGGCGCATGATTGGCCGGGCAACGTGCGCGAGCTCGAACACTGCATCACGGCGGCGGTCACCGTCGCGGCGGCCGATCACGTGGGCACCTCGGATTTGCCCGCGCCGCTCGGTCAGCGCAAGGTGTCGCCTTCGCCCGAGAGCCTGAAGTCGCTCGAGGTGGTCGAGCGCGCGCACATCCTGAGCACCCTCTCCGCGGTCGACGGCAACCGCGCGCTCGCGTCGCGCATCCTGAAGCTCGATCGCAAGACGCTCTACCGCAAGCTCAAGAGTTACGCCGGCAGCGAGCCGCCGCCCCGCGCCCGCGAAGACTCCGTCCCCGGCTGAGCACGACGCTCGCGCCGGACCTCCCCCGCTGACGGCGCGGAGTCAGTTGCCGTCAGTTGCCGTTATTGCCTTCGAGACCGTAGCGCTGGAGCTTGCGATAGAGCGTCGCTCGGTTGATACCGAGCACGCGCGCCGCTTCGGCCTTGTTCCATTCGAGCGCGTCGAGCACGTGCAGGATGTGACGGCGCTCCACCTCGTCGAGCGTGCGAGGATCGTTCGCGATCTCACGAGGCACCAGGTTCGCGCGCACGCCCGTCGGCAGCTCTTCGAAACCGACGTGCCCCGAAGTGGCCATCGCGACGGCGGCGCGCATCGAGTTTTCGAGCTCCCGCACGTTGCCGGGCCAGGAGTGTGAGAGCAGTTGGTGCTCGGCCTCGGGCGTGAGCTGGTAGCTCTCGCTCGTCCCCACGCTCGCTCGCGCGAGGAAGTAGCGCGCGAGTTCGAGCACGTCCCCCGGACGCTCGCGCAGCGGCGGCATCTCGACGCGGATCACGTTGACGCGGAAGTACAAATCCTCGCGGAACGTGCCGGCCGCCATGGCCGTGCCGAGATCACGATTCGTCGCCGCGATCAGGCGTGCGTCGAAGTCGAACTCCACCGACGAGCCCACCGGTCGCACGCGCCGTTCCTGGAGTGCCCGCAAAAGACGCGGCTGCAGCTCGAGCGGCATATCCCCGATCTCATCGAGGAACAGCGTGCCGCCTTCGGCCTGCTGCAAGAGCCCGGTACGAGCCTGGCCCGCGCCCGTGAACGCGCCGCGTGTATGACCGAAGAGCTCGGCCTCGAGCATCTCCGCCGGAACCGCTGCGCAGCTCACCGGGACGAAGGGGCCGGCCGCGCGAGCGCTGTGACGGTGGAGCGCGCGAGCGACGAGCTCCTTCCCCGTGCCGCTCTCGCCCGTGATGAGCACCGTTGACTCGGTGGGGGCCGCGGAGCGGATCCGATCGCTCACGGCGCGCATTGCCGAGCTCGACCCGACGAGCCCGTCGAGCGGCTCTTCCGGAGGGGGCGCGGCGCACGGGCGCACGATGATGGAGCTCTTTGGTCCCTGATTGAGCGCACGCTCGAGCGCGCTCGCGAGACGCTCGATGGTGAGCGGCTTCGTGATGAAGTCGTAGGCGCCGGCGCGGAGCGCGCCCATCGCCGAATCGACGTCGCCGAACGCCGTCATCACGAGCACCGGCAAGCTCGGACGATCGCCGCTCAAACGGCGGCAGAGCTCGATGCCGTCCATGCCGGGCATGCGCACGTCCGTGAGCACGGCGTCGAAATTGCCGCTGTGGAGTCGTTCGAGGGCGGCGACGCCGTCGGCGCGCACTTCGATCGAGTGACCGAGATCCGTCAGCGTGTCGGCCAGCGCCGCGCGCGTGTCGTCATCGTCTTCGACGACGAGCACCGTAGCCTTGCTGCCAAGCCGCCCGCCCCAGCTGCCGTGGATGCCATCGCTCTGCATCTTCATCGAACTCTGCATCCTGGGCGCCTCCGAGGCAATAGCCGCCGTCGTGTTTCCGCTGAGCCACGTTGCCACGCGGACGAACCGCGTTGTGGCGGGTCTCAGCGGAGCTGGGCGACTTTATTCAGTGGGATCTGCCGGGCGGCGTTATGAGCGGCAGGCTCATCGTCATGGTCGTGCCTCCGGTCGGTGGGCAATCCACGCTGAGGGTGCCGCCGTGCTTTTCCACGATCGAATAGGTGATCGAGAGGCCGAGCCCCGTCCCACTACCGACACCTTTGGTCGTGAAGAAAGGTTCGAAAATGCGCTGCCTGAGGGCTGGCGGGATGCCGGGCCCGGTGTCGCTCACCGCAATCAGATAGCGATCGCCCGCGACCCGCGTAGAAACGACGATCGTGCCCTCACCCTCGATGGCGTCGATGGAGTTGGCCATCAGGTTCATGAGCGCCTGGTTCAAGAGCCCCGGATAGCACTCGAGCGAGCCGGGCTCGCCGAGCTCCTGCACGATGGTGATGCGATCTTTCAAACGGTGACCGAGGATCGTGAGCACGGCCTCGACGCACTCTTTCATGTTGGCGACGCCGCGCTCGTCGCCGTCGAGACGGGAAAAAGTTCGGAGTTTCACGACCAGGTCGCGGATGCGTCCGAGGCCGAGGTTCATTTCGCCGAGACGGCTCTTAACTTTTTGCCAATGTGGCCGCGCGGCGTCCGAGGTTTCCGGACGCAGCGCCGCTTCGATCGGACCGAGGCCGCGCAGCGCCGTGTCGAGGTGGCTGAGGGCGAAGGCGAGGGGGTTGTTGATCTCGTGGGCTATGCCCGCGACGAGCTCGCCGAGCGATGCCATCTTCGCCGACTGGACGAGCTGCGCCTGCACCGCCTGCAGATCGCGATAGGCGCGCTCGAGGGCATGCTTCTTGTCCGCGATCTCGCGCTTGCCGTTGTAGAGGTCGAGAAAGACGCGCACCTTGCTGCGCAGGATCGAGGAGTCGATGGGCTTGAATAGAAAATCGACGGCCCCCGAGTCATAACCGCGGAGCACGTTGTCCTGGGTGTTGTGCGTCGCGGTCAGAAAGAGAATCGGAATGTCCTTGGTCGCGGAGTTCTTGCGGGCGTATTCGGCGACCTCGTAGCCGTCCATCTCGGGCATTTGTACGTCGAGCAGCACGAGCGCGAATTCGTGCCGCAAGAGCTGCCGCAGCGCGGCGTTACCGGAGCGGGCGAGTACGAGCTCGCAGTCGAGATCGGCGAGCAACGCTTGGAGCGCGACGAGGTTCGCCTCCACGTCGTCCACGAGCAAGACGGCCGGCCGCGAGCGCCCTGGATTCGGCGTGGCGGGTGACCCGAGCGGCGGCGTAGCTGGTTCGCTCATGCTTGTCCCGACTTGCGGAAGATGCGCTCGCGCGGCGCGAACGAGCCGAAGGTCGCGCCGGAGTCTTCCGGCAGACCCTCGGTCGCGCCGAGGCACAGAAAGCCGCTCCGGCCGAGGCCTGCGCCGAGCATGCCGAGGACGCGCTCGCGCAGTCCCCGCTCGAAGTAAAAGAGCACGTTGCGGCAGAAAATCACGTTCATCTGCCCGATGGCGTAGTCGGTGGCGAGGTTGTGCTGGAAGAACACCAGGTTCTTCTTCAGCGGTTCGCGCATGGCGATACGGCCGTAGCCGGACACCACGTAATCCTCGAAGCAGCGTTTCCCGCCCGCGAGCGCGTAGTTCGCGGCGAAAGCCGTCGCCTGCTCTTGCGTGTAGACACCGTCGCGCGCGCTTTCGATCGCTTTCGCGCTCACGTCCGTCGCGTAGATCTGAGAGCGCTCGTAGAGCTCCTCCTCGGAGAGCAGAATGGCGGTCGCGTAGACCTCTTCCCCCGTCGCACAGCCCGCGTGCCACAGCTTGAGCTCGGGATAAGTCCGGAGCAGCGGCACGACGCGCTCGCGAAACACGCGATAAAAGGGCGGATCGCGGAACATGTCGCTCACCTGCACGGTGAGCTGGTCGAGCAGGTTCGCAAACCAGGCCGGGTCGTGCAGCAAGCGGTGCGTCACCTCGCCGAAATGGCGCAGGCCAGAGCGCGCGAGGGCGGAGCGCAAGCGCCGTTCGATCGTGTCGGGGACGTACTCGCGCAAATCATAGCCGTAGCGGCGGTGGATCGCTTCGAGCACGAGGTGAATCTCGATGCTTTCGGCTTCGCTCCCCTGGTTCATGCGTCCTTCGCTTTCAACATGCCGGAAAGCGTTCGGAGCAGACGGCCCGGCTCGACGGGCTTCGCGAGGTAGTCGTTCGCGCCCGCTTCGAGACAGAGCTCCTTCTCGCCTTTCATCGCTTTGGCGGTGAGCGCGATGGCTGGGAGGGCACGGAAGCGGCCGTCCGCGCGCATCCGGCGCAGCGCTTCGTAGCCGTCCATCTCGGGCATCATCACGTCCATCAAGACGAGGCTCACGTCCGCATGCGCGCCGAGTAGCTCGAGCGCTTCGCGGCCGTTTTCCGCGACGAGCACCTCCGCGCCTTTGCCGCGCAGGAGCGCCGAGAGCGCATAGACCGTACGCATGTCGTCGTCGGCGAGCAGAATGCGCTTGCCCTCGAGCGAGACCTCGGGGAGCGGCTCGGTGTACGCGCCGAGCGCGAGCGGACGCGGCGCGCCCTCGCGGACGTGCTCGACGAAGAGCCGCACCTCTTCGAGCAGCCGCTCCCCCGAGTTGCCGCCTTTGACGACCACCGCTTCGGCATACGCTTCGACGCGCCGGATTTCTTCGCGCGTGAGCGAGCGCCCGGTGTGCACCACGACGCGCGGCATCGGTACCCCGGGCCGCGCGCGCAGCGTTTCCAGCAGCCCGAGGCCGTCCATGTCCGGCAGCCCGAGGTCCAGCACCATGCAACCGAAGCGTTCGCGACCGAGCGCCTCCAGGGCGGCGCCCGCACTCGTCACGTGTTCGGCGCTGAGCCCGGCGCTCTGCAAGAGCTCGACGACGGCGCCTGCCTCGGCGGCTTCGTCTTCCACGAGCAGCACGCGTGAATTCGCCGCTTCCGGCCCTTGCACGAGCAGCCGGATCGCGCCGAGGAGCTCGCTCGGCGTCGCCGGCTTCATCAAATGGCCGACCGCGCCGAGCGAGAACGCCCGATCCGAAGCGTCGGCGCCCGAGATGAAATGCACCGGCACGGAGCGGGTCGCGCGGTCGTGCTGCAAGCGCTCCATCACCGTCCAGCCATCCATGTCGGGTAACTTCACGTCGAGGATCACGCCGCGCGGCCGTTGCGCCTTCGCGAGCCTGAGCGCCTCTTCGCCGCGCGTAGCCACGACTGCCTTGAACTCTTGTCCGTGAATGAGCGCGACCAAGCGCTCGGCGAAGGTCGGGTCGTCCTCCACGACTAGTAGATAACTCTCGGACTCCACGTGAGCGCGGTCGTCGGCGACGGGTGCGGCGGTCACGTGCCCCGGGTCGGCACGACGCGACACGGCCGGGCGCTCCGGCAGCGTGCAAGTGAACGTGCTGCCGTGGCCCTCGCGGCTCTCGACCTCGAGCGTGCCGCCCAGCAAAACGGCCGACTCGCGCGCGATGGCGAGCCCGAGCCCGGTGCCGCCGAAGCGGCGGCCGGAGCTCGCGTCGGCTTGCTCGAACGGCGCGAAGATACGCGCTTGTGCGGCGCGCGGGATGCCGATACCCGTGTCGGACACCGCGAACGCGATCGCGGTGCCGGGCTCGAGCGGCCCGCGCGGCAGGTCGAGCGCGGAAGTAGGGCGAGCGACGCGCAGGCTCACCTCGCCGTGTTGGGTGAACTTCAGCGCATTGCCGACGAGGTTCACGAGGATGCGCTCGAGGCGCTTTCGGTCGGTGACGATCGTCGCCGGCAAGCCGCGCGCGATCTCCGTGCGAAACACGAGCTTCTTGTCCTGCGCGGGGGCGGTGAAGAGGCGCTCGGCGTGCTGCACGACCTCCGCGATCGTCACCTCGCCGAGGTCCACGTCCTGCTGCCCGGCTTCGATCTTGGCGAGGTCGAGCACCTGATTGATGAGCCCGAGCAGATCTTTGCCCGCCGAGTGGATCGTCTTCGCGTAATCGACCTGTTTGGCGTTGAGGTTCTTGCTCTCGTTTTCGGACAGCAGGTGCGAGAGCAGCAGCATGCTGTTGAGCGGCGTCCTGAGCTCGTGCGACATGTTCGCGAGAAATTGCGATTTATACGTGGACACGCGCGCGAGCTCCGCCGCTTTGTCCACGAGCCCCTCCCGCACGCGTTCGAGCTCCACCTTTTGGGTACTCAAGGTCTCGCGCTGCTCCTCGAGCTCCACGTTCGCTTGCCGGAGCTCTTCTTGCTGGTCCGTGAGCTCGCGGTTGCTCGCGCGGAGCTCCTCTTCCTGCGCGGCCAAGAGATCCGCCTGCTTCTGACTCTTCTCGAGCAGGCCCTGCAGCGTTGCGCGCGAGCGCGCCATTTCCAGCGAAATCACGACGATTTCCCGCGCGGCGTCCATGAATTCGCGAATTTCGTCCGTGCACGGCTCGAACAACGCGAGCTCGAGCACACCGACGCTGCGCTCGGCGCGCCTGAGCGGCGCGAGCACGAGCGCGCGCGGGCCGGACTCGCCGAGGCCCGAGCGAACGGTGAAGTAGCCCGCCGGCGGATCGTTCACGACGACGACGGTGCCCGTGAGCGCCGCCTCGCCGACGAGCCCTTCGCCGACGCGAAACGAGCGCAGGACGCCCATCGTTTGGGCGAGGTCGCTCGCGTAATTGGCCTGTGCTTGCAGCGCACCTTCGCCGTCGTCCGAGTAGAGGATGCCCGCGACCGCGCGCGAGCGCCGGCACAAGAACGAGAGCGCTCGCTTGGCCGCTTCCTCGGGCGCGAGCTCGGCGCGGAGCTCGTCCGAAAGCCCGGCGAGCCCGGTGCGCAGCCAATCGCTGCGCCGGAGCGCTTCGGCCATGCGATTGGTCTCGACCGCGAGCACCGTGAGCTCGTCCTGGCCGCGCACCGGGATCGGTTCTCGAAAATTCCCCGTGGCGAAGCGCGCGACGCCGCTCGACAGGTTCGCGAGCGACGTGACGGCGGCCCGTCCCGTCCATGCCGCGAGCCCCAGCACGAGCGTGAGGTTGACGAGGCCGATCGCGAGCGCGTAGCGCGACCCGGCGGTGATGCCACGCCGCACGGCCGCGAAGCCGCCCGCGAGCTCGCGGCGATCGAGACGGGCCGACGACGCGATCAGCGCCTCGGTCGCGTGTTGTTGCGCTTGCATCGCCGCGAGCGCGTCCACGAGCGCTTCCCCCGTCTCGCCTCGGAGCAGGCGTCGCGACACGCCGTACGCGGCGTCGTGGTACGCGGTCACGGCGTGGCTAAGCTGCGCGGCTTCGGCCGGCGTGAGAGCGGGCCCGGCCTGAGACACGGTAGCAATGAAGGCATTGCGTTGCTGAATGCTCTCGTCGAGTGCGGCCGGGTCCTGCGCCGCGACGGCGTCCTGCATGCTCTGGCGCAGATGCTCGAATTCGGATTCGAGCCGCGGCCCGAGCTCGAGCTTCGGTACCATACGACCCTCGACGTCCTCGAGGTCTCGCGCTTCACGCCATCCGAGCCAGCCGGAGATCGAGAGGACCGAGCCGAACGCGAGGATCGTCAGCAGAATAATCGACGTGATTTTCGCGCGAAACGTGAGCTTCAAACACCCTCGCTCGGTTGATTACGGCGCGACCGCGAGCACCTTGGCCTTGCCCGCGGGTACGTTACCCGAAATGTAGCCGAGCGCGCCCGGATGGGCTTCGACGTAATGCACGACCGCTTCGTCGGATTCGAGCTCCGGTGGCGGCACACCGCGCCCGGAGAAGATCCGCTGTTGCCAATAAGTTTTCACGGCTTGCACGGAGCGGCGCAGCACACCGTCAGAAAAATGACGCCGCACGGCGGAATCCGCCCGTTGATCGACGGGACGAATCGCCTCGTCGCCGGGCCAGCGCGTGACGTTCTTCAGGAACGCGTCGGCGAGGAATTCGTGTGTGACGCTCGCCTCCGGGCGACTCGCATGGGTGATGACGCGGAATTCGGGCGCGTCACCCGCGAGCACGGGCGGCACCGTTCCGAGTGCGAGGCAAAGCACGAACAGCGTGCCCGCGCCTCGCAGCACCAGCCGGCGGTGAGTTTCGCGTGCTCGACCGGACAACGTGGCTCGCTCCTCAGAAGAAAGCGGTCGTTTTCGCCATGAACACCGTCCAGTCACGCGTGAGCTCGGCGAGCGGGAGGTTCGAGTTCAACCCCGGGCTCAGCCCCGCCGTGCCGCGCATGTAGTGGCCCTCGAGCTTCAAGAGCCAGTTCGAGGTGATATCGTAGCGGGTCGTGACCGCGAAGTCTTGCTGATACTTGTCGCGCGTCTTCGGCCCTGGGACTCCGGAGTAGAAGAGCGAATAGTAGGCGCCCGGACTGAACCAGGGCGCCACGTGATACGAGCCCATGACGTACCAGCGCGTCGAAGTGAGGTGGCCGTCCGGTATGATTTGTGGCCGCGTCCGGTAGCTCTCGTGCCAGCGGCTGTACTCGGCGGCAAGCAGGAGATCATGGGCCGAGTACTCGAGCGAGCCCACGCCCAAGAGGGCGGGTATGGAGTATTTGAAGGTGTTGCTCGCCGTCGGCGGCAGCCGACCGATTTGCTTGAATGCGCTCACGAGCTCATCGCTCAGCGAGACGTCGAGGTCGAAGCGCAGCGCCTGGACGCTGCCGCCCAGCGTGAGCCCGTCGATGGGTGCCGGGGCACGCCAGAGTAAGCGTCCGCCCACGACGTACGGAACATCGAGGTCCGACACCGTCTCCCCCGGTGCCGCGAGTGACGTCTGATCGATGAAGATGGTGCCGCCGTACAGGCGATAGTCGAGCGCGCCGATCAGCGGCAAAGGCTCGTAGCCGTAGAGCTCGAAGCCGGTCTGGGCCAGCAAGAAATCGCGTTGGGTCGTCGGGTATACCGATTGGGGCAGCAAGACCGGGACACGCGCGGAGTCGATGTCGCTCTGGTCGTTGTAGAGGCCGAAGGGGAGCTTCGTGCGCCCGGCGCGCAGCCCGAGCCAGTCGCGAAAGTGGTAGTCGAGATAAAACCAGTCGAACTGCGGCTTGTAGTTACCGATCGGGCCGAGGTCGCGCATGAAGAGCTGCATGCCGACGCTGAGGTCGTCGCTGATGCTCTTCGTCAAGTTGAGGCCGACCTCGGTGAACTCGAAGCTCCCTCGCCGCGAATGCGTGAGGTAGTTGTTCTTCGAGCTCAGCATGAAGCCCTGGCTCACGAACGCGTGGACGTCCGGGGGCTGGGTCAGCGGGGAATCCTCCGCGGCGGCGCGCCTCACCGGCAGGAGACACAGCGCCGCCGCGAGCATCGCGCCCCAGAGAACGGGACGGCCCATGGGCTTGCCCGCCTGTTCGTGCCGTTGGCCCCTGATGATCCTCGGAGCTTACTCAGCTGTACTTTTTCTTGTCAAAGAGTTCGCGTGCGCGCGCCGGCGCTTCGTACAAAACGTGGCTCGTGTGCGAACGCCGCGGGACGCGAAGGGTGCGAGTACGACTCAGACACACATCCAACTGTGCCCGCCGGAACGAGCTCTCGATTTACAGCTACTCCTCGCGAGGTCTCACGGCGTCCGACGGGGCCTCGCAGGCGTCCGACGCCGGCTCACGGCGTCAGCGGGCACATCGAGCCCATCGGGGTCGTGCATTTCATCAAACCGATCGGCAAGGAGCAGCACTTGAGCGTCCCGCTGCAATCGTCGTCGACGAGACAGGTGTCGCCTTGGGCGCCGTTGCCGAGCGCGCAGGAGTCGTCCGGCGTGGTGTCGACGCCGGCGCCGTAAGCGCGGCACGCGTTCGCGTAGGCCTTGCCGTCGCAGCCGCAGACGGGAGTCGCTCCGCAGACCGTTCCGCCGACGAGGATGCATTCCCCCGGTTGATCGCCGGTGCCGCAGCTGCCATTTGACCAGTGGCACACCTCGTCCGTGCCGCACATCTTCGCGGCGAGGCCGCCGCATGCCGTGCTCGCGCTGCCCGCCGCGCCGCTCGCACCTGCCTCAGCGCTGCCCCCTTCACCGGCTATCCCGCCGTTAGCGCTGCCCGAGTGACCGCTCGTTCCGCCTGTCCCGGAGCGGCCGCCGCTCCCTGTTCCGGCGCCGCCGGCCGTCCCGCCGCCAGCCGTCCCGCCGCCCGCGGTTGCGCCGCTGCCGCCGGTTGCCCTCGTCCCGCCGGTTTCGCCGCCGGAGCCGCCGCTCGTGGGCGAGCCTCCGCTGCCGCCTGCACCCGATCCGCCTCCGCTGCTCGAGCCGCCGCTGGTGCCGGAGCCACCCCCCACTCCCGAGCTCGCGCCCGCCGTCCCGCCGCTTCCGCCCTCCGGCGAAGTCGAATGATCCTCGCTATGACCGCTGCACCCGAGCGAGAGGACCAATGCGACGTAAAGAAGTTTGGAAGTCATGCGTTACTCCACGAGCTACACCCGAGCGCGCTCCGGTGTGTCGAGACAAGCTGCGAAGGCTCCTCGCTGTAAGCATCGTTGGCACACTATGGCTCAACTCAGCGAGTTTCTTGGGATTAAGCAAGCCGTATGCCGTGACTCTCACACGTGCCGGAACTTGAGCGGTGATGCAATGCGCAGCGCTTCGACACCGTTGGCACGTGGGATCAGCGTACCGTCGGCTGAGAGCTCGGCTCCCGGTACAACCCGAGCGTCGTGATCAACGCGGCGAGCGCGACGAAGGTGAAGCCGAGCACGCCGGGGGCGAGCGACTCCGCTATGCCCTGGAGCACGGCTTCGGTGAGCGACACGCCCGGATGGTGCGCCACGAAAGCCGGCGCACCATGTCCGACGGCGGCCAGATCCACACAGATGCCGGTGAGTGTCGTGAACGTCGTGGCGAGCGCGAGCGCGAGCGTGATGCGCAGCGCCACGCGCCGGAGTCGGCTCGCATAGACGCTCGCGGCGGCCAGGGTCGCGACCCCGAACGCCACCAGGAAAAACATGGCAAAGCCGCCTTCTTCGAAGAACTTCTGGATCATTTGAACCTCCGTCCGATAACGCACGGCTCGCGCGAGCGTGACCGCCTGTCACGCGGCGCCGGTTCACGCGTTATCTTTGGTGACATGAGCAGCGCGGCGGATCTCGAGGCGCTCGCGCTGCTCAGACGGCGCGAACCGCGCGGCTTCGATCTTGCGTATGCCGCTCACGCAGGCCCACTGCTCGGCTTTCTCACTCGGCTTTCAGGCCGGCGCGACGTCGCGGAGGATCTCCTGCAGCACGTGTTCTTGCGACTCGCCGAGCGCGGTCCCGAGCTCGCGCGAGATTCGGATTTGCGAGCTTGGCTTTATGCGGTCGCGCGCAATGCCTACCTGAGTCACGCGCGCCGCGCGCCCTTGGAGCTCGACGACGCAGCGCTCGAAGCGCTCTCGAGTCCACCGCCGGACGTGGAAGCGCGTCTTCTGCTCGGCGACGTCGAGCGCGCGCTCGGGGCATTGCGATTCGAAGATCGCGAAGTGCTCTTGCTCGTGGCCGTTGACGGACTCGAACGCGACGCGATCGCCCGCTTGCTCGGCGTCGATTCCGCGGCGCTCCGCCAGCGCTTGTCGCGCGCCCGTTCGCGGTTGCTTGCCGAGCTTTCGCGCCTTCCCGTCGCCCCTTTCGCCCGGAGAACCCGCCCGTGACTCACGACGACCCCGTGCTCGCGCGCCTCGCCGCGCTGCCGAACCCCACTCCGGATCCGGCGCGCTCCGAGCAGGTGCGTCAAGCGGCGCTCGCTCGGCTCCGCCCGCGGCGGCTGCATCCGGCGTGGGTGCTGCTCGTCGCGAGCTCGACCTTCGGATATCTGGGCGGCGCGTTCTACTTCGCGGTTCGTCTATTCTAGGGACGCGCGAGTCCGCGTGATTCGACCAAGCCCTCGCGAACGACGCTGACCGTCTCGAAGCCGCCGCGGGTGAGGCGAAATCGGACGGGGCTCCTCGGACCACATCGGCAGGATTGAAGGAAAGCGTCACCGCCAGCGCTTTAGGGCTCTCCGTGCGGGGCGAGGAGCGCGGCACGGCCCTTGCTTTTTCGATGCGTGCGAGGAGGCCCTATGCGCACTCACCTTGGACGAGTTTCTTTTTCTCCGCTGGCGTTGCTTCCACTGGTCGTCGCCATCAGTGGTTGCGCCGTAATCGGCGACGTCTTCAAGCAGGGTATTTGGGAGGGATTGCTTTCGGAGCTCGGGCTCGCGGCGATCCTCGCCGTGCTCGTTCGGATCCTCGGCACCTGACTTCCGCGGAAGGCAGCGCGTATCGAGCGTGAAGTGGCGGGCCCCCGCGGGCGGGCCCGCATCTCGTCAGATGAGGTCGAACCCGAGGCGGAGGGTCAGCGTCGGTAGCACGTTCGTGCGAAAGACGTGGTCGATGTCGCTGCTCGCTTCGCTCAGCGCCGTGGTCTCGTTCGGGGCGCTGCCCACGGGTACGATCCTCGTGGACGAACCGAAGGCACCACTCAGACCGAGCGCGGCGCCGAGCACCAAGCGTCGCTCGATTTCGCCCTCATACCCGAGCTCGAGCGCCCAAGCGTCGATATTCGTGTGCAGCCGATAAGTGCCGCCCGGGAACGAGTAGCCCGGCGCCGAGAAGCTCGGAATCGGCTGCGTCGCGTCGAGTTGCATGCGCGCGTCGCTCGCGTCGAAGTAGAGACCGATCGGTCGAAACGGCCGCAACCCTATGCCGACACGTCCGCTGTTGCCGCCATAGCGAGCATCTTGCAGCACCGTTTTTGCCGTGGACGCGCCCGCGGCGAGCGTCGCCAAGAAGTCGATGTACGCGGACGGCACCCACGCGTACCCGCCGAACAGGCGCAGCCCGAACGGCATCTCCACACCTGCCTGAAACCCGGCTTCGATGGGCGCACGCGTCACGCCTTCGACGGAAAGCATCCAATCATCACGCACGCGGTCCGCGGAGGTGCCGGTCGTGTCCGCGGTGTCCGCGTTTTGCGCCGCGGGGCCTTGTGGGCCGGCGAGCGCGACGGTGCTTGCGAGAACGAGGGCGGGTCCGATGGCCATGCGCAGCAAATCGCAAGAACGGTGCCAGCTGGTCCACGGCTTGCAGCTCCCGCTTACATGGCCACGACATCACTCGGAAGCGGGCAAAGAAAGCGCTGGGTGCCGCCGGTCGTGGGGATCGCGGCACTCTGTCTCGCCAGTGTCGGAGTGGCACTGGTTACGGCGCACCATTACCGAGCTTGGGAGCCATGGTCCGCAGGGGTCGCGGAGCCGGAACCGCCGCACAGTACCGTGCCTCTGCCGGTGCGCCTTCCGGTCAACGCGGCGCCCGCAGCGACGCCACCCGCGACCGCATCGCCAAGAGGCGTGCCGGCGCGGTCCGAAGCGCCGCTTCTCGACGAGGACGAACGAGAAACGCTCGCGGCACGTCTCCCGCAGCCCATCGTGCTGCACGTTGAACCCACCGTTGACTTGAATGCACCCGTGGCGTCCGCGAGCCCGGCCCCGAATGCAAGCGCGAGCGCCTCGGCGGCAGCCGTCGCTTCGGCGCCACCCGCCGCCTCGGCGGCGCCCGCGATCGTCTCGTGCGGGTCGACGACGTGCGCGCCGGGCAAAGTTTGCTGTAACCCAAGCTGCGGGACTTGCGCGAACCCCGGTGAGCTCTGCTCGCAGTTCATCTGCGGCATGCCGGCGGTGCCGTCGAGCGCACTGTGCGGCCCGACTACGTGCAACGTCGGTGAAGTATGCTGTAACGCGAGCTGCGGCGTGTGCGTGCGACCGGGCGCGACGTGCGACGCGTCGCGCCGCTGCTCGGGTGAAATCACTTATCCCGAGAGTCAGTCCTGCGGCATGCAAACGTGCAACGTCGGACTCGTCTGCTGTAATCCAAGCTGCGGCATCTGCGCACCCGCGGGGGAAAAGTGTTCGGACCGCGTGTGTGAATAGCAGGCGTCCGTGCCAAAATTCACGATCGACAGGCATCGTCTCGATGTAGGCTGACGGTGTGCGTCGTTCTTGCGTGGTGAGCTCGGCCTTGGTCGTCGCGGCGCTCGCGTGCACGAGCAAGAACGACGGCGGCGGGGCCGCGAAGCCGATCGACGGTGCGAGCGGCACCGGCGGCACGAACACGGCCGGCGCCGGCGCGGATAACGGCGACGGCCACGGCAGCGGGCAGAGCGGCGGCGGCCAGAACGGCTCCCCGGGCGCGGCGCTGAATGGTGACGCAGGCGCTTCAGAGAGCGGCGGCGCTGGCGCCGCAGCGATGGGTTGCAAGCGCGGTATCGCGGCGAACACCGCGCCCGGGCCCGCGTTCTCGCCGATCGTCGCCTGGTGGTACGACTGGTCGATGAAAGGTGCGGGCAGCGTCGAGTTCGTCCCGATGGCTTGGGGCAAGGGCGACGTGAACACGGCAGTCCCCGCGAGCGCGAAATACCTGCTCACGTTCAACGAGCCGAACTTTCACGCTCAGTCGAACCTGACGGCACAAGCCGCGGCCGCCCTCTGGCCCACGCTCGAGTCGAACGCCAAGGCCGCGAAGGTGCCGCTCGTGTCGCCGGGGATGAATTTTTGCGGTCCCGCGTCGGATTGCAACGGGACGGATCCCTATCAATACCTCAAGGACTTTTTCGCGGCGTGCAAAGACTGTGAAGTCGATTACGTCGCGGTGCATTGGTACAATTGTGATCTGCCTTCGTTGAAGGACTACCTCGAGCCCGGCGGGAGCCTCGAAGGGTTCGAGCAGTTCGGCAAGCCGATTTGGCTCACCGAGTTCTCGTGCGACGGCAAGGCCTCCGCGGCGGACCAGGAGGCATACATGCGCGCCGCGGTGCCCTATCTCGAGGCGAACCCGCACGTCTTCCGGTACTCGTGGTTCAGCGCCGATCCGATTCCGAACGCGAAGCTCGTCGCCGACGACGGATCGCCCACGAACCTCGGCCAAGTGTACCTCGGCCTCGCGCAGGATTGCCGCTGACTCAGTGACGCGGCGTGAGGACGCTCGCTCCGTCGCTGCGCCTCGCCGAAACGCGGGCGAGCACGGCGGCCACGTCACGTGAAGGGGCGGTGTCGATGCCCGCGTCGCGGTGTGCCGCGATCGCGATGTCGCCGAGTGACACGATGCCGACGAGCCTCCGGTGCCGATCGACGACGGGCACGCGCCGGACCTGCTTGCTACGCATGAGGCTCTCGACCGAAGCGATGCTGTCCGTGGCCAGACAGGTGACGACGTCGCTCGACATCGCCTCGCTCACGCTGATGGAGCTCGGTTGCTGGTCGTGGCTCCAGGTCGCGATACAGATGTCGCGGTCGGTGACGATGCCGACGACCTCGTCGCTCGCCGGGTCGACGACCGGCACCGAGCCGCAGTCACAATCCCACATTACGCGCGCCGCCGTGCTCAGCGTGTCGCCGCTGCGCACGCAAGAGACGTTCGTCGTCATGATCTTTTGGACGTCCATGTTGGGTCCTCCTGTTTGCCGACGACCCCGGGATGCAAAGCATGAACCCTCGCGCCGGAGCCGTTATGCCGGGCCGGGATCTTGCCTGAAGAGGGCATGATCAGAAAAATCACCGAAGGGTATCGGCTGTACTCGAAGAAGCTCGACCCGAAGACGGGCCGCCGCCGCAATCTGGGGACGTTTCGCACGCGTGCGGCGGCCGAGAAACACGAGCGCGATGTACAATTTTTCAAGCGCCACTGACGAGCCTCGGACGCTTGCCCCGCGCCGAGCGTGTCTGAAAGACGCGCGTGTCGCGCCATGCCTCGGGCATCCCGCCATCTATTTCCGCGGATTTCGGCAATTTGCGGCGCGTGGCGGTTCGAGCGGCATAAAGCGGCACTGGCACGGGTTTCGCTTGGAGTGGAACCACTGACATGGACGACATTCCGTTCGACTTCACGCGTTATCTGAGCCAGCGGCTCGGCGTGAGCTCCGAGCACGCAACCGATTTGCTCCGCTCCTGGCTCAAGGACTACGAGCCCGTCTCGTGTCGGCCCGCCGGGACACGCGCGCGACCGCGCTCCGAGGCCGCGGAAATCGAAACACGGCAACAGGTCGGCTGAAGCGCGCCTGGCAGCGCCTGGCGCGCGCCATGCAACCTCTCACCGGATGACTCAAGCGCGTTCCATACGCTACGCGGTCGTGGGTGCTGGCAATATCGCGCAGGTCGCGGTCTTGCCCGCATTCGCGCACGCGCAAAACTCCGAGCTCGTCGCCGTCGTTTCCGGGGACGCGGAAAAGCGGACGGCTTTGCGCGACCGTTACGGCTTGAAGCTCGTGGCGGATTACCCGGACTTCGAAACGGTGCTCGAGGAGGGGCGGATCGACGCCGTCTACGTCGCAACACCGAACGCGCTGCACAAGGAGTTCGTGCTGCGCGCGGCGGCCTGCGGCGTGCACGTGCTCTGCGAAAAGCCGCTCGCGCCGACGGCCGCCGATTGCCGTGCCATGGCGGACGCGTGTAGCGACCACGACGTGAAGCTGATGGTCGCCTATCGGCTCCACTTCGAGGTCGCGACGCTCGAGGCGCTCGAAATCGCGCGCTCGGGGCAGCTCGGTGCGCTGCGGCTCTTCAGCTCCTTCTTCACGCACGTCGTGGGCCCCGACGACATCCGTCGCGATCCCGCGCTCGGCGGCGGCGCCGCTTACGATCTCGGCGTGTACTGCGTCAACGCGGCCCGCTCGCTCTTCGGCGCGGAACCGCTCCGCGTGGTCTCCGCGAGCGTCACGCGCAACGGCACCGACGACAGCACCGCCGCCGTGCTCGAATTTCCGCGCGAGTGCCTCGCGATGTTCTGCGTGGGCAACAGCACCGCGCGCGTATCGAGCTACCGCATTGCGGGCACCGAGGGGGACCTCCGCGTGGAGCCCGCGTACGACTATGCGAGCGAGCGCGTTCATCATTTGACGGTCGGTGGCCGCGCGCGCCGCACGGTGTTCAAAAAGAGCGATCAGTTCGCGCCCGAGCTCGCCTACTTCTCGGATTGCGTCCTCTACGATCGCGATCCGGAGCCGTCGGTGGAAGAGGCCTGGTGCGACGCACGCGTGCTCGACGCCATCTTCGAAGCAGCAGCGACCCACCGCGCCGTGGAGCTCCCGCCCTACGAGCGGCAGCGAGCGCCGTCGGTCCAACAGCTCGCGCACGCGAGCCCGCTCCCGAGGCCGTACACGGTGAACGCGCCGGGGCCGAACGCGCGCTGACCGTGTTTCGCTCGGCGCGTACTCGAAGCGCCGAGCGCGAAGGCTCACGAGAGTGAGACGCAATCGGCGGGCGTGTCGATGTCGAACGCACCCTCGGGCCAAGCCACGCGCGCGACGTTCGGTTCGCGGCGCAGGATGCCGGCGCCGCCCTCCTCGCCCCGCAGGGCAAGCAGAGCGCCGAAGTAGCGCTCGGGGAAGACAGCGGGGACGGCGGTTTTCCCACCGTAGTGCGACGCAGCGAGGCGGGCGCCGTGCTCGCTCGCGAACCAGAGCGCGTTCAAGTGCCGGCTCGTGAGGAAGGGTTGGTCGCAGGCACACAGCATGAGAGCGCCGGCGCCGCGATCGATGGCCCACAGCGTGGCGGTGCGAATCGCCGCTGCCATGCCTTCACGCCATGCGGTACCGTCGAGAACCTCAAGCGGCAAATCCGCGACGCTCGCCGCGATTTCCTCCGAGCGCGCGCCGACGACGACCGCGACGCGCGACGCCCTCGAGTTGCAGGCGCATTCCGCCGCCCAATGCACGAGCGTGCTCGAACCGTGGAAGGGCAGAAGTTGTTTCGGCGTGCCGAGGCGTGAGGAGGCGCCGGCGGCGAGCACGGCACAGGCGAGGGTCATGTGGGATCTCCTTGCAAAACGAGCGCCATCGGCGCGTGAATGTCCCCGCCTCGTTCGCGAAGTGAAGAACGGTGCGATTGCGCGAGCGTCGCTTGCGCCTCCGCCACGATACTGAGCGCGATCTCGGCCGACGTCTCGGCGCCGAGCGCGAGTCCCGCGGGGCCGAACACGCGCCGACGGCGTTCGGGCGCGATGGGTCCGCGCTCGAGCGCGATTTCTTGCAGCATGCGCTCGGTGCGGCGCGCCGGCCCGAGCACGCCGATGTAGGCTACGTCGAGCTCGAGCAGCTGCGCGAGGGCCGCGCGATCCTGTGCAAAGTCGTGCGACATCACGACCGCGAGCGGCCGCGCGCAGCGAGCGAGCGCGGCGACGTTGTCGGCGAGCGGCGCCTCGGAGAGGCACGCGAGCTCGACGAAGCGTTCGCGCACGCCGAGCTGCCCCGGCTTGCCGCAGACCGTGACGTTCCAGTCGAGGATCGCACCCGCCCGCACGAGCGGCACCACGTCCGCGCCGCTGCCGAACACGAAGAGGTGCGGCGGCGGCTCGACCACCTCGACCAGCGCCATGCTGCCTCCCACGCGCGCGTAACTCGGGCGAAAGGGCGCCTCGCGGAGCGCATCCCGGAGCACCCAGCCGAGCCGGCGTGTGAGCGAGTCCACCCGGAGCTGGCTCGTCAGCGCGTGCTCGGTGCGGACGACGCGCGCGCCGAGCGGGACCCCCGGGAGATCGCTCTCGATGACCGTCGCGAGCCCCACGCGCCGCTCCGCCGCGAGCTCGCGCCCGACGACGGCGAGCGCTCCGTCGGCGTCGGACGTGAGCGGCTCGAGCAAGATGTCGAGCTTGCCGTGACAACCGGAGCCGCGACGCGGGTCCTCGTCGTCGAAGCGGGAGTCGATCGTCTGGCAGACGGGACCGTTGCGCGTGAGCCACGGCCCCCTGCGCACGAGCTCACGCTCCAAGCACCCGCCGCTCAACGCGCCCGCGAGCACCGCGTCACGCGAAAAGAGCAGGCGCGCCCCGGGACGGCGATAGGACGAGCCTTCGACGCGCGCGACGGTCGCGAGCCAGATGGGCTCCGAGGCGCGCGCCGCTCGCGCCCACGCGCGACACACTGCGGCGACTTCCGTCAAGTGAAGACCTTGTCCGGCGTGATGGGGAGGTCGCGCAGGCGCTTGCCGGTCGCGTTGTAGATGGCGTTGGCGATGGCGGCGGTCATGCCCGTGATGCCGATTTCGCCGATGCCCTTGGCGCCGATGTCGTTCACGTGCGGGTCGTCCTCGTCGATGACGAGGATCTTGAACTCGGGGACGTCGGCGTTCACCGGCACGTGGTAGTCGGCGAGATCACGCGTGACCACGCGGCCGCTCCGCTCGTCACGCACGGTGCATTCGCGGAGCGCGAGCCCGATCCCCCAGACCATACCTCCCATGAATTGGCTGTGCGCGGTTTTCGCGTTGAGAATTTTCCCGGTTGCGAAGGCCGCCACGGCGCGTGTGACTCGGACGCTGCCGAGCTCGGGGTCGACTTTGACTTCGACGAAATCGGCGCCGAAGCCGTGAGTGGAAAAGTGCTGCCGGTCGGCCTTCTCGTCGTTCCTCACCTCGGCTGCGAGCTCGGGTCTCGCGGCGCGTTCTGCGGGCGTGAGCGCGTCGAGCTTCTGCTTGAGCGCCTCCGCCGCGCGCTTCACGGCCGAACCCGTGCTCGACGCCGTTTGCGAGCCGCCCGACACGGGAGTTTCGGGCAGGGTGGTGTCGCCGAGCTCGACGCGCACCCGCTCGAGCGGCACGCCGAGCACGTCCGCCGCGATTTGAGCGAGAATGGTGTAGGTGCCGGTGCCGAGATCCTGGCTCCCGGCCTGAATCACGACGCTGCCGTCGGCGAGGAGCCTCGCGCGCGCGGAGGCGGCGCTCTGGCGCGCCGGGTACGTCGCGGTCGCCATGCCGAGGCCCACGAGCAAGCGTCCGTCGCGGACGGACCCCGGCAGTGCGCGCCGTGCATTCCAGCCGAATTCCGCGGCGCCTCGGCGGTAGCACTCGCGCAGCGATTTGCTGGACCACGGCTTGTCTTCGTCCGGGTCGCGCTCGGCGTAGTTTTTGAGACGCAGCGCGAGCGGATCCATGCCGAGCTCGTGCGCGAGCTCGTCCATGGCGACTTCGAGCGCGAAGCTGCCGCTTGCCTCACCGGGGGCACGCGTGAAGGTCGGCGTCGGGACGTCGAGCGGGACCACGCGGTGCGTGGTGACCACGTTCGGGCAGGCGTACAGCATGCGCGTCACGAGCGCGGACGGCTCGGAGAACTCGTCGAACGTCGACGTTTCGGAGATCACGTCGTGGCGCATGGCGCGCAAGGTGCCGTCTTTCGCCGCGGCGAGCGTCAGACGTTGGATCGTGCGCGGCCGGTAGCCGACTAGCGAGCACATCTGCTGGCGCGTGAGCACGAGGCGCACGGGGCGACCGACGCGGGCCGCGAGTGCCGCGAGCGCCACGTGCGACCACATCGAGCCCTTGCAGCCGAACCCGCCGCCGACGAAATGCGAAATCACCCGGACCCGCTCGAGCGGCAGCTCGAAGATGGCGGCGAGCCGGGCGCGGCAGCCGAAAATGCCTTGCGACGTGTCGTAAACGGTGAGCGAGTCCTTGCTCGGCCATACGGCTACCACGCCGTGCATCTCCATCGGATGGTGATGCTGGTTGCTCGTGGTGTAGGTCCCTTCGACGCGTGCCGCCGCGCTCGCGAGCCCCGCCGTCAGATCGCCGCGCTCCGAGTCGGGTTTCGCGCGCGGCCCGGCCGTCCGTGGCGTGCGCCCGCGCCCCACCTCGGCCGCGAGCGACGCATGCACCGCCTCGGGCGCGTAGCTCACTTCGAGCAACGAAGCAGCCTCGCGCGCGCGCTCAGAAGTGTCCGCGACGACGACGGCGATCGGCTGTTCCGCATAGCTCACGTCTTGGTCCTGAAGCAGCTGCACGACCTTGTCTACGGGCGTGCTTTTCTGGTTCGCATGCGGAAGGCGCGGCGCATTCCAGGGCGTGAGCACGGCGAGTACGCCGGGCGAGCCTTCCGCCGCGGCGGTACCGATGTGCGACAGGCGCCCCTTGGCGATCGCGCTCGTCACGATGAAGGCGTACACCGCGCCCGCAACCGCGACGTCGCCCGCGTATTGCGCCTCGCCACGCACCTTGGCGTACGCGTCCACGCGATCGACTCCACGCCCGACCAGAGTCATGCGCGCGCTCCGGCGAGCTCGAGCGCTCGGGCGACGACGCGTGCGCCGAGAGTCACCTTGAAGGCATTGTCGCGCGTCGTTTTCGCCTCGCTCATGGCGTGAGCCGCGGCGGCCGCGTACGTCTCGAGCGTCGCCGCTTTGCCCGCGAGCGCCGCTTCGGTTTCCGAGGCACGCCACGGCTTCGCTCCGACGCCTCCGAGTGCAACCCGCGCGGAGCGAATGGTGCCGCCGTCGAGCTCGAGCGCTACCGCCGCGGAAGCCAGCGCGAAGGCGAACGACGCGCGATCGCGGACTTTGACGTACGTGGAGCGGCGGCCGCGCGGAGACACGGGCACGAAGACCTGCGTGATGATTTCGCCCGGCTCGAGCACCGTCTCCACGTCGGGGCTCGAGCCGGGCAGGGTGTGAAGCTCTCCGAGCGGGATGCGGCGCTCGCCCGTCGCCCCGCGTGTGTGCACGACTGCGTCGAGCGCCAAGAGCGCCACGGCCATGTCGGAAGGGTGCGCCGCGATGCAGTGGTCGCTCACGCCGAGCACGGCGTGCATTCGCGAGTATCCCGCGAGCGCCGCGCAGCCGCTGCCCGGCTTGCGCTTGTTACAGGCTTCTACCGCAACGTCGCGGAAATAGGAGCAGCGCGTACGCTGGAGCAGGTTTCCGCCCGTGCTCGCGAGGTTTCGCACCTGGGGCGACGCGCCCGCGAGAATCGCCTCCGAGAGGACGGGGAACTCTCGACGAACGACCGTGTCGAACGCCACGTCGCTGTTGCGGGCGAGCGCTCCGAGCGTCAGCCCGCGCTCGTCCCAGACGATGTCCGACGAGAGAAGGCGCTCCAAGTCGACCAGCGTGTCCGGGCGTTCGACGTCGAGGCGCAGGAGATCCACGAGGTTGGTGCCGCCCGCGATGAAACGGCAGGCCGGCGACTGTCCGTGCGCCACGGCTTCTTCCAGGCCTCGAGCCTCGACGTAACCGAACGACTTCACGCCGGAATGCCGCTTTCCTGAACGCTCTCGATGGCTCGTACGATGTTCGCGTACGCGCCGCAGCGGCACAGGTTGCCGCTCATGTGCTCGCGAATTTCGTCCGGCGTGTGCGCGTGGTTCTCGCGCAGGAGCCCCGCGGCGCTCATGATTTGACCCGGCGTGCAATAGCCGCACTGCAAGGCGTCTTCCTTCACGAAAGCCGCTTGCAGCGGGTGCAGCGCGTCGCCGGCGGCGAGGCCCTCGATGGTCGTGACTTTTTTTTTTGCCCCGCGCCATGACGGCGAGCACGAGGCACGCGTTCACGCGCCGGCCGTCGAGGAGCACGGTGCATGCGCCGCATTGCCCGTGGTCGCAGCCTTTCTTCGTGCCGGTGAGCCCGATGCGCTCGCGCAGCGCGTCGAGCAAGGACACGCGCGGCTCGAGCGTGAGCTCGTGGTTCTTGCCGTTGACCGCGAGCGTGACCGCGAGCTCGTTGGTTCCGGGCCCCGGAGTCGCGGCCCGCGGGCGCGCGGGGGGCGCGCTCTCACGCGTTTTACAGCCGGCAACGAGCGGCAACGTGATTGCGGCCATGAGGCTCGCGAGCACCACCTCGCGACGCGAGAACCGAAGCCGTCCGTCTTCCACCGCACGCTCACCCGCCGAACGGAGCGTCTCGAGTACCGCCCCGGCGAGCTCGCCGTCGATGACGCGGGTGCTCTGAAGCCGTGCGGCGCCGCGCTCGTCGAGCAGGGTGATGCTCACTCGGTCGCCGAGCCCTTCCGCGCGCACGGCGTAGCGGTTCACGAGCGCCGTGAGCCCTTCGGGGCTCGCGAGCTCGGCCGGCAACGGCTCCTCCGGCGCGTCGGGGCGGAAACAGAACGACTCGTTCTCACTCACGACGACGAGAGCTGCGCCCAGCGCGCGCAGCTCGGCGCGAATGGCCTCGACCAGCGAGCGCTCCGGACGGCGCCAGCCCCTGCCCAGCACGACGACGACGGGCTGACGCAGTGCGCTGAGCCACGTGCTCCACCCGTCCGCCAAGGGTTCGGAGAGCGCGCAAAACATGGTGGCGCAGACGCTGCAAGAGACATTCCTCGAGAGTGATTGCGCTCGGGCACGAAACCATTCGCGTTTCCGCGGCGGGCCGGGGGAACCTTGCGACACGCGGGGCGTTTCGGTGTCGGCACGTTGGTCACCGTCCTCCTCGACCCAGGCTCCGCGGTGAAGAGCCCGGGCACGGATGGTGCACCTCGCTTCGGTGTTCGTTTCCCGAACAGAGGAGAGTGAAATCATGCCGAACCCCATCGAAAACGTTATGGCGAAGGGCGCCGGAAAGGTCGCGGCCGTCGAAGCGCGGGCGAAGGGCCTGAAAGGCGTGTTCACGAAGCTTGCGGAGCAGCACCGTGAGGCAGCGACCTTGCTCGGGCGCGCCGACAGCACCACCGACATAGAGAAACGTCGGGATCTGTGGACTGAGATCAAAAAGCAGCTCATCTCGCACGAGCGCGCCGAGCTCGCCGAAATCTATCCCGTGCTCGCCGGCTACGACGCGACACGCGAGATCGCCCGCCTCCACAACGCCCAGGCGGAGACACTCGAGAGCACCATCAACCAGCTCGACGCCATGACGTTCGATACACCCGCCTGGAAGACGACGCTCGAGAAGCTGATAGGCCTCGTGAAGGCTCACGCGGACCAAGAGGAAAGCGAATTCTTCCCGCGTGCTCAGCAGACGATCGGCGAAGAAGCCTCGCGTCAGCTCGAGGATCTGTTCCTGCGGACGCAGAAGAAGGCGATGAACGAGATCCGCTGACGCGATCGGCGATGAACCCAGTAGAGTCCGTCCCCCCACTGCGCACCTCGCATCCGCATGCTCCGCGTCATGCGGGGCCCGAGCGAAACGGCCGAGCGCGTTCGAACGCACTCGTGGTGCTTTCGCTCGTCGCCGTGGGGTGGGCGGTCTCCGCGGCGCACGCGTTGTTCGTGCCGCTCGCGTTCGCCGTGATGCTGTTCTTCCTGCTCAGGCCGGCCGTACGTGCCCTGGCGCAGCTGCGCGTGCCGAGGCCGCTCGCGAGCGCCGTCGTGCTCGCGGGGACGCTCGGCGTTCTCACGCTCGCAACGGTCGAGCTCGCGACGCCGGCCGTCGCGTGGTCGCAGCGCTTGCCGGATGCCGTGCGCGAGATCGAGGTGAAGAGCCGCGGCTGGCGCTATCCCGTCGAGCACCTCACGCACGCGCTCCAGGCCGTGACACGGCTCACCGAAGTCGCGCATACCGAGACGGTCCCCCGCGTGGACGTCGTAAAGCCGGGGCTGTTCGAGGGGCTACTCGCGCGTGCCGCATCGCTCGCGACGCAGCTCGGCCTCACCATCGTGGCCGCGTTCTTCCTCTTGATCGACGGCGACGCGCTGCTCGGGCGCTTGTTTCGCCTGGGGCCGAGGTCGCCCGCGGACCGCCGGGCGAGCCTGGTCATGAACGAGGTCGGCGCGCGCATGAGCGCGTACCTCGGTGCCGTCACGCTCGTGAATCTCGGTCTCGGCTCGATCCTCGCGACGGCGCTGTTCTTCCTCGGCATGCCGAACCCCTTGCTCTGGGGTGGGCTCGCCGCCGTACTCACCTACGTGCCTTACGTCGGACCGGCCGTCGGCATCGCACTCGTGACACTCGCTTCGTTCGTCGCCTTTCCGACGGCGGGGCGCGCCGTGATTCCGCCGCTCGTCTACTTCGCGCTTTCGATGCTCGAGGGGAACTTCGTGACGCCGATGGTGCTCGGGCGCACGTTTGCGGTGCGCCCGCTCGTCGTGTTCGTCTGGCTCGCGCTCTGGGCCTGGCTCTGGTCGGTTCCGGGGGCGATTCTCGCGGTTCCGCTCTTGATGCTATTCAAGTTCGTTTGCGACGAGACCCCGAAGCTCGGCGCCCTGTCCTACCTGATTCGGCGTTGAGCGCCGTTGCTCGAGCACGACGTTGAGCTCCGCGGCGTAGAGCAGCACCTGGGCCGAAAAGTAAAACCAGAGCTCGAGCACGATCACTCCTTCGAGCGTGCCGTACGTCGAGCTGAAGTGGGCGAAGAAGCGCACGTAGAGCGAGTACGCGCCGCTCACGACGAGCCAGGCGACGCTCGCGAGCGCGGCGCCCGGCGCGATCTCCGCGAAGGTGCTCGGTCGGCGATAGGGCGCGTAACGGAAGAGCACCAAGAGCGCGACGAACGCCGCCACCGTGAGTGCGAGCGGCGGCACGAGCACGAACAACGTGTCGGCGCGAAACAGATGGAGCAGGCGCGGGACCGCCGTCAGCGCCGGGACCACGACGGCGACGCCCACGACGCCGCCGAGCGTGAAAAGCAGGGCAACGGCGCGGCGACCGAAGAAGCTCCGGTGCTCCTTCACCTCGTACGCCACGTTGATCGCGCGGACGAGAAGGCCTATGCCGGACGAAGAGCTCCAGAGCACCGCCACGAGGCCGAACACGATGCGCAACGTGAGATCGCCCGACGAACGCTTGACGAACTCCGAGAGGCTCGTGAGCACGAGCTCGCGCGCCTGCGGCGGCAGCGTGCGCGCGAGGGACGTGAGCACTGCTTGGACGCTCTCCGGATTCGCGACGAGCCCGTAGATGGAAACGATCGCGAGGAGCGACGGAAACAAGCCGAGCAGCGCGTAGAAGCTCAACCCTGCAGCGGCCATGTCGACGTCGTGCTCGGTTCCACGGTCGCTCACGCGGCGGCAAACTTCGTAGAGCGCCTTCAGACGCGGGGGCACGCTCGACGTCGACATCGTTACTCGGTAGAGGAATCATGCTCCGTGCCAAGCCTCGAAACGCCGTGACTTCTTGCTACGCATGGGTCGTAATGCGTCACTTCGCCGGTCGGCCGGCGGAGACGCGATCAATTTTTTGCCTGGCTTTTATGGGGCCGGAAGCACCGCGGGTGGCACGATCAATGCTAGGGCTGAACCAGCCATGACTCGCGTTCATCAAGGGGCATCTGCCGAGCTCGAATGGATCAACGTCTCAGTCTGGCGCCCTTGCCCGATCTGTAGGGGCTCCGCCGGTTGCAAGACGGATGCGGAAGGTCACTTCGCGGCCTGCGGACAGGAGCCCTCGGAGTGGCCTCTGACGAGCGGCGCCTGGCTTCATCGCCTGCCCGCTGCGGCCACGGGCTCGTCGCCCGCGAATGACGCGGTCGCGCTGGGGGCGGCCGCCGGCACCGCCCCATGAATTTGCGCACTCCGGTGCCGTTGGAGCGCTCCTCCGTCGCTCCAGAGCGGCCGTGTCCCGCGCTCGACCCCACGGTCTGCTGGGACGAGCCGGACGCATTGCGCGGTGACATCCAAATCGCAGACCAGCTCGTCCTCCACGCGGTCGAGCTCGCGCAGGCACACGGCCCGGCGTCGCACACGGTCGCGACCGGGCGGCTCTGGCAGCGGTTTTTGGCCGTAAAAAGCCAGATCCACGACGCGTACGCGGTGCTCACGGCGCGCCTCAAGCAGGACAAGGATCCGTCGCCCGCCGAGGAGTGGCTCGTCGACAACTCGCACGTCGTCGAAGATCAGATCAGGGAGATCGAGGAAGACCTACCGCGTGGCTACCTGCTCGAGCTACCGCGGCTGACTCCCGGCAAAATGCGCGGCTACCCGCGCGTTTACGCGCTCTGCCTCGACTACCTCCGGCACACCGACGCTCGCGTCGACCTCACGACGCTCTCCGCGTTCGTCGAGTCGTACCAGAGCGTCGAGCCGCTCACGATCGGCGAGCTCTGGGCGGTGCCGATCATGCTACGGCTCGGGTTGCTCCTCACCGTGGGCGCACTCGCTGCGTCGGAGGCGAGCTCGGGGAATCGCGAGCGTGCCGACGCGTGGGCCGAGCGCCTGCTTTCGGCACGGCACAACGCGCTCGAGCTCGGCGCCGAGCTCGTGGAGCTCGAGCGGAGCGGCGTGCCGATCGCGGCGCCATTTCTGGTGCAGCTCGCCCGCAGGCTCCGCGAGCACGACGATGCGGCCCTCGCCGTGGCGTTCGACTGGCTCTGCGTGCAGAGCCAGAAGCTCGGCGCGACCCCCGAAGAGCTCGCGCGCGTGCAGCATCTGAAACAAGCGGCGGACCAGGTGTCGGTCGGTAACGCCGTCACCAGCATGCGCGCGGTCGCGGCCCTGGCGTGGAACGTCTTTTTCGAACGCACGAGCGGCGTCGAAGCCGTCTTGCGCAACGACCCGCACGGCACGTACGCCGCGACCGACCCCGAGACGCGTGATCGCTACAGACATGCCGTCGAGCGGCTCGCGCGACGCGGTGAGGGCGGCGAGATCGGCGTTGCCCGTCTCGCGCTTTCCCTCGCCGAGCAGGCGCGCGACCAGGACGCGCACGAGCTCAGGCGCGCGCACGTCGGCTATTATCTGATCGACGCGGGCCGGCCGCTCCTCGAACACCTCGTGCGCTATCGCCCTTCACCCGGCGAGCGTCTGCGTCGTGCCCTCGTCGGTTGGCCCAAACTCTTCTATTTCGGCGGCATCGCGGCCGTCACGCTCGGCTGCGTCTCGTTCGTGCTGGCCGAGGCGCTCGCGAGCAAGAGCTTTGCGGTCTACGGCGCGTGGGTGCTCGTGCTCGCGGCCGCCGTCGCGCTGATCCCCGCGAGCGAGGTGGCGTTGGCGCTCGCGCAGGCGGTCGTCACGGCGGTGCTTCGCCCGCGTCTCTTGCCCCGACTCGCGTTCGAACACGGGGTGCCGGCGGCGTGTCGCACGCTCGTCGTGGTGCCGTGCCTGTTCGACAGCAAGGAGACGATCGCCACGCTGCTCGAGGAGCTCGAGGTGCGTTCGCTCGCGAACGGCGAAAAAAACCTTTATTTTGCGCTCCTCGGCGACTTCACCGACGCGTCGACGGAGGAGCGCGAGAGCGACGCCGAGCTCCTCGCCGCCGCTCGTGACGGCGTCGCCGCGCTGAATGCTCGACACGGAGACGGCGAGCATCGCTATTGGCTCTTTGCGCGCCGCCGCCGTTACAACGCGAGCGAGGGGCGCTTCATGGGTTGGGAGCGCAAGCGTGGCAAGCTCGAGGAGCTGAATCGACTACTGCGCGGCGCGAGCGATACGTCGTTCGCATGGGTGGACGCGCCAGCCGCCCTGTTTGCCGGGATCCGTTACGTCATCACGCTCGACGCCGACACCGATCTGCCGCGCGAGACGGCACGCGAGCTCATCGCCACGCTCGCTCATCCGCTGAACGCCGCCGAATTCGACCCCGTCCGGCAGCGCGTCGTACGCGGCTACGGTATCGCTCAGCCGCGTGTCGGCCCGTCGCCGCTGAGCTCCCGCAGGTCGCGCTACGCGGCCCTGACGGCCGGCCCCGCCGGCATCGACCCTTATACGACGGCCGTCTCGGACGTGTACCAAGACCTGTTCGCGGAGGGCTCGTACACGGGCAAGGCCATCTACGACGTCGATGCTTTCGCAGCGGCGCTCGCCGGGCGCGCGCCCGAGAACGCGCTCTTGTCGCACGATCTCTTCGAGAGCTTCTTCGCGCGTTCGGCGCTCGTCACGGACGTCGAGGTGCTCGACGAGCAGCCGGCGTCGTATGACGTGCACGCGGCGCGGCAACACCGCTGGATCCGCGGCGATTGGCAGCTTTTGCGCTGGCTTTTGCCGCGTGTGCCCGCCGCGGGCGGCACGCGTCCGAACGATCTTCGGCTGCTCGACCGCTTCAAGCTGGTCGATAACCTGCGCCGGAGCCTGCTCCCCGCGGCGCTCGTGGCGCTCGTCCTCGGCGGCGCCTTGGCGGGCGGACGCATCGCCGCTGCGGCCGGGGTGTTGTTTGCGGCCGTGCTCGTGACGCCGCTCGTGGCGCAGGTGGTGCTCGCGATCACGCGGGAAGCGAGCCGGGTTTCGGGCGCACCGTGGGCCGGATTCGGCGGCGCGCTCGGTCGCGGCGTCTTCAAGATTCTCTTCGACTTGGTCTTCTTGCTCGACCAGGCGCTCTTGGCCCTCGACGCAATCTCGGTCGCGCTCGTGCGGCTCGCCACGAAGCGACACCTACTCGAGTGGGTGACGATGCGGCAGAGCGCGGCCCGGCACGGGCGGACCTCGCCCCGTATGCTGGTCGGCTGTGTGTTGGCGCTGCTCGCGGCGGTCGCCCTCGGCTGCTTCTTGCCCCGCGCGCTCCCCCTCGCGCTGCCGCTCCTCGTCGCCTGGATGCTCGCGCCGTTCGCCGCGCGGTTTCTCGCCGGGGCCCTGCCGGCCGGCGTCGCGAGTGAGCTCGAAGCGGCAGAGGACAAGCTCGTTTTGCGGCTGGTTGCCCGCAAAACATGGCGATTTTTCGCGCATTTCGTGAATGAGAAGGAGAACTATCTTCCGCCCGACAACTTTCAGAAAGAGCCGCGCGGCGTCATCGCGCACCGCACCTCGCCGACCAACATCGGCCTTTACATGTTGTCGGTGCTCGCGGCGCACGATTTCGGCGTGCTCCCGCTGCGAGAGTTTGCCGAGCGCGTCGAGCTCACGCTCGACACGCTCGATCGTTTGCCGCGTCGCGACGGGCACCTCCTCAACTGGTACGAGACCGACACGCTGAAGCCGCTCTTGCCGCAATACGTGTCGACGGTCGACAGTGGGAACCTCGCCGCGTACCTGTGGACGATCGCGAGCGCCACCAATGAGCTCTGCAAAAAGGCGATTCTCGGGCCGGAGCCGTTCGTCGCCGTTGCGGATGCGCTCGAGCTCGCGCGCCGGGGCGGTGCCGAAGCAACGAGCGGCGTTGCGGCGCGTCTCGGCCCGCTCGAACGCGAGGTGCGGTCGCTCGCGGCGGCGCCGTATCCGGGTGGCCTGCGGGCGGCCCTCGACGCTCTCGAAAGCTGCGCGACGAGGAGCGCGGAGCTCGCGCGCGCGGCCGTGAACGATCCGGCGGAGATGCGTTATTGGCTCGGCGAAGCCGAGCGGACGGCGCGGTCATGGGCGACCGAAATCACCGCACTCGCGCCGCACCTTTCGCTCTTTCGCGCGACGGCGCCCGTGGTGGACGGGAGCGCTGCCGCCCTCTGGCAGCGCTTGCGCGAAGAGCTGACGATGGATCGAGGCCTCGAAGGGCTCGAGCACGCGGCGCGGCATGCGCGTGACCTCGTCGAAGAGATGGCCGACGGCGCGGAGCGAGCGGGCGCTACCATCGTGCCGGGTTCAGCACCGCTCCTCGCCGAGCTCGATGCCGCTCTCGAGCTTTGTGCCGAAGCGTGCCGGGACCGCATGAGCATGCTCGAGCGGGTCGCCTCCCGCTGCCGGGCGCTCGCGGACGGCATGAGCTTCGGCTTCCTCTACGACCACGATCGCGAGCTCTTCGCCACGGGCTACAACGTCAGCAACGCACGGCTCGACACGTCCCACTACGACCTCCTCGCATCGGAGGCGCGCCTGGCGAGCCTGGTCGCCGTGGCGAAGGGGGACGCGCCCCAGAAGCATTGGTTCCGGCTCGGCCGGCCGCGCGCTCGCGTCGATTCGCGACGCGCGCTCCTTTCCTGGAGCGGCTCGATGTTCGAGTACCTGATGCCGCTCCTCGTCACGGAGAGCCTGCCGGAGACGCTGCTCGACGAAACCATGCAGGCCGCGGTGCGCGGCCAGCGTGCCTACGGCGCGGAGCACGGCGTGCCTTGGGGCGTCTCGGAGTCCGCGTACAACGTGATGGACCTCGAGATGACGTATCAGTACCGAGCCTTCGGCGTGCCGGGGCTCGGGCTCAAAGCGGGCCTCGCCGAGGATCTCGTGGTCGCCCCGTACGCGACGGCGCTCGCCGCCCTGGTCGATCCCGTCGCGGCAGTGAAGAACCTGAAAGCGCTCGCACGCGAAGGACTCGAAGGCGACTTCGGCTTCTTCGAGGCCATCGACTACTCGGCGACGCGCGTCCCGCCCGGTAAGCGCGGCGTCATCGTGCGCTCGTACATGGCGCATCACTTGGGCATGACGCTCGTCGCGCTCGACAACGTGCTCCACGACCGCTGCATGCAGCGTCGCTTTCATACCGACGCACGCATCAAAGCGAGCGCGCTCCTGCTCGAGGAACGCATCCCGACGGGGGCGCCGCTCACCGAGGTCGCGAGCGCCGCGCTGGCCGCACCTCTCCGTCACGCGGTCGATCTAGACGCGATGGAGCACGTGCGGCTCGAGGATATGACGCCCGCGCGCGTGCACCTGCTCGGCCACGGGCAGCTCTCCACGCTCGTCATGGCCACGGGCGCGGGGGCGCTCACGTGGAAGGGCATGGACATCAACCGTTTTCGCGAGGATTCGGTGTTCGATCCCGGCGGTATCTACGCCTACGTGCGGGACCTCGGCGGGACCAAAACCTGGTCGGCCGGCTATCATCCGAGCCGGCGGCAGCCCGACGCTTACTCCGCCGCTTTTTCGATCGATCGCGTGGAGCTTCACCGGCGCGACGGTTCGCTCGAAACGATCACGGAGGTCGTGCCGTCGGCGGAGCACCCCGCCGAGATACGGCGCTTCACTCTGAAAAACCACGGTCCCGAAGCGTGCGACGTGGAGCTCACGACGTTCACGGAGCTCGCGCTCGCGGCGCGGAGCGCCGACGTAGCGCACCGGGCGTTCAGCAGCATGTTCGTGGAGACGGAGTATTGGGCCGATCACGGCGCGCTCGTCGCGCACCGCCGGCCGCGCGGACCGGGCGAGCCGTCGATCTGGGTCGCTCAGGTGCTGACACCGGAAGACGAGGGATTCGGCGCCGTAGACTACGATTCGTCGCGCGTCAGCTTCATCGGCCGTACGGGTTCACTCGAGCGTCCGGCCGCGTTCGGTCACGCGAGCGGTGAGCTCGCGCGAACCACCGGGTCCGTGCTCGATCCGGCGTTCGTCTTGCGGCGCCGAATTCGTCTCGAAGCGAGCGCTGCCGCGCGCGTGACGCTCACGACCATCATGGCCGAAACGCGCGAGGAGCTCTTGCACTGGGTCGCGATCTACGCGACGGCGCAGGCGATCCCCCGGGCCTTCGAGCTCGCCTGGGCCGACGCGCGCGTCGAGCTCCGTCACCTCGGCGTGACGGCGGTGCAGGCACACCGCTTTCAGCGCCTGCTCTCGGCCATAGTGTTCCCGCTCGCCGGCCTGCGCGCGCAGCTCGACCCCACGGCGCTCGGGACGCGCGGTAAGAGCGCACTCTGGTCGTCGGGGATTTCCGGGGATCTGCCGATCGTCGTGCTCAGGCTCGATCATCCGGACTTCGACGACATCCTGCGCGAGCTCCTGCTCGCCCACGCCTATTACCGGGTGAACGGCGTCTCGCTCGATCTTTTGGTGCTGAACGAAGAGCCGGGCGGCTACTTGCAGCCGCTCTACGACCAGGCGCTCGACATCGTGCGCTCGACGCACTCCGAGGGCCTCATCGATCAACGCGGCGGCATCTTCGTGCGGCGTACCGACCAAATCCTCGAGGGCGACCGCCCGCTCTTGCTCGCCTCGGCACGCGCCGTCTTCACGGCGTCCGGTGGGTCGCTCTCGCGCCAGCTCAAGCACGCCACGCGCCGGACGGCGTTGCCCGAGGCGCTCGTGCTCACGGACCGCCCGGTGCCGCGCCCGTCGCTCCCGCCTGCCGCGAAGGCGGAGCTCATGTTCGACAACGGCCTCGGCGGCTTCACGCCGGACGGTCGCGAATACGTGATGACGCTCGATCGTCACGCGCGCACGCCGCAACCGTGGTGCAACGTGCTCGCCAACGCGCGCTTCGGCTCGGTCGTTTCGGAGAGCGGCTCGAGCTTCACCTGGGCCGAGAACAGCCAGCGCCATCGCCTCACGCCCTGGAGCAACGACGCGCTGCTCGATCCGAACGGCGCGCCCGTCTACGTGCGTGACGACGAAGACGGCTCCGTGTGGTCGGCGACGCCGCGGCCCGCGGGCGGCTCCGCCGTGTTCACGGTCGCGCACGGCCAAGGCTATTCGCGCTTCAGTCACACGCGGAGTCAGCTCTTCCACGAGCTCACTTACTTCGTCGCCGCCGAACAGCCGGTCGCTTTTCAGCGCCTCCGCATCGAAAATCGCGGCAGCGCGCCGCGGCGTCTCTCGGTGTTCGGCGTGATCGAGTGGGTACTCGGCGGCACTCGCGAAACGAGCCGGCTCACCGTGTCGACGGCGTGGGATGCGACGGCGCACGCGCTCACGGCGCAAAATCCCTTCGCCATCACGCCGGGCGCCGTCGCTTTTTTTGCGACGACCGCGCCGGTCGCGAGTTTCACCGCCAACCGTGAAGAGTTCTTCGGCATGCCGGGCTCGCGCAGCTGGCCGCACGCGCTTCGCCGCGGCGCGCTCTCGGGTCAATACGGCACGGGCCTCGATCCCTGCGCGGCGTTGCAGACGAGCGTCACGCTCGTACCGGGCGAGGCGTTCGAGGTCTCGTTCGTGCTCGGTCAGGCGGCGACCCGGGACGAGATGCAGGCGCTCGCGCGAGCCTACGCGGAAGAAAGCGCGGTCAAGGGCGCGCTCGAAGCCGTCAAGGCGCGCTGGGACGACCTGCTGTCCGCGGTGACGATCAAGACGCCGGACGCGTCGCTCGATTTGCTCATCAATCGCTGGGTGCTCTACCAGGCGCTCGGCTGCCGCATCTGGGCGCGCTCGGCCTTCTACCAATCGAGCGGAGCTTTCGGCTTCCGCGACCAGCTGCAAGACGTGCTCTGCCTACTTCACACGCTACCGGGCGCGGCGCGCGAGCACCTGCTCGTGGCCGCGGCGCGCCAATTCGTCGAAGGCGACGTGCAGCACTGGTGGCACCGCGAGGCGGGGGACGGCGTGCGCACGCATTGCTCGGACGACAAGCTGTGGCTGCCGTACGCGGTCGCGGAATACGTGCGGGTGAGCGAGGACCGCGCCGTACTCGACGAAGCGGTGCCGTTCTTGAGCGAGCGGCTGCTCGCACCCGAAGAGCACGACCTTTACAGCACGCCCGCGAGCACCGAAGAGACTGCGACGCTTTACGAGCACTGCGCGCGCGCTCTCGAATGCTCGCTCGCCGTCGGCGTGCACGGCTTGCCGAAGATGGGGGCCGGCGATTGGAACGACGGCATGAACCGCATCGGCGTGAAGGGCGAGGGCGAGAGCGTGTGGCTCGCGTGGTTCCTCGCCCGGACGCTGCGTGATTTCGCGCCGCTCGCGCAGGCACGCAAGGATCCGCGCGCGACCCGCTGGCTCGAGCACGCGCGCCGCCTGATCGAAGCTGCCGAGGCGCACGCGTGGGACGGCGCCTGGTACCGGCGCGCGTTTTTCGACGACGGAACGCCCGTCGGCACCGCGAGCGCGGCCGAATGCCGCATCGACGCGATCGCGCAGTCGTGGTCCGTCTTGGCCGGGGCGGAACGGCGACGCGCAGCGGGCGCCGTGCTCGAATCGGAGCGCCTCCTCATCGACGACGGCGCGCGCATCATGCGCCTGCTCACGCCGCCCTTCCACGGTGCCGAGGCCGACCCCGGCTACATCGCGAGCTACCCGGCCGGTATTCGCGAGAACGGCGGACAATACACGCACGGCGTGCTGTTCACGTTGCGGGCCCTCGCCGAGCTCGGGGAGGGCGCACGCGCCGAGCGTTTACTCGCCGTGTTGAACCCCGTGCGCCACGCGGAGACGCCCGCGGACGTCGCCCGGTACCAGGTCGAGCCCTACGTCGTCGCCGCGGACGTGTACTCGAACCCGGAGCACGACGGACGCGGCGGCTGGACCTGGTACACGGGCTCCGCCGGTTGGTTTTATCGCATCGTGATCGAAGATTTGCTCGGCTTTCGCCGGGCCGGCCGGCGCGTCACGATCGCCCCTTGCATTCCAGGGAGCTGGGCCGGTTACGAGCTCACGTATCGCTTCGGGCGCTCGACACTCAAGGTCGTGGTCGAGAACGCACAGGGAGGGCAGAACGTCGCCGCGCCGCTCTCTTTCGACGGCCGCCCGCAGAGCGAGCCCACGATCACGTTGACGGACGACGGCCGCGCGCACGAGCTGCGTGTGGTCGTGGGTGAGCGCCGCCTTCGCTCCTCAGCGTGACGGTTTGCCCCGTGCGCGACGGCGCGTGACTCGCTGAATCCAGCTGTCTCGCGCGTGGCACGCAGCCTGCAATCCCGAGCCTGCCTTCGGCGCAGTCGAAGCGACCAAGCAAGGAGACGCTCGATGAATCGGGATCAGGGCTCGCGACGTGGAAAACTTCTTGCGGAGCTCGTGAGCCCATGAGCGGCGCACGGGTTCTCGGCAGGGCATTGGGCGCAACCGTTCTCGTGTGCGGCGCCCATTTTCTCGTGCGCGCCCTCACGGGTAAGACGCCGCTCGAGCACGCGCGCCAGCTGCTCCGCCGTAAAGCGGGGCAAAACCTCCAGTCGGCCAGGCAACGCCAGCCTCCGTTGGCCCCGCAGCCTCCGGTCGACCCGGTCGACGAAGCGTCCTGGGAATCTTTCCCCGCGAGTGATCCGCCAGCACATTCGCCGAAGAACGCCTGACCGCCCGGCCGTCGTGGAAGATGAACCGGCGCGGCTCCAGGCGATCAGCGTCCGCTCTGAAACTCGGCCGTGACCTCGTTCGGCGGCGTCACCGCCGGCACCAATATGACCGGGGGCCTCGTCGCCAGGCCCTGCGCGTCGATCCAGTGACTCGGCGAGAACAGCGCGCGGCCGTCGTCGAGATAGTGAAACGACCAGGGGCAGAAGCGCGTGCCCGGCGCGGGCGCGACCCAGCCGCCGCGGCGCCAAACGAAGTAGCGCCCGCGCCAGGTCCAACCGCCGTCTTGGAACACGAGGTCCTTTCGCGCCGGCCGCTCGGGCACGAGCTCGGACAGCGCGGCCGGCGGCGGGTAGGGGACCTCGATGAACGAGTCGGCAGGAGAGGCGGCTTGTCGCGGTTGGGGCAAGCTCGCACCGCAGGCGGCGGCGCAAAGGCCATAAGTCATGAGCAGCGGTCGCATCTGCGACCACCGAGCAGGAATCGCGCCGGCTCGGCCCCGCTCGCGCTCGTCGCGCTGCTCTTCGCCGTGCTTGCCTTCGGCTGCGCCAAAATCCCTCAGCAGCGCTACGCGCTCGACAGCATCGACTTCGTCGGAAATAAAAAGCTCGACGACGACGAGCTCAAAGATCACATGGCGAGCCGCGAGACGCAGAAGTTCGCGGGCGTCATCGAAGGCGTCTTCGACGAGTACGAGGTGTTCGATCGCTACGTACTCGAGCGGGATCTCGAGCGCGTAGAGCGTTACTACCGGGCGAAGGGCTACTACCAAGCGCGGGTGCGCGTGGCGCGCGTCTACCAATCGGGCCGGCACGTGCGCGTTCAAGTCGTAGTCGAGGAGGGGCCGCCGGTTCTCGTCGGCCGCGTGGATCTGCACGGCGTCGAAGCGCTGCCGCCCGCGCTCCGCGCAGACGCTCAGGAGTTCGCGAAGAAGCGCATGCGACTCGGTCGTCCACTCGAGGAGGAGCGCCTGCACGGGGTCGAAGACGAGATCGCGCGGCTGCTCGGGGACAACGGCTACGCGACGGCGCAGGTTCGAGGCGCGGCCGACGTAGACTTGCCCCGCCACGTGGCGAGCGTCGGTTTTTGGGTCGAGCCGGGCCGCCCCGCGCGGCTCGGTGCCGTGCGCATCGAAGGGCTCGGCAAGATCCCGGAGGGTCCGGTGCGGCGTGCGCTCGATCTCACGCCCGGGGAGCCGTATTCGTTGAGTAAGCTCGAGGCCGCGCGTCAGGCCGTGCTGGATCTCGGGGTCTTCAGCGCGGTCGTGATCAAGCCGGACGTCCCCCCGGGCACCGAGCCGCCGGACGTGATGCCCCTGCTCGTGAAGGTCGAGGTCACGAAGCTTCGCAGTGTCAGGCTCGGCGGCGGCGTGGAGCTCGACTCGCTCAAGTCCGACGTGCACCTCACAGCCGGCTGGGAGAATCGCAATTTTCTCGGTGGATTTCGCAGTTTTATCGTCGAAGCGGTGCCGGGCGTCGTCCTTTACCCGACCCACTTACCGACACTGAAACCGCCGCGTCGTTTGCTGCCGCAAGGGCGCCTCCGCGCCGAGTTTCGTCAACCGGGCTTTTTGGAAGCGCGCACGACCGGCGTCGTGCGCACGCAGGCGAGCATCTATCCGCTGCTCCTCAGCGCCGAGCTGCCCCGCGGAGCCCCAATCATCGGCTATCGCGAGCTTCGAGGTAGTGTCGGTCTCGAGCGGAACTACAAGAAGCTGAACGCCGCTCTCAGCGAAAACCTCCAGCAAAACTCGCCGTTCACCTATGCGGGCGACCTCGACCCCGATCTCACGTCGGTGCTCGTGTCGTACCCGGAGCTGCAGCTCGACCTCGAGCTCACCGACAAGCGCCTGCGACCGCACGAGGGCGTCGCGCTGCGCGCGGACGTCGAGGTGGCGGGTCTCGGCGGCCAGGCGCGCGACGTGAAGCTCACGCCCGATGCGCGGGGTTACATTCCGTTGGGCAAGAAGCTCACGCTCGCGGTGCGAGGCAGCATCGGGCTGCTCTTCCCACAAAATTACGGCGAAACGATCGAGCCGAATTCGCTCAACCGCACCTCGGGCGGCGTCTCCCGCAGGCAGTGGGTGAAGGATTCGGAGATCATGTTTCTCCGCGGGTATTTTTCCGGCGGGCCCGGCTCGAACCGGGGCTACGGCATGCGTGAGATCGGCCCGCACGGCCTCGTGCCGTTTTATGCGCCGGGGGTCACGGCGTCGGTCCAAGGTCAGTCCTGCACCAACACGCCGACCCAGGAGAGCGCGTGCGACCTGCCTCTTGGCGGTTTTACCCAGTGGGAAAGCAGCGTGGAGCTCCGCTACCCGATCGCGGGGCCGCTCACCGGAGCCGTTTTCGTGGATGGCGCGGACGTTGCTCCGAAGCAGCTCGTGTTCCGCTTCAATCGACCGCACCTGAGCGCGGGCATCGGCTTCCGGTACGACACGCCGGTCGGTCCCGTGCGCCTCGATGCCGGCTATCGCATTCCCGGGCTTCAGGCGCCGGCCAACGCACCCGACGAGGGCGACCCCGAAAGGATCCTGGGCATTCCTGCCGCGCTCTCCTTCGGGATCGGAGAGGCCTTTTGAATGGACCAGCTGCGTCGGCCGCGCCTGAAGCGCTCGCGTCGCGTCGCACGCATCGTCGTGCGGTCGCTCGTGGCGCTCCTCGTGTTCATCGTGGCTGTACCCATTCTCGCGCTGGCCGCGTTGCGCATCGCGTCGGTGCGCGCATTCGTGACCAAACGGGTCGATTCGGCGCTGGCCGGCACCTTCCGCGGTCGCATCCACCTGCGTGAGCTCGCTCGCATCGACCTCGGCGGTGTGCGGCTGAGCGGGAGTATCGACGATCCGAGCGGGCGCACCGTCGTTCGCTTCGAGAACGCCGAGGTCGATCTGAACGTGCCCAGTTTGATTGTCGGCGTCGTACGGGGTGGCGGCTCTCCGAACCTCATCGGTATCGATCGGCTGACACTGAAACACGGCGAAATACGTCTGATCGACGACGGTCACGGCTCGCCTACCCTCGCCCGGGCATTCGAACCGCGCACCCCGAGCCCGCCCAGTGCGAGCTCGAAGCCGTCACCGCGCGTGGAGCTCCGGCGCATCGTACTCGACCACGTTTGGGTGCACGGCGCGCTCGCGTCCACGCCGTGGATCGATACCGACCTCTCGCGACTCGCCGCTTCCTTCGTGATGGACGCGAATGCGATGCGCGTCGACCTCGAACACGTCAAGCTCGATGCGCGGTTCGCGCCGTTGAACCCGCACGGCTCGCTCAAGGCGACGGCCCTCTTGCCGGCCGGCAACGCGCCGCCCGACGTGACGGGCGAATACCACGGCACTGTCGCCGGTACCGACCTCGACGCGAAGGGCGCCTTCGAGAAACAACGCGTCGACGCCGACGTCTCGTTGCCGTCGGTGGACGCCGCGACGCTCGCGCGGTTTGCCCCCGAGCTTGCGTTGAAAGGGACGGTCAGCGCGGCGGCCCACGTGGTGGGTCCGCTCGACGGGCTCGCCGTGAACGCGGAAATACAGGGCGAGCAAGTCGGTTCCCTCCGGGCCTCCGGGACGGCCGGCGTCACCGAGCCCCAACACGCCGCTCTCAAGCTCGAGGTGAATCGCCTGAACGCGGCAGCCATTGCGCCCACGGCTCCGGAGACGCGCGTCGATGCCAATGCGACGCTCGACGCGAAGATGAACGCGGGGCGCTGGCAGGGGAGCTACGAGCTTGCGCTTCCGAGCGCCGTCGTGAGCGGGCAGACGCTGCCACGCTTCGCGACCCACGGCACCGCGGGAGGTAAGGGCTCGAATGCGCGCGTCGAGGGTGAGGCGAGCCTGAATGAATCCGGTATCGACACGACTATTTCCTACCGGATCACGAATGAAAGCGCGCGCGGGCAGGTTGACGCCAGCCTTAGAACCAAGCTCGCCGACCCGCCGCGCCTCGAGCACCTCGCAGGTGTGCGGACGCGCGGAACCGTCGATGCGCGGGCCCTTTTCGGTTGGCCGAGCAACGCCGTTGACGCCACTGCCAGCGTGGACCTGCAAGGGCTCGAGCACTCCGCGGTCCGGACCGGCCGGCTCAAAGCAAAGCTCACGGCGCAGGGCAGCGTTGCGCGGCTCGACTTCACCGCGGACGTTGCCGCACTCAAATTGCAGGCTTTGGGTCGAACGTTCGATGCAGCGCACGTTCGCGCGGCGGGGACCCCCGCCGACGTCATGGTCGGGGTCCGCCTCGAAGCTCCCGAGCACCAGGGCCTGAGCGCCCATGCCGAGGTCAAGTCCGCGCAAGGTGCGTTCGAGCTCGTCGGTCCGTCAGCTGCCTTCAGTGATCGGGACGGCGCCATTGCGCTGTCCGCGGAGCGCGTGAACGTCGCGGGAGGCGACCTCGCCGTGGAGCGCTTCGTGCTCGACGGCGCGGGACACGCCGCGGGTTCGTTGCGCCTGCGTCGCGGGCAACTCGACGGAGACGTCGAGACGCACGAGCTCGAGCTCGAACGCTTCCTCCGCCTTGCGGGGGTCTCGAGCCCGATCAAGAGTGCCCACGCCTCGCTGGACGCGCGCTTTACCGGCGATACGCGTGCGCGCGGGGAGGGCAGCATCAAGGGCACGGTGACGGACATCGGCTACGGTCGCGTCACGGGCGGCTGGGCCTCATTGGACCTCGAGCTCGCGAAGACGGGCGCCGTATCGGGCATGGTCGAGACCGAGCTCGTCCGAGGCGCCAAGATAGTCGTCGGCATCGACGACATCGTTCCGACGGAGCTCGGGAGCGGCAAATCGTGGGCGCCGGCCGGCCGCGTGCGGGTATCCGGCAAGCTCGACCTCACGTGCATGAGCCCGCTCATCGGGGCGTTCCCGGCGATCCCCGTCGAAGACGCGAAAGGCAGCGTGGATATCGACCTCGCCTACGATCGCGAGAACGTCGACGCATTTCCGGAGCTCAAGGCGCGCGTGCGGACGCACGATCTGGTGCTCGTCGGCCGGCGCGAGCTTCGCCAGAACATCGACACGCCCGCCCAGGCGATCGCGGCAGCGCCGACCGTCTACCGTGGACTCGACGTGGGTCTCACGCTCGGACTCGACGAGCAGAATCCGCGGCTTGCGGTGCTCGGCGACCTCTACGACGAGCACGGCACGCTCCTCCACGTGGACGCGAGCGCCGGCCCATGGCTCGATCAAAACATCAAGGCCGTCGTTGCCGGCCTGCGCAACGCGCCGCTCGACGTGAAGGCTTCCGTCCCGGCGCGGAAGCTCCGCCTATTGCCGGCGGCCATTCGCCCGCTGTCCATGCGCGGCACCGTCGGCGGTGACGCTACGTTCGACGGCTCCATTGCGCATCCGCACCTCGTGCTCGACGCGCGTGCGTCGCGACTTGCAAGCTTGAGTGAGCGACTCGCCGGTGAGCACCATCCGACCGCGACCGTCATTGCGCATACGGAATATGCGCAGAGCGGCGGCAAGCTCGAAATCATCGCTCAACACGAGAAGGAGAAAGCGGTGGACGTGCGGGCTTCGTGGGACGGCGACGCGCTCCTCGCCGCGACGAGCCCGGAAGAACGACGCCGCCTCAAGCTGAAGGCCGACGTGCTGCTCGCCGATCTAGACCTCGAGACCATCCCGGCGCTGAAAAACCGCCAAGTGGAAGGCACGGTCTCGGGCACGGCGCACGTGGAGTACGGCGCCGACAAGCGCGTGCTGTCGGCCGATTTCGCGGCGCACCCGCTGCGTGTCGGCCAAGCTGCGATGGATCGCGTGAACATCGCGCTCAGCGCGACGCCCTCGAAGGTGGGGGCGGCCGTCGTCGTGCGCGGCAAGAGCGGCTCGCTCGACGCCAAGCTCGACTCCGGCATGCGTTGGCCCGTGGGCGGCGCACCGAGTCTCGAGGGCGCCATTCGCGCGTCGCTCGCCGCGCGCGATTTCCGACTCGCCACGCTCGAGCCCCTGCTCGGCAGCGCCGTGAACGAGCTCGACGGCAAGCTGAACGCCGAGCTCTCGGCGACCGTCGACGGCGGCAACGTCCAGCTCAGAGGCAAGGGGCAGTTGACGGAAGGCGTGGTTCAGCTCCCGGCCATCGGCCAGCGCTTCGACGACATCAATGCCAAGATCGACGTCGAGCCCACACAGCTCGTCATGCGCGACCTCTCGGCGCACGGCGTCACGGGCGCCGTTCACGGCAACGCTCGCATCGAGGTCGACCAACACTTGGCCCTCAAGCAAGCGACGGCCGAGCTCGACATTCCGAAGAACAAGAAGCTGCCGCTCACCGTGCAGGGCGTCGCCATCGGTGACGCGTGGGGGCACGTCGAGACGCGCATCGTGAGCCACCCCGACAAGACGGAAGTCGCGATCAAAATACCCGAACTTCACCTGTTCGTGCCCGACTCCGGGGGCGCAGACGTGCAGGATCTCGCTCCCGACGAACAGGTGCGCGTCGGCTTCCGCCGTTCGGACGCCAAGTTCGTAGCGCTCCCCGTTCAGCCTCTGGCCAAACCCTCGGAGAACCCGACGCCGCTCGATCTTACCGTCGAGCTCGGCAAACAAGTGTCGGTCAAGAAGGGCGACCTCGTCACCGCCGAGGTCACCGGAAAAATTCAGGTGCACGTCGCGGACAAGACCGACGTGACGGGGCAAATCAGCGTCAAAGGTGGAACGCTCGACGTTTCCGGCAAGCGCTTCGAGATCGAGAGCGGCACCGTCACCTTCACCGGCGGGGATCCGTCGAACCCGACCGTCTCCGCGACGGCGCGTTGGGACGCTCCCGCCGGCTACGCCGTCTACGCGACTTACACGGGCACGGCGAAGAAGGGCAGCCTCAACCTTCGCGCCGAGCCGCCGCTTTCCCAAGAGGAAATCTTCAATCTCATTCTCTTCGGTACACCGGAGGGCTCGGTGAGCTCGGGCTCGGGCGACACCGCGACGAGCGCGGTCGGCGTCGCGGGCGGTACGGCCACGAAGGGCATCAATCGCGCGCTCTCCGATTTCACGCACCTCGACATTCAAGCGCGCATCGACACGAGCACCGGCGATTCACGGCCGGAGCTGATGGTGCCCGTCAACAAGTTCGTCTCCGCGCGCCTGACTCGCGCCGTCGGCGAACCGCCGCCCGGCACGAGTCCCGACCGTACGTTCGTGACGCTCGAGCTTCGGCTCAAGCGCTACTGGGTGCTGTCGGCGATGTTCGGCGATCGCGGCGCTTCCGCCCTCGATCTGGTATGGAGGCGACACTACTGACCACGACAAAACGCGACGGCCCCCGAGGTGAGACCCGGGGACCGTCGAGCGAGTTTTGCGGACGTTCGTGCTCAGGCGACCTGGCGCTTGAGCTTGCGATAGAGCGTCCGGCGGTCGAGTTTCAGGACCTTGGCGGCGAGCGTCTTGTTGCCGCCGACGGCGGTGAGCACTCGGCGGATGTGCCGTTCCTCGACTTCTTCCATCGAGGGCAGCTCGAGCGGATTAGAGCTCATGTTCTGGAACTCGGTGGGCTGGAATTGGCGGACCTTCTCCGGCAGGTCTTCCACCGTGATTTCGTCGAAACGGGCGAGGGCGACTGCGCGTTCCATGCAGTTTTCGAGCTCGCGCACGTTGCCCGGCCAGTCGTAGTCGGTGAGCTTTTCTGCCACGAGCCGGCCGATGCGCGTGACCGGACGGTTCGAGCGCTGCGCGGCGCGCTCGAGGAAGTATTGCGCGAGCATCAACGTATCGTTCCCGCGCGAGCGGAGCGGCGGCACGTCGATGCGCACGACGTTGATACGGTAGAAGAGGTCTTCGCGGAAACGCTTGGTCTCGACCTCGGTCTCGAGCTCGCGGTTGGTCGCCGTGATCAGCCGGGAGTCGAACGGAATCTCCTGTCCGGTGCCGAGCGGTCGCACCTTGCGTTCCTGCAGCGCTCGGAGCAACTTAGCTTGCATGCCGAGCGGCATCTCGCCGACCTCGTCGAGGAACAGCGTGCCGTTGTGCGCCTCGACGAAGAGACCACTCCGCGCGACGCGAGCATCGGTGAAAGCGCCGCGCGCATGACCGAAGAGCTCGCTCTCGAGCAGCGTTTCCGGCAACGCCGCGCAGTTGACCGCCAGAAATGGTCCGCGGCGTCCGCTCCGCTCGTGGATGGCGCGCGCGACGAGCTCCTTGCCCGTGCCGCTCTCGCCGGTGATGAGCACGTTCGTGTCCGTTTCCGCGATGCGGTCGACGATGTCGGCCATGGTCCGAATCGAATCACTGTGACCGACGATGTTCGGCAGCTCGTGCTGATCGACGCGGCGCCGCAGGCGTTTGAGCTCGTCGTTCATCGCTCGGTGCCGGGCCGCCCGATCCACGCTCAGCGCGAGCGCGTCGGTCGACACCGGCTTGGTGATGAAGTCGTAAGCGCCGGCCCGCATCGCACCGATGGCGTCTTCCAGCGTGCCGAAGCCGGTCATCACGACGACGACCGCGTCGGGCCGCTTGAGCAACGCCTGGCTGCAAAGCTCGAGGCCGTTCATGCCCTGCATGTGAATGTCGATCAGGAGGACCGAGAACTCCTCGCGGTCGAGCTCGGCGAGCGCCTCCTCCGCGGTCAGACGCCAGGTGACCTTGTAGCCACGGCGGCTGAGGCTCGCTTCGGCGAGCTCACACATCTCCTTGTCGTCGTCGGCGACGAGAATGGCGGGTGCCGCGGCGGCCAAAGCGGTCCCACCAAGGCTAATTGTCGGCTCAGGAGTCTGAATGACTGTAGACATCGGGCCCCGACCGATGCACGGTGTGTGCCTACCTGCCCCGTCCTGCTACGTCGCGAAATGACTAGGATTTTCGGAAGTCCCACTGAGACAATTTGCGACATCTCGAGGCAAATTGTCGCAATTTCGTGCCTCGCTCCGGCTAATAGGCCGATGGATGAGAGACTGAGCGTTGGTGGTCAGTGATGGGTAACGGAGAGACTTCCGAGGGTGAAAGCCCCGAGCAACGACTCGCGATGTTGGACGACCTGCGGCAGGCGGAGCGCCGTGCCGTCAGCGCGCGCGTCGCCGCGGTCATCGCGCACCTCATCGGCACGCCGCTGCACGTCATCGCCGGCCGCGCCTCGCTGATCCGCGCGGCGCCCGCCGAGGCGAGCGTCGCCGAGAATGCGCGTCGAATCGAGGAGCAAGTCGAGAAGCTCGCGAAGCGCATTCGGGCCCTCATCGACTACTTGATGGGCCCCGAATCGGCGCCGAAAGAGGAGTCCGTACGGGCCGTCGTCGACGGCGCGCTCTCCCTTTACGGGCCCATTGCCGAGGTGCGCGGCCTCACGCTGAAGCTCACGGGCAGCGTGCCCACGGCCAGCGTCGAGGGCACGTCCGCGCTCATCGTGCTCACGAGCTTGCTCTCGCTTGCGACGCGCGTCGCGCCGCGCGGCACGACGGCCGAGCTCAGTGTCACGCTCGGCGCCGACGGGCGTGTCGCCTTCGAGCTCGCGGTGCCGGGGCTCGTCCCCCCTCAGGGTCGCATCGACAGCCTCGAGCCGCCCGAGCAGCCGGAGACGGCCAACGTCGAAGAGCTGCAGGTGCTGTCCGTCTGTTCCGCGATCGTGCGCAGGAACGGCGGGCAGCTCGAGGTCGTCTCTCAGGACACCGGCACCGCGAAAATCCGCTATTTGCCCGCGCGTTCGAGTTGAAAGGCCGGGTCCGCACGGGGCAAGCGGCGCTTCAGATGCCGAGCGTGAAACCGACATGGCCCCCGACCTCGAGCCAGTTGAACGAGTCGGTGTCGTTGCCTCCAGCGATGCCCGTTTCCATGACGTGGGCGCCGAACGACACGATCGGAAGGATCGTGAGATCGAGCGCCGCACCCACGTCGTAGCCGAGGTTCGTGTCCGACGTCCCCGCGGCCGACCAATGGCCGAGGCCCGCGTGGGCGAAGACTATGGGCTCGATGCCGAGGTCGACACCGAAGCGGCCGCCGCCCACGAAGCGAAACGCGGTCACGTCCGCGGGGCCGCCGAAGTCATGGTAGTCGAACCCGATTTCGGGAACGAGCTTGATGATGGCGAGGTTCCACTGGTGACCGAGCCGCAAGCCGAAGCCCAAGCCGTCCTTGTTGCCGTCCGACTTGTTCGGAATATCGGCGCCGAGATCGATTCCGAGCTTCGGCTGCGCGACGGCGACGTTCGAAACGAAGAGCGGCAGCGCGAGCGCGGCTCCGGTGGCAGCGGCGCGAACCAGCGAACGAAACGCGGGGTGCGGAAAAAACATGAGCTCAGTGCCTTGCTGTGGTGATGGGGTGTTGAGGCGGGACGGCGCGCCCCGCAGGGGTGGATTCTGCCGCGTCTTTGGGCAGCAGAAAGTGTTCTCCGACGCGGCGCGCGGCGGTCGCCGCGAGCGAGAGCGTCACGGTACGTAAGGCTTCTTTCACGATCGACGGGCGAGCCGGTGCGCTTTCGAACAATGGACGCCGGCGCGGGCGCCGGAACAGCGAGACGAACCACACGACGCCGGCCACCGCTACCGCGCCGACGACGAGCGGCCGCGCGAGCGACATGGCGTGATCGAGCGTGCGATCGCCGGCCACGCCCGCTTCTTGGAGTCGCGTGGAGAGCAAGCGTTCGGCGCGTTCGACTTCGCGTTTTGCCCTGTCGACGTCGTTCGCGAGAGCTCCGTTCGTGATCGTCATGAGGTACCTCCGCGCCGACCCGCGTCGGGCGCTGTTTCGGCTTTAAGTGCATTCATGGCGCGATGCGCGGTCTTCGCGCCCGCGCCGGCGATTGCGAGCGAAAGCGCGAGGCTCAGCGCGAGAGGCCACGGCGTGCGGCCGAGCGCGGCGTGCGGCGCCAGAAGGAGCGGCGCGATCGTCAAGATCACGAGCGACAGTGCGACGAAAGTCATCGCCACGATGCCGCCGAGCACGAGCGTCAGGGCGTGCGTCGCGAGCGTGCGAGCGCGCAGACCGGCGAGTTTCGCTTCGGCGCGAGCGAGCTCGATGGCGCTCTCCACGACGCGCAACGACGCCGCCACGGCTTCGTGCGACGCAACGTGGCCCGGCGGAGTTGTCATCGCTCGGCCTGGATGCAGCCTTCATACCAGGCGAGCGCGCGCGTCGTCCGCTCCTGGTCCGCCGCTTGCAGCAGTCCGGCGCAACCCCTCAACACCGAGGTGCATCATGCAGAATTTCCGAAACATCATCCTGTCCATGGGTGCGGCCATCGCCGGCACCAAGCTCGTTCGTGCCGTCTCTGACCTCGAGGTAGACGACGTGCTCGCTCCGCTCGGCCTCTCTCGGCGCCGTACGCACGTGGTCCAAGACATTGCCTTGCTCGGCGCGGGCATGGTCGTAGGTGGCGCCGTCGCCCTCATTTTTGCCCCTATGAGCGGTAGTGAGACGCGACAGCGTATCGCGCGGAAGGCCGACGAGCTCAGCGACGCGGCGGCCGACAAAATCCGTGACCTACGTGACGAGGTGCGCCCGCGACTCGGCAACAGCCACGTTTCGGAGTCGCACCATAGCTGAGCGGCGTCGCGGCGGCCGGAGCGTGGGGGCAATATGCATCGCGTTCCGGCCGTCGCTGCCAGCTTGGCCCACCGCTTGCTCTAACGATCTCCGAAAGGAACGAAACATGTCGCTACTTGGACGTGCGCTGGTGGTTTCCGGATTCTTGGTCGCCTGCAGCTCGAGTCATCCGCTGCCGGCGAACTACGCGCCCACCCAGGCCGCCATCAGCGCGGCCGACGCCGTGGGTGCACAGCAGGAGCCGCGAGCGGCGCTGCACCTCAAAATGGCGCGCGATCAGCTCGCTGAAGCACAGAACCTGACTCAGAAGGGTGACTCGGACGAAGCCACTCTTGCGTGCGATCGGGCGCGCACCGACGCGGAGCTTGCGTTGATGGTCAAGCGTGAGGCCGATGCGCGCGGCGCGGCGACGCGCTCGAGCGCCGCAGTCGAGCGGCTCGGGTCCCAGTGAGTTCGAGAGCCCCTTGGAGGATGCCATGAAGACGTTCCCGCTTGCGATATCGCTCGTTTCCCTAACCGCTCTCGCCTGCGCGTCGAGCGGTCCGACGCCTCAGCTGCTCGACGCGCGCCGCGCGTACGACACGGCACGCACGTCCCCGGAGGCTCAATATTCCCCTGATCGCGTGCTCGAGGCGAAGCAGGCGCTCGATCGCGCCGAATACGCGCACAAGGACAAGCCGGGGTCGTTCGAGGAGAAGAGCCTCGCGTACGTCGCGGAGCGGCGCGCCGAGCTCGCGATCGTCTATGGCGACTACGAGCGCGACGTGAAGAATCGCCAGAGCGCCGAAGCGAAGTACAAGGCGCGCGAGGATCAGCTGCGCCGCGAAGCTCAGGGTGAGGCAGCCTCGGCCCGTCAAGAACTCCAAGGCACGCGCGCGGAGCTCGGCACCGTGCAGGGCGATTTGAAGAACGCTCAGCGCACGGCGGCGGCGGCCATCGCCAGCCTCCATCAGCTCGCCAACGTGAAGGAGGACGCGCGCGGGACCGTGATCACGCTGGACGGCGCCGTACTTTTCGTCACCGGCAAGAGCGAGCTTACCCCGCTCGCGCGCCAGAAGCTCGACGAGGTAGCGAAGGCGCTGAACGACACCGATCAGCACATCACCATCGCCGGCTACACCGATTCGCAGGGCAACGACACGACGAACCTACGCCTGTCGCAGGATCGAGCGGACGCCGTACGTGCGTACCTCGTGCAGCAAGGCGTCAGCGCGGATCGCGTCAAATCCGTGGGCAAGGGCGAAGCGGAGCCGATCGCGTCGAACGACACGGCCGAAGGCCGTGCGAACAACCGGCGCGTCGAGATCATTCTCGAGAAAAAGAGTACGCCGTGACCCACGCGGCCGAGATCGAGTTTCTCCGGAACCTGCCGAGACCGGACACGATCATCGGCCGGCGGTTTCGGTTGGGCCGCACGATCGGCGTCGGCGGCATGAACGCGGTGTTTCTGGCGCGGGACCAGCGGCTCGAACGCGACGTGGCGTTCAAGATCTTGAGTCCCGCGCTGGTGGGCTCGCGCGAGGTGGTGGCGCGCTTCGTCAACGAGGCGCGCACCCTCGCGCGGCTCGACTCGGAGCACGTCGTGCGTGTGCTCGACTGCGGCGTCACGAACGAGGCGGACGCTCCGTCGCTTCCGTACATGGTGCTCGAGCTCTTGCACGGCGATGATCTCCGGACCGAGCTCGAGCGCGGCCCCATCCCGACCGAGCGCGCTTTGTCCTGGATTTTGCAGGCGTGCGAAGGGCTCGCCGCAGCGCACGCCGACGGCGTGATTCACCGCGATCTCAAGCCCGAAAACCTGTTCTTGTGCGTGAAACCGGACGGGACCGAGGTCGTGAAGCTCTTGGACTTCGGTATTGCGCGTTCGATGCTCGTACCCTCGGCGCTCACGCTGAGCGGTGAAGGCGTCGGCTCGCCCGGTTACATGTCGCCCGAGCAGCTGCGTGATGCGACTGCCGCGGACGAGCGCAGCGACATCTGGTCGCTCGGTGTCGTGATGTACGAGCTCCTGAGTGGGGTGCCTCCCTTCCAGGCCTCGAAGCCCTTCGACCTGTGCGCGCAGATCCTCGCTGGCAAATACCCGCGCCTGCAGCAGTTTCGACCGGAGCTGCCGCGCGGCCTCGTTGCCGCCGTGCACCGCTGCCTCGCGGTCGAGCCGATGAATCGCTTCCAAAGCATCTTCGAACTCGCGGTCGCCCTCGCTGCGTTCTGTCCGGGCGGTATCGAAACGACGACACGCATCCGCCACCTCATGGGCTCGCACGACGGTGACGACCTGCCCGCGTTCCCCCTCCTACAGACGGTGGACGCCCAGGCGCCGACGGAGCTTGCTCCGCCCGCGGAGGGGAGCCCGGCTCCGAGCTTGCGGCGGCGACGTCCGAAGGCGTTGGCTCAAGCTCTCGCCGGGCTGTCGCTCGTGGCGATGCTGATGCTGCTCGCGCGCGTGTTCGCTCCGATCACCTCGGCCGCGCACATCGCCGAGGCCCAGGCTTCCGTCGTGCGCGTCGGCGAGCGAGTCGGCGCGGCGGCCCAAGAGCTGCTGAAACCGATCGCGCGCGCGTCCGACAACGAGCTCCCGCCAGACGACCGCGTTCCAGAAGGAGCACGCCGATGAGTTATCACCATCCCATGCCGGGCGAGCTTCGCCGACCCGTGGAGCGGTCGGCCACCGTCGAGCTCCTCAAGGATTTTTGCAAAGAGGAGCTCGCTGCAGCACAAACCTACGAAAAAGCGCTAAGCTTGCCGATCCTGCAGCGTCACGTCGATGTGCTCCGGCGCTGCTATGCCTCTCATCACAACCGCGTCGCTGAGCTCGGCAAGCGCATCGTCGATGCGGGTGGGGAGGCGCCGACCTCACCGGGGGTATGGGGCGCGTTGCTGCCGACTCTCGCCACTGCGGCAGCGGCCGTGAGTCAGTCGCTGGCCGTCTCCCTCTTGGAGGAAGCGGAGCAACGCGCGGTTCGCCGCTACCGCGATCACGAGGCCGGGCTGGATCCTCCGGAACGCGCCTTCATCGCGGAGCGCATCATTCCGGCGGAAGAGGCTTCGTGCGCGGCCATGGGCGAGCTGAAGAGGACTCTCGAAGCCTGACGCTTCACAGCATGAGACGTAGAGCGCGGTCGTCGTGCGCCGTAGCATCTTGCCACGGCGTGCTCCTAGGACGGTTTGTACAATTCACCCCGTAGGGTGCAAAATAGGGTGACGCTCCCATGACCCTCGGTTTTGACCGCTGCCGCGACGAAGGCGTTTCGGGCCCGAGCCGCAGCGCGGCTTCTATCCACGACGTTTCAGAGGTCGCGATTGGCGAGGGCCCGCCGCTGCGCTCTCTCGAGCAGCGACTTGCCGGGATCAACGTATTGGTCGTCGAAGACGAGCCAGACGCTCGTGAAGTCGTGGGCGCGCTGCTCGAAAGTAGGGGTGCCCACGTGGTGCTCACCGCCTCGGCGGCGGAGGCTTACACGAGCCTCGATCGGGAGCTGCCCGACATCATCGTGAGCGATATCGGCATGCCGGACGAGGACGGTTATCAATTCGTCCGGCGCGTGCGCAACTTGTCTCCGGATCGTGGAGGCTCGACGCCCATCGTCGCACTCACCGCCTATGCATCACCGCAAGATCGGAGGAAAACGCGCGAGGCGGGTTATAGCCATCACCTCGCGAAGCCGGTCGACGCCGAGGAGCTCGTGAACGTGCTCGCTAGCTTCTCGACGGGCCGGCCGGGGATTTCCTAGGGCGAGGTCCCGCTGTCGCGTCCCGGGGAGGTACGTCCGCCGAGGTTCGCGACCATCTTTGCGAGCTGTGCCGGCTCGACCGGTTTTGCAACGTGGAGTTGATAGCCTGCGGCGAAGGCGCGTTCGGCGTCTTCTTCGCGAGCGTAGGCGGTGAGCGCGATGGCCGGCGTGCGACCGCCCAAGTCGGCCGGAAGCGAGCGGAGCTTCCGCACGAGCGTGTAGCCGTCTTCGCCCGGCATGCCGATATCGCTCACGATCACGTCCGGGCGCACGTTCGAGACTTTCTCGAGCGCGTCTTTGGCCGAAGCGGCGGCGAAAACCTCGGCGCCGTGCGCCCTCAACACTTGGCTCACGAGCGCGAGGGCGTCCTCCTCGTCATCGACCACGAGCAAGCGCAGCCCGTCGAGCCGCGACGTTCCGATCTTTTCGTGGTCGAGAGGGGCGTCGCCGGTGCGGGCGGTCGAGCTGATGGCCGGAATCGCCGAGCGCGCCGGTAGCTCTACTAGGAAGGTGGCGCCTTTGCCGGGACCGTCGCTGTGCGCGCTCACGGTGCCGCCGTGGGCCACGACGAGCTGCTTCACGATAGCGAGCCCGAGCCCGAGCCCGCCGTGCCGGCGTGTCGTCGAGGTGTCGGCTTGCTGGAACGGCTCGAACACGAACGGTAACGACTCGGGCCGAATCCCCTCGCCGGAGTCGCTCACTTCGATGCGAACGTCGGAGCCGTCGAGGGACACCCGCACGCGGATACTGCCGCCCTTGGGCGTGAATTTCACCGCGTTCGACAGCAGATTCCAAACTACCTGCTGAATGCGCTGGGCATCGGCGGTGATGGTAATCGCCTTTTCGGGCACACTCGCGCTGATGGCGATGCTCTTTGCCTGCGCCGCGGGCGTCACCGTCTCGATCGCGGCGACGATGGCTTCACCCACCGAGGTGGGACCCAGGCTCAAGGCGAGCTTGCCGCTGATGATGCGCGAAACGTCGAGCACGTCCTCGATGAGCTTGGCTTGCGCTCGCGCGTTTCGCTCGATCACGGCCAGTCCGCGTTCGAGGTTTTGTGCCGCGTTCGGCGCGCGCAGCATCACCGTCCAGCCGAGGATGGCGTTGAGCGGCGTGCGCAGCTCGTGCGACACCATCGCCAAGAACTCGTCCTTGGCGCGACTGGCGACCTCCGCTTCGGCCCGGAGCTTGCGCTCCTGCGTGCGTGAATCCTCGAGCTGACGCAGGGCGAGCGCGTTTTCGATCGCCATGGCGGCGCGCCGCGCGAAATCCTCGGCGAAAGCGAGGTCAGCCGCGCCGTAGCGACGGTTCGATTCCGCGTAAACGAACGTCATCGCGCCGAGCGTGCGACCGTGCGAGCGGAGCGGCACGACCATGCCCGAGCGCAGCCCGAGCTCTCGAAGGAGCTTCTTGTGCTCCTCGTCGCGCGCGGCGTCTTCCAGGAGTGCGTGGGGGATTTCCGTGTAGAGCTCGGAGCGGCCGCTGCGCATGACTTCGGGCACGCCGCGCTTGGCGCCGGGATCGGGCGGATAGCGCTCGCCGAGCCGGCGCGCGAATTCGACCTTGGTCGGATCGACGTGGGCGACCGCCGCTTGATACGAGGCCCGCGCGCCCGGCTCGAGGATTTCGACGGCGCACCAGTCGGCGATGGCCGGCACGGCCATGCGCGCGACGTTGCTGAGCGTCGCTTGGTAATCCATCGAGCCGACCAGCGCTTCCCCCGCTTGACTCAAGAAATCGCGGCGCGCACGGTCGGCCTTGTCGGCCGAGACGTCGCGGAAAACCAGCACGACCCCGACGAGCTCGCCCGCGTCGTTGCGGATGGGCGCCCCGCTGTCGTCGATCGGCACTTCGGTGCCCCGACGGGAGCGCAGGATGGTGTGGTTCGCGAGGCCGACGATGCGACCTTCGCGCAGCACCTTCGTCACGGGGCTTTCGACCGAGACGCGCGTTCGCTCGGAGAAAATCTGGAACACCTCGTCGAGCGGCCGCCCGTGCGCTTCTGACTCGGGCCATCCGGTGATCGCTTCCGCGACGGGGTTCATGAACGTGATGAGGCCCTTCGGATCGGTCGCGATCACCGCATCGCCGATGCTCCGGAGCGTGGTCGTGAACCAACGACGCGCCTCCTCCTCGGCTTCGAGCCGCTCGGCACGGTAGAGCGCCTGCCCGCATTGCCGGCAAAACGTACCGACGAGCACCTTATCGTCCTCGGAGAAGTGTCGCGCCGTGTAAAACCCCATGCCGAGGAGCCCGACCGGTCGCCCCTCTACGACGAGCGGCATGCTCCAGAACGCTTTCGCGCGCGGCCCTTTTGCCGGCAAGTGCACGAGATTCGGAAACAGCCGCTCGTAGTCGGCCTCATTTTCGGCCCATAGGGTGGCGCCCGACTCGAGCGTGCGGAAGGCGCCCGGGTTGCCGGCACTTTTGGAGAGCTTGCGGATCTCGTCGATCACCCCTGGAGAAACGCCGCGTTCACCGATGAGCTCGAGCGTGGTCCCGGTCGCATCGAGTAGGTAGAGCGTGCAGGAGTCACCGCCTAGCGCGGCGACGCCCGTATCGATCACCACGCGCGAGACCTCGGTCGTCGTGCGCACCTCCGAGAGCGCGATGGCTACTTCGGACAACAGGCGCAGGCGACGGCGTGCCGCGGCCGTCGCTTCGGCCAGCGCTGCTTCACGCCGTCCGCGCGAGCTCCAGACGGCGACGAGCAGCGCGAACGCACTCGCGCCGAGCGCACAACCGCCCGCGAGCGCCATGAGCACGCGCCGGCGCAGCACCGCTCGGTGGTCGAGCAAAAGCTTGGCTTCCCGTTGCTGCATCGCCTCGCAGTCGTTTTCGAAGCGATCGCTCGTGCGCTTTTGCTCGCTCTCGCGGGAGATCAGCCGTTCGAGCGCCTCGCGCTGGTGCCCGGCGCTCGTGAGCGCCACGAGGTCGTGATACACGTCCAAAACGGCGCGCGCGTCGACGGCCGCTTCGGTCACCGCCCTCCGCTGTGCGCGATCGTCGCCGACGAGCGTGGCGAGCTTCTCCTGCGCGGAGAAGGCGCCGGCGGTGGCGAGCGAAAAATCGTCGAGATCTGCCGGTTTTCCCGAGTCGATGTAGCGCCGCGCGGTGGTCTCCGACGAGCGAACCGTCAAGAGCCAGTGATCGACGACGTGCCGGACTTCGAGCGTGTGATCGACCCAGCCGAGCGCGGACAAGTACGCGCTCGTTGCGATCGCGAACAGCAGGACGATCGCGACGACGCCGATGGTGGCCAACACGAGTCGAGGCTCACCACGTGCTGAAACGGCTTTGGGACCCAACTATTCAGGGTTACTCTCATTCACCCCGCTGGTGCAAGTCGCCCCCTTGTCCGCGTGCGCGCCACGCGTAGACAAAGGGGCGACCGTGGCAAAAATGTACAAACTCGCGGATCCGTCAAGGCTCCGTGATGGCTTCGACGCGTCGCCGAGGACGCCGTTCCGAGCGACCCCGCCGGTGCATTACCAGGGCGTCGACGCTCAACGGGCCGCCGCCGCGCACCACGAAGTAGAGCGCGACGAGACCGAGCACCAGCGGATACTCGAAGCCCCCGTTTTGCGCGAAGAGCCCGTTGTCCCGGTGCACGAAGTAAATCGCGGAACCCATGACCAGGAGCGGGCCGAGCGCGGCCAGATGTGTGAGCGCTCCGAACGCGAGCCCGAGCCCACCGAAGAACTCGCCCAGGATGGCGAGATACACGCTGAGCGACGGGTCCGGAATGCCCATGTGCGCGAATGCCGTCATGGTGCCGTGCACGTCATTCAGCTTTTGCCAGCCGTGCGCGATTAGAACCGCGCCCACGCCGATGCGCAGCAGCGTGAGCGCGAGAACCGCCGGTTGGCGGTCGCCGTCCGTCTCGTGTTTCTCGAGCGTGCGCATGACGGACCTCGTCAGACGGGTGCCCGTCGACCGAACAGCAGAGCAACCACGGCCAAGACGAGGAACACGAAGAACAGGATCTTGGCGATACCAGCCGCACCCGCCGCCAAACCCCAGAAGCCGAACAGACCGGCGAGGAGGGCGATGATGAAAAACACTGCAGCCCAATACAACATGGCTTTCTCCTGATTCAGTTGGCGGCGAGGAGCCGCATTCGGAATCAGGATGTGCAACGCCCGTGCCGTTCCGTTCGCATGCATGCGGAGGGCGCGACGGCGACTTTACGGGCGCCCGGACTTTCCGGCGTGGCAGCCTGACACGCTGGCGCGCTTGGCCTCTCCCAGCGAAGCCCGTCTTCTCGCGGCGAAAGCGTCGGGCGATAGTTGGGGCACGGCGCATGCTTGGTGGGGAAAAATGAGCACGGGACGGCTGCACTCCATCGGCACGCCGCTCATGTGGGTTGGGTTCATCGCGCTCGTGCTCGTGTTTCTGGCGCTCGACCTCGGCGTGTTCAATCGGAAGACACGCGAAATTTCGCCGCTGCGCGCGGCTACCTGGAGCGGTATCTGGATTCTCCTCTCAGCTTGCTTCGGGACCGGCATCGCGCTCGCGCACGGCCCGCACGTCGCGCTCGAGTTCGCGTCCGGCTACGTGCTCGAGAAGGCGCTCGCGGTCGATAACCTGTTCGTGATCGCGCTCCTCTTCGATCACTTTCGCGTCGAGCGCCGCTATCAGCATCGGGTGCTCTATTGGGGCATTCTCGGCGCCCTCATCACGCGCGGCGCGTTCATCGGCGTCGGAACGGCGCTGATCGCGCGCTTTTCATGGGTGCTCTACGCGTTCGGCGCGCTCTTGGTGGTCGCGGGCGTGCACGTAGCGCTCAAACACGAGGAAGAGGCGCGCCCGGAAGGGCTCGTCGTGCGGCTCGTGCGCCGTATCGTGCCCGTGACGCGCCGCGCCGCGGGCGCCGCGTTTTGGGTCATCGAGCGACACCACCTCAAAGCGACACCGCTCGTGCTCGCGCTCATCACCATCGAGGTGAGCGACGTGGTCTTCGCGGTGGACTCGATCCCCGCGGTGTTCGCCGTCACGCGCGACCCCTTCATCGTCTTTAGCTCGAACATCTGCGCCGTGCTCGGCATGCGCTCGCTCTACTTCCTGCTCGCGCACGTCATCGACCGCTTTTACTACTTGAAGTTCGGCCTCGCCGCGGTGCTGTGCTTCGTCGGGCTACGCTTGCTGCTTGCCCACGTGGTCGAGGTCCCAATTCTCATTTCGCTGGGCATCATCGTGCTCTTGGTCGGCACGTCGATGGCCTTCTCGTGGCTCGAGGCGCGCGCACACCCTGGTCGTCATGTCCCCCCACGGCGGACCGCGACGCATTGAAGCGGCATTTTTCCGCAGCGCCGCGGATTGCCTCGACTCAAGGGCTCGTCCCTCCGTTGTACGCGCCGGTGCCGCCAGTTGCGCGCGCGCCAGCGGTCGAGGTGGTCCCCCCAGTCGAATTGCTCCCGCCACTCGAGCTCGTACCCCCCGTCGTGTTGGTGCCGCCCACGTCCGGGCCTTCCTTGGTGCTGGTGTTGCCTCCCGTGGCCTCGGGCGCGGCACCGGGCTGCCCTTCCGTCGAACCGTTGCTGTCATTCAGGTCCGAGCCGTACGCGGGTGGCTGGCCCTGGTGTGAGCATGCGAGGGGTTGAACCAGCAGGCAGCCGAAGACGGCCAATATCGGGATTCTCATCGCAACGGCTCCTTTCTCCGGGAGCGGATGCGACGTCCTTCGTGCAAGTAGCGGGCCGCGCCACGCGCGCTCCGCTTCAGCGAAACGCCACGTCGCCCATGACTCCTGCACAGGCGAGCACCACGGTGAAGGTCACCACCCACACGAGTAGCCGCACCGACGTCGCCTCGCGGCGGAGCTGCATGAACCACGTGAGCACCACGCAGGCTTTGGCGACGGCGATGGCGAGCGCGACCGGGGTCGCGAACACCCCGAGCGGCAAGTAGCGCGCGCCGAAGCTCAGCGACGTGAGCACGGCGAGCGCGACCCATGCGAGCACGAGCGGCCAGGCGCGCTCTCGGGACTTGGAGGTTTCGCGTTCCATCGCGCTCGACCATCAATGCATCAAATAGAGAAGTGGCCACAGAAAGAGCCAAATGACGTCGACCAGGTGCCAGTAGAGCACCGAGAGCTCGAGCGGCAGGTGACGCTCCGCGCTGTAGCCGCCGCGCCAAGCGCGATGCCCGACGACACCGAGCGCGAGCATGCCCCCCGTCACGTGGAGCCCGTGGAGCGCCGTCATCAGGTAATACAGCGTGAAGAACGCGTTCGCCCCGTGGGTCGGCAGCTCGGCGTAATGATAGTGCGACCCCGGGAAGATGCCGGACTGGAAGTGCTCGCCGTACTCGACCCCCTTGAGGACCAGGAACGCCAAGCCGAAGAGCACCGTCACGCCGAGGAGAGCCGCCGCGCGCCGCAGATGCCCGCTACGCGCGCCGTGAACGGCGAGTGCCGCGCAGAGGCTCGAGGTCACGAGCACGAACGTGTTCGTCGTCCCGATCGCGATCGAGTTGTGCGACGACGCGACGACGAAGTCCGCGCCGAACTCCACGCGGCACCCCGAGTACACCGCGAAGAGCGCGCCGAAGAGCAGCACCTCGCTCGCCAGAAACAGCCACATGCCGAGATGGGCCGCTTCAGCCTTGCGCTCGACGCTCTCGAAATGACCTTCCATCGCTCGTTACTCCGGCAGGTGGTAGTCGTACGGGCCTCGCGCAATCACGAGCTCGTTCTCGAAGTTTTCCGTGGGCGGCGGTGACGCGCTGAGCCACTCGTAGCTCCGCGACCCCCACGGATTGCGCTCCGTGCGGGGGCCCGCGGCGAGCGCATAGCCGAGCTCGACCAGCGTGAGCAGCATGCCCGCGGCGAGAATGCTCGCGCCCCCGGTCGAGAGCACGTTGAGCCACTGAAATTCCGGGGGATACGCGTAGTAACGCCGCGGCATGCCCGCGTTCCCCAGCAGGAATTGCGGTACGAACGTGAGCACGAAGCCGACGAACACCGTGACGGAGGCGATCGTCGCCCAGCGCTCGTTGTAACGGCGGCCGAAGAACTTCGGGAACCAGTAGTGGAGCGCGGCGAGGTACGCCGTGAGCGTGCCGCCCACCATGATGAAGTGAAAATGGGCGACGACGAAATAGGTGTCGTGCCAGTGGATGTCGAGCGAGGAGGTGGCGACCGCGACGCCCGTCATGCCCCCGAAGGCGAACAGGAACATGAACCAGAAGAAATAGAGCATGGGCGTCTCGAACGAAACCGAGCCGCGGCGGAGCGTCGCCGTCCAGGTAAACACCTTGATCGCCGAGAACACGGCCACGAACATCGAGAGCACGCCGAAAACGGCGCCGTCGAAGAGCGACATGCCCGCGACGAACAGGTGATGGCCCCACGTCAAGAAACCGACGAGCGCGATACCGAGCGACGAATACGCAATCGCGCGATACGAGGCAGGTGGATTTCGCGAATAGACACACACCACCTCCGAGATCACGCCCATCGCGGGCAGGATCATGATGTAGACGGCGGGGTGCGAATAAAACCAAAATAGATGCTGAAATAGCAGCGGATCCCCGCCGAGCGCCGGATCGAAGATACCGATGCCGAAGAGCCTGTCCGCCGCGACGAGCAGGAGGGACATGCCGAGCACCGGCGTCGCGAGCACCTGAATGATGCTCGTCCCGTACAGGGACCACACGAAGAGCGGCAGGCGATGCCAGCTGAGGCCGGCGGTGCGCATCGTGTGCACCGTCACGATGAAGTTGATGCCCGTCATCACCGACGAGAGCCCGAGCACGAAGACGCCGAAGGCCACGTTCGCGACGGCGGACGGCGACGTCGTGCTGTACGGGACGTAAAACGTCCAGCCCATGTCCGCACCGCCGGCGACGAGCGACGTGAGCGTGATCGCGGAGCCCAACAGGTACACGTAAAAGCTCGCGAGGTTCAGGCGCGGGAACGCCACGTCGCGCGCGCCGAGCATGAGCGGCAGCAAGAAATTGCCGAACACCGTCGGAATCGCCGGGATCATGAACATGAACACCATCACGATGCCGTGCATCGTGAAGGAGCGATTGTAGGCCCCGGCGCTCATGATCGTGGGGCCCGGCGTCAGGAGCTCCACGCGCAAGAGCAGCGCGAGGATCCCCCCGAGCAGGAGTGAAAGCGAGGTCGCGCCGAGGAACATCACGGCGATGCGCTTGTGATCGCGGGTGAGAAGCCAGGAGCGCACGCCCCCGCCGTGGAGGTAATCGGCGGGCGCCGCGGGCGCGAGCAGCGGCGGCTCTTCGACCGTGCGCGGCAGCGTGAGCGACGGCGCGGTCACGGCGCGATCCCTCCGTCGAGCGCCGTCGGCAGCGTGACGGCCGGTGCGTCCGCCGAGACGAGCGGCGCGGTCGGCTGGATCGGCGCGTCGGCGAGCGAGCGGATGAGCTCGACGAGCGCGGCGGTCTCGGCCGGCTGGAGAATGCCGCGGTAAGTCGGCATGATCGGCGAGAAGCCGCGGTGCACTTTCGCGAGCGGCTCCATCATCGACTCGGTGAGGTACGCGGCGTCGGCGACGACCGGCGCGCCGCTCTCGAGCGGAACCTCGTGACCGTAGAGCCGCGCCCAGCTCGGACCGAGGTGCGGCGTACCGTCGAGCGTGTGACAGCGCAGGCAGCCGCGCGCCGCCGCAACGCGCTCACCGCGCGCGGCGAGCGACGTGAGCTCACCGTTGCCGCCGAGCTCGGCTTCGGCGAGCGGGTGCGTCGCGCCGCCCGGAGCGCGCGGCGTGCGCTCGAAGCGTTCGGCGAACTCGTTCGGCGTGAGCGCGACGACGCGCCCACGCATGACGGAGTGGTCGAGTCCGCAGTATTCCGCGCAAAAAATCGGGTAAACGCCCGGGCGCACGGCGGAAAACCAGACGCTCGTCGTGCGGCCGGGGATCACGTCTTTTTTGATACGAAAAGCGGGCACGTAAAAGCTGTGAATCACGTCGCGCGAGGTCATGGCGAGCTCCACGGTCCGCCCGGTGGGCACGTACAGGGTCTCGTTCGTGCGGTTGCCGTTGGCGTAGTCGAAGCTCCACATCCACTGCTTGGCCGTGACGTAGACGAGGAGACCGCCCGGGGGCACGCGTTGCATCACGGCGTACTGCCGCACGCCGAAGCACCAAAACCCGACGAACAGCGCGAGCAGCCCGAACGCCGTCCCGAACTCCTGAGCGTGCGTCAGCGGCTCCGGGCGCGGTCGCGCGGGGTCCGTCGTCTGGGTTCGGCGCCGGTATTTGAAGGAAAACCAGAGGAGCGCGAGCGCAACGGCGAGGACGCCGAGCATCGACACCGTGATGACGGCGTAGTGGAGGTAATCGAAGTCGCGCGCGAAGCCCGAGGCTTGGGGAGGTAGAAAGAGCAGGCGCCGCATGAGTTCGTTCATGGGCTGCTCCGTGCGGGTAGCGCCGAGGTTGCGGGCGCCGTACTGCGGCCCTCGCTCGGCGGCGGAACGGCCGCGCTCCGAGCGGCTTCGGCCGACAAGAGCTCGAATGCCCGTTCGACCGGAACGTGGACGATGCCGGCGTCGCGGTCGACCCAGCCGTAGGCGCGGAGGCGTGCGCCCGGATCCGCCGAGGGCCGCGCGAGGCGGCGGTACTGCGCGGTTTCGGCGGCGCGCGGCGGCGTGTGGGGCTCGGCGCCGAGCGCGCGCAGGAGCGAGCTCCGCGCGCCCCGTGGACCCGCGAGCAAGACGAGCGCGAGCACCACGCCGAAAATCGTCGCGAGCACGAAGCCGACGCCGATGCGCCGGAGCACGCGTCCGTCGAGCGATTCGGCTTCTTGGCGCAGGGTCTTCACAGCGGACTCCGATAGGCGATGCTGCGCGCGAGCGCCGGATCACCGAGCGGCACGAGCGGGCGGCCGCGCAGGCGCAGCGCGGCTCCGGCGACGGCGGTTCCGGCCACGGCCAAGAGCGCGGCGAGGTCGAAGAGCCCCGGCAGCGGGTGGTGCAAGCGGTCGACGGGCGCGACGAGCCAATACGCGTCGACGTAGTGGGCGAAGAGGCCGAGGACGCCCACGAGTGCCATGAAGCGGCCGTCGAATTTCGGCGCGCGCGGCAAGAGGACGGCAAACGGCAGCGCAAAGCGCACGAGCACGAGCACGAGCGTCACGGGCGCCCAGCCGCCGTGCAGGCGCCGGAGGTAGTACGCGACCTCCACCGGTTTGTCGGCGATTTGGATCAGGAGCGCCTGAAAGAACGCGCAGTAGGCCCAAAAGATCGCGAACGTGAGCATCAGGCGGCCGAGCGCGTGAAAATGCGGCGGCCGGATCGCCCCGGGCGCGTAGTCGCTCCGCGCGGTGACGAAAGCGAGCAGCGTGATGAGGGCGACTGCGCCCGACATGCTGCCCGCGAAGACGTACACGCCGAACATGGTCGAGTACCAGAGCGGCTCGAGCGACATCACCCAGTCGAACGCCGCGAACGTGAGCGCGAGCGACACGAGCGGCAAGAGCGCCGAGGCGAACACGCGTTCGCGCGGATGGAGCTCCGCGTCCGGATCGGCAGTGGGCGGAACCGGCTCGGCGGGCGCGCGTTTCGCCATTGGATCGCGCGCGTACGACCAGCGGCACAAGAGCTCGGCGACGACGAGCCAGATCACGAAATAACCGAGCGAGCGGAGCGCGAAGGCCGGCCCGTTCAAATAGCCGTGCTTGTGAAGGACGACGGCGTGCGCCTGATCGTGAAACGCGCCGAGGTCGGTCCAGGCGTAGAGCTCGCGGAGAGAGAGAACGACCGGAACGAAGAGCAGCGCGAGGAGCGGCAGCGCCCCGACGACGGCCTCGTTCAGGCGCCGGACGACCGTGTGCCAGCGCGCGCCCGCCGCGTAGTGGATCATCAGGAAAAACAGGGCTCCGAGCGCGAGCGAAGCGACCGCGGCGAACGCCGTGAGGTACGCGTAGGCGATCACGCGGCGATGGCCCGCGAAGCCGAGCGCGAGCGTGACCCAACCGGCGAGCGCCGCGACGCCCGCCACGAGCGCGACGCGCTGGCTTTCGAACGGGCGCGTCGTCAGTTCAGCCATGGCTCCGCCTCGCGCCGCACCTCGGGCGGCAAATCGGCGAGCGCGCAGCGCTGGCTCCGCTCGAGCGCGCGCACGTAGAGCACCACCGCCCAGCGATCCCGCACGGGGAGCGCCCACGCGTAAGACGGCATCATCCCGTAGCCGTAGGTCACCACCGAAAACAGCCGCCCGTCCGCGAGCGCGGCGATGCGCGGCTCGTGGAGCGACGGGGGCGGGCGCAGGCTCATGTTCTTCGCGACTTCCGAGCGGCCGTCGCCGAGCACACCGTGGCAGGCGGCGCAAAAGATGCCGAAGCGATTCTGGCCGCGCAGAAAGAGCTCGTGTGTGACCGGGAGCGGGAGCTCGTTCACGTCCACGCCCGCGACCTCACCGAGCGTCAGCGCGGACGGGCCGAGCCGTTCTTCCCGCGGGACGGTACCGCGCGGGGGCTGCTGCATCGCGATGCCGTTCGCGAAGACGGAGCTCGCCGTGAACGGCGTCGCCTTCCGTTGCGCGAGCATGCGCTCCCAATCGAAGCGGCCGTTCTGGCAGCCGCCGAGCACGACGGCGAGACCGAGCACGCACGCGAGCCTCACGCCGTGCCTCCCGGCAGCTCGCGGACGCTGAGCGCGCCGAGGGCGGCGAGCTCGGCGCTCACACGCTCGACGGACCCTGCGTTGGCGGAGCCCGGCTCGAGCTTCAGCGTGAGCCAAAAGGTGTCGCGCGACGCGTGCTCGAAGCCGGGTACCTCGAACACGGGAGCCCACAGCCGCACGAGCCGGCCGAGGAAGAGCGCGCCGACGAACGCCGTGCCCGACGCGAACAGCACGCCCATCTCGAACGCGATGGGCACGAACCCGAGCGGGAAATGCGGTGGGCGGCCGCCCACGTTGAGCGGATAAAGGTGCGCGACGAGGTACCACTCGAGGCCGTAGGCGGCGGCCGCTCCGAGGGCTCCGCCGACGAGCACGGCGGTCGAAAGCCGAGACGGCGGCGCGCCGAGGGCGTCACGCACGAGCTCGGTCGAGTACGGCGTGTGTGCATCGAGCTCTCGCACGCCGAGCTCCCGCACGCGGTCGATCGCCCGAGCGAGCGCCGCGTCGTCGCCGAACTCCGCGATCAGTGACTCAGCCACGAGCCCCCTCCGCCTGCGCGAGTGTTCGCTCGCGCTCCCGCCGCCCTTCTTTGACCTCCGAGAGCGCCACCACCGGCAACCAGCGCAGGAAACCCAAAAACAGAAACAAGAAGAAGCACACGGAGCCGGCCAAGAGTCCCCAATCGACCCAAGTCGGGTTGAAGGCGGCCTCGTCCGCGCGCAGGTACTCGCGTTCGAGCCCCATCACGATGATGACGAACCGCTCGCACCACATACCCAGGTTGACGACCAGCGAGATCACCCAGAGGAGCTTCAAATTCGTGCGCAACCGCCGTGACCAGAGGAGCTGCGGCAAGAGCACGTTGGCGAACATCATCACGTAAAACGCCCAGCAGTTCGGCCCCGTCGGGCGCGTGACGAAGAACTGCCAGAGCTCGAACTCGTCGCCCGAGTACCAGGCGACGAACATTTCGACGGCATAGCCGTATTCGAGGCAGAGCCCCGTGACGAGCAAGAGCTTCGCGCAATTGTCCACGTGCCGCGCCGTAATCACGTTCTCGAGGTGGAACGCCTTGCGCGCGGGAATGATGAGCGAGAGCACCATGGCGAAGCCGCTGAAGATGGCGCCCGCGACGAAGAACGGCGGAAAGATCGTGGAGTGCCAGCCGGGCGTGAGCCCGACCGCGAAGTCCGAGCTCACGATGCTGTGCACGGACAGCACGAGGGGCGTCGCAAGACCTGCGAGCAGGAGGTACGCCATCCGGTAGTGGCGCCAGGCGTCTTCGCTCCCCCGCCAGCCGAGCGCGAAAACGCCGTAGATTCGGCGCCTCCAGCGCTCCGGCGCGCTGTCACGTGTGGAGGCGAGGTCCGGTAGGAGCCCGAGATAGAAGAAGAGGAGCGAGACCGTCCCGTAGGTGAAAACGGCGGCAAAATCCCAGGGCAGGGGACTCTTCACCTGCGGCCAGACCTGCATGCGATCGGGATAGGGAATGAGCCAGTACGCAAACCACGGCCGCCCGAGGTGCAGGACGGGGAACAAGAGGGCCTGCGCCACGGCGAAGAGCGTCATCGCTTCGCTGAAGCGGTTGACCGCGGCGCGCCAGCGTTGCTCGAGCAGGTACAGGATGGCCGAGATGAACGTGCCGGCGTGGCCGATGCCGATCCAAAAGACGAAATTTACGATCGCGAACGCCCAGGCCACCGGGATGTTGTTGCCCCAGAGGCCGATGCCGCGCTGGAACGTGTACAGCATGAGCGCCGCGAAACCGGCGCTGCCGAGGCCGAGCACCGCGAACGCGATACGAAAGTAGACGGAGCCGGACCAGACCGTCCTTACCAGTTGGTCGGTGAGCGCGGAGTCGGCTTCGCGCGCGCTCTGCGTCACGAGCCCGTTTCCTCGCCGTCGAGGTTGCGGATCTTGGCGAGGTAACGGGTGCGCGGCCGCGTTCCGAGCTCGGCGAACGCCGCGAAGGCGCGCGGTTCGCGGCGCCGCCGCAGCATTTCACTGCTTTCGTCGTCGAGCGAGCCGAAGGCGATCGCTCCGGTCGCGCACGTCTGCTGGCAGGCGGTGACGACCTCGCCCGGCCTGAGTCGCCGCTGCTCGCGGCGCGCTAGGATCTCCGCGCGGCGAATACGCTGCACGCAGTACGTGCATTTTTCCATGACGCCGCGCTCACGCACCGTCACGTCCGGGTTTCTCTGGAGCAGCGTGGCGCCGCGGGCCCCGCTGAAATCGAACCAGTTGAAGCGCCGCACCTTGTACGGGCAATTGTTCGAGCAGAAGCGCGTCCCGATGCAGCGGTTGTAGACCATCTCGTTCAAGCCGTCGGTGCTGTGAACGGTGGCGTTGACCGGGCAAACGTACTCGCACGGCGCCTTCTCGCAGTGCTGGCAGAGCATCGGCTGTTGGAGCACGCGCGGCGCGTCGGGGTTGCCCGTGAGGTAGCGATCGATCCGGAGCCAGTACATCTCGCGGGAGTTCTTCACGAGGTCCTTCCCGACGACTGGCGTGTTGTTTTCCGCCTGACAGGCGACGACGCACGCGTTGCAGCCGCTGCAGAGCGAGAGATCGATCGACATTGCCCACTGCGTGCCCGCGTATTCGAACGACGGCAGCAGCGACGGCTGCGCCGCCAAATCATGCTCGTATTTCGGGGGATTTTGCGTGTAACTCGCGAGCGTGAGCTCGTGCGCGACCGCCTCTTCGGCGAGCAACCAATGGTCTTCCGTGAGCGCGAGGTCGGCCTTCGCCGACGTGGGTCGCACCTCGACGCGCGCGACCGTGCCGAACGGCACGCCGAGCACGGACGCGTTCACGCCGACGCCGTGCGAAAGCTGATCGGCGACCGCGTGGCCGAATCCGAGCTCGAGCGTAACGCTGCCGTCGGCGTGCCCCGGCAGGATGACGAGCGGCGCACGCAGTCGCCGCGTCCCGTGCGTCAGCTCGACGACGTCGCCCGTATGGCGACCGAGCATGGCCGCGGTGCGCGAGCTCACGAGCGCCGCGTTGCCCCAGCTTTGCTTGGTGAGCGGGTGCGGTAGCTCGAGCAGCCAGGCGTTTTCGGAGAAGCGCCCGTCGTACAGCGTGGGTGAGCACGCCAGATGGAGCTCGAAACCGGACGCGGAGCTCGGCGCCGAGAGCGCTTGCTCGAGCAGCGGCACGGCGCGCTCGGGGGCGAGCGTCGGGTTGACCGCCGCAAACTCGCTGTGCTCGACGAACCCGCGCTGGACGTTCCGTTCCCACTCCGCTTCGAAATCGAAGCCGATGTCCGCACTCGCAGGGCCGAGCCCGAGCCGCGCGCGTTCCGTGTCGCGCACGAATTCGTGCGTCGACGCCGGGAAGCCGAACGCGAGCCCCGCCACGAGCTCGAGCGCGCTCGCGGACGGCCTGAGCGGCTCGATCAGCGGCTGAACGAACGAGAGCGTGCCGTCCCCCGCGCGCGCGTCACCCCAGCTCTCGAGATAGTGCGCTTCCGGCAGCACGGAGCCGCACGCGCGCGCGGTTTCGTTCTCCACGTGAGCGAGGCAGAAGGAGCTCTGGGCGCGAGCGACGAGCTCGTCGAGCGCGAGCTCGGGCGCCGAGTACACCGGGTTCGTCCCAGCGAAGACGAGGGCGCCCACGTCGCCCGCCCGCAGCGCGTCCGGCAACTTTGCGAGCGGCAGCGCGCCGTCCTGCCCGGACGGGACCGGTTCGACGAACGACAGCGTGCGGCCGACGCTGCCGAGCGCCGCGTTCGCGAGCAGCGCGAGAACCTGCACGCTCTCCGGTGTCCCCGGGCCGGCAACGACGAGCGCCGCGCCGCGGGCCCGCGCGAGCTCGCGCGCGACCTTCCGAGCGAACGCGGCCTCCGTTTCTCCGAGCGGAGCGCCGCGCGCGAGCGCCGACTTCACGCCGTCCGGCAGCGCCGTCGCGAGCTCGCCCTGCTTGGCGAGCTCGGCAAGGACGGCCGCCGCAAAGCGCACGAGCTCACTCGGCGCGAGCCCGATGCGCTCATCGGCGAGCGTGCCCGTCGGCGTGAGCGTCGTTTCCGCGGCGTAGATCCGGCTCATCGCCGGTCCGGGCGCGCGCCGCGTCGCGAAGTCGCGCGCATGCCGCAAGCTCAGCGGCATGTCGTGCAAGAAATCGGCGCCGAGCGCGAGGACGACGGTGGCGCGCTCGAAACGATATTGGGGCTCGAGCGGGCGGCCGAAGAGGCGCTCGGTCGCGGCGTAGCGCGCGTCCGCGGCGAGCGGCGCATGAAACGAGACGCGCGCCCGTGGAAAGCGCGCGCGGAGCGCGGCAAGCGCGCGCAAGAGGGACGGCGAGCTCGTGGGCTCGAGCACGAGCCAAGGTGCGGCGCCGCGGCCGAACGCGGCCGAGAGCTCGCGTTCGAGCGATTCGCGGCTCGTGAGCCCGAGCGGACCGCGCGAGCCGGCGACGCGGGCCGGGTCGTACAAGTCGAGCACCGACGCCTGCTCGAACACGCCCGCCGCGCCGAGACTCGCGGGATGCTCGGGGTTACCTTCGATTTTCGTCGGCCGCCCTTCGTGACTCTCCGCGAGCACGCCGACGGCAAAGCCGTCGCGCACGACGGACGTCGCGTAGTGGGTCGCTACGCCGGGAACGACCCCCGCCGGCCGCCGCACGTACGGAAAGATCTTTTCGCGACGCTCGGCGCACGCGGTGAGGCCCGAAAGCGCAAGGCTCGCCGCGACGAGCTTACCGAGGTCGCGACGCCGGAGATGAAGCTCGAAGACCTCAGCCAACCCATGTCTCCCTTCAGCGATGACAGGTGCTGCAGGTCGTGAGCTCGGTCACCGCATGGCCCGTGTGCGCGGGGAAGCGACCGTCCTCGGTGCGCATCGCGGAGAAGTCGCGCTGTGCGTCGAAACCGAGCTTTTCTTTGGGGTTCCGGTGGCAATCCAGGCAAAAATCCATGTCGAGCGGCACCGTTTTTTCCACGCGCGCCATCGTCTCGACCGGGCCGTGGCAATGTTCGCAAGCGACGCCGCGCGCGACGTGCACGGAGTGATCGAAGTAAACGAACTCGGCGAGCGAGTGCACGCGATTCCAAGCGAGCGCTCGGCCCGAGAAGTAGCTCTGGCGCACGGGCTCGAGCAGCGGACTCTGGTTCCACACCTGCGAGTGGCAGCCCATACAGACGTCCGTCGACGGCAGGCCCGCGTACGCCGAGCGTTCGGCGTCCGTATGACAGTAGAGACACGCGATACCTTCGTCGAGCACGTGGTGGCGATGATCGAACGCGACCGGCTGGTCGAGAGCGACGTGCTCGTTCGTGACGAAGGGCGTTCTCACGTACACCATCGGAAAGCAGAGCGCCGAGACCGCGAGGATCCCGACAACGACCAGCGCGATGCGAAGCGCGCGGTTCGACCAGGGTGGGAAAAGCGCAGCCATCTTTCTGCGCAGCGCCGCGCGGTCATGCAAATCCAAGACCAGCGAAAAGGCCGTTGCTTGCGCTCGATTTCGTACGTTCGAGCGGCATCACGCCCCGGAAGTTTTGCCTCGTTGCGGCGACAAGCCCCGTCGAGCGCGAGCGCCGCGAAGACGCGGGCCGGCTACTCCTGCCAGATCGGGCGAAACATGATTGCGATGCGCGGTCCTGCACTCCGGACCTTGGGGAGCGAGTGCTCGAACGTCCGCTGGCAGCTGCCGCCCATCACGAGCAGATCGCCCGAGCCGAGCGCGAGCGCGCGCGACGCTCCTCCGCCCTTCGGCCGCAGCAGGAAGCGCCGCGGGCTGCCCACCGAAATGGTCGCGACGAGCGCGCTCGGGAGCTTGCGCGCGACGTAGTCGCCGTGCCACGCCACGCTCTCCTCGCCGTTTCGGTAATAGCCGAGGCCGATGCGCGAGAATTCCTCGCCGTAGCGCGTCGATAGCACCGACTTTGCGGCTTCGAGCACGTGCGGGATCGGTCCGTCGTCCGGGAGAGCGGCGACGAGGCGCGGCACTTCGACGATGCGGTCGTACATTTTGCGCTTCTCGCGCCGAAAATGCACCGTTTCGCTCAAGAGCGCGAAGAGTGCGTCGTGGCCGGACAACCAGCCCGGCGCGTAGTCGTACCAGGCGTCTTCGGACAACTGCGTGCGCGCGAGCGTCTCGAAGGTGGGAGCGAAAGCGGGCGCGCCTGCGCCGGTGAAAAGCGAGAGTTGCTCGATGCCTCGCGGGCGGCGCATCGCGTCCGCGTAGTGTGCCGCGGATTCGGGCGCCGTGCCGCCGCCGCGCGCGGAGAGCTCAGCCGACGCGAATGCGGAGCCGCGACACGGCGACGGCGATGCACGTATCCATCACGACGGCGAGGCCGCCGCGGCGAGCGCGCTCGGCGGCGTCTTCGTTCACGATGCCGAGCTGGAGCCAGAGCACCTTGGCGCGGACCGCGACCGCGGCGTCCGCGACGGCGGGGGTCTCCTCGGCGCGGCGGAAGACATCGACGAGGTCGATGGGGTAAGGCACGTCCGCGAGGGTCGCGAAGGCTTTTTCACCCTGCACCTCGCGCTCGAACGGATTCACGGGCACGACGCGGTAGCCCGCGGCCTTGAGGCGGCGAAAGACCCCGAAAGACGGCCGATCCTGCCGCGAGGAGGCGCCGACGACGGCGATCGTGCGGGCGGACTCGAGCATGCGCCGGAGCTCGTCGTCACTCGGAGGTGAGGTCGTGTCGGTCATCCCCGGCTCGCCGTCAGGCGCGGTGGAAGCGCGCGTTTTCGCGGCAGATCGTCGAACAAGCCGTCTTTGCGAGCGGGCGGGCGCAGGCGCGCGGCGCCCGCGTACACGTTGAAACCGAAGGAGCGCGCGAAGCCGCAGAGCAAGAGGCCGAAGCGCTCCGCAGTCGTGACGGCGAGCGAGCTCGGCGCGGAAATACCGACCACGCCCGCGAGCCCCGCCGCAAGCGCCTTTTGAACGATTTCGAAGCTCGTGCGCCCGCTCACGACGAGCACGGCGCCCGCCACGGGCACCCGCCCGTCGAGGCAGAGCCGTCCGATCGCCTTGTCGACGGCGTTGTGGCGCCCCACGTCCTCCCGCACCACGAGAAAGCCGTCGTCCGGCCGAGCGACGCCGGCCGCGTGCAGCCCGCCCGTGCGATCGAAGCAAGGCTGCCGCCCCCGCAGCTCTTCGGGCAACGCCGCGATGAACGCGGGCTCGAACGGCTCGCAGGGCGGCGGGGACGCGAGCTTCTGCACGAGATCATCGACGAGGCGGCGCCCGCAGACGCCGCAGGAAGACGACGTCAACGTGCCGCGGTGCGAGCGCTCGAGCGCGTCGGTGTCGAGCACCACGCCGGGCCCTGGCACGACGTTCAGCGCGTTGTGCGCGCCCGGTGCGCCGAGCCGCCCACAATGCGCGATCGAGCCGAGGTCGTCCCGCGAGCGGATCAGTCCCTCGGCGAGCAGAAAGCCCGCGGCGAGCTCGTGGTCGTGACCGGGCGTGCGCATCGTTACGGCCAGCGGCTCACCCGCGACGCGGATCTCGAGCGGCTCCTCGACGCTGAGCTCGTCGTGGCGTGGCGCGAGCGCCAGGCCCGGCTCGGAGCGCAGCGCCTCGATGCGGACGACGCCGGCCGACGGCGCGTAGTTCTCTTGCACTGCGTTCATGTCCTTGGTCCTTTCACGACGTCGCGCGCTCGAGCGTCACGACGACCGATTTCGACGCCGGCTGATTGCTCCCGTCCGCGACGCTGCCCACGGGAACGAGCACGTTCGTCTCGGGGAAGTACGCGGCCGCGCATCCGGCCGGCACCGGGTAGGGCACGAGTCGAAAACCGCGAGCGCGGCGCCGTTCGCCGCGGAAGTGACTCACGAGGTCGACGAGCGCGCCCGGCTCGAGGCTTCGCCGCTCGATCTCGCTCTGGTTCAAGAAGACGACGCGCCGCCCGTGCGCGACGCCGCGGTAACGGTCGCCCTCTCCGTAGATCGTGGTGTTGAATTGGTCGTGGCTGCGGATGGTCGTGAGCAGGAGCTCGCCGTCCGTGAGGGCGTGCCGGGCGATCGGGTGCACCTTGAACTGTGCGTGCCCCGACGGCGTCGGGAAGCGTCCTTCGCGCGGGCCGTTCGGCAGGTAAAAGCCGCCCGGCTCGCGCACGCGCCGGTTGTATTGGGCGAAACCCGGCACGACGTGCTCGATGTGTTCGCGGATGCGGTCATAGTCGTCGATCAGCGCTTGCCAGGCGACCGTCGTGCGCGCACCGAGCGTCCGCTGTGCGATTCCGGCGACGATGGCCGGCTCGCTCTTGAGCTCGGGTGACGCGGGCTCGAGCGTACCGCGCGAGGCATGTACGACGCCCGTCGTGTCCTCCACGGTCACGAATTGTTCCCCGGTCGCTTGCATGTCGCGCTCCGTGCGCCCGAGGCACGGCAGGATCAACGCCTGCTCCCCCGTGACGAGGTGCGCGCGGTTCAACTTGGTCGAGACGTGCACGGTCAGGCGGCACTTCGCGAGCGCTTCGGCCGTGAAACGCGTGTCGGGCGTCGCGCTCAGGAAATTGCCGCCGAGCCCGACGAAGACCTTCACCTTACCCGCGTGCATCGCGAGGATCGTCTTTACGCTGTCGTACCCGTGTTCGGCGGGCGGTTGGAAGCCGAACTCCTTGCCGAGCGCCTGCAAGAAGGCGGGGCTCATCTTCTCCCAAATTCCGACCGTGCGATCCCCCTGCACGTTGCTGTGGCCGCGCACCGGACAGAGCCCCGCGCCGCGCCGGCCGATCTGCGCGCGGAGGAGCGCGAAGTTCGCGATGGTTTGCACGTTGGCGACTCCGTTTTTGTGTTGGGTGATACCCATCGCCCAACAACAGATCATGCGCGCCGCGCCGGCGGCGATGTCGCTCGCCTGTTTCATGAGCTCGCGCGAGACGCCGCTCGCTGCGACCAACTCGTCGTAGCTCGCCGCGTCGAGGTCGCTCACGAGCGCGTCGTACCCCTGCGTGTACTGACGAATGAAATCGTGCGCGAACACGTTGCCGCCGCTCGCGCGATCCGCCGCGAGCAGCTCCTTCATGATGCCTTTGAAGAGCGCGACGTCGCCGTTCACACGCACCGGCAAGAAGAGGCACGCGATCGGCGTTCCCGGGCCGAGCAGGCTCAGCGGCTGCTGCGGATTCTTGAAACGGATCATGCCCGTCTCGGGCAGCGGATTCACGCTCACGATTTTGCAGCCGTTCTTCGCCGCCTTCTGTAGCTCCGTGAGCATGCGCGGGTGACAGGTGCCCGGGTTCTGCCCGATGACGAAGATCGCGTCCGCGTGCGTGAAGTCTTCGATGGTCACGGTGGCCTTGCCGATGCCGATCGACTCGGTGAGGCCGGTGCCGCTCGACTCGTGACACATGTTCGAGCAATCGGGCAGGTTGTTCGTCCCGAACTGGCGCGCGAAGAGGCCGTAAAGGAACGCGGCTTCGTTGCTCGCGCGGCCCGAGGTGTAAAACGCCGCTTCGTTCGGCGAGCCGAGCCGTCCGAGCTCGGAACCGACGAGCGCGAAGGCGTCGTCCCACGCGATCGGCTCGTAGTGGTCCGAACCCGCGCGCCGCAGCATCGGATGCACGATGCGGCCCTGCTCCTCGAGCCAGCGATCACTCTGCGCGAGCATGTCCGCAATCGAGTGTTCGGCGAAGAACGCCGGCGTCGCTCGTTTGCGCGTGGCCTCGCTCGCGACGGCCTTCGCGCCGTTCTCGCAAAACTCCGCCAGCTTGCGCTCGCCGTCGGGATCGGGCCACGCGCAGCTCGGGCAATCGAAGCCGTCCTTTTGATTCAGGCGCAGAAGCGTGTCGAAGGTGCGCCCGACGCCCATCTCCCCGAAACCGTGGCGCGCCGTCTCGTAAATGGAACTGAAGCCGGCCGCCGTTTCGTGCCTGCGTTCGAGTTTGGGCACCAGCGTTTCGGGCGGAGGTTCCGCCCCTGGAATGCCGCTCGCGTTCGCGGCGTGCGAGGTGTCGGGCGGGGGCATGTCGACCTGCTCGGGCGCACTGTTTTCATCGTAGTCGTGATGCATGCTGCTCACCGTCTTGCCTCCGCGGTTCTCGGGCGAGTGTACTCCCCGCATTCCGCAGCGCGCGTTCGCACTCGCACTCGCACTCGCACTCGCAGACCTGGCGCGCCAAGTTGCCCCGGCGTGGCACCTCTGTTCACGGCCCGCCCTTTGCACCGTGGGGCAAGCATGACCATCACCATCACCGGGCTACTCATCTTGCTCCTCATCGCCGGGATCTGCGGCGCCATCGGTAAGGCGATCGCCGGAGGCACCGGCGGCGGATTCATCGTGTCGATAGCCTGTGGGTTCATCGGCGCGCTGTTCGGCACGTTCCTCGCGCACGCCATGCACCTGCCGGAGCTCATGCTCGTCACGGTCGATCGACACCCGTTCCCGATCTTGTGGTCGATCATCGGCGCCGCCGTGTTCGTTGCCATCGTGCATCTACTCTCGGGTGGTCCACGGCGCAGTTGGCGCTACTGAGCCCAGGCGTCGAGTGCCGCTCGATGGTGGGCGGCACTCGACCGCGGGCATGCTCAGCGCATGAACGTGCCCACGAGCTCGCCGTACGCGAGCACGTGGCCGTCCATGGCAGCGAGTAGCGCGCGCTTGTCGGCACCGTCGTCGAGTGCGAGCGGCGCGTCGAGGGCGAAGAGCTCGAAGTGGTAGTGATGCGTGCCGTGGCCCGCTGGCGGCGCGGCGGGGGTGAAACCGTGCTCGTGACGGCTATTTTGCCCCTGGTGTGCGCTTCCGACACTGGCGCCGTCGAGCGAGCGGGCATCACCCGGAATCGAATACACGAGCCAATGCACGAACGGTTCGGGCTTCGGAGCGTCGGGGTCTTCGCACACGAGCGCAAGCTCGCGGGTTCGTGCCGGGGGCTCGCTCCAAGTTAGCGGTGGAGGCTCCCCTTCGCCGTCCACGCTGCACCGAGCGGGCAAGGGCGCTCCGTCCGCAAACCAGTCGCTATATACGTCGAGCTTCGGCACCACTTGCCGGAGTTGCGCGGAAGCGAGCTTGTGGCCTCCCGCATGCACGGAAGCGAGCGCCTCGCCGGCGACTCGCGGAGCTTTTCGTGGAATCGTCATGGTGCGCCTTTAGTGCCGGTTGCGAGCGTGCTCGAACCCCCAATGAAGCGGTTTTCATGCGTCACCTCTCGCCGCGTGAGTTCGTCGAGCGCGCCATGACGCTGCAATGGACGTGCCCGTGGCTGCGAATCGGTCTCTCCGATTTGCCAGCAGCGTTCGACGGGTGGGTGATTCCGCCCCGAAATCACCGACGCGGCACGTGCCCTGACAGCTGAAAGATACGTTCGGTTACAAGCTGTAGCGTACGTGTTACACGGCAACGGCCGCGCCAGCGCGCGGGTCACTTGAAGGGTTGTTCAACATGGCTTTTTCCCGAACGAGCGTTGGTCTTTTGGTGGCCGCTGGCTTGTGCATCGCAACGGCATGCGGTGGCGGCGATGATGATTCCGGCACTGGCGGCAAGGGCGGCAGCGCCGGCAAGGGCGGCTCCGCAGGCGCAGCGACGGGCGGCAGTGCCGGTCACGCCACGGGTGGCTCGTCGGGCAGCGGAACTGGCGGATCCACCGCGGGCACCGGGACTGGCGGCACCGCAGGTAGCGCCACTGCCGGAACGGCTGGCGGAGGCGGTCGCGGCTTCGGCATGGGCGGTCGCACTGGCTTCGGTGGTCGCACGGGCAGCGGCGGCAACGGGACGGCAGGCACCACCGCGAGTGGCGGCCGCAACGGCTTCGGCGGCCGAACCGGCGCCGGCGGCGCAAGTGGCGCCGGTCGCGCGGGCTCCGGTGGTCGCGGCGGCCGCGGCAACGCCGGCTCCGGTGGCACCAATGCCGGCCAAGGTCCGGGCGGCGAGGGCGGCGCGCTCGAGGTCGGCGGCCTCGGCGGCGAAGGCGGCATCTAGCCGTTCACGCGATCAAGCGCGCTCGTAGCTGAGCTTCACGATTTCTAGCTCTTCGTCGCCGTGGGGCGTGCGCACCACGGCGACGTCACCGACGCGTTTGCCGAGCAACGCGCGCGCAAGTGGCGCAACGAATGCGATGCGACCCTCGCTTGCGTTCGCTTCATCGACCCCGACGATCGTGTACGCACGCTCGCCTCCGTTCGCGCTTGCGATCGTCACTGTCGCGCCGAACCGGATCTCGTCCGGCGCGAGTTCCAGTACGGTCACGAGCTCGGCGGAACCGAGTCGCGCTTCGAGCTCCGCGATCCGCCCAGCGAGCGCGTTCAACGCCCGTGCTTGTGCCGCCTCCGGCGCGCTCCCCGCAGCCGCTGCGTTCCGCGCCTTGAGCCCGTGAAGTTCCGAGAGCTCCCCGCGCAGGGCCGCTAGTCCCCGCGCGGTCACGTAATTCGGCACGCCCGCCGGTAGCGGCGCGCGACGGGGCACGAGCGGCGCCTCGCCCGCCTCGTCTTCCTTCGTGAACGCGCGGCTCACCGCGCGAGCTTGACACCGAACGACGGGCGCTTGCACCCAGGGCGAGGCTTCGCTGATAGTCGCGAAGATGCGGACCGTCCGGGCCAAGCTGGTTGCGCTCGTGTTCGCCTGCGTGGCGCCTGCCGTCGTCTTCGCCACACTGCGCTCGCGCGAGGCAGAGCGCGACATGCTGGAGCAGGTCACGCGTCGCGTGGACCGCGTGGCCCCGCGCTTCGCCGAGGAATTCGCGGAGTACGAGAAGAACGCCCGGCTCGCCCTCGCGCTCACCGTCAACGGGGCGCGCTTCCAACAGGCGCTCCGCGAGCACGATCCCGTCCACGCCGCGCGCGCGGTCGAGCGCCTGAGCGACGTGTACCACCACCGTGTCATCCTCGCGGCCGACGCGAACGGCACCTTGCTCGCGTCGGGCAACGCGGAGCATGGGCCGAAGTCGCTCACCGAAGCCGCGAGCTCTGCGTTTCCGGAGCTCCTCGGTGGCCAGCCCCTCGCCGGGCTCATCGGCGTGAACTTCGACGACGGCCCGGGCTACGCGTTCGTTTGCGCGGAGCCCGTGCGTGACGACGACGGTCAGGTCGGCGCCGTCGCGTTGCTAACGCGCGTCAGCGAGCGTTACTTGGGGTACCTCGAGCCGAAGCTCAACGCCGATCTGGCTCTACGCGTGAACGGCAAGCTCATCGCAGCCGCGCCGAAGCACCCGGCGCGCGACCTCGACGTACGTTCCACGGAGCCGGCTCTCGAGGAGGTCGGCGGCAAGCTCTTCGCGATCAAGACGTTTCGGCCCCCGGAGCTCGAGCGGCCGGGGCTCGACGTCGAAATCACCGCGTCACGCGACGTGACCGAGCTGCGCGACGAGCTCAGAAAGGATCTTCATCGGCACCTCGGCGGGCTCGCGCTCGTGCTCGCGCTCGTGCTTGCGCTCGCGCTCCGCTTCGCCGCACGCTTGGGCGGCGCCGTCCGCGCGATTTCCGAAGCGGCTCGCTCGGTCAAGCTCGGCCAATATCCGGCGTTCGTTCCGCTCCGTACGGGCGACGAGCTCGAGCAGCTCGGCGAGGATTTCAATCAGATGGTGCAAGGGCTGAAGGAACGCGATCGGCTGCGCGACACCTTCGGCCGCTACGTCACACGGCAGGTCGCCGAGCACCTGATGAAAGGCAACGTGAATCTCGGCGGGGAGCTCGTGCCCGTCACGGTGCTGTTCTCCGACATCCGTTCTTTCACGAGCATCAGCGAGACGATGGAACCGCGCGCGCTGCTCGATTTTTTGAACGAGTACTTCAGCGGCATGGTCGAGAGCGTCTTGCGTCATCACGGCGTCGTCGACAAGTTCATCGGCGACGCGATCATGGCCGTCTTCGGCGCGCCGGTGCCGGAGCCGCAAGACGCCCTTCACGCCGTCGAGGCCGCGCTCGACATGCGCAGGCGGCTCGAGCACATCAATCGGGCATTCGAGGCGCGCGGCCTGCCCGCGATCCGCACCGGAATAGGTCTCCATTACGGCCAAGTCGTCGCGGGCAACATGGGCCACGTCGAGCGCATGGAGTACACCGTCATCGGCGACACGGTGAACGTCGCCTCCCGCTTGGAGGGACTCACCAAGGAGCTTCAAGCGGACATCGTGCTCTCCGAAGACCTCTACGACCAGGTCGCCGCGCACGTCGAAGCGGAGCCGCTCAAACGCGTTCACGTGAAGGGCCGCGATCGCGACCTGATGGTCTACCGGCTCTTGCGCCTCAAATCGGACGCTGGAGCCGCAACCTGACGCCCGCATTCAGTTGCGGGGTGACGTTGCCCCGCGCGCAGGGATGGCACGTAGATTGCTTGGGGCTCGGCGTGTTTTCGCGTGCCCGCTTGCTCGCTCTTCCGCTGCTCGCAATCACGCTGCTTCACGTCCTGCCGCTCGGGGCGGAGCTGCTCGAGCCGGACGACCTTTCGACGCCGCGCCGCGCGATGGCGACCTTCGTCGACGCGGCGAACCGCGCTGATTGGGCGCGCGCCCTCCTCGTCCTCGGCGTGCGACCGAGCGCGAGCGCCGAGAAGAAAGAGCGCGGTACCGAGCTCGCGCAAGAGCTCGACTACGTCCTCGCGCGCAGCCTCTCGTTCCACCTCGACGCCGTGTCCGACGAGCCGCAGGGCAAACCCGACGACGGCGCGGACAGCGAGACGGTTGCGAACATTCGCGTGACCGGCCGCACCGTCCCCGTAGTGCTGACGCGCACGAAGACGCAACCCGAGCGTTGGGTGCTCTCCACGGGGACGCTCGCGGCCGTCCCCGAGCTCTACCGCGCGCACGGGCCGAGCCCGCTGGAACGCTTCGTTCCGCCCGCGCTGCGCGTGGAAACGTTCGGACTAGCGCGTTGGCAATGGCTCGGCTTGCCGCTCGCCGTGATGCTCGCCGTGCTGGTTGCCGGTCTCGTCGTCGGCCTCGGCGCGCGCCTCGCTGCACGCCTCGCCGCGCACACCCGCGTCACTTGGGACGACGACCTCGTGGTCGCGCTGCGCTCGCCGGGCCGGCTCCTCACGGGCGTCGTCGTCTTCGCGGTGCTCGCGCACCTGCTCTCGTTGCCCGCGTCGGCCAAGCTCGTCTGCGTGCGGGTCGCGGGTACGCTCGGGCTCACCGCGGTCGCGTGGATGGTGAGCCGCATCGTCCGGCTCGCGTCCGATTTCGTCGAACGCCGAGCCATCGGCGCGACGGTGAACGCCGCCGGCGCGGCGCTCCGCATCGGCGGCATCCAGACGCGGGTGCGCGTGCTCCGCCGCATCGTCAATGCCGTGCTCGCCATTTGTGCGGGCGCCGTCATCCTCATGCAATTCGAGGTCGTGCGCAGCATCGGCGTCTCGCTGCTCGCCTCCGCGGGCGTCGCCGGCATCGTGCTCGGCTTCGCGGCTCAGCGCACGCTCGGCACCCTCTTCGCCGGCATCCAACTCTCGATCACCCAGCCCATTCGTATCGGCGACGAAGTCCAAATCGAAAAAGAAGTCGGTACGATCGAGGAAATTACGCTCACCTACGTCGTCGTCAGGCTCTGGGACGAACGCCGCTTGATCGTCCCCATGAGTCGCTTCCTCGAGCAGCCGTTTCAAAACTACACCAAAGTCTCGAGCGAGCTCCAAGGCACCGTCGTCCTCAACGCCGACTTCACGCTCCCGGTCGACGCCCTCCGCGCCGAGCTCGCGCGCCTGCTCGAAATCCACCGCATGTGGGATCGTCGAGTCCAGGCCGTTCACGTCACCGACGCCAAAAACCGCACTCTCGAAGTGCGCATCCTCGTCTCTGCGGCGAGCGGTGAGGCCCTCTTCAACCTCCGCGCCGATCTCCGCGAACGCCTCGCCGCCTGGCTCGTCCAGTTCGAAGGCGGAAAATACCTCGCGCACTGAACCCCCGGGCCGCCACGGCGCCGAACGCGCCGTGCCCCGCACCTGCGGAGCCCGAGAGTTTTCCGATCAGCGCGGTTCGACGACGATCGTCTTGCACCCGAGCAGGATCTCGACCTTGGAGCCGGGGTCGGCCTGGGCGGCCGTGCAGGCATCGCCGCAGAGGCTGATGCTTTGGCCGTCGGGGCTGTATTGCCAACCTTCGTTGCAGTCGGACTTCGATGGATCGCGCGCGATGGTTTTGGATCTGCCGCCGCTCGGTGTGTAAAGGACGTTGACGAGGCCGGGGTCGAGCGTGCGGTCGTCGGGCGCGGGCGGCAGCGGGTATTCGCAGGAGCGAAGGCTTGCGGCGACCTGTGCGAGAGCGCGCGCGAGCCCCTTGGCGAGATCGGGCTCGGTGGTCATGTCGAGATGGCAGTAGTCCGGGCCGTCGTCGGAGCAGCCGGGCGTTCCCGTGCCGCCTTCGCGCGCGATGGCGGAGAGCACGGAGCGCGTGTCTTCACTCCCGGGTGAGCCGATGACGAAGGTGCGAATGCCGCTCGTGAGCGCTTGCTTTGCGTCGTCGACGAGCGGTCCCGAATCGACCGCGACGTTGCCGTCGTTGCACTCGCAATCCAGAGTGCAGGTCGGCGTGCCGTCCGTGATGAGCAGGATGAATTGGTTGCCGCCGAGCTTGGTCTTGCCGAGTAGCTCGAGGCCGTACAGGTACGCGCCTTCGGTCGGAGTGGCGCCGTTCGGCTCGACGGCGTCGAGGGCGCTCACCCAGCCGGCGCGTTGCTTGGAGGTCGCGGCGCCGAGCGCGGCGATCGGCAAGCCGACCTCGTTGCGGAGGCAGACACTGTCCGGATCTTTATCCGTCGTGGCGGGGAAGAAATTCGCGCCGAGAGCCGTGCCGTCGTCGAGCGAATCGACGGCGGTCTTGAGCGCGTCGCGCGTGATTTCCCACTTGGTCGCGCCGGGCGGTTTCGAGTCGTTCGGATCGACTGGCTCCCAGCCGGGGGGCCAATCCATCGAGCCGCTCGTGTCCACGACGAGCTCCAAAATCGGCGGCACCGCTTCGACGCTGGTGGAGCTCTGCGCGCACGCTTGGTTCGGGTCGAGATTCGGGACGCCCGCGGCTCCGCCCGCGCCCGCTTCGCTCGTCTCGCTCGCGCCCGAAGCGCCCGCTTCGTTCACGACGACGTTCGTCGTACCGCCGGTGCCCGTCGCATGCTCGCCGCTCGAACCCGACCCAGTGCTCCCCGCGCGACCGCCGAGCGCAATCGTGGCGCTCGAGCCCGCCGTGGCGCCCGAGCCGCCCATGCCGCTCGAGCCGCCCGTCAAACCGAGCGACGGCGGTGTCGAGCTCGAACAGGCCGGGACCGTGAGCACGCCGGCGAGCACGCCCGCGCTCGCGAGAGCCGCCGCGCGAACGCCGAGAACGGGAGTCGATCGGAAGTGCGTCATCGAGCCTTTCGGTGCGTGACGAAGCGCGTCACGAGAATGCGAAAGTCACGAGAGAGCGACTACACCGGGGATCACTTGCATCGATCGTGAATTTTGGAGCCCCACTTGGGTGAGGCCCGCAAAATTCACTAGCTTTTGGCGTGGTCTGTCCCGTCGGTACTTTCCTGTTTCGATACACCCGAGCGAGCTTGGGTGTAGTGGCGAACTGCCCCGCGCGAACTGGTCGCGAGAGGTTTCGACGTCCGAGATGCGGATTACTTGGGCCGTGCGCGACGTTTTCTGAAGCGAAAAATTTTGGCGGTGCGTTCGAGCAGGTCGAATGCCGTCGGGTCCGCGGCGCGCGAGTCCGGATCGAAGTGGCAAAGTGCACCGAAGACACGATCGTCCCCGTCGTGCAGCGGCACCGCGACGAATCCGCGCATGTCGGCGTGGCGCTGCTCATGGCTGACGCGATGGTCGTTCACCGTGTCCGCGATGCACGCCGCTTCGCCGCCGCTGCAGAAGGGCGCGAGGGGGGTCGCCGCGATCGGCACCTCGAGCGGAAACGAATCGACTTGCGGGTCTGTGCGATCGAAGGTCCACACGCTCGTGAGCACGCTTTCGTCGAAGCGAAAGAGCGCGGAAAAGCGGTGTTCGGTGGTCGCGTTCAAGGCCGCGAGCAGACGGCGATAGTCGTGTCGCTCGAGGGCGCTCTCGATGGCTTCCACGGAGGGCGCGCTTCCGTGCTCGCTGGGTGCGCCGATCAGGCAGCAAATCGCGTCGACTACGTCGGAACCGCGCGCTGGTTTGGCGATCCGTTTGTCGAAGCCGCGGGCGACGCCGTGACGCTGGTCGCGCGCCTTGGCCAGCTGACTCCGGTTTTTCGCGAGCGCGATGGCGGAGGGCGCTTCCGGGCCCGTCCGTAGCTCGAAGAGCAGCGCGCTCGCATCGCGGTCCGGCAGCTCGAGCTCCGACACGACGACGTCGGGAAGCGTTTCGCGGGCTCCCCAGAGCGCCGTCTCCGCGTCCTTGGCTGCAAAGCACTTTGCGCCGTGGTTTCTGAGTTCGAGGCTAAGTGAATCGAGCGCGCTCGCATCCGGGTCGACGAGCAGCACCGTGCGGTCGGCCAAAAGCATTTGAATGCTCCACGCTGACTCAGCATGCGGGCCTCATCAAGAATTGTACAAAACGTGACCCAGCGCAGCGCTCGCGTTCGCGCTTCAACGAGCCGTCTTCTTTTTACGGCGCGAGCCCGGGTGAGTTCGCAGGAGCTCCCGGTCCGAGGACCCCACGATCCACGCGATATTTTTACCGTGGCGCGTGAGTTTGATGCGCTGGCCGTTGCGCGCTTGCGCGACGACCTCGGAGAAGTTGTTGCGTGCGTTGGCGACGGGGATGGGAAGGCTTTTGATGCTCGGTCTCACGCCGGACGTCAGGAGCAAAATCGGGGCCAGGGAATGGCGCTCGGCTTGACGCACTGCCAGCGCCACGACCGATGGCGCCTGTGAATCCCAGTCACGTAGGGGCAAAAATGCTGCCCGCGGCCTGCGGCGCGTCGGCGCGCGGGTGCTGCGTCAGCCTGCGACCTGCCAGGGATGCTTGTGCGCGAGCGACGGCATCGTCAGCATCGCGAGCAAGTAAGCTTCGGGCAGATTGAGCTCCACCGCTTGACGGCGAATGTTATAGCGGTCGATCGCGCCGTGCAGGGGGTTCGAGCCGGTGTTGCTGCTGAGCCCGATGCTGTAGCCCGCCTGGGCGACGGCGGCGCGAATCGGCGAGTTTTCACCGATTTGATTGCCGACCGGGTAAGCGATGGCGCGCGGGGCTTCGCCCACCTCGCGCTCCAGATCCGCGCGTGAGCCGGCGAGCTCGTCGAGTAAATCCGCCGCGGGCAGCGTGTCGAGTACGCGGTGCGACCGCGTGTGCGACTGCACGTCCATGCCGGCGCGATGCAGCGCCCGCACGTGATCCCACGTCATGAGCAGCCGTTCGGCGAACGAGCGCTCGAGGTGCCGCGACCAGGCCACGTCGGCGGAGTGCGCGAGCTCATCGAGGAAGCGTTCGAGGTCCAGCGCCGGGTGCGTCTTGATCAGACGGAGCAGGCGCTCGAGCGCGAGCTTGCGGTCAGACAGCGAAATCTCGACCGTGAACGGATACGTGAGCCGCACCCGGGGCCTGCCCGAGCGCTTGACGATGTACGCGACACGGTCCCAAAAATACATGCGCCGCTCGCCGACGCAGCCCGTCGCGAGGAAGAAGATTGCCTTGGCGCCGTGCCGCTCGAGGATGGGCAATGCGACCTCGTAGTTGTCGAGGTAGCCGTCGTCGAAGGTGATCGCGACGGCGTTCGGCGGAAGCGGCTTGCCTTCGGCGAACGCGCAGAGTTCGTCCACGCCGACCAGGTTGAAATACTTCTTCAGACACACGACCTGGCGCTCGAAGCACTCCGGCGTCACGTCGATCACTTCGTCGTCGAAGGGCTCCTCGCCGGCGCTCGGAAAGCGATGATAGGTGAGCACGCTGAGCCACGAGCTCGGCATGCTCGAGCGCAAGGCCAGGGCAGCGCGCATCACTCCCGTTTGGTGAAGCAAGCTCGCGAGGCGCTGACGTTTCGACATCGTTGGACGACCCCGAAGGTCGCTGGCGATCGCCGTTGCAAGCCTCACGCCTTCGAACAGCCGCGGTTTCGACGCCGTCGGGTGCGGCAATGTGCCGCGCTCGTTGCAGTTCGCCCCGCGCTGACTCCGTTCGGTTCGGGGCGGCACGCTCGATCGCGCGGGATCCGTGCGTGATCCGAAACCGCCGCTGCTGCCGCGCGACGAGAACGGTTCTCGCATGCAACCCGAGCCCGCCCATGACGCAGTCGTTCGAAGAGTCGACGAGCCCGCTCGAGGCGCCGGGGCGCTTCACGGAGAGCGCCTGCGACGGCCGCGTGCGCCCCGCGCTCGGTCCGCTCCCCCACGAGCAGTTCGAGCGGCGCGCGCTCGTCGCTCCCGAGGCAACCGCCGTTCGCTTCCGCGACCTTTCGCTGTCGTACGCGGAGCTCAACCGGCGCGCGAACCGCGTCGCACACGAGCTCTCCGCCCGCGGTGTCGGCAGGGGAGCTCGCGTCGTCGTGTGCGTCGAGCCGGCGCTCGACGTGGCGGTCGCGCTGCTCGGCGTGCTCAAAGCGGGCGCGGTGTACGTGCCGCTCGACCCGACGTATCCCGAAGCGCGCATGCGCGCGATGCTCGACGATATCGAGCCGCGCGCCGTGCTCACGCAGGAGAAACTCGCGCGGAAACTACCGGTGTCGCCCGCGCTCGTGCTCCCGCTCGAGTACCTTTCGCAGGCCCTGCCGGTCGAGAACCCGCGCCTGCCGGTGGCTCCGAGCGACACCGCGTACGTCTTTTATACCTCGGGCACCACGGGTCAGCCCAAGGGCGTGATGGGCAGCTACGCGAACCTTCGCCACTACGTCGGCGTGGCCGTCGAGCACTACGACATCGACGAGCGCGACGTGATGCCCGCCATCGCGCGCTTCAGCTTCAGTATCAGCTTGTTCGAGCTCATGAGTCCGCTCGTGACCGGCGCGACGCTCTTGGTGCTCGACCGCGAGCACGTGCTCGATGCGGCACGCATGGCGCGCTCGCTTTCGGAGGTCACGATCTTCCACGCCGGGCCGAGTCTGCTCCGCGGGCTCGTCGCGCACATCCGTGAAAAATACGCTGACTTCGAGGCGTTCTCGCGCGTGCGCCACGCGTCTTCGGGCGGCGACACGGTGCCGCCCGAGCTCCTCGAGGCGTTGAAGGAGATCTTCGCGAATGCCGAAATTTTCGTGATCTACGGCTCGAGCGAAATCAGCTGCATGGGCTGCACCTTTCCGGTGCCGCGCTGGCGCCGCGTGACGCGGACTTTCGTCGGCCGCCCCTTCGACAACGTGTCGGTGCGCGTGCTCGACGCGGAGGGCAGCGTGGTACCCGCCGGAGTCGTCGGCGAGGTCCACTTTGCGGGTGAAGGCGTCACGCAGGGTTACCTGAAGCGCCCGGAGCTCACGGCGGAGCGCTACGTGGAGCTCGAAGGACGCCGCTTCTACCGTATGGGCGATCGGGGCCGCATGAGCCGCGACGGTTGGCTCGAGCTCGTGGGACGGACGGATTTTCAGACGAAGATCCGCGGCATGCGCGTCGAGCTCGGCGAGGTCGAGTACGAGCTCCGGCGCGCTCCGGGCGTGCGCGAGGGCGTGGTCGCGGCACGCTCGGCGACCGACGGCGAGAAGCGCCTCGTCGCGTACGTGGTGTTCGACGAGCGCGCGGCGGGGGACGCCGGCCCTTCGCGCATGGGCGCGGTGCGCGCGCATTTGGCCGCGAAGCTGCCGGACTACATGGTGCCTGCCGTGTACGTCGAGCTCGAGCGCCTGCCGCTGAACGAGAACTCGAAGGTCGACCGCCGCGCGCTGCCCGAGCCGAACGAAGCGGATTTGCGCGCGCTCGCGCGGGGAAGCCTCCGGGACGCCGAATCGGAGACGGAGCGCGCGCTCGCGGCGAGCTTTCGCGAGCTACTCGGTCTGAAGCAGGTGTCGCTCGACGACAACTTCTTCGATCTCGGCGGGCACTCGCTCTTGGCGCTGCGGCTCACGGCCGACGTCGAACGCAAGCTCGGCGTCGAGCTCGACGGCATGGAGGTGCTGCGGGAGCCGCTCGAGGTGCTCGCGCGCATCTGCGACGAGCGGCAGGGGCGACCGAGCCTACGGCCGACCGCGCCCGTGACGCGCCGTCCGCTCGAGCGCCCGGAGATCTTCCACTTCGGGCCGGAGCAGAGCCTGTACGGCGTGCTGCACGGGCGCGCGCTCGACCAGAGCGAGACGGCCGTTCTCGTAGCCGGACCGGTGGGGCACGAGAGCGCGCGCGCTCGCTTCGTCCTGAACAAGCTCGGCCGCGAGCTCGCGCGCGAAGGCAAACCGACGCTCCTCTTCGACTACTACGGCTGCGGTGACTCGCTCGGCTCGAGCGCGGACGCCGATCTCGAGCGCTGGCGGGCCGACATCCGCGCCGCGTGCGCCGAGCTGCGTCGCCGCACGGGCGCACGGCGCGTCGCGGCGCTCGGGGTCCGTCTCGGTGCGTTGCTCTTGTGCGACGCCCTCCCCGAGCTCGACCTCACCCGACTGCTCTTGTGGGACCCCGTGCACGACGGCGTGAAGCACCATCGCTCGCTCGCGCGCATGCAGCGCGCGTACCTGAAGAGCGTCGCCCACCTGCGCTTTTTTCGGCTGCGGGCCGCGAAGCCGCCTCCGAACGAGCTCCTCGGCACGACCTTCGCGCCCGCCGCGCTCGCCGAGCTCGAGTCGTTGTCGCTCGCCCCGCTGCTCGGCCGCAGTTCGGTCGACATCCGCTGGCTCGCGACCTCGGGTGCCGATTGCGACGCGGCGCTCGCGAGCAACGTGGGGGCGGGCATTGCGCATCTTTCGGTGGAATGTCTGGATGTCGCCTGCGGCTGGTGCGACGTCCGCGCGCTCGAAGACACGATCCCCGATGTGGGAGTGACGAGCGCGCTCCGCTCCATGCTGCGGGAGCCGGCGTGAACGAACGGACGACGCGCTTCGGGCCCGAACAGCGCCTCGCGGGCATCCTGACGGAGCCGAGCAGTGGGACGGCGCGCCACGGCTGCGTTCTCGTGAGCGCGGGCTTGATGCCGAAGGCCGGCCCGTATCGTCTTTACACCGAGCTTGCACGGAGGCTCGCCCACGAGGGCATCGTCTCCTTGCGCTTCGATCTCGGCGGCATCGGCGAGAGCACGCCTGACGCCTCCGGTCTACCGCTCCGGAAACGGACCGAAAGCGAGGTTCGCGCCGCGATCGACCACGTTTCGGCCGAGTTCAGGCTCGACGGCGTCACGCTCGCCGGGCTCTGCTCGGGCGCCGAGGATTCGCTCCGGAGCGCGGATCTCGACGAGCGCGTGTCGGGGGTCGTGATGATCGACCCGTTCGCGTATCGCGCGCCGGGTTGGTTCTGGCGTCACGCGCTGCATCGCGCCGGCCGCCGTACGCTGCGGGCGTTCGGGATCCACGCGCCCATCACGCAGCCGGGCGGCGGCCGCTCGCGCGTCGTGAAGTACCATTACATGGAGCAGCCCGAGGCCGCGGGGATCCTCGCGCGCCTGATCGAGCGCGGGACGCGGCTCCATTTCGTCTATACCGCGGGGGTGCGGGAGTCGTTCAATCATCCGTCGGAGCTCGCCGCGGCGTTTCCGGGCTTGGATTTTCGTGACCGAGTGCGGGTGGATTTTCTCCCGCACCTCGATCATACGCAGCTCCTCGCCGCCGACCGCAGCACGCTCGTAGAGACGATCGCGCGCCCGTTGCGTGCGGCGAGCGCGACGTTCTCCGCCGCCTAGCGCCTCAGAAGTCGGCGCCGACGGTGACGTTGCCGAGCCCGACCGCGGCGCGCGGGTGCAGGCTTGCGGTCCGTGCCGGGGCAGCCGACGCGTTCTTCGACGAGCTCGAATCGCCCGAGAGCAGGAAGAGAATCGTGCCGAGCGCAACGCCGCCGCCCGCCGCCGCAAAGCCGATCGTCGCGATCGTGCCCTTGGTTTTGGCGAAGTCGAGCGTGCCCTGCTGATCCGAGCCGCACACGCGGTCCGGGCAGCTGCCGTGGAGCGACTTTTCGTCGTGCATCGCCGACTGGCCGAACACGACGCCGACGCCGAGTCCGACCGCCGCGACGCCGTAAGACACGTAGCTCAGTGCGCGGGTGGTGTGAGAGTGCTCGACCGCGGCCGGCTCGACCGCGGCTGCGGGTGCGTCGTGGGAGCCGGCGAGGGGGGCGGGCCCGGGGCCTTGCTTCGACGCGACCGGTGCGTTCGGGTCGCGCTTGAGCTCGAGCGCGACGGTCGCGGACGCGCCGGGCGCGAGTTTCACCGAAGACGAGGCTTTGAGGTAGCCCGGCGCGAACACTTCGACTTGATGATCGCCCGGGTCGGTCGGGAGCGCCACGCCGAGGACCGTCGTCGCCACGTCCTTGCCGTCGACCTTGAGCTTGAGCTCCGCCTCGCGCGGCGCGTTCACCACGACCCGCATGCTCGGAATACGCGGCTTCACGTCGCGCAGCGTATTCGCAGCGCTGTCGTACGCCTGCTCGAGCGCGGGGCTCGCGTTTTCGGGCAGGGGCTCGCGCAGGAGCTTACGTAAGGACTCGCTGCCCTCGACCCAGCGCCCGACCTTGACCTGACATTCGCCGAGGTAGCGGAGGACGATCGTGGAGTGCTTGAGCTTCTCGGCGCGCTCGAGCTTGTCGACCGCGTCCGGGCATTGATCGGCCTGCGCGAGCTTCACGCCGTCCACGGCGAGCTGGCGAGCGGCGGCCGTTTCGTTGGCCTCGTCACCGTCCGCGTGCGCGATACAGGGAGCAAGGAGCCCGCTGCCGAGCACGAGCGACGCCGCGAGAGTCGGACGCCATGACCATGTAAGCTTGTGTGCGCTCATCGGGATCCTTGTCGTTTGGGGATGAAACCGTCACTCGACCAACGACTCAGAAACACGCCGGATTAAGCCTTCGTCTCTTTTTTAGACGCCGGCACTTTTGCGCTCGTCGAAGCGGCCGTTGAGGAGCTCCGAACCCGAAGGGCCAATTCTTGAACACGGAGATTCGTATGTCGCGTCACCCCCATACCCACCTCTTCGCACCCTTGGTGCTGCTGTGCGGACTTGGAAGCGTCGCGTGCAACTCGCTCACGAAGCTCGATCAATATACGATAGGGACTCCGACCTCGTCGGACTCCGAGGCGGCGTGCATGTCGAACCAACAATGCACCGACGACGCGACGAAGGCCGCGGGCGCGAGCGACCCGGTCGCCGCCGTCTGCGTTCCGACGACCGGAAAATGCGTCAAGCTTCTGAGCGAGGACTGCGACACCATCACCGGGGACTACACGAGTGACGAAGCCATCATCATCGGCTCACTCTTCTCGACGGTGGGCGCGCAGGCCGCCACCAACATCCAGCGCCAGCAAAGCGCCATGCTCGCCGTGACGCAGATCAACGACGTGGGCGGGATCCCGTCGAACACGACCGTGCCGCACAAGCTCGTCCTCGTCTCCTGCGACGAGTCGACCGACCTCATGCGCGTGAGCGACCACCTCGTGAACGAGCTGAAGGTCCCCGCCATCGTCGGGCCGAACACGAGCCAGGACACGATCGACCTCTCGACGTCCGTTTCGGTGCCCGGCGACACGGCCGTGCTGTCCCCGACCGCGGTCGCGTCCAGCATCGGTGCGCTGGTCGACAACGACCTCACCTGGCTCATGGTGCCGACGGACGTGCAGCGTGCGCCGCTCATGATCAGTCAGATCAACTCGCTCGAGAAGAGTCTCGAAGCCGACCGCGGGACGAGCAGCATCAAGCTCGGCATCGTCTACCGCAACGACGCGCTCGGCACCGGCACGCGGACCTCGCTGAACAGCCTGGTGCTGAACGGCAAGTCGCTCTCGGACTCCGTGAACCTCGGCAACCACGTGCACATCAATCCTTACGACTACTCGGCGGACAATCAGGACCCGATCGTGCAGGAATACCTCACGTTCCTGCCCGACATCATCGTGCTCGGCGGTACGGCCGAGGCGATCACGAAGGTGATGAACCCGCTCGAGTCCGCCTGGCCCGCCGGCACGGCGCGTCCCCAATACGTGCTCATCGACTCGGTGAAAGTGCCGGATTTGATCATGGCCGTCACGAACAACGACGATCTGCGCCTGCGTATCCGGGGCACGGGCGTCACGCCCTCGCCGATGTCGGCGCCGGTCTACAACGCCTTCAAGGTGGATTACCAGATCGCCTATCCCAATAGCTCCATGGTGTCCGGCATGGGCCCGGCCTACGACGCCACGTACGCCATCGCCTTCGCGCTCGCCGCGAAGCACGACCAACCCATCAACGGCAGCTCGGTCGCCCAAGGATTGCGCATGCTCGGCACCGGTGACACCATGGAAATCGGCGCGACGAAGGCGACGACGGCCTTCCAACGCCTCGTCGCCGGCACGACCATCGACGCGCTCGGTACCTACTCGGCGCTTTCCTGGAGCAAGGACGGCACCGTCGTCGGCGGCACGCTCGAGATGTGGTGCATCGCGGGACCGAGCACCAAGCCGGCGTACGCCAGCTCGGGGCTCACCTTCGACATCATGAGCGCGACCCAAGCGGGGCAATACACGCAGTGCAACTGACGCGCTGTTCTTCCAACGCCTACCAAACTTCAGCCCGGAGACCCTCCCCGAGGAATTCATGAGCTCAACACCGAGGAAAGTCGAGTCGAAACCCGGCCGCGCGCGCTCGCTCGTTACGCACAGCACGCCGTCGCCCGTGTCCGAGCCGCAGCCGCTCACGCTGCCGTTCGCGCCCGGCGACGTCATCGGCGAGAAGTACGAGGTCGTGGGGGTACTCGGCTCGGGCGGCGTCGCTTACGTGATTTCGGCGCTGCACCTCGAACTCGGTGAAATGGTCGCGCTCAAGTTCTTGCGCCCGGAGTCGCTCGAGCACGAAGACGTGGTCGCGCGCTTCGCGAGCGAGGCCCGCGCCGTCGCTCGCATCAAGAGCGAGCACGTCGCGCACGTGTTCGACGTGGGTACGCTGCCCGACGGCGCGCCCTTCATCGTGATGGAATACCTCGAGGGCAAGGACCTCGCGGACGTGCTCGCCGAGCGGCGCAAGCTGCCGATCAAGCAGGCGGTCGACTACGTGCTTCAGGCCTGCGAGGCGCTCGCGTGCGCACATGCGGCCGGCATCGTTCACCGCGATATCAAGCCTGAAAATTTGTTTTTGACGCAACAGGCCGCGAGCGTCGAGTGCATCAAGGTGCTCGATTTCGGCATCTCGAAGAGCGCGATGGCGGCGTTCGAACCCGCGGGCCGCAAGTTCGCGGCGACGATGCTGCCCATGGGCACGCCGGGCTACATGTCACCCGAGCAAATCCGCGCCTGTGGCACCGTCGACGCGCGCACCGATATCTGGGCGCTCGGTTGCGTGCTCTCCGAGCTCATCACGGGCATGACCGCGTTCAACGCGCCGACGCTGCTCCAGCTCGGCGCCATCATTCTCGAGCGGGAGCCGATCGCGCTGCGCAAGGCCGCTCCCGAAGCGCCGCCCGAGCTCGAGGCCATCGTAGCGAAGTGCCTGCAGAAGGATCCGGAGCAGCGGTACCACGACGTGGCCGAGCTCGCGGCCGCGCTTTATCCTTTCGGTCCGCGACGCTCGCGCATTTCCGCCGAGCGCTGCCACCAGATCCTCAAGGGGAAGAGCGGAATCGTCATCGAATTCAACAGCGTGCCGCCGCCGTCGCTCAACGGCTCGACCCCGCTGCCGGTCTCGAGCACCGGCCCGACCGTGAGCTCGACGCCGGCGTCCGGGGCGGGAGGCGCCGCGACGCTCGGGCGCGCTTCGCAGCGGCTCGAGTCGGCATTCGGCGGAAAAAAGCTCAATAGAACCGTGGTCGCCGCGGCAGTCGCCGGTCTCGCGGTGCTCGGCGGCGTCGCCCTCGGGCTTGCGTCGCGCGGTAGCGCGAAGACCGCGGCCGTTGCGCCCCCTGCTGCTCCGACGCTCACCGCTCCGGCGGCTCCGCGCGCCGCGGCGCCGGTGGTGAACGCGCCCGTTCACTCTTCTTCGGTGGCCGCGGCCGCACCGGCGGGCGACGCCGAACCCACGACTCCGCCGCTCGTGATTGCGAGCGCGCGACCTCACGGCAGGCCGGCGCGCGCACAACGCGTCGTCGTGCCCGCGCCGGTGAAGCAGGATCCCCCGGTGGCTTCGGCAAAGCCGCGGTCCGCCAAGCGTGCGCTCGACGATTCCGAGCCCGACGTCGGATATTGAGCGGCGGCCGAACCGCGGCTCACCCGAGCATCACTCGAAAATCGACCGCTTCCTCACTGACGACGCGCCGCCCTCGGGTCAGCTCGAGAGCTGACGCTCGGGGTCAGGCGAGGCGGCGGGCCGCGAGCAACGTCGCTGCGAGCGGGATCACGATGCTGAACGCGCCGGCCACGCCGGCGAGGTAACCGCCGAGCACCGAACCGACCGTGAACGCGAAGACCGCGGATGCCATCAGCCGCATGTGCGGAACGGTGCTCGGACGTGCGTGCGTGTCCTCGTTGCGCGCTCGGGAGAAGCGCGTTGCGAGCACGTCGACGACGTCGAAGACGAGCTGCATCAAGTTTCCCGTCATCACCGTGGTAGGGCACGCGGTGGCGAGTGCCTCGCGTCGGAGCGCGTTTTGGAACGCCATCGCCGCGACGATGCTGCCTTCGCGTACCGCGTACGCCCAACTGAAAGACTCGGGGCCTTGGAGCGCGCCGAAGAATCCGGTCGCCGTGCAGAGCGCGAGCGAACCGGCCATCAGCGCAAGGAGCGCGCGTGTTCCGGACTTGCGGCGACTCTTACGCGCACGCACGACCACGGCTCCGACGAAGAGCGCGAGCAGGAAGGTCGGCAGCACCGCCACGCGGCTCGGGTGGCTCAGGTGATGGCCGGCCGTGAACGTCGTCGTCAGCCCGATGAGCTCACCGGTCATATGGGCCGGGAACATCCCCATGAGCGTCAGCACACCGACGGTGTCGATGTAGCCGGCAGTCCCACACAGGAGTGCGATTGCGACGCGATCTTCCGCGCGCCGATTGCGGATCAAGCTATGCGGATTCGAGAGATCCGTGGCGTCGGGAGCGAAGCTCGAACGCAGCGAAATCAGCTCGAGTTGCTTCGACTCGCTGTCGGTTCGCCTCGCCGGCATCACGCTCGATGCGCCCATCCGGGAACCCAACGGCGCACGCGCGCTGGGCATTAGTCGTCGTATCAACATGAGATGCGGCGCCGCGTATATGCGACCTCGCGTCAAAAAATCGACACTGTGCGGTCGAGGCGAACCTCACCGGCGTGGGGCAGCTTGGCGACCACACGCGACCCGCATGTAGGCGCTTGGTTGATACCGCTCGGCTCCGCGCGGCATGCAATCTGCACGCGTGGAGGCCAATGTCTCACGCAGCGCCATGGGGCCGATGCATTCGGAGCGCGGCGGTCGTCGCGTCGGCGTTCGCCTTCGCGCTTTCGCTGGCCGGATGTCCCGCCCGTTTCGAAGGAGCGCCCGGGACGCACGACGACGCGAGCGGCGGCGCCGCAGGCGATAGTGAAGGGCCGAGCGAGCACGTCGGCCAAGCCGGCAAACGCGCGACCAGCGTCGGAAACGCCGGCGAGGGGAGCACGGACGATAGCGGCCGGCCGACGCAGGGCGACACCGAGGGCGCCCTGCCTTCCGACTCCGCGGGCAAAACGGGCACTGATTCAGCGAGCACGGGCGGTAGCGCGAGCGACGGTGCGACCGGCGGGACGCGCAACGGCAGCGGCGGAACGGTGGGCGGCAGCGGCGGAACGATGGGCGGCGCAACGGGCGGCGCAGGCTCCTCGAACGGCGCCGGAACCGCGAACGGCGCCGGAACCGCGAACGCCGCCGGAACCGCGAACGCGGGCGGCTCGCCGGGCACGGGCGGTGCTCCGGCTGTCGGTGGGATGACGGGCGGCGCTGCGAGCGCCAGCCACGGAGGCGGCGCCGCGAACGCGGCTGGGGTGGCGAACACGGCCGGGGGAGCGAATGCTGCCGGGGCGTCGGACGGCACTGACACCGGCGGCACGTCGGATCTTTGCGGCCTCCGCCTCGACGCGCTGCTCACCATATGTCCGAGTGATTGCGATAGCTGTGACGACGGCGTCTGCACCATCGATTGCCGCAGCGACCGGGACTGCGACAATCGCGAAATCGCGTGTCCGGAGGGCATGCCGTGCCGCGTCGTGTGCAGGGGTGAAGGCAGCTGCAGCCACGCGAGCGTGAGCTGCCCCGAGCTCTTCCCCTGCGACCTCTCTTGCAGCGACGACAAGGCCTGCGAAAAGGCCGAGCTCGACTGTTCTTCGGGGCCGTGTAGCGTCAGCTGCGAAGGTGACGGGGACGCCTGTCGCGACGCGAAATTGACCTGCGGTCCGAACTCGTGTCGCGCCGAGTGCAGCGGCGACGGGGAGCGTCCGGCCGTGAGCTGCGGAGACTCGTGCGCTTGTAGCACCTGCGAGCGCTGAACTCCTTGCACGAGGACGCGGGTTCGCCCGCTCCGGGCCTCGGCGTCGCTAGAACGAGCGAAGGCTTGACGCTCCGGGTGTCGGGCTCGATGCAAGGGTCATCGCACATGGCTCTCTCGCTGATGCCCCTGCTCATCCACAGTGAAGCGGTGTCGCCGGAAGTGCGCGCCGTGATCAAAGCCGCGGATCGCTCGCCGGCGGACCGTCGTTTGGCCGAGCTCGAAGCGGCCGCACACCTGCTCTATCGCGAAGTGACGATCGATTGCCGCGATCTGCGCGACCTGTTCGGCCTCGGGTCGAAGGGCGACTGCTGAAATCCCTACGCGCGGTCCCGAAAATCGACGTGCACTTCTTGAAAACCGAGGGAACGCACGAGCACCTGCACCGTGCGTCCGACGGATTCCTGCGCGCGCTTGATGATCCCCGCGTCCTCGGCGGCGGATTTGAGCGTCTGTTCGGCCGCGCGGCGGGCCTCCGTCTCGAGGGACTCTTTGCGCGTCGCGAGTAAGTCCGTCTGCCGCGTATGCACGTAGGTCCGATCGTTGTCGAGCCGCGCCGAGAACACTTCGGCGGGCGGCAGCCGAATCGTCACCGAGCGTCGATCGGCGCTCACGCTCACGTCCTCCGGCTTGAGTCGTGCGAGGTCGACGCCCGCGACGACGTCGCCGCTCGCGACGAGCAAAATCGCGTCTTCGGCCGCCACGAGCCCGAAGAGCGACTGCTGCTTGTCCTTGAGGTCGACCACGCGTTCGACGTGGTAGCTCACGCCCTCTAGCCGCGAGAGTTCGCGCACCTCGGTGATCACGTCGGGGAGGGGTTGCGGCTTTTGCGGCCCTTTCAGCCAGCGCGGGCCGTACACGCCGAGTACGACCCCGACTCCGAGCGTCACGGCGAGAAGCAGCCACGGCGGCAGGCGGCGCTCGAAGCTCATTTACTCGAGGCTAGCACCATCCGCAGAACGCGCGGGGTCGGCGCTCCGCACGTTCCGAAGGATCGCGCTCGCGCCGCGCGGCTCAGTTCACGAACTTCGAGAGCAGCCGGATGTAGGCGATCTGGTAGCCGTCGTCCGGCTCGGTCACGGCCCAGGAATCGAGCGGCCAGTTCGTGTTGAAGTCCTTGTACGACTTTTGTGGCGGCTGGTCCTTCGGCGGCGAGAGCGACTCCGACAGGCACACCGCGTCGTTGTCGCTGCTGCCGCAGCCGCTCGGACAGCAGGCGTCCCAGTCGTAACTCGGGTTCGGTCCGCCGGGCAGAAACCCGGGCGGGGGCCCGTACTTCGAGACGCCCACGCGATCCCAAGCGGCGCTCTTGTCGGTAAACCACGTGTGATAAAACTCGTTGACCGAGTTTTCCGCCCCGTGCTCGTTCATGTTCGAGAGGTAGACGAGCGCGAGCGGATTCACGCCGTGGAGGTAATGGACGTAGCGTGCGGCGGCGCGCATCACGTCCGCGTCGCTGGCCGCGTCGAGCCCGTGCACCACCGACGCGGTGAACAGATTGCCCATGTTTGATTTGGTGGAGTTACTGCCCCACACGTAGTCCTTCATGTAGGCGAGGTAGGGGTCGGCTTCGGCGAGCACCGTTTTGAGGTTGTTGTCGCCGCGCATGCCGCTGAGATACGCCGCGCGAATCGCGCTCACGACCGCGGCCGTCGCGCCTGCGGCGTCGGCATACTCGAGGAGCGCGTCTTGCGACGCCAGGTCCCACGGCGCGACGTAATTGCCGTTCACGATCAGGTGCGCCTTCTGGTAGTTCGAGTCGACGAAGCTCTGGTAGTCGGCTGCCTGTGTCAGCCGATAAAGCTGCACGGCGGCGTCGAGCTTGAGCGCGAGACGGCCGTAGTCGTCGGTCTCCTGCTGGCCGGCACCGAGACCCTGCGTGCCGCTCGCGGAGTCGTTGTTCTTGAAGATGACGGCGGGGTTCGCGTCGGCCCAGGCGTACGCCTTCGCGGCGCGATCCCCGAGGTCGCTCGCGTACGCCGAGAGATCGGCGCCCTGCACGCTCGCGAACACCCGCGCCCCGTACGCGAACGCCGCCGCCCCCGCGAGCGCGGCGGTCGTATTGGGGCTGCCGTACAGGGTCTGGCCGGTGGCGCTGGACGGCGGGCTCCCCCCGGCTTCGCCGACGATGCTGAGGAGCGAGCCGTCGTCGTTCTGCAGTCGAATCAAATAATCCATGCCCCATTTGGCTTCGTCGAGCACGTCCGGCACTCCGTTGCCCGACTCGGGAATGTTCGTGTCGTCATCGAAGGCGGCCGGCTTCTCGACGTAGGCGCGCAGGAGATTCTCGACGTAGCTTGCCGTCCACGGGGTGTATTTGTTGAAGTCGCCCGCGTCGAACCAGCCGCCCCAGACGTCGCGCTCGGTCGTCGCGTCGTCCTTCGCGCTGTAGAGGCGCGCGTTGTGATCCTGGAGCGGACCCACGTGACTCGGCCCGTCCGCCCAGCCCTCGCCCGCGTGCGCGGCGTCCTTGTTTTGGCCGGCGCGTTGGTAGAAGAACATGCGGAGCGCCTGCTTGAGCACGTCCGCATAGACGTCGCTCTCGATCGAGAACGCGAAGGAGCGAACGTTGCGCTCGACGTCGAGCACGTAGTAGTCGCCGGCCGTCGTCACGCTCGAAAAGTCGAACTGCCACGCCTTGTCGCCGGACGACATGTCCGTTGCGCCGCCGTTCCACGCGACGGGCGCGGCGCTCAGGACCTTGTCGCCGGTCTCGGCGGCGACCAGGGCGTAACTGTCGCCCGGCGTGAACGACTGGTCCGCGTCGAACCCGGTCTGGGGATCGCGGATGACCGCGACCTTCTCCGAATCCGGCAGGTAGCCGAATTGATCGACGACGATGAAGGGGCTCGCTGGGGGCGCCGAGCTCGAGAGCGTGCCGCCCGCGCCCGACATGTTCGCCCCGCCGCTGCCGCTCGTGGCCCCTGCGCCTGCCGAGCCGCCGTTCGCCCCCGAGCCGCCGTTCGCCCCCGAGCCGCCGCTCGCGCCGCTCCCGGCCGGATCACCAGCCGTGCCGGTGCCGCCCGCGCCGCTTGCAGCGGAGCTCGTCCCGCCCATGCCGCTCGCGCCGCTGGCCGAACCGCCCGTGCCGCCTTCGCCGGAGCTACCGCCGGTCGAGCCGCCCGTCGCCGCGTCCCCGCCCGTGGCGTCCTTGCGCGCGCCGTCGTGCGAGGAACCTCCGCACCCGCTGGCCGAAAGGGCCAGCACTGCAACGAACGCGACACCCCCACCGGCAACCCTGGAAATCGAACGAAAGAGCATCCTCCTAGAATAGCATGCTGTCTTACATGGCCTCACTCGACGGTAAGGTGCTCATCATCGGTGCGGGGATCGGCGGGCTCACACTCGCCCATGCGCTCGCGCAGCGTCATATCGAGTGCGCAATCTTCGAGCGTGAAACGGAGCTCAAACCGGTAGGGGCGGGCATCCTCGTTCAAACGGGGGCGATGCTCGCGCTGCGCACGCTCGGCCTCGATGCCGCCATTGCGAGTGCGGGACAGGAAGCAAGGGTCGGGGTCGTCACGACGGACCGGGGTAGGCTTCTCCAGTCTACGCCTATGGACTTTCTGCGCGATGAACTCGGCGTGCCGACCATCGCCATTCACCGGGGGCGCCTGCAGGAAACGCTGCTCGACGGCGCTCGAGGCGTGCCGCTCTCGTTTGCGTCCGAGCTCGTGCGCTACGAGGCCGACGGCAGCGGAGTCACCGCGTATTTCGCGAACGGTGAGAGCGCACGGGGCGCCCTGATTGTCGGTGCCGACGGCTTGCGCTCCTCGGTGCGGCGGCTCCTGCTCGGGGATTCGCCGCTCCGTTACGCGGGCTACACGAGCTGGCGCGGCGTCGCCGAAGTCAGCGACGCTCTCACGCCGTTCGAGGTGAGGGAGATGTGGGGCCGCGGAGCGCGCTTCGGTTACGCCGGCATCGGTGCGGGGGAAGCATATTGGTTCGCGGTGCTGAACGCCCCGCCCGGCGAGCGCGACGCCGATTCGCTAGCCGTCGTGCGGGGTCACTTTTCGTCGTGGGCTCCGCCGGTGCCGGCGCTCCTCGACGGCACGCGGCCGGAACGCGTGTTTCGGACCGATATTCACGATCGCGAACCGGTGCGCTCCTGGTCCGGGCCGCGGGTCACTCTGCTGGGCGATGCCGCCCACCCCACTACGCCGAACCTCGGGCAAGGCGGCTGTATGGCCATCGAGGACGCGGTCGTGCTCGCGCACGCGCTCGAACGCGGGAACGGCCTGGACGGGGCGCTCGCCGACTACGAGCGCGTGAGGCTCGAGCGCACATCGCGGATCGTCAAGGCCTCATTCCGTTTCGGCAAGATCGCCCAGCTGCAAAATCCGTTTCTCATCTGGCTTCGGAACGCGCTTTTACGCTTTACGCCTGTCGCGTCCGTCCAAAAGCAATTGCGTGCGGCCGCGAATTTCGCGCTCGAAGGCGCGCGCGCGACCGAAAACGCGTAGCGGGGATACGACTTACGGTACCCCGAGGCCCTAAAACACAGGCGACCGCGCCGAGATCGTGGGTAGTTGCCGGACGCTACGCCAATATCATTTTCCTACAATCGGTTGACTGCCTCGATTCGAGATTCGAGTAAGTCGAGCTCGCTCGAAGATTTGGTGGAACGAAGCCTCCCGGTGCTGTAAGAGGGCCGACAACTCGGACGCGAGTTGCTATGGTCCGAGCGCTAAAACCAGTTCCAGTCTGGTTACCCAAGGAGAAAGAATGCCGTCATCCGTCGAATCCGATATCCGTTCCCGCGTAGAAGCGTTCGTCGAAGAGCTCACCGCGATGATCCGCGCCTCGGCGCTCGATCTCGTGAACGAAGCGCTGGGGGAGGGGGGGAGTCGACCCGGAAGGCGACCCGCAGGTCGTCGCGCGGCAGCGCCCGCTCCGAGCGGTCGTCGCTCGAAGGGCGCCAAGCGCGATCCGAAGCTGCTCGCCGCGCTGACTGACAAGCTCGGCGATTACATCAAGAAGAACCCCGGCAACCGCATCGAGCAGATCGGTAAGGCGCTCGGTACGCCCACCAAGGATCTCGCGCTGCCGGTGAAGAAGCTCCTCGCCGCGAAGAAGATCTCGACGAAGGGCCAGAAGCGCGCGACGACCTACTTCGGTCGCTGAAGCCGGTCCCGCCCGGCGTCGTCAATGCCCCGCAATCGACTTGAGGAGCACGAGGACGAGCAAGGGCGGGATCAAAACGAGACTGCCGACCACCGCCATCGCCAGGCCGACGACCAAATAGTCGGCCAGGCGGGGTCGGCGGTGCTCTCCCAGATGCCGCTCGAGTAGGGCGAGGTTCTTCTGGTTCGAGCGATACGCCGCGTCGAACACGTCGCCGAACAAAGGGACGATGCCGACGAGGGCGTCGATCGCGACGTTGAGCAGCATGCGTTGTACGACGATGCCCGGGACGCCGCGCCGGAGCGCGACCATCACGATCAGGAGTGACGGCAAGGCTCCGAGCACGTCGCCCGCGCCCGGAAGCAAGAAGCCGAGGATCGGATCGAGCCCGATACGGAACTCGGTGCCCGGAACACGGAAAGCGCCGTCCATCAAGAGCACGAGCTGCCGGACCCAGGCGGGAACCGGCTCGCTTGCGGCGGCCTCCGCGCTCGTCGGGGGCCTCCAATCGGAGGACCCCACCGGAGAATCCACTCGGCGACTCATGTCGGGAATGTTGCCACCCTCTCGGAAGTGGATCGAGCGCCCGCATCCCGACTATCGTGTCTGGACCCACCCCCAACGCCGAGGACGGAGCATGGCCACGAAAGCCGAGAGATTTCGCGCGGAAGCCCAGGTCGAGAATCGATCCCGCAACGCCAAGACCCGTCCGGCGCGCCCGCGCGCGGTCAAGCCAGACAAGCCTCACAACCTGAGTGAGCACGCCGCCCGCTCTGCGCGCGTGAGCTACGAGGAGACGAGCTCGAGCGCGCGCCCTTCGCGCAAATCGACGCGAGCGAGCGCCCATCGGCAGCGTGCCGCGAGCCAACTCGAGCGCAAGGCGCAGCTCAAGGCGCGCGCTCCGAAGACGCGGGCGACTCAGGCGCGCGCGCGCGCCGTGAAGACGCGCGGTAAGCGCTGAGCAGGCGGCGGCGCCGAGCCGGCGCGTTCAGGATGCGCGCTTGAAGCGACGCTCCACCCTGGAGAAACGCAGAGCCTCGCTCGCCACCTGCCGCAAGAGCTCGGGCGCAACGCGGCTCTCCACGATGGTCAGCGACGGATCGCAACGAAACGACCCGACACGACAATCGTCGAGCAAGCGCACGACGTCGTACCCGGTTTCCGTCTGGACGATGCGATACGTCCTGCCGAACACTTGAACCATACCTTTACTACTCGGAAAACTAGCGAACATAGACTGACCACTCCTCCCGCCCGTCGAACGCCGACACCCTAGCGCAAAGCGGGGGTCTCGCGAGGCTTCAAGGCGGTTTGCGGAGTCCTTGGTTGCGGCCGGCCCGTCCTTCGTTCAACCCGGAAGGGTTGACCGCCCCGGCGCAGGTGAGCATGCTCGCGGGCGTGAACGTCCTCGCCGCCGTCGATTTCGGAGATTCCTCGCTCGAGGGGTTGCGCCAGGCACGGGCGCTCGCTCACGCCGTGGGCGGCAAACTCGCCGTCTGCCACGTGTTGCCGGGGGTGCGCGACGTTTCGACGCTCTTTCCCGACCGCCAGCCGGAAAACGGCGCGGAGCTGACCGCCGAGGAGCAAGCGGCACGCCGAGCACTCGTCGCCCGCGCGCGGGACAAGCTCGGTCTCGAGCTCAGCGAGGTTTTCGTGGAACGAGGGTCGGCCTATGCCGAAATCGTGCGCCGGGCCGAGGCCTGGGGCGCGAAGTACATCGTGCTCGGCAGCCACGGCCGTACAGGGCTTGCTCGGGCGGTCCTCGGGAGCGTGGCCGAGCGAGTGGTACGGCATGCTCACTGCTCGGTGCTCGTGGCGCGCCCGGTGCAAAAGCCGGGCGTCGTCCTCGCGGCGACGGATCTCTCGGACGCCTCGCTGCCGGCCGTGGCGGAGGGCGCGGCGGCGGCGAAGCGACTCGGCGCGAGGCTCGTCGTGGTCTCGGCCATCGAATGGCCGGACCCGATCTCGATTTCGGCCGGCAGCTTGATCGGGGTGGCCTCACCTGCTCCCTCCGTCGACTTGAAACGTGAGGTCGCGAGTGCGCTCCGGAGCACTCTCGAGCAGGCGCTGGCTCGCCTGGGCGTGCAGGGCGCGGAGGTGCGGGCGCTCGAGGGCTCGGCCCCGACCGAGATCGTGCGTGCCGCCGAAGAGCTCGATGCGGAGCTCGTCGTGGTCGGCACACACGGACGCACGGGGCTTTTGCGGCTCGCGCTCGGCAGCGTCGCCGAGCGCGTGGTCCGCAGTGTTCACGCCTCGGTGCTCGCCGTCAGGGCAGCGTGATTCCGAGCACCGAGAGCCCCTCGTCGAGATCCTCGCCCGAGGCGGGCAACGCCGCGACGAGCTCGGCGGCCTGGTGCCGCACCCAGCTCGGCGCGTTCGGTAAAAGTCGCGGCTTTTCGCCGAGCGAGAGGAGCCTGCGCCACTCGAGCTCCCGCTGCGCCGCATAGCCGCTCGTCAATGGTTCTACGTTGCGCCCCGGCGCGCTGTCCGCGACGGCGTTCGCGAGATCGCGCGCTTCACGCAAGCCCACGTTGAGACTCTGCGTCCCGAGTGGGGTCGTCGTGTGCGCAGCGTCCCCGGCGAGCCACACGCGGTTCCGCCCGAAACGCTCGCTCCACGCGCGCTCGAAGGCATGCACGCTCGTCCACTCGACGCTCTCACGGTTCACGGGATGCCAGGGCATGCGCGTCGCGCGGAGCTCGCGTAGCTTTTCGGCGTCGAGCGGCTCGGTCGGCGCGCGGTCGAGCTCGAAGGTGTAACGCGTGGTCCCGCCATGAAGCGGATACATCGCGCTAGCTTCGGCGCCGAGCACGAGCTCGATGTTTTGCCCGGCGGGCGGCTCGTGCGGCACGTCGAAGAAGCCGAAGAGCCGCGCGGGGCCGAGTTGCCGCCAGGGGATGCCGAGCAGCTTGCGCACGGTGGATTCACGGCCGTCGGCGCCGATCACGAACGAGGCGCGCACCGAGATGGTCTCGACGTCGAGCCATTCGACGTGGCCGCGCCGCGAGGGCGGAGCCGACACGGGCTCGCGCCGCGTGACCTCGGCCCGCACCTCGGAGCCGTCGTCGGCGAGAGACGCCAGCCGGTGCAGGTACTCGACGTACACGCCCTGGGCGGAGAGCGCTTGTTCGAGCGCGCTCCGGAGCACGTTCTGCGGCAAGGTGAGCCCGCCCTGCGCGAGCTCGGCGCCCGCTGGCACGTCGAGCACCGCGCGCCGCTCACCGCCGGCGAAGATGACCACGCGTTTGAACGCGTGACCCTGCCACACGAAGGGATCGAGGGAGCCCAGGCCCGAAAGCAGTGCGAGCGTGCGCGGATGCAGGACGGCCGCGAAGCTCCGCGCCGTCGTGTGCTCGTTCTGCTCGACGACGAGCACGTCGAGCCCGCGCTGTCTGAGGCGCAGTGCGGCGAGCAATCCGACTGGTCCCCCGCCCACGACGAGCACTTGGGTTCTGCGCTCCATGCTCACCTCCTGCCCCAAGCGTACGACGATTGAATCGTTGCGACGCGCCTTGTCCGAACCACGAGCGCCGAAACGAACCCGAGACGAAATGCCCGCGCTCCGGGGCGATTTTGCGGGGGCACGAGCGGCTATTCGCCGCGATTCGCGGCAATTCCGCCGCGGCGTCGATCTTGCTTCAGTCCCCTTTCGGCCCACACGACGCCCATGCGGAACCTCAATCTCGATCCTCCTCCTCCGAGCTCGGCCCCGGGGCACCAGCAAGTGTTCCCTCCAGCGCTGATCCCGGTGCTGCGGGAGCGGCTCGGCAACTCCGTGCCCTGCCTCGCGAACGTCTCGGACGCGGTCCTCACCGAGCTATTGACGGCGATCTTCTTCGCGAGTCTCGAGACGCACGAGGGCGCCTACTACCCGGTGCGCGTCGCGTTCGCGGGGCCGCTCATCGCGGACGTGATCCTACCAGAAGGCGACGCGCAAGACGCGACGCCCATGCTGCTTTATCGCTGGAGCACCGTGCGCTTCGTGCACGAGCGTGCCTTTTCGGTGCCGGAGCTCGTGCGCCTCGGTGTCGTGACGCGAAGCGAGCGCATGTACGCGAAAGTCGAGCTCACGTCGCGCGGACTTTCGCTCGCCGGCCTGGCACGCGAAGGCTCGAACGAAGGAGGTGACCCGTACCTGAAGATCCTCGCGCAGAGCCCGGGGTGCCTGACGGTCGAGCGCGGCGAAGAGCGCGTGCTCGAATACACGCACGGGCGTATCGCTGCCGCCGCGGAGGACGTGATCGTGGCGCCCGGGCGCGTGCGCCGCGCCCTCGAAGCTTGTGCGCGCAACACCGACCTCGGGGAAGATGCGCTCGCCGACTATCTCAGCACGGTGCGCGCCGTCGTGCGTGAAATGGCGGCTCACGGCCGTGGCGGCATCCTCGTAGTGAGTCCAGACGCTCAGCCGCGCTTGCCGGTCGGGGCGGCGTATCACACGCAAGACGACGGCACGATGGGCAAGCTCCTGCAATTCCTCGACGGGAGCGCGACCGGTCAGAAGCAGAGCGGCCCCGTGGCTCGCGGCGCACGCGGCGGCGCCGCAGCGCATCTTCGTCGCTTTCTCCGCAGCGCCTTCAGCAACGAAGCGGAGCGCCTCGTCACGCAGCTCGGCGGCTTCACGGCGATGGACGGCGCGACGGTTCTCGATTCGGCGCTCGGCCTGCGCGGCTTCGGGGTCGTGCTGCCGGTCGCGCGCGAAATCGAAGTGATGGAAGCGTTGGATCTCGAAGGGGAGCACGTCGAGCCCTTCGAGCTCTCCACGCGTGGCACTCGTCATCGGGCCGCGGTCACGTACGCGGACGCTTCCGCGGGCAGCGTCGTCTTCGTCGCGTCGCACGACGGCCCGTTGAGCTGCGCCCTGCGGAGCGAAGGGTCCGACCGAGTCGTGATTTGGCGCGCGGGTGGATCTCTTGGCTGACGCCCTTCCGCACCCGCCCGAAGGTTCAGCCCCAACCACCTTGGCATGCCGGCTGCATCCACGGGCTCGTTCGATGTTGCGCATACTCGTGGCCGATGACGATGCCGATCTGCTCGAGGTGGTCGTCGAGTCGCTGACCGAGGCGGGCGCGAAGGTCGCGAGCGCAAAATCGGGCGCTGAATTGCTGAAAAGGTTGGGTGAGGACGCGTCGTTCGACCTCATCATCGCGGACGTGCTGATGCCGTGGATGACGGGGCTGCAGGTCGCGAGCTCCGTCCGCGAAGCGGGCCTGGAGGTACCGGTGATTCTGATGACGGGCGCCACCGACGCATCGCTGAACGAGCGCGTGGACCTGCTCGACAACACCGTGCTGCTGCGAAAACCCTTCGATCAAGACGATCTGAAGGCCGCAGTCCAAAGGCTCCTACCCGGGACGCTGTGACTGTCCGCCCAGAGGTAGAGTCCGAGGCAAATTGTCCGTTACCACGCGGCGGCGTGGCATCTTGTCGCGGCGTCGTGACAAAGATTTTGAACGTCGCTCACAGCTCCAGATTGAGCGCGAGCGAAGTCGTACTCGCGAACGCGTAGCCGAGGCAGAGTGGATTCGAGGCGTCGGGACACTGCGCCTGAGCGCGCATCGCCGAATCCCACGTGTATTTGAATTCCTCGCGGAAGGTGAGCTTCTTCACGAGCGCAACGTCGAATGTCACCGTGTTCCTCAGCACGGTGCGATGCCAGAAGCCGTCCTCGGCCGCGACGTCCGTGCCGAAAATCGTGGGCATGAGCTCGAACGTATCGAGGAGCGACCAGGTCGGTCGATGCAGTCCCGCGCGTGCGCGAAACGAGCCGCGGAGCTTGGACGTGGTTTCGTCGGCGACGCTGCCGTCCGGCTTCGGCGCCGCGATCGAGCGGAAATTCCACACGGGAGCGAAGCTCGCGTCGAGCTGGTAGTGGGCCGGCGGCACGATGTCGACTTTGATGCCGAGCACCGCTTCCTCGAGGTTCAGTCGCAGGTTCGCCGGAAGGTTGCGATCGGTGGAAGTGAAGGTGAAGAGCGTGATGCGCGGCAGGATGTCGTGGTAGTCGACGCCGAAATGTAGCGTCGTCTGATCGGTGCTCGTCGCGCCCTCGGCGCGGTGAAACTTGTACGTGCCGTCGAGGCCGACCTCGAGCGGATCGGAGCCGTAACGAAGGGCCTTCGGGCGCCGATGGATGCCGAGGCCGGCCGTGAAATCGTAAAGCTCGGTGTCGCTCTGGTACGAGCCGCCCCCGCTGAGGACGAGCTCGATCGGCACGGCGACATCGGAGCGATCCGCGCGTACCACGCTCGTCCGCGCGCCGTCGGCGCCGAATACTTCCGTGCTGACGAGCTGGCCGTCAGGATCGTACGCGTAGCGCGTCGTTTCACGCCGAAACGCGCCCGAGCCCGCGGAGAGCCACGCGTCGAGCTCGAGCAGGTGCTCGTCCCCGTCGTAGCGGTACGCGGCGTATGCAACGCGCGCTCCGTCCTCGTAACACTCGGCGACGGCGACGAGGTCGTCGCGGTAATACGAGCGCGCAATCCGGCGGTGCCCCGGCGTAAGCTCGGTGCGCGCGTCCGCATGCTCCCCCGCGTAGTGGAGCGCGACTTCCTCGACGAGCTCACCGTGCAGGAGCCGCAACTGGTGGACGAGGCGGCCCTTCGCGTCGTAACGCTCCCGCACGTCGTCCGCCGCAGCGCTCTTTGCCGGGCAAATGACGTTGCTCCCGTCCTCGGCGAGCACGGGCAGGCTCCACGCCGTAGCGAGCGCCAGCGTCATCAGCCTGGCGAGCGAGCGAAGGCGAGAGGCGTCCGGGCCGCATCTCGAAACGCTCTCCATCGAGCGCCGATTCTTCCTCGCTCAGAGGCGCTCGAAAACCCGCATTTTTGCCACGGGCCGCACGGCCCCCTCCTTCACGCCGCGCAACGCAGCCGGGTGCCGCCGAGCGAAGCCGTGCGCCGAAAAAGACCCGGCGCGACACCGAAGCGGCGTTTGAACGCGCGGCTCAAGGCGAACTCCGAAGCGTACCCGGTGCGCTCTGCGATTTCGGCGAGGCCGGCGCCGGTCTCGACGAGCAAGCGTTCGGCGCGGGCCAGCCGTTCGGCGACGAGCCACGCGTTCGGCGTCATACCGAGCGATTTCACGAACAAGCGAGCAAAGGTGCTCTGGGACGCGCCCACGACCTTCGCGAGAGTGCGGACCGTAAAGCGCCGGTTCGGGTTCGCGCGCACCGCGGCGAGCGCGCGTTCGACACGCACGTCCGGCACGCGGCCGCGCGGCGCCACGCTCGTGGGCAGCGCGCTCGCCCTCACCGAAACCTCCCCGTCACCTTCGACCATCACGACCACGCGCCCGCGGTGTGCCCTGATGACGAGCTCCATCCCCTCCTCACAAGCCAGCGTTCGACTCGCTCGCTTCTCGCAATCCGTGCTCATGACCCAAAGCGTGCCTCAAGCACCCTGCTTCGTCCATTCGTCCCGCTCGTCGCGCGCGAAAGGGTATGTCTTCGCGTCGTTCGGGTATGGCCGCCGGGCGCTCGAATCCCGAGGATCCGAGCGTGCCCGAGCAACCCCGCGATCCCGAAAAGCCGTCTTCACCCGTCGAGTCCGCGCTCGGCCTCAGCACCCGAGGGCTCTTCGCGGCACGCACCGTGCTCGTCTTCGGCGAAGTCACGACCGAGCTCGCCGCGGCAACGACCGCGCAGCTGCTCGCCTTGTCGGCGCTCGGTCGCGAGCCCATTCGCGTCGTCCTGCACTCGCCGGGCGGCCACGTGGAGGCGGGCGACACCATCTACGACGTGATCCGCTTCGTCGAGCCCGAGGTGCGGATCCTCGCGACGGGCTGGGTCGCGAGCGCGGGCGCCCTCATCTATTCGGCTGCCGAGGCGCGCAATCGCTACGCCCTCCCGAACACGCGCTTCATGCTGCATCAGCCGCTCGGCGGCGTCGGCGGTCCGGCTTCGGACATCGAAATCGAAGCGCGTCAAATTCTCGTCCTGCGCGAGCGACTGAATCGCATCTTCGCGAGTGCGACGGGGCAGCCTTACGACAAGATCGTCAAGGACACCGACCGCAACTATTGGCTCAGCGCCATCGAGGCGCGCGAGTACGGGCTGGTTTCCCACATCATCGAACGGGCGCCCGAGTTCGACGCGGCGCGCTGAGCGCGGAGGCTTGCCGTAGCGAGGCATCGTGCCTCGCGAGCCCGGCCGAGCGGCGGCTTTTACGCGCCGGCGGGCATTCCCGACGCTGGCCTGGAGCTTGCGAAGTCGAGTCTCATGGCCTGTCGCAAGTTGATAGCTGGTTGTTCACTCGCGGTGTTCTTGGCTGCATCGGTCGCGAGTGCCGAGCCTAAAATCAAGATCGCGCCCGCGAGTAGCCCGCCGGCCGTCGACGCTCGCACGCGCGTCGCCTTTCACGATGCCGTGGCTGACGACCTCGCGGGCAACGAAGCGGCCGCGTCACTCGAGGGCTACACGCTGTTTCCCAAGGTGGTCGAGCTCCGGCGCTTCGTCGAGGGCAAGGAGAAGCCGACGCTCGTTTGCGTCGTCGAGCTCACGGTAGTGAACGGTGCAGGCGCCGTCGTGGCGCGTACGCGCGCGAGCGCCAATTCCCAATCGGCCTCCCAGAAGGAAACGCTCGATGCCGCCGCCCAAGCCGCGACCGCTCGGCTCGCTCTTTCACTCGACGCCCTTGCGCGCGCCGAGACGCGCGGCCGAGTCGTAGCGCGGCGCTAACCCTGGATGCCCGGTAAGATTTCCCCGATGGTACCAAAGTCGTAGTCGACGGCCCAGGTATCGCTCGAGCGGCCGCTCACGCTGGTCGAGCCGTAACCGGGTTGGCCGCCGGTCTCGTAGTCGGAGGGAGCGAGTCCCATGGCTTGCAGAGCAGTGACGAGGAATTGGTTGTGGGGAATGCCTTGGATGACGTTGCCGTCTTCCTGGGAGAAATACGCGCGGCCGTCCCAGTCGATGTAGTCGAGGTAGCGGCCCGGCTTGAGGAAGCCGCCGGCGCTGCCCGCGAGTAGGCACGGGACGCTGTAGGCGATGTGGTTGAAGCCGAGCTCGTTGCCCCAATACACGAGCGAGTTGTCGAGGTACGTGCTGTCGCCGCTTTCGGGCACGTCGAGCTTCGAAAGCAGCTTGGCGAAAACGTTCTCCGCAACCCAGGCGTTGATGCCCTTGAGCATGCGCCGCGAGTTCGCGTTGTCGAAATCGTGGGCGAGCCCGTGCCAGGTACCGCCGCTCGCGTCTTCGGAATGATAGAAGCCGACGAGCGAGGGGTCGCTCGAATCGGGCCCGGGGCCGAGCGCTTTGTGAACGCCGAGCGTGACGATGCGCGTGCGGTCGCACATGAGCGCAGCCGTGACGACGTCGAGGAAGAGACTCCACTTCGTCGTGATATCGGCGGTGTCGAGCCCGCTGTTGTTCGAGAGCGACTGCGGGGTGGCGGGCGGCGTGCACGCCAGCATCGGCGTCACGCTGAGCTTCGCTTGGAGCTCGGAGACGAGCGTGACGTAGCGATCGACGAGCGCCTTGTCGTCGGCCGATAGACGCGAGCTCGACTTCAGCTTGACGTAGTCGTCGTGCACGCGATCGACGAGCAGCTTGTCGCGGTTCGGGTCCGGGCCGGGCGCGGTGCTCGGCGGGTTCGTGCCGAACACGTCGTTGAAGGCGTCGAGCGGGTTCGTGCGCGTCTTCAGTTGCTGCACCTGCGCGCCCGCCATGCCGAGGTTCGAATACGACATCGCGTCCGTGACGCCTTGCGAGAGGTGCAAAGATCGGAGCGACGGTGTGCTCGCGTAGAATTTCGACGAATACGCCAGCACCTGATCGATGGTGGGCACGTCGGGGAGGCTGTCGGCGTCACAGGGTGTGGCCGCGGTGCAGGACGAGAAGTTCCCGAGCAGCCCGCCGTAGTTGTGGTTCACGGCCGGCAAAAAATCCAAGCCGCGCACGAGCGTGAGCTTCGGCAAGAATGGATTCAGGGACGGCCCCAAGATCCCGGAGATCCCGCCGGAGGTTTGGAAATCCGTGAGCGGCGCCCAGGTGTAGTTCTTGCCGGCTACGAGCTTCTTCGTGAGGAGCGTCGTGCCGTCGGCGCGGCTGTCCGAATACTTGGCGTCGTGAAGTTGGTAGCCGTTGCCGCTCGAGGCCGGATACCACTCCTTGACGAGCTGCGTGCTGAACGTCTTCAAAACGATGAAGCGTTTCGCCGGCATGAGCGCTTGCCCGCGCGCGGGCGGAGGCCACAGGGATTCGAGGAACGGCATGGCCAGCACGGCACCCGCGGCTCCGCGCAGGACCGTTCGGCGCGAGGGTCGCAAGGCTCGAAAATTCGCGCTCACGGTGCACCCACCTTTCGCGCGCGGAACCCGGGTTCCGCCGCAATTTGTCGAAAAACGTCGCGGAGCCCCCGGCCCGTCGTCGTCAGCGCCGTGCGCATGTCCGCGAAGGCACACGCGTCCGCGCTGTTCGCTTCGGGCTCGCGCCGGAGCGTGTAGCGGAAATAGTTCGCTGACAAGCACGCCTCCACCTTGCCGCTCGCGACGATGTGCTGATTGAGCGCGAGCGGGCCGTCCACGTCGGACGCGGGTTCGTCTCCGATTTGCACGGATGCCGTCGTATCGATCGGCAACGTCGCGAGCAGAGCGCCCGTTTGCTCGTCGAACACCTGCTCTTGCGTGCGAAACCGGCCGAGGGAATCGTACGCCTCGAACGTGTAACCGATGTTGCTGAAGGTCGTATGACAGCCGAGGCACAGGTTATTGCCGGCGATTTTTGCCTGGTAGCGCGCGCGCGTCGTTTCCGTCTCGCTCGTCGGCGGCGGGTCGAGCGAGCCCGGAGGCAGCGTGGTCGGGTCGGGCTGCGGGAGGTCCTCACACAGGATGGCGCGCCGGACGAGCGCGCCACGGTGGAACGGGTTGGTCGTTTCGAGACTGGAAGCGAGCAGCGCCGAGCGCGTGAGCAGGCCCGAGCGCGTGCCGTCGGGCAGGGTCGGGTAGCTCCCGCTGCCGCTCCACGCTTTCACACCATAGAGGTGGGACAAATCGGCTGATTGAGTGACGGAAAGGGGAGAGGTCAAAAGGTCGAGCAGCGTGCCGCTCTGCTTCCAGGTGTAGAGCTCGGTGAGGTCGCGAACCTCCTGCACCATGTCACCCCAGTGATCGTGGCCGGCCTCACCGACGTGCTCGCCGGCCGCGAGCGCCCGAAACGCCGGGCGCTCGGAAGCGAACCCGGTGAACGCCTCGAAGCGCAGCCACTCGTTCCAGAATTGCCAGATCGTTTGCTGCGTGCGGTCGTCCGCGAAGACGCGCGTGAGCTCCTTGTCGAAGCCGTCGTCGGTGGCAAGCGAGCCGTCATCGGCTGCCGACATGAGCTCCGCATCGGGCATGGTTTGCCAAAACGTGTACGAGAGGCGCGCGGCGATCTCGTGCGGGCTCAACGCGACGTAGTCGTCACGACCCGAGACGGGACTGCCTTCGAGCTCCAGGTGGTTCACGAAGCGCGGCGACAGCAAGAGCGTCACGACGACGTTTCGAAGCGCGTCTGCCGGGCTCGCCGCGGCCGGTGACGACCCCTGCGCCACGTCCTCGTACTCTTCGAGCTCGTCGGACGTGAGCGGGTGCCGGAGCGCCAGCTTGCCGAAGTCTTTCAGGAACGCATCCAGGCAGCTCGACGCGAGCGAGCTCTGCGTGGCGCAGCTCCCTGCGAGCGCGCTCAGGTGCTTCGGGTCCGCCGTGGCGAGGTCACCGACGGTGGTCGCGACGTTGAAGTAGCCGCCGAGGTGGTCGGAGGAGATGCGCTTGTCGAGCCCGCGGAAGGACGCTTGCGTGCTGTCGTCGGGGACGGCGTCGAGCAGCGGCGTCACCGACTCGATGAGATCGTCGAGTCCACTCGCTCGAAGCAGATCGACCACCGTGTTTCGGTATTGAACGGTCGAGAGTTTGCTGAGCGGCGTCACTCCGGGCTCGGGCGTGCCGCTCGGGCACGTCCCGAACGCACCCGGGTCGGCCGTCGTCGAGCTCCCGGACGCGCCGGACGTCCCTCCGCCGCCGCTCCCGCTCGAGCCGCCGGGGGCGCCGCCCGCGTGCGTGCCGCCGCTGCCGGCGCTGGTTCCGCCCTTGCCGGGGCTCGTTGCGGAGCCGCCCGTGCCGCCGCTGGTCGCCGCGTTGCCGCTCGAGTCGTCATCGGCCGCTACGGTTTCGCGGATGCTGCCCGTGCAAGCGACCGCGAGCAGCGCCACGAACGGACTGGCGAGCAGCGCTCTCGAGTGGGCTCGTGTGTGCATGACCCATCAAGAAGAACCGCGAGCCCCGCCTCGGAGTTCATTTTTTGCGCCGCAGCTTGGACGCGCGGTCGTGCCGAGCGCGCCTTGACACTCGAGGTGCGCGGAGCTAGACATTCGCGCGGGTCGAAGCACTTCTATTTTTGGTGGACGAGGATGAAACGATGAACGGCAGCTACCGAGAGAACGTCGCTATGCGTCGTTGCCTGCCGTTCCGCATCCTCCAGCGGCAGGCCGTCGCGCTCCCGAGTAGCGCGCCGTCGATGCCACTCTCGACCTAGGGCTCTGGTTCCAGCCGCCAGCCCCGGGTCCGAATGACCCGGTCGGCTGAATGCAGCAGGAACTTGAGCCAAATGTCCGTTAAATCCGAACTTTTAGACGACGCGCTGTTTGCCCGCTACTTGGGCCAGCCTGCCGCCTTACCCGAAGCCGCGCGCCGTCTCGCGCACGGCGCGCTCGGCGGCAAAGTCGTGCGCTATGCCCTCGTCGATCTCGACGAGAAACTTCGCTTTTGCGAGCGCTGGCTGGTGCTCGGCGAGCACGCGGTCGCGGTGGTGGAGCTCGGCTTCGTATCGAGCTTCCCGCGCTCGGCCGTCAAGGCCGTGAGCCATGACGCGGGACTTTCGTGTCGCGTGCTCCGGCTTCACGGCGAGCCCGGACATGCGCCTCTCGCCGAGCTGCGTTTCACGCAGCGCCAGCGCCGTGCGGTCGATGCCGTCGCGTTCGTGCTCGAGCAGGCGCTCGAAGGGCGCACGGTGGAGACGGCGGACGCCGAGCGCGCGTATCGAGACGCCGTCTTCGGTCCCGTCCGCGAAGCTCAGGCGCTCGTCGCGCCGAACAAGCTCGCCGTGGTGTGGAGGCTCTTGTCCTACCTCGACCGCTACCGGGCACGCGTAGCGCTCGGAACGACCGCGGCCGTGGCGATTGCGGCACTTTCCATGCTTCCGCCGTTCATCACGGGACGCTTGGTCGACCAGGTGATCGGCCCGGTTCAACGCGGAGCCGCCGCGGCACCCGCCGTCGTTCGGCACGCGTGGCTCAGCGTGTTCGCGATGGGTGCAGTCTACGTGCTGCGCCAGCTCTGCCTGTGGGCGCGGCTCCGGCTGATGGCGGAGCTCGGCGAGCTCGTGGCGGGGGATCTGCGCGACGAGGTGTACGCGCACCTGCATCGCCTGAGCATGAGCTTTTTCTCGCGCAAGAAGACGGGCAGCCTCATTACGCGCGTGAGCGCCGACACCGATCGGCTGTGGGAGTTCCTGGCGTTCGGTGTGGTGGAGGTGTCGCTGTCGCTCGTGACGCTCGTGTGCCTCGGCGCGGTGCTGCTTTCGCTCGATCCCGCGCTCGGGCTCGTGATGACCGCGCCCGTGCCGCTGCTCTGCTTCGCGATTTACAAGAACGGTCAGAGCATGGAGCGGCTCTTCGTGCGTGCCTGGCGCAAGTGGTCGCTCGTGACGGACCTCTTGTCCGACACCATCCCCGGCATGCGCGTCGTCAAGGCGTTCAACCAGGAGCAGCACGAAAACCGCCGTTTTGCCGCCCGTAACCACGACGTCGTGGGCGAGTTCAATCGCATCCACGCCGTGTGGACGGGCTTTTGGCCGCGCCTCACGTTCGGCATCCAGCTGACGGCGCTCGCCGTGTGGGCCTTCGCGCTGCCGCGCCTGCTCGGCGGGCACTCGTGGCTCGGCGCGCCCCTGAGCCTCGGGACGTTCGTCTCGTTCTTGCTCTATAGCGCGATGTTCGTGCAGCCCATCGAGACGGTGGGCCAGGTTGCGCGCATCTTGCACCGTGCGACCACCTCGGCGCACCGCGTGTTCGAGGTGCTCGACACCAAGCCCGAGGTCGTCGATCGCGCGGATCCGGTGCGCCCGGGTACGCTCCGCGGCGACGTCGAGTTCCGCGACGTGACGTTCAGCTACGACGGCATTCGTCAGGTCGTCCGTGGGGTCTCCTTTCACGTGCAGCCCGGCGAGCTCATCGGTCTCGTGGGTCCCTCCGGCGGCGGCAAGAGCACGCTCGCGAACCTACTCACGCGCTTTTACGACGTGACGGGCGGCTCCGTGCGCGTCGACGGCGTGGATTTGCGCGATCTCGACCAGGGTGCGTACCGGCGCCAGGTAGGCATCGTGCTCCAGGATCCGTACCTGTTTCACGGCAGCGTGCTCGAGAACATCCGTTACGGCATGCCCGACGCGACGCTCGACCAAGTGGTCGAAGCGGCGCGCGCCGCGAACGTGCACGACTTCGTGTGCAAGCTGCCCCTCGGCTACGACACCATCGTCGGCGAGCGCGGTCACACGCTGTCGGGCGGCGAGCGCCAGCGCGTGAGCATCGCGCGAGCCATTTTGCGCGACCCGCGCATCCTGATCCTCGACGAGGCGACGAGCGCGGTCGATACCGAGACCGAGCAGAAGATTCAGCAGGCAATGGACCGCCTCGTCGCGGGCCGCACCGTGTTCGCGATCGCGCATCGGCTCTCGACGCTGCACAAGGCGTCGCGCGTCTTCGTGATCGAAAACGGCAAGCTCGTCGAGCAAGGCACGCATGCCGAGCTCTTGGCGCTGCCGAACGGCACCTATCGCAAGCTCGTCACTCTGCAACAGGAACTCCATCATGCCGCTTGAAAATCAGCTCCGTGGCCTGGCTTTTACCGCCGCTCCGTCCGACGTCTCCGTGTGGAGCGACAGGTCGAGCGCCCGCAAGAGCACCTTCTTGGTCGAGCGTCGCGTCGACGGGCGACTCTGGGTCATCGACGCGCGGGGTGAAACTCCAGTCGAGCTCGTGCGTTGCTTTCCTTGGTCCGCCCCTGCGCGTTACCTGAGCTTGCGCGACGCGGACGGTACGGAGCGTGCCTTCGTGAGCGACGCGCGGGAGCTCGACGGCGTTTCGCGAGCGGCGCTCGAGGGCGCGCTCTCGCAAGCCGGCTTCGTTCTCGACATCGTGGGCGTCTCCGCGGTCGAGGAGGATTTCGAGCTTCGTACGTGGAACGTCGAGACCGACCGGGGTCCGCGCCGCTTTCAGACGCCTCTCGACGCGTGGCCGCGCGAGCTCGGCGACGGTGTCTGGATCATCGAGGACGTGTGCGGGGACTCGTACCGCGTGCGCGACCTCACGCGCCTCGATGCGAAGAGCCGCTCGATTTTGCGCGGATTTGCCGGCTGAGGCGGGCGCATGCCAGCGCTCGGAGGACTCGGGGTTGGCTTCGGCCAGCCCCTGAGCCATGAACGCCGCGTGCCTGCCCGCCGCAAATTTCCGCCCCACCGTCCGCTCGCGGGACTGGCGTCGAAAACGCGCAAGGCGGCCGTTCCGCCGCCGACTCCGGCTCCGAGCTTCGCGCACGCGGCGGCTGCGAGCGGTGTGGTACCGCTTGCGGACGCCAAGCGGCGCGTCCCCTTGCCGAAGAAGGCGCTGGCGAGTCCCCAGAGCGCGCAGCCGCTCGAATTCATCGTCACGGCCGACGACGGTTTCGTCGAAGGCGCTCGGCGCAAGCTTGCCGCGAGTGCGCGTGCGTCGTTGCGAGGCACTCCGCGTGCGACGCTCGATCTCCATGGCTTACGCGTCGCCGTGGCCGAGCGTCGGCTGGCGGCATTCTTGGCGGAAGAGAGCGCGGCGGGCACGAGCCTCGTGCTCGTGATCGTCGGCCAGGGCCGGCATTCACCCGGCGGTGCGGGCGTGCTGCGCGGCGCCATCGCAGAGTGGCTCACGGCGACGCCGGCCGCGGCTCACGTACTCGCGTTTCGCACGGCGCCGCCCGCGCTCGGCGGCAACGGCGGCGTCCTCGTGCTCGTGAAAAAAAGCGTGCGCGGTTGAGGAAGCCGATCGGCGCTCTACCCGAGGACGGGCGCGGCGTTCCGCGCGGACGGCGCCGCGTTTGCGTTCGAGCGCGCAAGGCGCGACCGTTCGCGTTCGCTAAGTATCCGGATCCGGTTCGTCGCTCGGCTCCGCGTTGCGATCGTGACGGTAGGCGGAAAGAGCGCGGTACACTTGCCTCCGCGCGCGGCTGATCCCGCCGAGGGGGCGATGTTCAGGCAGGCAGCGCCAGGGGTTGTAGGAGAGGTTTTCGGCGAAGTGCTGACGCTCCGGAGTGTCGAACTCCTGCGGAGGGATTTCGAGGGTCGCTACCTTATGGAAGGGCGCGGCGCGCTCGTCCCAGCGGACGCTCGGATCTTCGATCGGCATGCGCGCGGGCTCGGTACGAAGCTGCACCGAGAAATCGAAGCGGACGGCGCTCTCGCGGAGGCGCAGCTTGAGCGCGTCGCGCAGGTAGTTCGGGCTGCGCGGCAGAGGGGGCAGCGCCGCAGCGGTGTCCGCGGGCGTGAGCGAGTATTTCGCCGCCGCAGCGCCGTAGAGGTAAGGAACGACGCTGAAGTAGCGAATGGCGGCGGGGCTCGCGTGGCGCGCGCGCGTGCGCGCCACCGCGAGCGCGATGCGCGGATGCGCGAGCAGAAACGACACGCCATTCCACGCCGAGCCGCTCGTGACGGCCGCGACCAGGCCGCTGAACTCGCGGACATCGCGCGCGACGAACACGTCCGCGCTGATCAGGATGAAGTCGTGCGTCGCGCAGCCTTCGGCTCCTTCGAGGAGCTTCGGCGGCGGGACGTCCATGAGCTTGATCGCGACGCCGCGAATGTCCTTGTCGTCGTCGTTTCCGACCTCGCCCGAGGCGTTCGAGAAGCGCACCCACGCCGCGTAAGTCTTGGGCTCGGCGAACACGCCGACGCGGAGCTCCGCGGGCAAATCCGGCTGGACACGCAACGTCGCGCGGACGAGGCCGTGCATCTTGGGGTGCGCGTCGCGCAGCGTGAGCTTGCCCGCGTAGTCACGGCGCATCTTGTCGCGCAGCGTGTCGATCAGTTGGTCGATGTAGAGCTGCTCGTCGTCCGGCACCCGCTCGAGCGCTGCGGCGGCCGAGGGCCGGCACACGCCGCGGGCGAGCAAACGCACGGCCGGGATCGACGGCATGAACAGGTACGCGCTCCCGCGCACGCGTACGAACCGCGAGAGGCCCGGCGTGCGCGGCAAGAGCCCTTGCTTGACGTCGCTCTGGCGCGTGAACACCGGCGGCTCGAGGGCGAGCGCTCCCGGCTCCTGATGCAGCCCGAAGAGCGGATCCGGATCAGCGCTTTGTCGCGCGAATTTGGGGTTGCTCGACCATTGCTGCTGCACGAACTCGAAGCCACGGTCGATGTTCGTGTTGAAGCACAAGAATTGGAGACCGCGTTCAGCGCGCTTTTTCCCGGACTCCGTAGCGAGCGAGCGGCGCACGAGCTCGGCGGGCACCATCGCCGGATCGAGCGGCTCGCCGTACGGGCGGCCGCGGCGGAGGATCCGATGCAGGTTCGCGAGCTCGAGCGACGCGGCCGGTGTCTCGCCGAGCTGCCAATCGCGCGGGTTCGTGCGGCGGATGTGCGCGCCGAACGGGCAGCGCGCGCCGTAGCGATCGTTGTCGTCGTCGCCGCTCAGGTACGTGAAGGTGTCGTCGTCGGCGAAGCGCGGCGATTCGGGATCGACGTTCGGGTGACGCACGAGCGGCGCGCCGCTCGGCCAGCGTCCGACGAGCTTGCTCGCCGCCTTGATCGGGTCGTTCCCGTCGACGCTCGCCGCGTAACGCCAGAACGCCTCCACGTCTTGTTCCAGCTGGCGAAACACGAGATAGCTGCCGTTCGCGCCCCACGCGAACCCGGCCGTGCTCTCGGGGCTCGTGGAGACGTTGCCGTAGCCGTCACGGTGCCCGAGCAAGAACTCGCCCGCGTCGACCAGGTTGCCTTCGAGGCCCCCGCGTCCACTGCCTTTGAGCTCCGGCTGCGCGATGCCGTCGCGGAAGCCGAAGTGCTCTTTGCGTCCGGGCAGCGTCGTGCCTTCGAGCGCCGTCACGAGCTCGAGCCCGGCCGCGCGCGCCTGCGCGACGAAATCGGCGGCATGGCGCTCGACGCTCGCGGGCGTCGCCGCGAACACCAGCAAGACGACGTGGACGGGATTGTCGGGCGAACCCCAGTCCCAATGTTCCGGCGCGCTCGCTCCGACGTCGCCGTTCACCCGCGCGCGATACGGATGTTCCGAGCCCTGGACGAAGGGTGTCGAGAAGCCGGCGCGGAGCGCAGGGTCCATTTCGAGCGCGACGAGGCCTGCGTGCGTGAACGCCACGTTCACGAGCGGTTCGGGCGGCTCCTCCGTGCGCTCGCCGCCGGCGGACGTGAGCGGCAACCCCGCGAGAAAGGCGCGCGCCGCCTGCGTCGCCTGCGGCACGCGGAACATGAGGTAGCGTGCCTCAGGCATGTGACCATAACCCCAGAGTATGATGCCCTGGATGTCGTCGAACGGGAGCGGAAAGGCGCGGCGTTCGTCGCCGTAGAGCTCGTCCGCCGCGGCGCGATCGACGCCGCGCAGATGGAAGAGCCAGGTCGCCGCGTCGAGGCAACCGGGATCGGCGAGCCCGCGTCGGATCTCCGTGTTCGCGTTGACGTTGACGATGGAGAGGCCGGGGTACGCCGCGTACCAAACGTTCGTCGGGTGCTGGTGTGCGCGCGTCCATGCGAGGAAGCGCGCGGCGTCGCGTGAGCCGGCCTCGAGCAACCAGGTCGTGCGCGGGTAGCCGACCGTGTTGCTCCAGACGGCGGTGAGGCCGCTGCTCGCCTGGTCGATGAAGTCTCCGAGGTAGCTCGGCCAGGAGCTGTCGAAGTTGCTGAAGAAGAGCACCCCGCGGTTCTCGACCAGCACCCAGCGCGCGAAATGGATCGAGGGGATGCCGCCGAGCTTGCCCTTGTTGTAGCGATTCGCAGCCAGAAAATCGAGCGCGAGAAATACCGCCCGAATCAAGAGCCAACGCAAGGGGCCCGGTTTCAGCGGCACCAAGTGCGTGAGTTGGTTTTGCAGAAACTCGTTCTCGTCGGCGGAGGCGTGCTCGAAGGAAGCAACGCCGCCCGCCCCTTGCGTCGGTTGAAATTGCGGATCAGTGAGCTCGAGCCAGCGAAAACGAGCGACGAGCGCGCCGGCGAACGCGAGGATGCTCCCGACGCCGAGTACCCATTGCCACGGCGACCCACCGAGCGCGACGCCGAGCGTGACCCCGACCGCTGCGAGCACGAACGCTCCCGCGACGAGCAGCGTCACGAGCAGCGTGACGCGCCGTTCGAGATCCGGCTGCGCGGGAAAGGGGGGAATACGCGGGTGGCTTTCGGCGAGGGCGGCGAGCACGGCGGAGCGCACGACCTCGGGCCGGCTGTGCTCGAAGCCGCCGCGGTCGAGCACGCGATCGACGGCGCGCCTGAGCTCGCGTTCCCAGAGGATTTGGTTGCGGCTGCGCCCGGACGAGCCGACGTAGAAGGTGCTCGCCTTGCGCTGGTGCTTGCGCATGAAGCCCTCGAGCCGGCCTGCTCGATAGCCGTGGCAGTGCCCGAATACACGCTCGAGCCCCGCCCCCGCCTTCTCGACGAGCTCCTTCACGTGCAGCGAAAACGCACGGCTCGCGCCCACGGCGTCCTCACCCTCCGGTCCGTCGTAGTTCGTGGAAAAGGCGAGGAGCGGCTCCCTCACGCCTTCGCCCTCGAGCAGCACGAAACGCGCGTAATGAACGGTCTCGAGCAGGTGAAATGGCACGATGGCGCCCGGAGGCGGCGTACCCTGCATGGTCGCGAGCGTCTGAGCGCGGATCTCGGCCAGGAGCGCGCGGAGCGCGTCGCAGTGTTGCCGTTCCACGCGCGCGAGCACGAGGCCCGCGAATTGGCGCGTCGCGGTCGTCTTCGGTGCGTAACCCATCCCTGGCTCGCTTGCGCGTCTCGCGAGCCAAGCTTTTTTAGCAGAGCGAAGCCTACGAGCGCGACGAGAAAAACTTGAGCGGCTCGGCTCGGCCTCGTTCTTGCTTTGGCGATGGGTCACATCGCCATGTCGAAGTCGAACGCCAAGCGCATCGGGACGAACGCGAGCCTCTTAGGCGCGCTTCTCATGTCGCTTGCAGGGTGCGGCGGGGCCGAGAGCTCCGGCGGGCCCGCAAGCGGCCCGGAACAGCACGGATCCGGGGGAACAGCGGGGAACGCGGCCGGGGGAGGCGCGGGTCAAGATGCCTCGGCTGCGGCAGGAGGGGACGCGACGGGGCCCGGCGCGACCATCGGTGCCCCGGCCCAGGTGACCGCCGGGTCTGCCTCGATGGTCGGTGTCACGAGCGACGGCAGGGTGCTCTACCGCGCCGGTGACGAGCTCATCGCGTCGAAGCTCGACGGCGGCGACAGCGAGACCGTGAGCGACGAGCCCGGCAACACGCTGATCCGCGGGCGTGTCGTCTTCAACTTCGGCAACGTCGATTGGACGGCGAACGTCGGCGATCTCTCGATTTGGACGGCGGACGGCGGAACGCAGGAAGTCGGGAGCACGACGTATTCGGAGACGCTCATCGCGGCGAGCGCTTCGGGCGACTTCGTCGTCTATACGGCCAACACGAACACCAAGAAAGCGAAGACCGATCTCATGATCGCGTCGAGCGATTTTGCGACCGACGACGTGTTGATTCCGAGCATGGGGCTCGGGTCCGACACGACGTGCAGCCCGTCGCTCGGTTTCGTGGGAGAGGCGCTGTTCGTCGGGTTCTGTGCTCCGAACAGCCGCGACGCGACGATTGAGCGCTTCGACTTCGACGGGACGACCTGGAATCCGACGACGATCGCGGAAGAGGCACTACCCAGCTGGTCGGCCGACGCGGCGGGCGACGGCGTCTTTTATCAAACGAGCGATTATCAGGGTTATTACGCGACCGGCGGGCAGCAGTATCGTATCGACGCGAGCGTGAGTCGCGGCTTCCTCCTGCCCGACGGCTCGGCCGCGCTCTACACCGTCGGTGATCAGCTCCGTCGCTCGCCCGTGCCCTACGCGGATCCGGAACCCATCGTGACGACCGGATTCTCGGAGCCCGTCGCGTTCACGAGCAGCTACGGAATGGCGCTCTACTCCACCAAGGTGACGTACGACAACGGCACCCAGCGCGATCTCCGCCTGGTGGCGACCGACGGCTTCAACCCGGAGCCGATCGAACTCGTCGCCGATCCGGTCGCGGCCATGCCGCGCTCGAGCATCACGGCCGACGGCAATTTCGTGCTCTACCTCACCGACGTCGCCGACACGGGCGGTACGCTGCACGTCGTCGCGATGGACGGCACCGAGGTAGTTTCTTTGCCGGGCGTGCTCGACGCACTCGCGGCGCGCGGTAGCGGCATCGTCTTCACGGACAACGCGAGCGACCCGACCGTGTACCCGAACGTCGCCGACCTGAAGTACCTCGATCCCGCGAGCAGCAGCACGCCCACGCTGATCGAAGCCGCCGTCATGGATCCCAAGAATTTCCAGGTCGACGCCGGGCTCGAGCACGTGATTTACGCGCGCTCGGGCGTCGGTCGGGACAGCGAGGATCCGGAGCACGACGGCCTCTATTCCTGTGCGCTCCCCTGAGTGGGCGAGAGCTGGAGGTAGCCATGGAGCAAATAGCCACCGTCTCGACGCTGTTCATGCCGTCCGGTGCGGGGCCGAGCGTCCGCGGACGGCTCGATGCGACGCTGCTCGAGGTCGCCGAGCTTTACACGGCGCTCGCGGCGGGACGGACCGACGTCGACCCGAGCGGGGTGCTGTCCGCGTTGCGTGTCGATCTCGAGCTTCACTTCGCGCTCGAAGAAGGCGACGCGTACTTCGGTGCGTTCGTTCGTGATCGACCGGGCCTCGCCCACGGTGTCGCCGAGCTGTGCGAAGAGCACACGGTGATGCTCGAGCGACTCGACGGCCTGCGGGCGATGGTGACTGCGCTCGGTCCGAGCCCCGAGCTCGCGGAGCCCACCGCGCGCTTCGTCCAGGCATTCCACGACCACGAGCACAAAGAAGCGGACCTCATGCAAGAAGCCGTGCTGCGGGACGACGGCACGGGCCCCGACTGACCGGCCGCGTGCCCCTAAATCGCTCCTGGCGTCGGCTCTGGCGGTTTGGGTACCACCCCGAAACTCGGCGGATCTAGGCTCGCGGAATGCGCCTTCCGCTGCTCCCGCCGCTCGCGCTCGCCTCGTTCTTCGTCGCCGCCGCGGGTGGTTGCAGCGGCAACGATTTTTCATCGCGGCAAGCCGGCGCGGGCGGCAGCGGTGCTCTTGGCGGTGAAGGCGGAGAGGGCGACACGGGCCCTGCCGCGGGCGGTCATCCGACTGCCGGAAGAGGGGGACGCGCCGGCGGAACGTCGGGCGGCAGCGCGGGTCGAGTCGATGCCGGTAGCGGAGGCACGACGAGCGAGGCGGGTCAGGGACCGGGCACCGGTGACAGCGGCGAAGGCGGCGAGCCCTCGACGCCGCCGAGCTGCGCCTCGCTGCGCTGCGAAAACGCCGGACACTGCGTCGAGGGTGCGAACGGGCCGCGCTGCACGTGCGCAGCCGGGTTCTCGGGCGAACGCTGCGCGACGAACGTCGATGATTGCGCGCGGGAACCGTGCCTCAACGGCGGCACGTGCAGCGACCGCGTGAACGACTACCTTTGCACGTGCATGCCGGGCTTCACCGGCAAGACGTGCGAAACGGCAGGCGACCCCTGTCAGCCGAATCCGTGCCGCAACGGAGCCGCTTGCACGAGCGCGGTGGCGACGTTCCTCTGCACCTGCGCTCCGGGCTTCAAGGGTACGGATTGCTCGCAAAACATCGACGATTGCATGCCGAACCCCTGCCAGCACGGCGGCACCTGCGCGGACGGCATCGACGGCTTCGTGTGCACTTGTCCGGACGGCTACTCGGGCACGAGCTGCGAAACCGAAATCTCCGGCTGCGATCCGAACCCCTGCCTGAACGACGGGACGTGCCACACCGACGGCACGAACATCACCTGCGATTGCACGCCCCTGCACACGGGGGACCACTGCGAGCGCACGCGCTACATCGGCGTCACGGCCACGGAGGCGAACACCTGCGCGTTGCGCGGTAATCACACCGTGTACTGCTGGGGCAGCGACGACTGGGGGCAGTCCGATCCGACGGGCGACTTGCTCGAGACGATCGACGGCGCCGTCTACCACCTGTGCGGCTTGCGCGCCGACGGCGGTGTCACGTGTTGGGGCGACAACGGATTCGGCGAGAGCACACCGCCCGACGGGACGTTCATCGACGTGAGCGCCGGTGGCTTCAGCTCGAGCTGTGGCGTCACTGCGCAGGGCGCGATTGCGTGCTGGGGGCAAGGTGACCACGGCGAGCTCGACGCGCCCGACGGGCAGAATTTCGTGCAGGTGACCGTGGGCTTTTATTTCGCGTGTGCGCTCGACGCGGACGGCGCCGTGACTTGCTGGGGCGACGACATGTACGGACAGACGGACCCGCCGGCCGGCGAGAAGTTCAAGAGCATCGACGCGGGCTATTGGGGAGTGTGCGGCATCCGCGACGACGACAGACTCAGCTGTTGGGGGCTCACGCACGGCAGCCAACCGAGTGGGACGTTCAAGTCGGTTTCCGTCGGTATCGAACACGCGTGTGCCGTCCGTGGCGACGATACCGTGGCTTGTTGGGGCAATTCGGCCGACGGCCGCACCGACGCGCCGGCGGGCAGTACGTTTCTACAGGTGTCGGCCGGCGGTGCGCACAGCTGCGGGCTCCATACCGACATGAGCGTCGAGTGCTGGGGTCTCGACGACGCAGGACAGAGCGGACCGTCCGCGCCTTGAGCTCGTGACCTCGGCTCCACGCTGTAGCGTTTCGCGACGAAAAGCGCGCTGGCGTTGTGCGACCGGTCGGAGCTAGGGTTTGGCCCGTCTCGCTCGTTGTGAGCTTTGCGAAAGGGAAATCGCATGAAGAAGTTTCTCGTTCTGTACAGGGCACCGGCTGCGGCGTTCGAACAGATGATGAAGGCAACGCCCGAGCAGCAGAAGGCCGGCATGGACGCATGGACGGCTTGGAGCAAGAAGAGCGCGGGCTCGATCGTCGACATGGGTGGGCCGCTCGGCAAGAGCCTGCGCGTGACGAACAGCGGCGCTTCCCCCACGAAAAATGATCTCGGCGGCTACTCGGTTCTTCAAGCGGAATCGATGGAAGCCCTCGGCGCCTCACTCAAGGGACACCCTCACTTCATGACGCCAGACGGCTTCATCGAGATCACCGAGCTCATCCCGATGCCCGGCACTTGAAACAAACATAACGGAGAACACCATGAGAAAAGCGATCGGTTCGCGTCAGGCCCTACTCGTCGTACTCGCATTGTCGGCGCTGCCGGCCTGTGGCGGCAGTGAGCAACCCCCCGCCGCCCCGCCGCCGCCCCCCGCGGCCCCGCCGCCCGCGCCTGCTCCCACCCCGGTTGCCTCGGCGTCGGCACCCGCGCCGGCGCCGGCGCCCGCGGCCGCGCCCGCGCCGCAGCCGAAGCATCACGGCCACACGATGGTCGACATGTTCATCATGACGCTCGACTCCTTCGAGCTGAAGCCCGAGCAGAAGACGGCGATCGAGGGTATCGAGACCGACCTGTCCAAGGTGAAAGACGCCGCGAAGGAGCCGCACCAGAAGCTCCTCTCCGACGTGGCCGACGGTGTCGCCGCCGGCAAGGTCGACAGGGCGAAGACGGATGCGGACATCAAGGCCATCGGCGACGCGATCGCCGGAACGACCCCGGCCATGCAGGATGCGATGAATCGCCTGTATAAGACCCTCGAGCCCGAGCAGCGAAAGAAGCTCGTCGAGGCAATCAAAGAGCACGGCAAGCAAATGCACGAGCACATGCTGGCGATGGGCCACGAGCATGGCGGTCCCGGCGAGCACGGCCCGGGCATGGGCGGCCCCGGTCACGAACACGCTCCAGGCATGGGTGCTCCCGCTGCTGCCGCTTCCGGCGCTGCCGCTCCGGGCGCTGCCGCTCCGGGCGCTGCCGCTCCCGGCGGCCCCGGTCACGAGCACGGTCCGGGCATGGGCGGGCCCGGTCACGAGCACGAAATGGGTCCCGGCATGGGCGGCGGCCCGCTCGAGAAGCTCGGTGAAGAGCTCGCGCTCACTCCCGAGCAGAAGCAAAAGCTCCAGACGAAGCTCGACGCGCAAATGAAGGCGCAGCAGGCGACCATGAAGAGCAAGATGGACGCCGGCATGAAGCACCTCGACGCCATCGGCACGGCGTTCCAAGGCGACAAGTTCGACGCCAAGAAGGCGGGCGTCGGCAGCATGGGGCCCGACATGATCAAGACCATGGCCAAGAGCCGTGTCGATTTCGTGCAGACGGTGCTCAGCGTGCTCACGCCGGAGCAGCGCACCAAGTTCGCCGAGCACGTGCGCGCTCACGCGGGCGACCCCGACATGCCCGAGGCAGCAGGCGGCTGAGCGGCTTGGCCGCGAAGAAAAAAGCGAAAAGCGCTCCCAAGAAGCCCGGGACCAAGCGCCGTCGCGGCGTGAAGCTCGAGCCCACGGAGCTACGCGCGCCCGAGCTCGCCGTCGTTCCCGAAACGGGAGCGCTCGATGAGCTCGCCGCGCGTGTCGAAGCGGACGGCGGCGCCGTTTTGGCGCGTTATCGCGAGCCGCTCGGGGGGCATCCGCTGCTGTTCGCGGCGTTGCCCCTCGACCGGGTCGAGCCGACGCCGTTCCAGCGCGACGTGAGTGACGCGCACGTGCGTCGGCTCACGCGCGCGATGGACAAGACCAAGCGCTTCCTCGACCCCATCATCGCGGTCGCCGCGGAGGGCAAATATTGGACGCCGAACGGCAATCACCGCCTCACGGCGCTGCGCGAGCTCGGCGCAAGCTCCATCGTCGCGCTCATCGTTCCCGAGCGTGAAGTCGCGTATCAAATCCTCGCGCTCAACATCGAGAAGGCGCATGCGCTGCGCGAGCGCGCGCTCGAGGTCGCGCGCATGTACCGCGAGCTCGTCAAGTTCTCCAGTAAAACGGAGAGCAGCTACGAGCTCGAATTCGAAGAGTCTGCGCTCGTCACGCTCGGCTTCGCCTACGAAAAGCGCGGCCGTCTCGCGGGCGGGGCGTACCATCCGGCGCTCCGCAAGGTGGACGCGTGGGTCGAGGGCACGCTCGGCGACTCACTGCCCGAGCGCGAACGTCGCGCCGACGTGCTCATCGGCCTCGACGACGCGGTGAACGACGCCGTCGCGAAGCTCAAGGAGCGCGGCCTCACGAGCCCTTATTTGAAGAGCTTCGTCGTCTCGCGCGTGAATCCGTTGCGCTTCGTCAAGGGCGAGCTGCCGAGCTTCGACGACCTGATGGAGACGATGACGAAGCGCGCGCGGGGGATGAAGGTCGACAAGATCAAGAATGAGGACGTGGTGAGAGCGGGAGGAGCGGGGGAGGAAGGGGAGTGAGAGTGGTCGAGGGGAGGGGTGGGCTCAATCGCGCGTCATGCGGCGGCGCGTTTCGGCCCAAGGCGCGGCCTCATCGAAGACGACGCTGCGACCGCCGGGCGCGACGCCGAGCTTGCGCCACCATGCGGCGAGGTCCGGTGCGGCGTTCGTGAGGGCGCGCGCCGCGTAAACGTCCGCGAGGACGTGGGTGCCGGTGGCGGCGTCACCGGTCGCGATGAGGCGCGCCATGGGCCAATCGACGCAGACGTTCGCGCCGGTCGCTGCGACCGCACGCAGGACGTCGCGGATGCTCCTCCGGTTTTGCGTCCGCTCGCGAACGAGGAGATCGACCTCGAGCCAGAAGAGTGCTCCGCCCCAATAGGTGCGTCCCCAGGTGTGGGTGCGGTCGAGTCCCTGGTCGCCGGCTTCCGGTAAGCCCTGCGGGGAATCGCGCACGAGGTCGCGCCAGAGCGCACGCTCGTCGAGCGTGCCGGCTCGCACGCGGACGAGCGGCTCGACGTAGCTCGAGAGGCCTTCGCCGACCCACTCGTGCGTCGTGCTGTCGTCGTCGAGCGAGGTGAACGCGACGTGCAAGAGCTCGTGAGTGACGACCCAGTCGCTGCGAAAATCCGCCGCTGTGACGCCGGGTGCCACGCGCAAGCTCACGCGTCCGATCCCCCCAGCACAGCGCGTGCTGCCTTTGATATGGCCCTCGTTCACGGGCGTGACGACGACGCGCGCCGTCGAAAACGGCAGCGTGCCGTAGTAGCTGCCGAGCGCGCGCGCGGAGTCCCCGATCAGCCGTGTGAGCGTCGGATCGTCGACGGCGAGACGTCCCGGCTCGACGGCGATCTCGAGCTTGGCGTTACCGGCGCGCTCGGGCCGTTCGCGCACTCGGCGCGGCCAGGCGTCACGTGCGCCCGCGCGCCGCGCGAACGCGGCCGAACACGCGACCCCGAGCGCCAAGAACGCGACGACGAGCCGGTTTCGCGTGAGCGCAGGCATGCTGCGAAGCCAAAGCTAGCGCGAATTGGTCTCACTCCAACTCGAAGCGTACGCCCTGAGCGAGTGGCAAATCATCACCGTAGTTGACGGTGTTGGTGGCGCGGCGCATGTAGTTCTTCCAAGCGTCGGAGCCGGATTCACGCCCGCCGCCCGTCTCCTTTTCACCGCCGAAAGCGCCGCCGATTTCCGCCCCGCTCGTGCCGATGTTGACGTTGGCGATGCCGCAGTCGGAGCCGCTCGCCGAGCAGAAACGCTCGGCTTCGCGCAGGTCGTCCGTGATGATGGCGCTCGCGAGCCCTTGCGGTACGCCGTTTTGGAGGGCGATCGCCTCGTCGAGCGTGCGATAACGCGAGACGTAAAGGATCGGCGCGAAGGTCTCGACCTGGACGATGGGGGCGCTCGGTTCGATTTCGACGAGCGCGGGGCGCACGTAGGCGCCGCCCGCGGGCACGCCCGTGGTGACGAGCTCGCCGCCGTGCACGCGGCCGCCCTGGTCGCGTGCCGTGGCGAGTGCGCTTTGCATGGCGTCGAGCGCCGCGCGATCGATCAGGGGTCCGACCAGCGTGCCGGGCACGCGGGGATCGCCCACGGGGACGCGCGCAAAGGCGCGTTCGAGCTCCGCGAGCAGCGCGTGGGCGACGCTCTCGTGCGCGATCAAGCGGCGTAACGAGGTGCAGCGTTGGCCCGCCGTGCCCGCGGCCGCGAAGAGCGCGGCGCGCACCGCGAGCTCGAGCCTTGCGCTCGGTGCGACGATCATCGCGTTGTTGCCGCCGAGCTCGAGCAGCGAGCGGCCGAGACGCGACGCGACGGCTCCGGCCACGGCGCGCCCCATGCGAACGGACCCCGTCGCGGAAACGAGCGGCAGCTTGCTCGAGCCGGCGAGCGCTTCACCCACCTCGGCGCGGCCGATGGCGAGCGAAAAGAGCCCGTCCGGAACGTCGCCGAGCTCGCTCGCCGCGCGGACCGCGAGCGCATGGCACGCGAGGGCACAGAGCGGCGCCTTTTCCGAAGGCTTCCACAGCACCGGATCGCCGCACACGAGCGCGAGCGCGGCGTTCCACGCCCACACTGCGACGGGGAAATTGAAGGCCGTGATGACGCCGACGGGTCCGAGCGGGTGCCACTGCTCGGTCAGACGGTGGTGCGGCCGTTCGCTCGCGATGGTGAGCCCCGTGAGCTGGCGACTCAAGCCGACCGCGAAGTCTGCCATGTCGATCATCTCTTGGACTTCACCGCGCGCTTCTTCGCCGATTTTGCCGACCTCGAGCGTCACGAGCGTCGCGAGCTCCTCTTTGTGACCGCGCAGGAGCTCCGCGAGGCGGCGCACGAGCTCACCGCGTCGCGGCGCCGGCACGAGGCGCCAGGTCGTGAACGCGCGCGCGCTCGCGTCGACGGCTTCGCTCACTTCGGCGGCCGAGGCCGCGTAAAGTTCCCCGATCGGCGCGCCATCGATGGGGCTCGTGACCGTGAGCTCCGCGCCGCGCCCGGCTCCGAAGCGCGGACCGATGGCGATTCCGCCCGCGCCGATGGGTACGCCGAGCCGCTCGAGCGCCTCCGCGGCCGCGCGAGCCGTGCTCATGGCGGCACCGAGCCGAGCTCGGCCATGGCCAAGCTGAAGTGGCTCGCGTTCGGCGCCCGGTAATATTCGCCGAAGCGATTGCCGAGAAATGCGTCGAGCCGTACTTCTTCCTGCCGGACGAAGCCGCGATCCCCGAGGGCGCCCTCGCGATGCAAGTCGAGCATCCCGCATAGACCCGCGGCGGTCGTGACCTGGATGGCGCTGAAGTTTTCGCCGTGCACGACGGTGTTCACGATCCGGCGCGCGTCGCTCACCTGGACGAGCTGCCCGTTGCGCCAGCCGGAGACCGTGCTGAACGTGACGACCGTGTCTTGAAATGTCACCGGCACGGCGCGCTCGAGGATTTGCTTGGTGAGCGCGCGCTCTTCGCTCAGCCGGAGCTCGGTGAGCAGGAACGCCATGTAGTCGCGATGACCTTGGTACCGGATCGTCTTGTAGTTGAGCTCCCGCACCTTGCCCGCGAGCGTTTCACACAAGCTGCCGAGGCCGCCCGAGGTGTTGAACGCCTCGTAGCGCACGCCGTCGAGCCAGAAATGTTCGAGGCCCTCGAGCGGCAGCACCTCGCGGAGGACGCCCTCGTGGATCGCTTCGCAAGGGTTACAGTATTCGTTGATGAGCCCGTCGGTCGACCAAGTCAGGTTGTATTTGAGGAAGTTCGACGGAAAGCGCGGCAGCGCGCCGACGCGCATGAACACGCTGTCGAGCCGGTCGAAGCCGCGCGTGAGCTCGTGCGCGACGATCGAGATGAAGCCCGGCGCCAGACCGCATTGCGGGACGAACACCTGGCCGCTCCGCGCACGCTCCGCGACCGCTCGAACGCGCCGGGTCGTCTCCCGATCCTCGGTGAGATCGAAGTAGCTCGCGCCGCGCTCGAGCGCGACCTCGGCTACGAGCGGGTTGTGGGCATAGGCGAGCGCCGAGACGACGCTTGCTTGGCCGCTCATCGCGCTCGCGAGGGCCGTCGGATCGGTCGCGTCGAGCACGAGCGCCCGCACGCGCGGTGTGCGCCGGAGATGCCGGAGCGCGGCTTCGCTCTTCTCCGCGAGCGTGACCTCGTAATCCTCCGTCGCGGCGAGCAAGCACGCGATGGTTCGCCCGATCTTGCCGGCACCGAGGACTAGAACTGGATGCATGGCACGCTGCCGGTGCGTCGAAAAAGCGAGCGCGCCGTCCTCACATCTTGCGCCGCGGGCGCTCCTTTTCAAGTCGGCGTGAAGGTGCGCGCTGCACCCACGTCGGCGGCGTGCGCCGAGGGCCGATTTCGGTCAAAATCAGCGTTATCGGCTCCAGCATGGGCCCCGTCGCATTCCACCCCGAGCCAACGGCAAGTGCGCTCGTGTTGCGCATGCTCGACGAACTCCTTCGTCGCTCCCCGGGCGCGCGCGCTTTCGCCGAGCGGCTCTTCGGCGTCGGCGCACGCCTCGCCGACGCGGTCGACGTTATCGGCGTCCGCGCCGACGGCGAGGTTCGGCGCGAGCTCGAGCGTTCGGGCTTCCTCCGCGTGGGCCACCCCGACGGCGGGGAGCTCTGGGAGCATCCCGGCGCGCTCTTGCCGCTCGTCGAGCTCGGCACGGAAAGCGGGCTCCGTGTCGTCGCTCGCACTGATTCCGTCGTGGACTTTCTCGAGGCGGCTCCGGCGTCGGTTCTCGGCGCCGTCGAGGGTGCTCCGAGCGGGCTCGTCCGGCGCGTGCTCGTCGCGCGTGGTGACGGCGCCGAGCTCTGGCTCGGCGAGCGCCGTGCGGAGCGTGCGCTCGTGGCGGCGAGCGCACCGAGCGCCGGGCCCGGGGCCGCCGCGATCGAGCGGCACCTCGAGGCGCTCCGGCTGCGGCCGCGTCCGCTCGACGACCCCGGCTCGGGCTTCGACGCCGCGCTCGCGCTCGTGCGCGCCGCGCGTACGGAGCTCGGTGAGGCGCTCGCGTGCGAGGTGTTTTTCGAGGCCGAACGGCGCTTCTACGAGCGAAAGAACCACGCCGCGCGCGTGCAAAAGGCGCGGCAGGACGCGCTCGGACTCGGCTGGTTCAATCGCGACCACCACACCTACCGCTCGAGCCGCCGCTGGTTCGCGGCGCTCGTGGGCGTGCTCGAGGCGCTCGGACTCCGCTGCCGCGAGCGCTTTTACGCCGGCCGCGACGCGGGTTGGGGCGCGCAAGTGCTGGACCATCCTACGACGGGGCTCTGTGTCTTCGCCGACGTCGATCTCACGCCCGAGGAAATTACGGGCGACTTCGCGCACTCGGCGCTCGAGCCCCGCGCGAGCGTCGGCACGGTCGGGCTCTGGTGCGAGCTTCACGGCGAGGCCTTTCTCGCGGCCGGCATGCATCACCTCGAGTGCCAATACGACATCGAGGCCGTCAGCGAGCAGCTCCGCGCGGCGGGCATCGGCGTCATGCCGCGGTTCAGCAATTTCTCGCATCTCAAACAGGCCTTCACGCAAGGCGAGGTTTGGCCCGTGTCGAGCGAGCGCCTGGCGCGCGCCGAACGCGAGGGTTTCATGAGCGCCGAGCAAACCTCGCGTCTCGCTCGCGAAGGCGCGATCGGTTCGCACTTCGAGGTGCTCGAGCGCAACGCAGGCTACAAGGGCTTCAATCAGGAAGGCATCAACCGCATCATCCTCGCGACCGATCCGCGTCGCGCCGAAGCCGACCCCACGCGGCCGCAGCCGATCGGTTAGCATCGCCCGAATGACGGAAGGGCGCGCCGGATCGGCAGTGGACGAGCTTTCGGCGATCGACGGCGAGCTCGACGAGGCGGAGCGACTCATACGCGCCAACGTGCGGCGCTTCGTGCGCGAGCGTTACCTGCCGCGCGCGGCCGAGCTCTACGAGCGCGAGGAGTTCCCGCGGGACCTCGTGACGGAGCTCGGCGAGCTCGGCGTCCTCGGCGCGGGGCTCGAAGGCTACGGCTGCGCGGGGCTCGGCGCGGTTGCCTACGGCCTCATCCTCGAAGAGCTCGAGTACGGGGACAGCGGACTGCGGAGCTTCGCGAGCGTGCAGGGGTCGCTGGCCATGTTTGCGCTTCGTGCGTTCGGTACCGAAGCGCAGAAGCAGCGCTACTTGCCGGAAATGGCGCGGGGAAAACTCATCGGCTGCTTCGGCCTCACCGAGCCCGACAGCGGCTCCGATCCCGGCTCGATGCAGACACGGGCGCGTCCAGACGGCTCGGACTTCGTCCTCGACGGCACCAAGATGTGGATCACTAACGCCCCCATCGCCGACGTCGCCGTGATTTGGGCCAAGGTCGGCGCCGGCGGCGCGGAGTCGATCCGCGGCTTCGTCGTCGAGCGCGGGCGGCCCGGGTTCGAAACCTCGCGCGTGCACGGGAAGATGAGCCTGCGTTCGAGTGAGACCGGAGCGATCCACCTCGAGGGCTGCCGCGTGCCGGCCGAGGCCGCGCTCGAGCACAAGCCCGGGCTCGGCGCGCCGCTTCGCTGTCTCAACGAAGCGAGGCTCGGTATCGCCTGGGGCGCGGTCGGCGCCGCGAAAGCCTGCTTCGACTGCGCGCTCGGCTATGCCAAGGAACGCGTGCAGTTCGGCCTGCCCATCGCCAAAAAGCAGCTCGTCCAGGCGGATTTCGCGGACATGGCGTCCGAGCTCGTCAAGGCCGAGCTCCTGAGCCTGCACTTCAGCCGGCGGAAGGAGCGCGGCGAAAAGCCGTCGCCGGCACAGGTGTCCCTCTGCAAGCGCAACAACGTCGCCATGGCTCTCAGCGTGGCGCGTTCGGCGCGGAACCTGCTCGGAGCGAACGGGATCCTGCTCGAGTACCCGGTCGTCCGGCACCTCTTGAATCTCGAGAGTGTGTACACGTATGAAGGAACGCATCAGATCCACACGCTGGTCCTCGGCAAGGCGCTGACGGGCGAGGACGCGTTCTGAGGCGACTTTTGCGCTTGCATGGCGCCTGAATTTCGCGGAGTCTCGGCGCCCGCATGCTGTCGATCGACTTACGCAACAAGCGTGCGCTCGTCGCGGGCGTCGCCGACGACGTTGGCTTCGGCTTCGCGATCGCGAAATCCTTGGCCGAAGCCGGCGCGTCCGTGAGCCTCGGCGTTTGGCCGCCCGCGCTCGGAATTTTCGAGACCGTGCTGCGGCGCGGCAAGCTCGACGCGTCGCGCAGGCTGAGCGACGGGCGTCTGCTCGAGTTCGAGCGCATTTTCCCCTTGGACGCGGCGTTCGACACGCTGGAGGACGCACCGGAGGATCTGCGCACGAGTCGCCGCTATGCCGAACGCGGCGATTTCACGATTCAGGGTCTTTCGGATCGCTGGCGCGCGGAGTTCGGCGCCGGGACGCTCGATGTCGTGGTGCACAGCCTCGCCAACGGGCCCGAGGTCGCGAAGCTCTTGCTCGACACCAGCCGCAAGGGCTACCTCGCGGCGCTCGGCGTGAGCAGTTACTCGCTCACGTCGATGGTCGCGCGTCTCGGTCCGGTCATGAGCCGCGGCGGCTCCGTTCTCTCGCTCACTTATATGGCGAGCGAACGGGTGATTCCCGGCTACGGCGGCGGCATGAACTCGGCGAAGGCCGCGCTCGAGAGCGATACTCGCTTCCTGGCGCTCCAGGCCGGCCGACGCTTCGGGCTACGCGTGAACACGATCTCGGCGGGTCCGGTCGCGACCCGCGCGGCGAGCGTGACCGGGATGATCGACGAGGTCGTCGAGTATTGCGAGAAGAACGCGCCGCTGCCCGAGCGTCTCGAAACGCAGGAAGTGGCAAACGTCGCTACGTTTCTGGCGAGCCCGCTCGCGAGCGGAATTACCGGTACGACCGTCTACGTGGACAAGGGCTTCCACGCGATGGGCAAGGCATTGGGGCCAGCTGATACGTTCGAGCCGAGGGCCTGACCTCAAGCCACCGCCCGCGCCCGCGAAGGGGTTTCGTACAAATCCGCCGAGGGCATCTTGCGGCGCGTGCCGGAGATTGCCCCCGCGTTCGCGGTGTACTGCGCCCAGTGGCGTCACACGGCTGGCACGCCGGATGCTTGACTCCCGCGGAGATGCAGCGTCCGCAGCCCAAGGGCCCGCTTATTCGTCGTGATTCGGGCATCAGGCTGCGGCCGGAGCTCATCGAGGCGATGCCTCCGGCCGCCCGCACCACACCGGTGGCGGACGCCATGGAGCAGGTCGTCCTCACCGCGCGGCCAGATATGGAAGCGGTCGAGCTGTTGCGGCTCTTCGTGGACCGAGGCGTTCATGCCCTGCCGGTGGTCGACGAGGCAGGGGAGCCAATCGGCGTCGTCTCGAAAATGGATGTCTTGACCGACCTCTGTGGCCAGCCGGACACGCCGCGCGACCGCGACTTCTACGCCACGGATACCGAAGCCAGCGCCGCCGCGCGCCGCTGGGAGCGGCGCTCCGGCCGGCGCGTCCGGGACTTCATGCTGCCGCTGTCGGTGGTCGTGACCGAGGAAACTTCGGTGTTCGAGGCTGCGAGCATCATGGCAAATCAGGGGATTCATCCCGTTCCCGTCGTGGATAAGAACGGCCGCGTCGCTGGCATTCTCACGTCGAGTGACGTTTTGCGCTGGCTCGCCCGTAACGGCGCGCACCAGATCTAGCGGTAGAGGCGGTGCCCGCTGCGGCCGACTCGAGCCGCTCCTCAGAGCGCGTCGAGCGCGGCGCGAAACTCCGTCAGCAGATCGCGCGGATCCTCGATGCCGATCGAGATCCGGACGAGCGCGTCGGTCACACCGGCGGCCGCGAGTTCTTCGTTCGACATCTCCGAGTGCGTCGTGGTCGCGGGGTGACAGGCGAGCGTCTCGACGCCGCCGAGGCTCACGGCGTTCTTCGCGATCGTCAGGCGCCGTAAAAAGTCGAACGCGGCTCGCTTGCCGCCGTCGAGCTCGAGTGCGAACACGGCGCCCGGAAAGTCGCACTGCGCGTCACGGATCCGAACTTGCTCGGGATCGGTGAAGAGCGACGGATAGTACAGCTCTTTGATGCGCGGATGACCGGCCAACGCCTCGGCGATGCGCTGGGCGTTCTTGCTCTGGCGCGTCATGCGGAGCTCCACGGTGGGGAGGCGACTGTTCAAAATCCAGCATTCGTCCGGCTGTAGGATGTTACCGAGCACGGCGCGCATGCCGCGCAGGCTCGCCACGAGCTCCGCATCCTTGCCGATGACGACACCGGCGAGGATGTCGCTGTGCCCGGCGAGGTATTTCGTGGCCGAATAGACGACGAGATCCGCGCCATGGACGAGCGGATGCTGGAAGGTGGGTCCCATGAACGTGTTGTCGACGACGACGAGCGGCGCGTGCCCGCTGAGGCTCCGCGCCGCCTTCACGACCGACGCCAGGTCGCACATGGCGAGCGTCGGATTGGCTGGCGTTTCGACGAAGACGAGCTTCAGGTTCGGCGTTTCGCGAACGGCGCGCGCAAGCTCGTTCGTCGCCGTCGCGGAAACCGGCACGCCGCGCAGGCCGAGCGGCTCGAGCAGCTGATGGATCAGGTGCTGTGTGCCGCCGTAGACGGGCGTCGTGTAGATGAAGCTCGAACCGGGCGGACACGAGCTCAGAAGCACGGTCGAGATCGCCGCCATCCCGGAGTTGAACACGGCCGCCTCCTCCGCGCCGCGCTCGAGCGGGACGATTTGATCTTCGACTATTTCCGCGTTCGGGTGGGACAGGCGCGAGTAGATGAGATCGACGTTTTCGCCGTCCGACGGCCGCGAGCGTCCGAGCGCGATCGCGAAGGCGCGCTCCGCGGCTTCCGGGCTCGAGAACACGTAGGTGGACGAGCGAAAAACCGCAGGCCGAGCGGAACCGACGGACAGCCGCGGATCGAAGCCGCGCGTGAGCACCGCGGTCGGCGGTCGCACGAAGTACGGCGTCTTCTTGCGTGACACAGGCATCGCACTCCTCGTGGGCGTGGCAGAAGGCCGCGCCGGCCTACGAAGTTTAGCGACGTTCGCCCCCGAGGGCGACTTAGTGCTGCTTAGTGCCGGTCCAGCTTGGCGATCGTGTCGGCCAGCCGGTGGTCGCTCGCGAGGCAAGGGAAGCAGTGGTCGAGGTCCTCGGGGCCGCAGGAGGTCTGGCGCTCGAGCTCCTTCAGGTAGTCGAGCACCTGCGGGCCTCCGACTTGGCCGGCGAACTCGAGCAACCCGCGCTTGTCCTCGCAGCTCTTCGCGCTCCGGAGCTTCTCCGCCGCATACACGGGTAAGGCTGCGACACGCTCGAAATCCTTGCTGGAGAGATAGCTCTGCGCTCGTTGGCGCGCGCTGCGGCGGGCGTCGGGCTTCAGCGACAGCGCATACACGAGCGCCGCGCCCGTTTCACCCATCGGTCCCGTGAGGAGGGCGAAGGCGTCCGTCGCCGCCTGCGTGTCGCTCGATGCGGCGGCGGCGAGCACGACGTGCTGGAGTCGCTCGTCGCTCACGAGCTCGGGGTGTCGCGCGAGGAGGCGCGCTGCAAGCGCCGGCACCTCCGCGGCGCGGTGCTGGTCGAGGAGAGAGGACGCGAGCGTGAGCAACGCGCTCGGTTCGTCGGTGCTCTTCAGCGCCGGCGCGGGCGTCGGTGCCGTTGCGGCGCGCGCCGGCGCGGGATCGGCCGCGACGGAGTAGGGGGGATCGCCGGCCGTGCTCGTAGCTCTTGGCTCGGTGGCGTGCGTGCGGCCGACGAGAGCTCGTGCTCCGAGACCGAGCGCGAGCAGCAGCACGCCGCCCGCGAGGCAGCTCCCGGCGAGCATCGCGTGACGATGGCGGGCCACCCGCTCCCGCATCGCGGGCGAGAGACGTCCGAGCGCGGCGTTTTCCAAACGGGTCATCCACGCGAGTGTGCGTGCTTCCGTCGGCCGCCCCTGCTTGGTTGCGGGCGGAGGCGCCGCCGAGTGCGCCGCGACGCTCTCACTCCGAGCTGGTAGCGGGCCGAGCTCGAACTGGGGCAACGGCTGTTCGGACGCTTTCGGAGGCAGCGGCGAACGCAGGGGTGAAGCCATGAAGGGTAATGCCCGCTTCTTCGCGTCCTGCTTGCCTCGACGCAGAAAGACGCTCGGCTCCGGCTAAGTCCGCGATTTCGCCACAGTGACGCTCCGTTTTTCTACCGTCAGCGGGAGGGGGGTCCGTACAGCGTCGGACGCCATTCCGAATACCCGAACGAGCTCGCCGAGAGGCTCTGTACGACCTTCCACGTCGGATCGAGCTCGTAGATCACGCCGTCGTTCGAGAACGTCACCAGGGTATTGCCGTTCGGCAGCCGTTGCACGTCACCGAGCGTGTCACTGTGCTCGGCGCCGTCACCGGACCAATGCTCGAGTTCGGACGCGCTGAACGAAGTCGAAGCGTTCAGCATGAACTCGAGTGCGCTCGACGGGCTCGTCTTCCCGTAAAGCGTGTTGTTGAAGAAGAGAAACGTGCCGTCGTCGAGCAGCTGATGGCCGTGGTTCACCTGCCAGGTGCCGGGGACGCAGAGCGGCGCCTTGGCGGCCGAGCAGCTGCCGCCGAATTGCCAGCGCAAGCTGCCGTCACGACCGACCTTCACGAACGAGCTCGGATTACGATCACCGATCGTGAAGCTGTCGTCCGTAGCATGGTACGCGACGGAGTTCGCGTGGTAGCTGTGCGCCCCTCCACCGAACGCGCTCTGTCCGCCCGCGTAGAGGTTCGAGCCGACGTGGAACAGCGTTTTCACGCTGCCGTCCGAGGAGCGTTCGAGCAAGTCGCTCTCTTGATCGAGTCCGCTTCCGACCCAGGAGAGGACGGCGATGGCGCCTCCCGCGAGCACGCTGAAATCGTGGTGCACATTCGAAAGCCCGCTCAGATTCGCGCCGCTCGTCAGCCCGTCCATCGAGACGTAGCGCAGGTCCCCTCCGCTGTTGGACGCATTGGCCGCGATCATCCACATGTTCGCGCCCTCGTAGTCCATGCGTGCCCGGCTCGTGTTCGCGGGTGCAGGCGCCGTCCATACGACGGCGCCGTCCGCGTCGATGATGGCGACCGGAGCGCTGCTGCCGAACCCGCCGCCCGCGATGATGAAGCCCGGAGCCTCGGCGGACGCCTCGAACACGTTGCGCGTCACGGCCGGCGCGTCAGGGAGCGTCCCGGTCGTGAGCTCGTAGTCGTCGCTCGCGCAACGCGTTCCGCTCGCGCCCTCGACTTCGACGTGAAACGTGTAGTTTCTACCGGGCTTCAGCCCGAGGAGCAGCGTGCGATGCGGGCTCTCGCTCGCATCCGCCGGCGCGGTGCCGCCGACGTTGAGCGTGGAATCCGTCGCGTCCTCGAGCGTGTAAACCACGCGCGCGCTCGTCACGTCCCCGAACGTCGTCGACCAGTTCACGATGCCGACGGTCGCAATGCTCGAACTCTGCGAGGACGTGACGTTGAACGAGCAGGGCGCGCCCCCCGCGCCACTCGCGCCGCCCGTCGCCACGGCTCCGCCCGCGCCACCCGCCGTCGCGGCGCCGCCGGCCCCTGCAGTCGCGACGCCGCCAGCCCCGGCAGTCGCGACGCCGCCAGTCCCGGAGGTCGCAAGGCCACCCATGCCAGCCCCGGCACTCGCCACGCCCCCCGCCGCCGTCGCCCCGCCCGCGCCTCGTCCTCCCTGGCCACCGCGAGCCGCCGTACTTCCACTCGCGCCGGCGTTCGCAGAATGCCCCGCGCTTCCCGTCACGCCATGTCCGGCGGTCTTGCGTCCGCCCGCATCGCCGGGTTCGCCCGCGCCTTCTTCGGTTTGCGCGGGGCGCCCGCCGTCATCCGCGTCCGGTGAGCCGCCTTCGCCGGGCCCGCTCGAATCTCCGTCCGCAACGCCACCGGCTGCGTCCGATACGGCGCCGCCCTCGTCTTGCGGCAACGCAGCAGAGCCGGCCGTGCCGGAGCTGCCCGCGCTCGCGGCCGCGCCGGATTTCCCGCCGCCGCCCTCCGTCGGGTCCGGCGCAACGAACGAGTCAGCCGCTCGACGACAACCGCTTAGAAAAATCACACCGGCAAGCACGCCCGTAGCGCGCGTCCCGATCGAAGCCATGAAATGCTCATTCCGCTGGGGTTCGGCCAAGCGGAATGCAAGCTGAATGCCGCAGTGCGTAGGCTAGGTTCCGCGCGGCGCGGCGCGCGCCGCGGACAGCAGGCGACACGGCCTGTTCACGTTCGCCACAGCGTGCCGAGCGCGTCTCGCGTCGGACGGTGCGGGAGCTCAGCTCCGTGAGCGCCGGCGCCGCGAGCGGAGAGCACCTGCGATCGCCACACCGAACAGCGCGAGCGCGCCTGAGCTCGAACCCGGCCGCGGGCTCGTCGAGCAGAAGCCGCCGCCGAGCACGACCACGTGCCTGTCGGGGGCGCTCTCGAGGCTTCCTCCCGTACCGACGGCCTCGGTGCCGGCGGTGCCGGCGGTGTTGCCGGTGCCGCCCGCGTTGGGAACGCCGCCGTTGCCGGAGGTCCCGCCATTTCCGGCGCCGGACGAGCCCGCCGAGCCTGCCGTTCCAGCTGCAGCGCCAGTCCCCGCCGTCGCCGTCCCGGCGTTGCCGCCCTGCGTCGTCGTCGAACCGGCGGTGCCGCTCGTGCCGGCGCTTCCGCCCGTCCCGACGTCTGCGCCGCCTTCACCCGCGCCTCCCGCTTCGCCGCCGGCACCGCCCTCACCGTTCGTGAGCGTGTCGTCGGTCGGGTTCAGTGGATCACGCTCACCCGTGTCCACGTGGCCGTCGTGGTTCGTGTCCTCCATGCCGTCCGTCACTCCGCCGTGATCGGTGTCGGCGACGAGCACCCAGGTGCTGGTGCTCGGATCTGCGTCGGCGATGCAGACGTTCTTGCTCGCGTCGGTCGCCGGATCCATGCAGTCGAGTCCGGCTTCGGTGCCGTCGAGCACACCGTCGCCGTCGCTGTCCGGGTCCAAGATGTCGATGAGCGTGTCGCCGTCGCGATCGTCGCCGGGATTCGGCTCCGCGCCGTCGAGCAAGCCGTCGTCGTCCGAGTCCGAGTCGTTCGGGTCGGAGCCGAGCGTCTGTTCCGTCCCGTCGCTCAGGCCGTCGCCGTCGGTGTCGACCATGCCGGAGTCGTCCGAGCCGTGGCCCGCGGTCGGGTCGAGCTCTCCCGCGTCGAGCTTACCGTCGAGGTTCGTGTCCTCACTGCCGTCGCTCGCTCCTCCGAAATCGGTGTCGCGATTGACGGGCGACGTCACCGTCCCGGGTGCGGCGTCGGCTCGGCAGTGGCCGGCCGCCGCGTTCGTGCCGGGGCCGCTGCAGTTATGGCCCATCTCCGTGCCGTCGAACAAGCCGTCGTTGTCGCTGTCCACGTCCAGCACGTCGGGCAAGCCGTCGCTGTCGTAGTCCGCGCTCGGATTCGGCTCGACGCCGTCAGGCACGCCGTCGTCGTCCGTGTCCTCGTCGTTCGGATCCGAGCGCAACGTCTGCTCGAGGCCGTCGCTCAAGCCATCACCGTCCGTATCGACGACGGTGGCGTCGTCCGAGCCGTGATTGGTCGTCGGATCCGTTTCGCCCGCATCCACACGGCCGTTCAGGTTCGCGTCTTCCGAGCCGTCGCTGGCGCCGCCGTCGTCCGTGTCCGCGACGAGCGGCGAGGTCTTCGTCGCTCCCGCGTCGGCGTCGGCGATGCACACGTGCCGCGTGACGTCCGTGTCGCGGTTGCTGCAGTCGAGGCCGAGCTCCGTACCGTCGAAGAGCCCGTCGTTGTCGCTGTCGGGATCGAGCGCGTTGATGAGGCCGTCGCCGTCCGTGTCGTCGCCCGGGTTCGGCTCCATGCCGTCCGGCACGCCGTCGTCGTCGGAGTCGGCGTCGCGCGGATCGGTGTGCAACACCGCCTCTTCCGTGTCGGAGAGGCCGTCGCCGTCGGTGTCGACCACCGCCGTCGTGTCGTCCGCTGGATCGTTCGGGTCGCCTTCGCCGCCGTCGATCTTCCCGTTGTGGTTCGCGTCCTCGACTCCGTCGTGGATGCCGCCGTGATCGGTGTCGGAATCGAGCGGATTGGTCTGCGTCGTGGGATCGGCGTCGGCTAGGCAATGGCCCGCCGCGACGTTCGTCCCCGTCTCCGAGCAATCCTTGCCGAGCTCGGTGCCGTCGAGGATCCCGTCGTTGTCGCTGTCGGGATCGAGCGCGTTGATGAGGCCGTCGCCGTCGCTGTCGGTGCCCGCTGACGGCTCGAGGCCGTCCGGTACGCCGTCGTCGTCCGAATCCGCGTCGTTCGGATCCGTGCCCATCTGAGTTTCCGTCGAGTCCGGCAGGCCGTCACCGTCCGTGTCGACGACCGTCGCCGCGACGTTCCAGGTGAACGTGGCGGGCGTGGCGTCCGTGTTACCGGCCGCATCCGTCGCGCGCACGGCGATGTCGTGCTGTCCGACGCCGAGCGCGCCCGTCGTGAACGCCGCGGTGCAGCTCGTGAAGCCCGCGCCGTCGAGGTTGCAGGCGAACGTCACGTTCGACTCGTTCGACGTGAACGTGAAGTCCCCCGTCGTATCCGTCGTCGGGTCGGTCGGTTCCGTCGCGATCGTCGTGTCGGGCGCCGTGAGATCGACCTTCCAGCTGAAGGTCGCGGGCGTGGCGTCGACATTGCCGACGGCGTCCTTCGCTCGCACGTTCAGCGTGTGCGAGCCCTCCGCGAGCGCGGCGGTCGCGTACGTCGCGGTGCATGCGGCGTATGCCGCAGCGTCGAGCTGACACTCGAACGTGGCCGCCGAGTCGTCGGACGTGAACGTAAAGTCGCCCGTCGCGTCGTTGGTCGGATCGTTCGGGTGCGTCGCGATCGTCGTGTCGGGCAGGGTCGTGTCGACGCAATATCCGGGAGTGAACGCCGCGTTGGAGACGGAGCCGGCGTTGCCTTTCGTCGCGCCGTTGACCGGAAATTCGGTGAGCGAGGGCGCGGTGGTCGTCCCCGACGCGCCGCCGAGAACGCTCGCGCTCACGCCCGTCGTCACCGCGACGAACCCGCCGCCGCCGCCGCCGCCGGGCCCTTCGGCTTCCGTGGCGCTGTTGAGGAGCTGCTTGCCGCCCGTGCCGCCGTTCGCCGAGATCGTGATGGCGCTCACCGTGGCGCTCGACACGATGACGGTGCCGCCGCCGCCGCCGCCGCCCGGAGAGTCGCCGCTCGTGCTGCCGCCGTTCGTCGAGTCGGCGTCCACGCCCGCGCCGCCGTTCGCGAGAATGCTGCCGGTGCCGGCGACGGAACCCGCAATCACGAACGCGATGCCGCCGCCCACGCCGCCCGCGCCGGCATGTTCGTTGTTGCCGTCTCCGGCGCCGCCGCCGCCGCCGAAGAAGATGCGTGTCGCCGGATCGTTGTCGAGCGGGTGCCCGCCGAGGCCGCCGCGTTCACGGCGCTGGTTGCCCATCCAGTTTGCGTTGCCGGGGGCGAGCGTCCTCGCGTTTTGGTTGCTGTTCGAATAGCTGTAACCGCCGCGCCCGCCGCCCTCGGACCCCGTGGCGCTGTAGTTCGGATCGAGCAGCCACGCCGTCGCTCCGCCGGTGACCGTGAGATCGAAGACACCCTGGCCAGTCCAGGTGCCGCCCGAGCGCGCGTTGGCGCCGCCGCCACCGCCGCCGTTGTGCGAATTTCCGCCGCCGCCGCCGTTCGCGGACGGAGCGCGGCCGTACTCGACCGCGAAGCCGCCGATGCCCTCGCCCTTGCGTGCGCCGTCGGTGTCCGCCGCCGATGCGTAAATGGTCGTGTCCGACGTGGCGACGTTGGTGTTGTCGTCGGTGATGCCCCCGCGGAACCCCGTGGCGCTCACATCGATGCTGCCCGTCAGCGTCAGCGTGCTCTTCGCGTGCACCGCGACGACGCCGCCCGTCGTGCCGTCCCACGGCGGCGCGACGATGGACGCGCCCGACGAGATCGTGAGCGTGTCGTACTGCGGCACGCGTACGACCTGCACCGTCCCGGCTTGGGCATAGCTGTGCGCGAGCGCGCACGAGAGCCCAATCGCACCCGTACCCGAGTCGACGCTCTTGACCTCCGCAAACTCGTAAAGGCCGGCGCTGTTGAGCTGCGTGACCGAGCCCCAGCCTGCGTTGGTGTCCGGTAGCGTCGTGTCCAGGGTCGCGCCCTGCATCTGAATCACGAGCACGAGGTCGCCCGCCGCGAGATCTTTGCTGCTCTTGAGCGCGGCGACGCTATTCACGGTGATGCTCGTCTGTCCCGCCGTCGCGTCGGTTTTGAGCGTCGTGTATTGATTCACGATCGTGCCGGCGCCGCCGATCGTGACGTCGCCGTCGACGCCCGCTAGGGCTTCCGCCGTCTTGCCGACGCTCTCGCTCGAGCTCTTCGCGGCAGGCGCCGGTTCGGCGCGGCCCGCGTTGCAGCCGAGCGCGAGCGCACCGAGGCTCGCGAGCCGTGCGAGGAGCGCGACGCTCCGCCAGGTGTTCGAGGTCCTCGGCGCCGTGATTCGTTGCATGCGAAACTCCATCATTCGCCCGTCCCCCCGCTGTCACCCGAACGCCGCATGCTCGTGATCTTGAACTGCACGCGGCGATTCTTCTGCCGGCCTTCGTCGGTCGAGTTGTCCTCGATCGGCTGATCCATGCCGTACCCCCGCGGAGTGAGGCGGCTGTCGTCGACTTCGCCGCGTGTCGTGAGCCAGTGCACGACGCTCGCCGCGCGGCGCTGGCTGAGCTTCTTGTTGTAGGCGGCGCTGCCGCGGTTGTCGGTGTGCCCTTGCACCTCGATGTTCTTGATCTCGGGGTGGTCGCGGAGGACGCCCGCGACTTCGCTCAGGAGCTCGTCGCTCGCCGGCAGGATCACGTCGCTGCCCGTCTTGAACTGCACCTGCTGCAAAATCACGATCTCCGACTTCGTGACGCGCACGAGCGACGGGCAGCCGTTCTTCTTCGGATCCGGGTCGGGCTTGCCCTTTTCGTCGGGGCAAGCGTCCTTGTCGTCGCGAATGCCGTCGCCGTCGCGATCGCCGGGGCAGCCGTTCTGCTCCTTGTCTTCGCTGTGGACGCCGGGCACGTCCGGGCAAGCGTCCTCGGCGTCGACGATGCCGTCGCCGTCGCGATCGGGCGGACAACCGTTCTTCTTCGGATCCTCGTCTTTGACGCCCGCGGTGTCGGGACAAGCGTCGTCGCCGTCGAGAACGCCGTCGCCGTCGCGGTCCGCGGGGCAGCCGTTCTTCTTCGGATCGTCGTTCGCCACGCCCGGCTCGTCCGGACAGGCGTCGTCCTGATCGAAGATGCCGTCCTTGTCGCGATCGGGGCAGCCGTTCCGCTTCGGGTCGTCCGAAGCGATACCGCGCGTGTCCGGACACGCGTCGAGCTCGTCGACGATGCCGTCGTGGTCGCGATCCGACGGCGGTGCCTGCGTCACCTCACGCTCGGGCGCGTACGCCACGCTCGCGACGGCGCGGAGCGCGGGCGTTCCGAGGCCGCGCGTGAAACCGGGTCCCGCGCCCGCGCCGAACACCCACGCGGAGGCTCGGTAGCGCGCGCCGAGGATGCCCTCGTAGTTCGAGCCCGCGCGCTCGAACGCGTTCTTCAGCGTGGTCGAGCCGTAGAGCTCGGGTCCGATCTGGAGCTTCTTGTCGGCGAGGAGGAAGCCGAGCGCGGCGCCCGTCGTGAGCTCGTTGCCGAGGCCGCCGTCGGCCAGGCCGTGCGAGCTACGAAAGTTGACGCCCGCGTGCGCCGCGTACGCAACGACGCCGGCCTCACCCGAGAAGACGAGCTCGGGTAGCCCGCGGACGCGCTTGTCGCCGGTGAAGCGCGCGGGATCACCCGTCGGTACCCAGAGCGAGCCGCCGAGGTCGAGCTCCGCCGGACTCCGCGCCTCGCCGACGAGACGCACGCGCGCCGTGAAGCGAACGTCGCCGAGCGCCGCGCCCGCAGGCGACGGCACCGAAATGCCGCCCGCGGCCGGTGACTCGCCGTCGTTGACGAGCGCGACCGGCACGTCGAACGACAGGTTCAGGCGGTCGAAGAGCCCGAGGCTCACGCTCGCGTGCAAAAACAGTTGATCCTTGACGATGCTACCGGCGCTCTTGTCGCCGTCGTTCACGTAGAGAACGAGCGGGCGGTAGGCGTAGTCGCCGAGCAACATCGCGCGCAGCGTGAGCTCCCCGCCCGGGTCGCCGCCGGGCACGCCGAAGAAGCGATCGCCGGCAGGCGCAGGGTCGAAGCGATCGAGCGAGAACTTGCTGGTCGCTTGCGCGGCAGCGTGGGCGCTCACGAGCGAGAAGAGGAGCGAAAGCCCGAGAGCTTTGAGTTGGCTCATCGAGGCGTGGAGTAGAGCGCGGCTTCGCCCCGCGCTCAAGCGTCCGTTAATACTCGCGATGCACCGAGACGCCGCAGCACGCCGACCTACATCGACGCCGATGTAGGCGCGTGCGGCGCGCTCCCTGCGCGTTTAGACGGCGAGCGAGCGTGCCCTTTCGCCGAGTCCTTGAATCACCGAGTGCAGGCTGCGGAGCCGCACGATCTTCTCGTCGCCGAAGCGCGCCCGAATGCCCGCGCTGAGCGCGCGGACCTGGGCCGTGCCGCCCGTGCAGCAGACGAGGTCGATGCCGTCGAAGTCGAGGCCGCTCGCCGCGACCGTGGCGTCGAGCCGCTCGAGAATCGCGTCGACGACGCCGCGCGTGTACTCCTCGAAATCCTCGCGAAAGAGCAGTTCCTCGAGCTCGAGCCCCGGGTACTCGAAGTGGAGCTCGGCCTGCTCGGAGTCCGACAAGCCGCGCTTCACCGCCTCGATCGCTTCGAAGACCTGAAAGCCGAGCGAGTCTTCGACCAAGCACAAGAGCTGGTCCACCTTACGCCGGTCGTCGTCGCCGAGCGCGGACGCGCGCACGTCGTGCAGGAAGCGCACGATGTCGCGGCGCGCGAGCAGGCACGTGTCCGCGGGCGAGCACAGCGCGTCGACGAGCGGTGTCGGCATCGTGAGCACGTTGTGACCGAAGGGCACGCGGTAACGCACTTCGCTGCCGAAGTGGCGGGCGACGCGGTGACGCATGATGCGGCCGTCGAACGCGTCGCCCGCGAGCGAGACCCCGCCGATCGCCAGCACCTCAGCGTCGGACGCGCCCGGCGCGAGCCGCGCGACCGTGTAGTCCGAGGTGCCACCGCCGAAGTCGGCGACGAGCACGACTTGGGGCGTCGTGATGCGGCTCCGAAAGTCGTACGCGGCCGCGACGGGCTCCGGGCAAAACTCCACGGTTTCGAAGCCCGCAAAGCGCGCGGCCGCAGCGAGCCTCTGCTCGGCGAGGGCGTCCGCCGCGTCGTCGTCCGCGAAGCGCGCCGGCCTCCCGAGCAGGGCGCGGCGCACGTCGACTCCGTAATGGGCGTCCGCCCGCCGCTTCATCTCGCGTAAGAAAAGCCCCACGAGCTCTTCGAGCCTCATGCTCTGCGAACCGATGCGCGTCTCCGTGAAAGACGGCACAGGCAAGAAGCGCTTGAGCGATCGCAAGAAGCGCCCCTGCATCCCGTCGGCCACGTAGCGCTCGAGCGCGCCTGCTCCGAAGGACCACTCACCGTTCGAGGAAAAGCAGGCCACGCTGCGAAAGACCGACGCGTCGCGCGCCGCCGGATCGAGCGCGAGCGGTGGGTCGACCTTTCCCTCGCCGGCGGCGACGAGCAGCGAGTTGCTGGTCCCGAAATCGATCGCGTAAAGGCTCGGTGTCATGCGCCGGGGATCGGAGCCGCGCCCGCTCACTGCCCGCGCCTCGAAGCCTTGCCGCAGCTCGGCCCCGACTGGAAACCATCGGGCGGCGCCTTCTTCAGCCGCTGCTCGGTCTGCGGGCTGTAGACACCGTCTTCGTTCACCGGATCTTTGGGGTGATTCTTGTTCCAGAGCTTTTGGAACGCGAGCACGTCGATCATCTTGCGGGGCTGCGCGTCGCCCGCTTTGTAGTCGAAATGCACGCGATCCGAGGCCCCGAGCCAGTGAAACTGCTCCGCCTCGAGCGCGCTCCGCCAACTCGAATGCTCCGCGACGTCGAGCGCGAGACCGAGCTCGTGGTTGCTCTCGCCCGGGCGCGTCGCGAGCTCCACGCCGCAGCTCTTGCTCGCCGACCAACGCCACACCAGGTACTGCTGCGCGACGGTTCGAAGCGCGCTGTTCAGTTTCATGGTCGCGTTCTTGTGCGCGTCGAGCACGCGCACGAGGTGGTCACGCGCGTCGGATTGCATGTACGGGAACACGTGCGGTCCCGTCACGAGGTTGGCGCGCGGCGGCAGCGGTACCACCGCTTTCGGATTCAGACAGCGCGCCTGCTCGATGATCTGCTTGCTGAGTCCCTCGACGCTCACGGTCGTGCAGCTACCGGCCGCCGCGTCCTGCACGGTTGCGAAGTGTTGCGGCGGGGCGGGCTTCTGCGCGGCGCTCGCGGGCTCTTCTGACGCGCCGTCGTCGTCCATCGCAGTGTCGTCCTCGGTCGGGGCGTCGCTCGCTGCCGAGGACGCGAGCGCCGCATCGACGTTGGCGGGCCCGTCGTCATCTCCCTCGGGAAACTCCACCGTGCTCTTGGCGACCGCGCGCACCGACCCGCCGGTCGCCCCCGACGCGGCGGGAGCCGGTGCCGTGGCCGGCCGGGTCGAACCCTGGCCGCGGACGATGAACACCACATCGACCGCGATAACGACGACGGGCACGGCGAGGCCGAGCCCCACCAGGAGCGTTCGCCTCGGCGAACGCCCTGACCCTCGGTTGTCGCCATCGAGCGCCATCGGCCTCGGGCGGTACTGCGATCGCCAGCCCCGCGCAAGAAACCCTAACGAAAGCGCTGAGTTCGGCCCCGAGCGGCCGTCGGGTCGGCCAGCGTTTCTTGCTGATTTCGCGCTACCGCAGAAACGTCACAAGCGGCCCGCCGAAAGGCCAGCTGCCGGGAACTTTACCGGCGCCCGGCTCCTTGACGCTCGCGCGCCGTGTCACCAGAGGGAAGGAGGTGGCTTCGCCCGTTCACGAGCACTCGCTTCTCATCGTGGAGCGGCATCTCGACACGTTCGGCCACGTCAACAACGCGGCCTACCTCGACCTTTTCGAAGCGGCGCGCTGGGAATGGATCACGGCGAACGGCTTCGGCCTCGCGCGCATCCAGGCCTTGCAGCAGGGCCCCACCGTTCTGGAGGTCACGTTGCGCTTCAAACGCGAAATCAGGAACCGCCAGCGCATCCTCATCCGCACCTGGGCCGAAAGCTACACGGGCAAAATCTGCATCATCCGCCAGGAGATGCGCGACGAAGCCAACGAGCTCTGCTGCGACGCCCGCTTCACCTGCGCGCTCTTCGATCTGAAGGCGCGTCGGCTCCTGGCGCCGACCGAAGAATGGTTACGGGCGCTCGGGGTCGAACAGCTGCCGGAGCCCGCCGATCCGGTCAGCGCTGCGGCGACCAGCTCGTCAAAGCGGTGACGCTGTGGATATGCGGACGGGGTGTCGGAGCCATCGGCTACTTGCAGTAATGTGGTGAGGTCGTTGCACACGACAGAACGGACAAACAAAGGTTGTCCGCCGAACATAGGTACGTGCAGTGATTATCGTTGGGACCGACGGTCTTGCAGAGCCCGCCCGCTCCCGGCTCGGTGCAATTGCCGTCACTGTCCCTTCGACAACCGCATGATGTGTCGAGCCCGTCCGGACAGGACCTTGAATGGAAGAGATCCAGGACAGCTTCGCATCGAGTTACCGATTCGTCGATATCGCAATAGTCTTCCGGGTCTGCGCCGGAAAGGCTCGTGAGCGGGGTGACGACCTCGTATTGATTCGTGCAGCCTTTGGACACGCGCTGTAGACAAAACCCACCGTCGCGCGGCGTGCCTTGAAAATTCATCGGCACGCAGCGAGCGTCCGGATCGCTCTGGTCTCCTCCGACGCACTCACTATCCGCCAAGCACGGCTCGCAATTCCCGACGCTGCCCCGAGCCGTCTCCGTGCACGTCTTCGTGGCGGGGTCGCAGGAATTGGCGCCGCACGCGGATTCGTCGGTGACCGTGCATTGGAAGCAGGTGCCGGCGTCGCAGATGCCGGTGCCGGTGAGGTGGGTG
>JAICUB010000049.1 GCA_025936045.1 Polyangiaceae bacterium | reverse complement strand
GATCGCGGGCGGAGCTTCGTTGGCGCCGAGGCGGTGATCGTTGTTGGCCGACGCGATGGCCGCGCGCAAGAGGCCGCCGTGGCGGTGAACGGCGCGGATGATGGCCGAACAGAACACGAGGAACTGCGCGTTGTCGTGCGGCGTGTCGCCCGGGTCGAGCAGGTTGCCCTGCGTCGAGTTACCGAACGAGAAGTTTACGTGCTTGCCGGAGCCGTTGACGCCGGCGAACGGCTTCTCGTGCAGGAGGCAGACGAGGCCGAGGCGCTCGGCCACGCGCTTGAGCGTGGTCATGATGAGCTGCTGGTGATCGGCCGCGACGTTCGCGCTCTCGAACACCGGCGCGATTTCGAACTGGCTCGGAGCGACCTCGTTGTGACGGGTCTTCACCGGGACGCCGAGCTTGAAGAGATCCTTCTCGACCTCTTGCATGAACGCTAGGACGCGGTCCGGGATGACACCGAAGTACTGGTCCTCGAACTCCTGACCCTTCGCGGGCTTCGCGCCGAAGAGCGTGCGGCCGGCGAGCAAGAGATCCGAGCGCTGGAAGTAGAAGCGCTTGTCGATCAGGAAGTACTCCTGCTCGGCACCCGCGTAGGAGACGACCGGCGCCGTCTTCTCGTGACCGAAGAGCTTCAGGATGCGCTGGGCCTGCGTGTTGAGGGCCTGCATCGAGCGGAGCAGCGGGGTCTTCTTGTCGAGCGCCTCACCCGTCCAGGAGACGAACGCCGTGGGGATGCAGAGCGTGCCGCCGATGACGTACGCGAAGCTCGTGACGTCCCAGGCGGTGTAGCCACGTGCTTCCCACGTCACGCGGATGCCGCCACTCGGGAAGCTCGACGCGTCGGGCTCGCCCTGGACCAGGAACTTGCCGGCGAACTCGGCGATGGCGCCGCCCTTGTTGTCGGGACCGAGGAAGCTATCGTGCTTCTCGGCCGTGGCACCCGTGAGCGGCTGGAAGATGTGGGCGTAGTGCGTGGCGCCCTTGGCCATCGCCCACTCCTTCATCGCGGCAGCGACGACGTCGGCGACCTTGGGATCGAGAGCTTGGCCCTTCTCGATGGTGTGCTTGAGCGACTTGAAGACGTCCTTCGGGAGGTACTTCTCCATCGCCGAGTAGCCGAAGACGTCGCTACCGAAGAGCTTCTCCGGGTCGGAGAGGCCGGGGGGAACCACGGGAGGCCGGGTCACGGCCAACTCGGAAATCGCCTGCACGCGCTGGGTATTGCCGCTCATCTTTCGTTCCTTGTCTTATTGCGAGCCGAGAGCGGCCGAGGGCGCCGCCCGAGTGCTGTAGGACATACCGCGTACCCGAGCCTTTTTTTCGGGATTGTTTCGTAAGTGTCTCGATCCCAATCGCCACACCGAAACGCTGCCGGCCACCTAGCCGACACACACAAGTGCCTGATGACGCACTAGGACGTGCTCCAAAGTTTCAGCCGGACGAGAGCTCGAGTGGCACACGTCACGCGCTCGACAGACGTAAGCGCGAACGGCGCGCGCTGAACTAGGCCGGAACGACGGGCGTGAGCTCGCTCGTGCAGAACTTGCAGCGTTTGGCCTTGGCGGGCACCGTCTCGCAGCAGAGCGGGCACTCACGGTTCGTCGGCGCTTCCGACGTCGTCGGACCCGCGAAGCGAGCTTCAGCCGCTTTGACGATGCGGCTGACGATGACGAAGAGCGCCACCGCCACCACGAAGAAGTCGAGTACCGCGCCGAGGAAGTCGCCGTATTTGAGGATGACGTCGTCCTTGGCGTCGGCGGCGTGCTTGAGCACGAAGCCGTGACTGCGCCAGTCGCCGCTCGGCAGGACGAGGGCGACGAGCGGCATCACCAGATCCGCCACGAGCGAGGAGACGATCTTGCCGAAGGCCGCGCCGATGACGACGCCGACGGCGAGATCGATGACGTTGCCTTTGAACGCGAATTTCTTGAAATCCTCGATGAACGCCATGAAAGCCTCGACTCGTCGGCGGACGGCCGCCTGGGGGGCGGCCGAGTCTAGTACAGGGCGGACTCTCGTTGTGCTCGCCAAACGAATTTCAGGCCGCGGCCGCGCCGGTGTAGCGTCCGTCTCCGCGCATGCAGCTCTCGTTCAAGAAGATCGCGCTCGGCGTGCTCGGCGTGGCAGGCGTGAGCATTGCGGGCGTCGCGGCGTTTGCAGCCTATGGCGTCGCAACGGCCGATCGCCGCCTCACCTTCAAGGACACGCCCTACCCGAGCGTCACGCCGAGCCGCGAGCCCGCGCTGATCGAGCGCGGGCGCTACCTCACGCACGGACCGGCGCACTGCGTGCAATGCCACGGCCGCGCCGAGCGCGGGCAGCCGGAGCTCGATCGCGATCCGAACCTGCCGCTCACGGGCGGGCTCGAGTTCGACCTCGGCCCGCTCGGGAAGACGTACGCCGCGAATCTGACGCCGGACGCGCGCACGGGCATCGGCTCGCGCTCGCCCGCCGAGCTCGGACGCGTCATTCGCACAGGCGTGCTCGCGGACGGCCGCTTATCGGTCATCATGCGCGCTGCCTCGGCCGATCTGTCCGACGACGATCTCCGCGCCGTCGTCTCGTACCTGCTCTCGGTCCCGCCCGTCGCGAAGAGCGTCCCGGCCGGCTCGTGGAGCGCGGTCGCCAAATCGGTGCTCCCGTTGTTTCACCTCTCGCCGCGCAACGGCGGCGGTCCGCACGGCGTCGCCGCCTCGGCCGAGCCGAGCGTAGAGCGCGGTGAATACCTCGCCGAGCACGTGAGCTCGTGCGTCGCCTGCCATACCGCGACCGATCCGATGACGCTCCAGCCGATCGGGCCGAAAGCAGGCGGCTCCTTGCCGGATCGCAGCCATGGCTCGGAGCCCGACAAGGAGTTCGTCGCGCCGAACCTCACCGCGGATCCCATGACCGGCCGCACCGGACAGCTCGGCGAAGACGAGTTTCTCGCGCGCATGCGCAAGGGCCGGCTCTTCGGTGCGTCCGCGATGCCGTGGGAGAGCTTCGCGCTGAACACGACGGACGCCGACTTGCGCTCCGTGTATCGCTACTTGCGGACGCTCCCGACGGTGCACAACGAGGTCGGTCCGACGTACCGCGAGCGTGGCTGGACGCGCGCGCGCTGAGGCGCGCGACCCCGCTCGTTGCGCGCGCACAAAACGAATCGAGCCACGCGAGAGGTCCCGCGTGGCTCGACTCTTCGACGGGGCGCTAGAGCTTACTGGCCCGCCGCGCCTGCGTTGGCACGACCGCCGCGGCCGCCGCCGCTGCGACCGCCGTTGCCGCCGGAGCTCGCGCCACCGGAGCTCGCGCCACCGGAGCTCGCGCCACCGGAGCTCGCGCCGCCGGAGCTGGCGCCGCCGGAGCTCGCGCCACCGGCACCCATGCCGCCCATCGCGGTCATCGTGCACTGGATCGGGGTCACGGCGTCGTTCGCCGCACCACCGGTGCCCGAGCCCGCCATGCCGCCCGCGGGCGCGCCACCGGAGCTCGCGCCACCGGAGCTCGCGCCGCCGGAGCTTGCGCCACCGGAGCTTGCGCCACCGGAGCTCGCGCCGCCGGAGCTCGCGCCGCCGGCACCCATGCCGCCGCTACCACCCCCGCTGGACGACATCGTGTCGTGACCCATCGTGAGGTTCGAGAGAGTGATGTCGATGGCGTACGGCGTCCCTCCGGCTGTCCAGGGGAGCTGCCATTCGAAGCCGAGGATTTGCTTGCTGTCGAGCTTCGCCGCCGGTGCGCCACCGGCGAGGTCGGCAAACGCGACGGTCGTCGGCGTGCCGTTGATGGTAACGCCCTTGTTCGGAGCGGTGCAGCCGTTGCCCCACATACCCGGGCAACTGCCGTGCTTGTTCGCCGAATCGACCGGCGTGTCCTCGTTCGAATGAACGTCGAAGGTCGCGGTGTTCGGCGTCGGCGAGGCCGAGGTGCCCGTGAGGGTGAAGGTGACGCTCGAATACGCCGAGAGGTCGGAACACCCGTTGAGATAAAGGCCGAATCCCGAGTAGTCCGACACCATGCCCGTGATGTGCAACTTGGTCGGATCGGAGCCGTCGAACACGACCGTCGCTTTCGTGTTCGTCATGCTGCTCGTCGGGTCGGGGTACACGTAGAGGCCGCCTCCGAACATGCCGTTCGTGAAGGTCGCGCACGAGCCGCCGGACATCAGGGTGCACGGACCCCACTCCTGCCAGCTGTCACAGCTCGCCGTCGGCGGAGCCGTACACGCGAAGCCGGACGCGCCTGCGCCGCCGCTCATACCGCCGCTCGCCATGCCCGCGCCGCCGCCCGTGGAGCCGCCGGTGCCACCCGTCGTGGAGCCGCCGGTGCCGCCGGTGGAGCCACCCGTGCCTCCGGTACCGGTCCCACCTTTGCCGGCCGTACCCGTTCCAGCGGAGCCGCCGCTGGCACCGGTTCCGCCTTTGGCCGCGCTGCCGTTAGTGTCGTCGTCGTCGCTCTTGCTCGAGCAAGCAACGATGACGAAAGCCGACGCGAGGAGCGCCGTACCGGTTGCACCGAGCTTCCACTTGCGAACCATATCCATACCTCCGGCCGCGAGGCCAATCCAAAAGGAACTCGACGAAGGTAGGCGACCTTCCCACCTCTGTCCAGCGATCCCCCGCGAACGTCGAGGGATCCGGGTCGAACGTTCCCGCGATAGGAGGGTGGGGGCCGATGCCCCGGGGGGCGCGGGAGGGAGACCCCCGCGCAGCGGGGAAGGACGATCCGATTCACCGCCGCGGAATCATTTGCCGTCTCTGAAACGACCGCGCCTGCCCGCTCGCTCGCGATCGATAGGGCGCGTGCGACGAGCGCTGTACCAGCCGCACAGTGATGCGCTCACGAGTGCACGATCACGCGGCGCGCATGATATGAGGTCGGCCCATGGATTGGCTGCGAGTACTCGGCTTCACGTTCGTCATCGGCTCCGTCGGCGCGGGTTGTGCCCCCGGTCGCGACGTGAAATCAGCCGGTAAAGAGGACAAGCTCGGCTACGACGAAAGCGGCAAGGGGAAGAAGTGCGACACGCCCAGTTCCTCGTGCGAGGAAGTGAAGGAGCAGAGTCTCGACTTCGGAGAGAAGTGCCGCGAGGCCGGGTTCCGCATGAAGCAATGCGGCTGTGAGAGCCTCTGCTCGGGTAACATCAACGGCACCAAGACCGGCTACAACAGCAAAAATCAGCTCAAGACCTGCACGGACGCCGCCACCAATTGCCAAGAGCAGGAGACGAGCGCCGCGTACCAGGACGCTTGCGACTCCGTCGGCGGCGAGATGTTCGAATGCGGCTGCGATTGGCTCTGCTCGAAGCAGCTGAAAGCCGCGATCCCCGACGCGCCCAAGGAAGACGAGAAGAGCGCCGACGACGCGAGCGGCGACACGAGCGGCGACGCGAAGAAGAGCGACAGCGCCAAGAAGGACGAGAAGCCGCACGGCAACATGGACGGCAAAGCGCCGCCGCCCCCCAGGTCGAACAACGACAAGCCGAGCAGCGACAAATCGAGCGGCAAAAAGTCGAACGACAAGGCGAGCAGTAAGAAGTCGAACGGCAACGACAAACCCGACGACGCATCGAAGCGCAAGGGCCGCTTCCACGATACCGACGAATGAGCGCGCGAGGCGCGACGGCCGTCAGCGCGGCAAGCGTTCGGCGAGCGTGACCTCCGCGTCGTAAACGAAGTCGACGTTGCCTCCGTTTGCGTAGCGTGCGTGGAGGGCGTCGAGCAGCTCGACGAGTCGCGCGCGCCCCGGGCCGTCCTTCGGAACGTAGGACGCGCTCAGCGCTCGTCCGATGAGTCCGTCCCGATCGACGCGCTGGCGATGTTCGAAGGACACGACGCGGCGCGGGCCGAAGAGTCCGGAGCGTTCGACCGCCGCGACGTCCGACTCCATGCCGACGATGGCTGGATCGGCGCCGCGATCGAGGACCTCGAGGATGACCGCTTCGTAGCCGCGCATGAACTCGTCGCTGCGCGAGCGGTGATTCCACAAGAGCGCGACGCGTCCGCCGCTCTTCGTCACGCGCGCCATCTCACGCAGCGCTTCTTCCGCGCGAAACCAATGGAACGCCTGCGCCGCGAGCGTCAGATCCGCCGCCGCTTCGGGGAGCGGGATGGCTTCGGCCGAGCCCTCGAGCCAGGTGACGCCGGGGTGCGCGGCCGCGGCTTCCCTCATCGCGCGGTTCGGTTCCACCGCGCTCACGCGAACACCCCGCTCGGCGAGCAGGCGGGACGAGATCCCGGTGCCGGCGCCCACGTCCACGGCGACGAGCTCGGCCGGCGCGGCGAGCCCCGCGAGCACCGCGTCGATCGCCGCCGCCGGGTAGGTCGGACGGTAGCGAACGTAGTCGCCCGCGCGGCTCGTGAAGCGCCCCGTCGGCTCGAGCTCGCTCGGCGTGCTCATGGCACACCGAGCGTAGAGCTCGCCGCCCAGAACCGCCAGGGTCAGCGCGGCTGGCCGATGATGACCGTGTCGCAGCCGAAGGCGATCTGGATCTTGGCGCTCGGGTCGGCTTTCACCTGATCGCAGGTGGAACCGCACAGCACGACTTGGCTGTCGTTGTTGGCGTACTGCCAACCCTGATCGCAGGTCGCGGTGTTGTTGTAGCCGACCTCGCTGCCATTGTACTCGACGTTGACCTTGTTCAGATCGAGCGTCTGCCCTGCGGGCGGCGCCGGCACGCTGTACGTGCATTCGACGGCGACGGCCGAGCGGATCGCGTTGAACTTGTCCGTGAGCTGCTTGGTCACGTCTTGACCGGTGTCGATGAGCTCCGCGGCGTCCGTGCCGCCGCTCTTCGCAATCGCGTTCAGATCCGTCAGGTTCGGACCCACGCCGAGCACGTAGGTGCGGATCTGGTGCGCGCCGTTGTAGGCGGCCGCGGCGATCTTCGCGGCCTGGTCGATGGTATTGTTGCTGCAGCCCTGCGGATAGCCGTCGGTCGCGTAGACGACGACGACGTTCTGGTCCGGATGCGCGGCGGCCCAGGAATCCGCATGATTGAGCGCACCTTGCAGCGACGGCACCGTCGGCGTCGAGCCGGCCGGCTTCTGCTTGTCGACGGTGGAGTCGAGGTTCATCGAGGCGGAGGGCAAGAGCGCGATTTCGGAGTCGGGCTTCTCGTAGTCCTTCTCGCTACAGCTGCCGTTGCGCGAGAAGAAGCTCAGCCCGGCCCACATGCCGTCGCTCGCCATCGAGTCGAAGAAACCCTTGAGCGCGGGATTCATCTCGGACCAGCGCGTCTCAGGATAGGTCTTGTTCGGATCGACCGTGCACGGAGGATCGAGCTCGGGCACCGGGCAATTCATCGAGCCGGAAATGTCGACCATGAAGAGCAGCGCGACGGCGACTTTGTTCGAGTTCTCCGAAACGGAGGCGCACGCGTCCGCGCCCGCGAAGCCTCCCGAGCCGACGTTGCCGGACGAGCCGGAAGTCGAGCCGCCCACGCCGACCGAAGTCGAACCGCCGGAGCTCGAGCCGCCGGAGCTCGAGCCGCCCGTGAGGGTGATGCCGCCGCCGGTGCCGACCTTGGCGCCCGAGCCGCCACTGCCGCCCTTGGCGGGATCGAGCCCGCCGCCCTTGGAATCAGAGTCGCCGCCGCACGCGGTGACTGCGAGCACGCCGAGCGCGCTCAATGCGAGAAACATCGGCACTCGGGCCTTGTGGGATCTCTTCTGCTTCATTCGTACCTCCGCGCCGCGTCGAGCCGACTTTCGGGCAACATGCAAAATATCACGTTCTCGAGTCTCTTCACGCGCTCTCACTCCGATTGTTGAGTGGGCTCATCACCATTTCACACACCGTCGGCCGGTGTATGTGTGTGTGCGGTCGCGGCGAGAGTGCGAGAGCGTCCGCGTTGACGTTAGTGCCTCGAGTCACGCGAAGTGGCTCGCGGTTCTAGCGGATAGTCGAAGCGGAGCATGAAGCCTCGCTGTCCGAGCTCGTCGAGCGGTCGTGTGGACAGCTCGGCTGCAAAAACCGAGGCGCCGAGCCGTAGCGGCAGCGCGGGATGCTCGAAGGCGAGACCGAGCGTCAGCATGCGCCACCACGGGACGCCGTCGCGCGCAGGAGCAAGCGGCGCAAGCTCGGGTGAAAAGCGCGTGCGACGCGTGCCGAGCCAAAGCGGCGCCGCGACCATGCTGCCGTCGATGCGCACGTGCCGGAAGAGCGTCACGCCGAGCTCCGCGCGCGCGCCGGGTCCCACGCCTACGTCGAGCGGGTAAAGCTCGTGCCACGGCACGTCGAGCGTGCGAGCACCGGCGGTCGTCGGATGCAGATGCGCGGCGTGCATGCCGAAGTACGCGCCGGGGCCGATTCGCACGTCGATCGCCAGGGGACCCGCGCCGGCGCGCGCGCCGTACGTCACCGCGAGCGGCGAGAGCACCCAGGACGACTCTTCGAGCGTGCGCCGCTCGTCGCTCGCGATGCGCTGTTCGAGCCAGCCGCCCGTCACCTCGTACCAGAAGCGGCTCCCGACCGGTCGCGCTTGCAAGCCGCCGAAGCCGCCGATGCCGACGCCGCAGCCCGCGTTCGCGCCGGGCGCGGGGCATGCGGGCGCGCTCACCCCGAACGTCCAGTCGCTCTGATAATGCGCTTCCGCGAGCCAGGAGAAATCACCGCCGCCCGCCAGCATCGCGAGGGCGCTTTCGACGCCGAGCATCAGCGTCCAGCTCGAGCCGTAGAGAACGCGGGTGGCTTCTTGTGCAAGGACCCCCTGCGGCTCGGGCGAGCGCCAGCGCCGGCTCGAAAGCAGCGTGTCGAGCTGGAGCACGAGCGACCAGCCGCCCTCGATGCCGGCGATGACCGGCATCGTGTCGAGCAGGCGGCGGCTCGCGCCGAGCGCCGACAACGCGCCGTCATCGGCGGGCGCTCGCTTTTCCGGCTCTTCGGCGCCGAGCGTTCCGCTGAGGAGCAAGCAGCCGAGCGCGAAGCGCGCCGTCACGCGGGGACCGCGCGGTCTCACACGCGGAGCGTAGCCGTGTTACGCGCCGGACGCATACGATGAACGCGTACCCGCGCGCCCGCAGGCGCCCGGCTCACGCGGTGGCGCGCGCGACCCGCAGCGCTTCGTTGGGGTCGTTCACGAGGTTGTCGCCGTGCGAGAGCACGACGCGGCGCAAATCCGGGATCTTCGCGAGACGCTCGAGGTGCTCGCCGACCGCGGTCCGCTCCTTCACGATCATCCAGCGGGAGATGCGCGGCACGCTGGCCTGGCCCGTCGGGCCCATGAAAAACCCGAGCAAGCCGCCCGACTTCGGCAAGTTGCACACGACGTCGTTGATGACGAGCGTCGTGCCGCTCTCGGAGTGGACCTCCACGTAGCCCTCCTTCTCCTTGCAGCCGTCGAAGTACGCGAGCTTGACCGTCTCGTCGCTCGGCGCGTCCCGGTAGTCGAGCTCCACCTTCGCGATCCCGTCCACCTTCTTCTTCGCGCCGGCGGGCGCGACCACCTTCGCCCCCGGGTAACGGTCCTTCCAGATGCGCGCGTCCTGACGGTGAAAGGCGCCGGGGACGACGATGTAGGACGGCTTGCCGAACGCCTCGAGTTCCTGCATCGCCTCCTCCTTCAACGCGACGGCGTTGTGAAAGAGCAGCGATCCGTCGCGCAGGCGGATAACGCTCATTTTGCGCGTCGTCTTGCCGTCGGGCATCACGCCCTGCACGCACCAGAAATTTTCCGTCAGCTTCTCGATCGGGTCGTGGGGCAGAACCGTCCATTCCGTAAAACACGCAGCCATCGAGTCCTCCACCGGGAGACGTAGGGCCGGCTCGGGCGGGCGGCAATCCGTGCAGGCGCTGGCAGCATTCGAAGCACCGGGCGTGTAGGCGAACCCATCCCGCTCGGTAATCCGTGCCAGAATGAACGGGTGAGCACGCCCGCGGTCATCAGCGTCGCCATCACCGGCTCGCTGCCGCAAAAGGCGCACAACCCGGCCGTCCCGATCACGCCGGCCGAACAGGTCGAAGCGACGCAGGCCGCGTTCGAGGCGGGCGCCGCGCTCGTCCATATCCACGTGCGCGACGACGGCGGCGCGCCCTCCTCCGATCCCGAACGCTTCGCGCGCGTGCAGGAGGGCGTCCTTCGTCACTGCCCGGGCATGATCGTGCAGTTTTCGACGGGCGGCCGCGGCCGTGAGCTCGAGCGGCGCGGCGCGATGCTGCACCTGCGGCCGGACATGGCGTCGCTCGCGACCGGCTCCGTGAACTTTCCGACGCAGGTTTACGAAAACCCGCCGGACTTCGTCGAAGCGCTCGCGCGTTCGATGTCGGGCTTCGCGATCAAGCCGGAAGTGGAAGTGTTCGACGCGGCCATGCTCTACAACGCCGCCGAGCTCGTGAAGGCGGGGCTCGTCAGCGCACCCGTGCACGTGCAATTCGTGCTCGGCTTGAAGAACGCGCTGCCCGCACGGCGCGAGCTGCTCGAATTTCTCGTACGCGAGCTCGCGGCGGTGTTGCCGGGCGCGACCTGGACGGCGGCGGGCATCGGCCGTCATCAGCTCACCGTCAATCGCTGGTCGCTCGAGCTCGGCGGCCACGCGCGGACGGGGCTCGAAGACAACGTGCGCTTCGACGACACGCGCCTCGCCGCGAGCAATGCCGAGCTCGTCGCGCGCGTCGCGACGCTCGTCCGCGAATACGGCCGCAGCGTCGCCACGCCCGCCGAAGCGCGCCGAATCCTCGGCCTCCGCGCACAGCCGGCGTAACGCCGCGCTCGGGGCTGATGCTACGCTCGGCCGCATGAACGACGCCAGCGAGGGCACGCTCGACGCTCTGCCCGAGCTCGTGCGCAAAGGGGGCGGCCGCAAGGTGCTCCTCGTCACGGGGCCGAGCGCACGGTACGCCGATCGCGTCACGCGCTTGCTCGCGCCGCTCGAGGTGGAGCTCTTCGCCGGCGCGCGCCGCCACGTCCCGGAAGACGTGCTCGCCGAGGCGACCCGCGTCCTCACGGCGAGCGGCGCCGACACCATCGTCGCGCTCGGCGGCGGCTCCGCCATCGGCCTCGGCAAGGCGCTCGTGCTCGCGCATCCACTCCCCTTCATCGCCGTGCCGACCACGTATTCCGGCTCCGAGCAGACGAGCCTCTACGGCACCACGAAGGACGGCAAAAAGACGACGGGGCGTGACCCGCGCGTGCGCCCGCTTCACGTCATTTACGACGCCGCGCTCACCGCCGACACGCCGAAGGCGCTCAGCGTGACGAGCCTCTTGAACGCGCTCGCGCACCCCATCGCACGGCTCGCTGCCGAGGACACCGCGGAGGCTCAACGCGAGCGCGCGCTCCGGGCCGCCGCCCTCGTTTTCGGCGCCGTCGAGGCGCTGCTCGAAGCACCGGACGACGGCCGCGCGCGCGTCCGGGCGCAGCGTGGCGCGGCGCTCGCGGCCGAAGCGCTCGAAGGCGGCAAGCTCGGCGCGCACCACGCGCTCGCGCACGAGCTCGGCGGCGCCTTCGACCTCGAGCACGGCGCGCTTCACGGCGTGCTCTTGCCGCACAGCGTGCATCGTCTGCGCCGGGACGCCCCGGCGGCGCTCGCGGCGCTCGAAACACGCCTTCACCTCGCGGATTTCGAGGCCGTGCTGTTCGATCTCTTGGCGCGCTCGGGCGCGGGCACGTCGCTCAAGGCGCTCGGCGTGAAGCTCGCGGCGTTCGAAACATTTTTAAGGGCGACCGACGAGCGGGACCGGGCGCTCCTGCGCGCTGCCTTCCACGGGCGCCGCCCGTCGGCTTCCGTGCGGCTCGAGGACTTCGGGTTGCGCGAGCTCGTGTCCGTGCGCGGCCCCGCGTTCGACGAAGCGACGCGGGTCGTGGTCGCCTTGCACGGGCGCAACGCGTCGGCCGACTCCGTGCTCGGTCGCGTGCTCGAAATCGTCGGCAGCGACCCCGACGTCGCCGTGGTCGCTCCGCAGGCGCCGGATCTCGTCTGGTACACCACGCCGTATACCAAGCCGCGCGCCGAAATCGGCGCCGCGCTCGAAACGGCCGTGAACGAAGCGAACGCAGTGCTCGACCGCGTGCTCGCGTCGGTGCCGCCCGAACGCGTCGCGCTCTTCGGTTTCTCCCAAGGCGGCTGCCTCGCGCTCGAAGTGTTCGTGCGACGTGCCGCGCCGCTCTCGGCGCTCGTGGCGCTCTCGGGCAGCTTCATCGGGCCGCCCGCCGAACAACCGAGCATTCCGGAAGCGCTCGCCGGAACCCGCGTCGTGCTCGGCGGCGCGCTCGCGGATCCGTTTCTCGAAGCGGGCGGCGTCGAACGCACGGCAGCTGCGCTCTCCGGCGCGGGCCTACCCGTGACGCTCGAAATGGCGCCGAGCAGCACGCACACCTTCCACGCGCGGCAGCGGCTCGCCGCGCGCGAGCTCCTCTCCGGCCGCGCCGCACCCCCGACGCCGTTCGGTTTCGGCAACATCCACACGAGCGAAGCGTTGCCGGGCGCGCTCCCCCAAGCTCAAAACACGCCGCGCCACCTGCCGTACGGCCTCCACGGCGAGCTCGTGAGCGGCACCGCGTTCACCGCGCCGCGCGCCGACAACACGCGGGTGTGGCTTTACCGCGTGCGCCCGTCGGCACAACAGAGCGAATACCGGCCGCTCGCGCACCCGACGCTCGGGAGCGACTTCGAGCACGAGACGCCGCTCGCGAACCTCGCCGGTTTCGCGCCGCTCCCGCTGCCCACCGCGCCGACCGATTTCGTCGACGGCCTTTACACGCTCGGCGGCGCCGGCTCCGCGCGCCTGCGCCGCGGTTACGCCGTGCACCTCTACGCCGCGAATCGCAACATGGAGGATCGCGCGTTCTACGACGCGGACGGTGATCTCTTGATTGTCCCCGAGCTCGGCGCGCTCACTCTCCTCACCGAGCTCGGCCCGCTCGCCGTCGAGCCCGGAGAGCTCGCGCTCGTCCCGCGCGGCCTGCGTTTCACCGTGAGCCTCGCGGGCACCCAGGCGCGGGGCTACGTCGCGGAGGTGTTCGGGCGCCACTTCGTCTTGCCGGAGCGCGGGCCGCTCGGCTCGAACGGACTCGCCGACGCACGCCACTTCCGCACCCCCGCGGCGTGGCACGAGGACAGGCTCGCGCTCGGCTACCGCATCACCGCGAAAATCGGCGGCGCGCTCCAACAAGCGACTCAGGACCGCTCGCCCTACGACGTGGTCGCCTGGCACGGCAACCATTGCCCTTACGTCTACGATCTCTCGCTCTTCACGCCCGCGGGTTACACGCGCATCGACCACCCCGACCCTTCGATTTACACCGTGCTGAGCGCGCCGATGGACGAAGCGGGCTCGCATTCGCTCGATCTCGTCGTCTTTCCCCCGCGCTGGGATCCGACCGAGCACACCTTCCGCCTGCCGTACTTTCACCGCAACGTGACGACCGAGATCAACGGCATCGTGCGCGAGCTTACGACGAACGACGGCATGTTCGAGCCCGGGTGCGTCTTCGTGAGCCCGTGCCTCACCCCGCACGGCGTCGTCGCCGCGTCGATCGAACACCACCTCGCGCAGCCGCACGAACAAGCCGAAAAGCCGCACCGCTACTCCGACCGCGCGCTCTGGTTCCAGTTCGAGACGGCGCTTCCGCTCACGCTCACGCCGTGGGCCAAGGACGCGGCGCACCGTCACGCCGATTGGCACGCGCGCTGGGGCGTCTATCGCAGCCGCTTCATGCCCGACAATCCGAGCGGTACCTGAGCGGCGCTCCGAGCCGCCTTCGGGATTTCGCAGCCTCACGGCGCCGCCGCACGGAGAAACCCGTACTCGAGGTTCGTTACGACAACCGTCACGCTTCCCCTCGCAGCCGAGGCGCACGATAGAGCGCCGCGCTGCCGTGCGTTCCCATTCGCCACGCGGCGAAGCGCCACGGACCGAGGAACTCGCCGTGCTGTGAAGTTTCGCCGCTTGACGCGCGCCCGACCCGTGCTGGAAATAGCAACATGACGCTTCGTTTCTTCGGCTTTGGGGCGCTCGGCCTCGCAATTTTGTCGGGCGTTCACGGCTGCGCCTCGGACAACGACGACGCCCCCGCCAATCATTCGTCCGGAACGAACAGCGGAGCGGGCGGAACGAACGCCTCGGCGGGACACGGCGGCGCGGGTGGAACGGATGCGTCCGGCGGAGCGAACGACGCCGGTGGCGCGCCGAACACCGGTGGCGCGCTGAGCACGGGCGGGAGCGCGGCTGACGGCGGAACGAGCGCTGCGGGCAAGAGCAATCGCGGCGGCACGGGCGGGACGCGAACCGGCAGCGGCGGCAGTCACGTCGGCTCGGGCGGAAACCAAGACGGAACGGGCGGCGGCTCGCTCGAGGCGGGCGCAAGCGGCGAAGCCGGCTCGGACGCCGGCGGTGCACCGAACGGTGGCTCGGCGACGAACGGCGGCTCGGCGACGAACGGCGGCTCGGCGACGAACGGCGGCTCGGCGACGAACGGCGGCTCGGCGACGAACGGCGGCAACGGCGGGTCGAGCGGCAGTGCGTCCGCGGGCGACGCGGGGCGCGGCGGTGCGGCGGCCGGCCAAGGCAATCAACCCTGCGTCGACAGCGTGAACCTACCGTTGCTCACGAGCGCCCCGGCGACGCTCGACCTCACCGGGCTTTACTCGTCACCGGATGCGCTCCCCACGGACACCGCCTCCTACGTCGAGCAGTACACCCCGACGTACACGCTTTGGTCGGACGGCGCGAACAAGAAGCGCTGGATTTACCTGCCACCCTGCACGCAAATCGACACGAGCGACATGAATCACTGGGGTTTTCCGGTGGGCACGCGCTTCTGGAAGGAGTTTCGCATCGGCGACACGCTGGTCGAGACGCGCTTCATCCATCGCTTCGGCACGGGCGCGAACGACTGGCTCTTCGCGGCCTATCAATGGGACCCGAGCGTCGGCTCACCGACCGCGGGCAATACGATCTACGTGCCGCACGGAGTCGGCAACGCCAACGGCACGCCGCACGACATCCCCGACCAATCCGATTGCACGCTCTGTCACGGCCATCTCCCGGAGCACATCCTCGGCTTCGGCGCGTTCGAGCTCACGGGCAGCCCGGGCGCCATCGACATCGGCGTGCTGAGCCAGCAAGACTTGCTCACGGTACCGGCGCCGAACGGCTTCGTCCCGCCCGGCACGAGCACGCAAGCCGCGGGGCTCGGCTATTTGCACGCGAACTGCGGCATCTGTCACAGCGCGTACTTCGACGCGACGACCACCGACCCGCCGCGCATGCGCTTGCTCACGGACGAAACCACGCTCGAGACGACCGACAGCTACAAGACCCTCGTGAAGCACCTCACGCAGAACGCCGACTTTACCGGCGTCTACCGCATCAAGCCGAACGACCACGCGAACAGCGAAATCTACCAACGCATGTCGCTCCGGCCGGGCCTCACGAACGCGTCGAACCCGTCGGCGACCGGTTACGACCAAATGCCGCCCGTCGCGACGGAAGTGCCGGACGCGGACGGCATGGCCGCGGTCGCCGCCTTCATCGACTCTTTGCCGGCCGACGCCCCCGCCGGCCAATAGAGGCGCCAGGGCTCAGGCGCCGGCCGCGCGCGTGAGCTTGTCCCGTTGCCAGCGCTCGAGCCGCTCGCGCGCGCCGTTCTGCTCGGGGTTCACGGCGTCGGCGTGGTGCGCCTGCTTCGCCGTGAGCTCGATGACGTACCCGTTCGGATCCTGAAAATAGACCGAGTGAATGAAGTCGTGGTTCGAGACGCCGCGCGTGGGGATACCGGCACGCTTGCCCTTCTCGAGCATGGGCAAGAGCTTCTCTTCGTCGACCTCGAGCGCAATGTGGAGGTCGTAGTCGTGCTGCACCTTGAACTCGAAGGGCATGTCCGGCGCTTCGAAGAACGCGAGGAACGAGCCGTCATCGAGCGCGTAGAAGGTGTGCAGGGTCTCGGTGTGTCGCCCGGTCTTCGTTTCCGCGATGCGGAGCGTCGCCGAGAGCGGCAACCCCAAGAAGCCCTCGTAAAAGGCGCGCGTCTCTTCCGAATCGCGGCAGCGATAGGCGTTGTGGTGCAGGCCTTTGATCATGGTCCGACCGGGAGAGCACGAACATAGTGCCGGCAGTCCCGAGTCGCCAGGCAGGGAACCCTTCGAGGTTCCCTGCCGTTTTCGGGCCGCCGGCAGCTTCAGCGCGCGCTCAGCGCCGGCCTGCGTACGTCAGCAGGTGACGAACGGCGCGTCCTTCACCGCGTTCGCGAAGGAGTAGAGCGCCTCGTTCGTGCGATTCCAGCTCTCGAGCTTCTTCATGTTGCCGATCCAACGCTGGACGTTGGGGTACGCCGAGAAATCGACGCGCACGACTTCACCGAGCGTCACGAGGCAGACGCCGAAGTAGTCGGCGATCGTGATTTGGCTGCCGCACACGTAGTCGTTCGAGCCGAGCCAGTGCTTGTCGAGCACGCTGAGCCAGTTGCGCGCGCGCTCCGCGCCCCACGCCACGGTCGCCGTCTGCACCTCGTCCGAGGGACGCTTGTGATTCGGAAAGACCTGCGGGTAGGCCATGCCGTACGCGTAGTCCCGGTAGAAGTTCGTGTTGAACCAATCCATGAGCTCGTTCACCTTCGCCCGCTGCTTGAGATCCTTCGGGTAGGTGGGCGAGTTGATCTTGTCGGCGAGGTATTTGAGGATGGCCGAGCTCTCCGTGAGCCTCAGGTCGCCGTCCTCGAGCAAGGGCACGAGCTTGTTCGGATTGATGGACGCGTAGGCATCCTTCATGTGCTCGCCGGTCATCAGATCGACGAGCTGCTCTTCACAGGGGATCTTGTTTTCCGCAATGAACAGGCGCACGGGGCGGCTCGTCATGGAGACGGGATGCATGTAGAGTTTCATGGTTCCTCCGCAGTCCTCTTCTTCCCTAAAGGGCGCTCAGCGTAGCACGAAGCCTTGGGCGCGGACCCAAGCCGTCAAGAGCGTCCGGGGAGCTCGCCGTCGTAAGGCACCGCGGCCTCCGCCGCTTCCCAGATCGCGCGCATCGCCGGTTTCGTTTGCTCCTCGTGCACGTGACCGACGAGACCCGCGGCCCGTGCGATCAGCGAAATGCCGCGGAGGATCGAGCGGGGCACGCCGGCGTCGCCGAGCACGGCAGCGATGGCGCCCGTCGCGTTCAGCGTGATGTGCTTGCCGAACGTCGCGTCGATCGCGGCCGAAAGCTCGAGCACGGCGGCGACGTGCGCTCCCGCGATGCCTTGCTCGCGCGCGAGCCCGAGCAGCACCGGCGAGCGCGGGTCGTCCGGCTTGTGAAACGGGTGCCCGAAGCCCGGAATCGGCTTGCGCTCGCTCTTGTGCGCGAGCGCGATTCGTCTCGCTTCCGCCGCGCCGTCGTCGCGCGCACGCACGATGCGCTCGATGAGCTCGCCGCAGCCCTCGGTGGTCCCGACGAAGCGGCTGCCGACCGCGAGCAAACCCGCCGCGACGGCCGCTTGCATCGCCTCCTCGGCGCTCGAATACACGAGCCTCGTCGCGAGCGCGCTCGGCGTGAGCCCGTGCTCCATCAGCGTGACGAGGCAGGCGTCGAGCACGGCGACCTGCGGGCGCGTCGGACGGCTTCCGAGCAGCTGAAAGTAGATGAGCTCGGTGAACGTGACCTTCCCGATGAGCTCCTTGCAGAGGCTCGTGTCGCGGATGAACACGTCGTCCGTGGTGGAGGTCGCGATGCTCGTCGTCTGTTTTTCGGGCAGGCCGCTCATGCTTTCGTCCGTTTCTCGAGCTCGTGGCGTTGGATCTTGCCGGACGCGCTCCGCGGAAATTCGTCGAACGCGATGAAGTGGAGCTCCTTCGGCTGCTTGTAGCTCGCGAGCCCGGCGCGACAGCGAGCCACGAGCTCATCGGCCGTCAGCGCCGGATCGCGCGCAGCAACGAAGGCGACGGGCACCTCGCCCCAGCGCGCGTCCGCCTTGCGCACGACCGCGGCGTCCGCGACCCGCGGATCCTGCAGCAAGACGCGCTCGATCTCCGCGGGGTAGATGTTCTCGCCGCCCGACTTGATGAGGTATTTGACGCGATCGACGAAGTCGAGGGTGCGATCGGGATTGCGGACGAACACGTCGCCCATGTGGAACCAGCCGCCGCGAAAGTCGTTGCGCGTGGCTTCGGGCGCGCGGAAGTAGCCGCTGAAGAGCGTCGGCCCGCGCATGCAGAGCTCACCGGGCGCGCCGTCCGGCACCTCTTCGTCGTCGGCGTTCACCAGCTTGATCTCGCAGAAGCGACTCTGTTCTTTGGAGAGCCGCGCCGGCGCGACACCGACGGCGAGCAGGTTGGCCGAGCAAGGCGGACAGCCCGTCTCGGTCGCGCCGAAAGTGTTGGCGTAGGGAGCGCCGAGGAGCGCGGTGATTTTGGCGATCTCGGCGGGGGGCACGAGATCCGCCATGACACCGCAGATTTTGACGCCTCGCGCCGTCACGCGCCGCTTCTCGAGCTCGGCAGCGAAACCGCCCACCATGCCCGGCATCAGGAGGAGCCAGCCGAGCGATTCGGTCGCGACGAGCTCGGCGAGGCGAGCGCGATCGAACCCGTCGACGGTGATCACTTTGCCGCCCGACATGAGCGCGCCGAGCGAATTGTCGACCGCGCCCATATGGTAAAGCGGCGACCAAGCGACGAAGGCCTCGTCGCCCGTAACCCCGAACTCCGCGCGCACGACCAGGTTTCGCACGATCTGCGCGCGGTGGCTGATGACGGCGCCTTTCGGCAGGCCCGTCGTCCCGCTCGTATACAGAATGAGGAGCGGAACTTCGGGCTCGAGCTTGCGCGCGTCCTTCGCCTTCGTCGCGGTGGCGAGCACCGTCTCGTAGACCTCGCCGAAGACGAGCAGCGGGCCGGAGAAGCCCGCTTTGGCGAGCGTCGCTTCGTAGCGAGGCGAAGCGAAGGCGAGCGCCGGCTCGGCGAGGTTCACGCAGTGCGAGAGCTCCGGCAAAGCGACGCGCCAGCTCTGGCAGGCGACGATGACCCCGGTCATCGCCGCGGCGAGCAAGACCTCGAGGTACTCGGCGCGGTTTTCGGAGAGGACGGCCACGCGATCCCCTGCGACGATGCCTCGACTTTCGAGCGCACCGGCGAGCCGCAACGCCCGCTCTGCGAGCGCGCCGTAGGTGAGGAGGCGCCCGCCGTCGGCGATCGCGATCGCGTCGGGTGCGCGGCGCGCCTGCGTCAGAAACAAGCTAGCCACGGTGCTGCTCCCGGCGCGCCGGACGAGCACGTCAACGTCGGCGTCGCCGTCTTGGAGGGAGGTCGCCGGGGCCAGAGGACTCAGTCTAGTACGGCGGCTCGGAGTCAATCCGTCCCTCGCGAAGACCCGCGACCAGAGCTGCGTGAATATGGCTGAAAAACCTGCGCTCCCGCGCGCGCCGCACGCTGCTCGGGCGGCAGCTTCACGGCGGGCAGCGGCCATCGGCTGCGCGCGCTTGACGCTTCGGCGCGCCTCGTGGGTGGATACGCTCCGTGGCGCGCTACGAGCTCTCCTGCGGGGACGGCATCGCGTTCATGGCCGCGCGAAAAGCTCGTTCGATCCAAGCGATCGTCACGGACCCGCCGTACGGCTTGCGCGAGTACGAGCCGAACGAGCAGGCGAAACTCCGTCGCGGCCGCGGGGGCGTGTGGCGCATTCCGCCGGCGCTCGGCGGGCACGTGCGGAGTCCGTTGCCGCGCTTCACCGTGCTCACGGCGGCGGATCGCGCGCGGCTCGTCGCGTTCTTCGAGCGCTTCTCCGCGGCCGCGGAACGCGTGCTCGTGCCGGGCGGCCACCTCATCATCGCGACGCAGCCGTTGCTCTCGCACCTCGTGTACGCGCCGCTCGTCGCGGCGGGCTTCGAAAAGCGCGGTGAGATCGTGCGCCTCGTCCAGACGCTGCGCGGCGGCGATCGCCCGAAGAACGCCGAGCGCGAATTTCCCGGGGTGAGCGTGATGCCGCGCTCGGCGTGGGAGCCGTGGGGCGTGTTTCGCAAGACGTGCGAGGGGCGGGTGCAGGACAACCTCCGGCGCTACCACACGGGCGGCCTACGCCGCACCGCGGACGATCTCCCGTTTGCCGACGTCATTCGTTCCGCTCCCACGCGCGCCGCGGAGCGCGCCCTCGCGCCCCACCCCTCCCTCAAACCACAAGCATTCATGCGGCGGGTGGTTTACTCGGCGCTGCCGCTCGGGCGCGGAACCGTGCTCGATCCGTTCATGGGCGGAGGCTCGACGATCGCTGCGGCGGCGGCCGTCGGCTACCGGAGCATCGGCGTGGAGGTCGACGCGAGCTACTTTTCACTCGCCGAGCGCGCGATCCCGGAGCTCATGCGGGTCCCCGTCGCCGACGGCGAACGCCGAACGTGAGTACCAGCCCGCCTCGCCGTGTCAGGCTGGAGGACGCGCAGACGCAGACAGCGCGTGGGCTCGGCGAAAGTGGTGGCCGAGACGCGGCACGCCGGCTGCATTAGTATGCGACGAGGCAAAGATGGACCGCATCCGCATCGGTATCGGGACGCTGATTTTGAGCGCGCCGCTCCTCTGGATGTGCTCTCGGAACGATACGAGCGACATGCACGAAACACCACGCGGCACCGTGGCGGCAAGCGAGGTCGCGCACCCGGACGCCGCAGCGGAAGCGCCCGCAGCCGAAACGCAGAGCCCGGCGGCTCAACTCCAGAAGTCGGCCACTGAACCACAGAGGTACGCCGCCGGGGCGCACAGGGTCGCGGCCGAGCCGTCGAACACCGGCGGCATGGGCGGCCGGAGCGCGAGCAGCGGCACGCAGGCGGGCGGACACGGGGGCAAGAACACGCGCAACGGCAAGGACGACCACAATACCGAGTGATCGCTCGCGGCCGCGGCGCCTCGCTGCATTGACCCGCCCGCACCCTGGTCGTGACACTTTGCCCCGGGCGGGCACGACGACGACAGTTCGCGCGCGGCGCCCGCTAGTTTTTCCGGCGATTTCCAGAGGTTCCCCGCCTGCGGCACGCTTCTCGCAATGGCTGGCCGGTCCATGCAAGTGCTGCCGGGCTCGCCCCATCCGCTCGGGGCAACGTGGGACGAGGACGGGACCAATTTCGCGTTGTTCTCGGCGCATGCCGAGGCGGTCGAGCTCTGCCTGCTCGCGGCCGACGAGACCGAAACGCGTATCCCGCTGAAGCAGCGCACGGCGTTCGTGTGGCACGCGTACGTGCCGGGGATCCCGCTCGGGCAGCGTTACGCGTATCGCGTTTACGGGCCGTACGATCCGGCGCGCGGACATCGCTTCAATCCGAACGTGCTCTTGCTCGATCCGTACGCGAAGGCGGTCGATCGCGTCGAGGATTGGTCACGCGGCTGTTTCGCGTACGAGCTCGGGAGCGACCCGGACGCCGATTTGCACCCGAGCTCGAAGCAGGCGCTGGGCGCTCCGCGCGGCGTCGTCGTGAGCACGGACTTCGACTGGGAAAGCGACGAGCCGCCCGGGACACCGCTGCGCCGTACGGTGATTTACGAAGCGCACGTGCGCGGCTTCACGAAGCTCCATCCCGAGGTCCCGGAGCCTCTGCGCGGCACGTACCTCGGGATGACGCACCCGGTCGTGGTTCGTTACCTCAAAGAGCTCGGCGTGACGGCGCTCGAGCTGATGCCCGTTCACGCCTTCGTCGACGACAAGCTCCTGCTCGACCGCGGCCTCCGAAATTACTGGGGCTATAACAGCATCGGTTTCTTCGCGCCGGACGTGCGCTATCGCGCCGGAACCGAAGCCGGCGCCGAGATCCAGCAGTTCAAGCAGCTCGTAAAGACGATGCATCGCGCGGGGATCGAGGTGATCCTCGACGTGGTCTACAACCATACCGCCGAGGGCAACCACCTCGGCCCGACGCTGAGCCTGCGCGGCATCGACAACGCGAGCTATTACCGCCTCGTCGCGGACAATCAGCGCTACTACTTCGACACCACGGGCTGCGGCAACACGCTCAACGTCCGCAACGCTCAAGCGCTCGCGCTCATCATGGACTCGCTCCGCTACTGGGCGTCCGAGATGCACGTGGACGGCTTTCGCTTCGATCTCGCCGCGTCGCTCGCGCGCGAGCTGCACGAGGTCGACCAGCTCGCGAGCTTCTTCACGCTGATTCACCAATCGCCGACGCTGAGCCGGCTCAAGCTCATCGCCGAACCGTGGGACGTCGGGCAAAACGGCTACCAAGTCGGCAATTTTCCGGTGCTCTGGGCCGAGTGGAACGGACGATATCGCGATTCGGTGCGTTCGTTTTGGCGAGGCGATGGCGGTCGCCTCGGCGATATGGCCTATCGCCTCACGGGCAGCAGCGACCTTTACGAGGGCTCCGGGCGCGGGCCTTGCGCCAGCGTGAACCTCGTCACGGCCCACGACGGATTCACGCTGCGGGACCTCGTCTCCTACGAGCACAAGCACAACGAGGCGAACGGCGAAGAAAATCGCGACGGCAACAACGACGAGAAGAGCACGAACCAGGGCGCGGAAGGCGCTACCGACGACCCGGCGATCGAAGAGCGGCGCGCGCGCCAGCAACGCAACTTCTTGGCGACGGTCTTCTTGTCGCAGGGGACTCCGATGCTGCTCGCGGGCGACGAGCTCTCGCGTACGCAGAACGGCAACAACAACGCGTATTGCCAGGACAACGCGCAAAGCTACGTGGACTGGAACCTCGACGCGAACAAGCGCGCGTTGCTCGACTTCACGAAGCGCCTGCTGCGTATTCGCGCCGAGCACCCCGCGCTCCATCGCTCGAAGTTCTTCACGGGCTCGGACGTGCTCGGGGCCAAGCTGCGGGATCTCGCGTGGTACGGGGCCGACGGCCGAAGCTTGCCGCCCGAGCGCTGGAACGATCCCGAGGCGCGCTCGGTCGCCATGTTCCTCGCCGGGCGCGGCATCGACGACGTCGACGAGACGGGGCGTTCGCTCGTCGACGACAACCTGCTGCTGATTCTGAACGGCGCCGACAGCCCGGTCGATTTCGCGTTGCCCGCCTGCGAATCGGTCGGAGAGCCGTGGGAGCTCTTGATCGACACGGCGAACGACCACGCGGAAGAGCGCGCGAAGCCCCCGGCCGCGACGACGCTCGCGCCGCGTTCGTTGAAGCTCTTTCGCTCGAGCTCGCGCGTGCTCCGCTCGGGCGGCGCCCTCCACCGCTTGAACACCAGCTACCGGCTGCAACTCCACGAGCACTTCGGCTTCGCGGACGCGCTCGCGATCACCCCGTACCTTCACGAGCTCGGCATCACCGACGTGTACACCTCCCCGCTCTTGCGCGCGGCGGCGGGCAGCACGCACGGTTACGACGTGGTCGACTACGGCACGCTGAATCCCGAGCTCGGGGGTGAGCCGGGCTTTTCGGCTTTCAGCGACGAGCTCCGCCGCCGCGGGCTCGGCCTGATGCTCGACTTCGTGCCGAACCACATGGGTATCTCGAGCGGGCAGAACGGCCTGTGGGACGACGTGCTCGAGCACGGACCGAGCTCGACTTGCGCCACATTCTTCGACATCGATTGGTGCCCGTCGCGCGCCGACCTGCGCGACCGCGTGCTCTTACCCATCCTCGACGGGCAATACGGCGACGTGCTCGAGCGCGGCGATCTCAAGGTGGTCTGGGAAGGCTCGACGTTGAGGCTCGCCTACTTCGAGCGCAGGCTGCCGCTCGCGGCCGATACGCTCGGCGACCTTTTGACGGCCACGATCGCGAAGTCGCGCCTGCCCGAGGACGACGGCGCGCGGCGTGAGCTCGAGAGCATCGTGTTCGCGCTCAGCCACCTGCCGCCGCGCGAAGCGGTCTCGGCCGAACATAGGCACGAACGACAACGCGAGACGCAAGTCATCAGGCGCCGTCTGGCGGACGTACTTTCGGATTCCAACGCGGCGCAGAGCGGCCTCGAGCAGGCGTTGGCCGAGCTCAACGGCGTGAAGGGCGTGCCCGCCACGTTCGACGCGCTCGAGCGGCTCGTGTCGCGCCAGAGCTACCGGCTCGCCTCTTGGCGCGTCGCCGTCGAGGAGATCAATTACCGGCGCTTCTTCGACGTGAACGACCTCGCGGCCGTGCGCATGGAATCGCCGACGGTGTTCAATCGCGCGCACGCGCTCGTGTTCCGCTTGATCGAAGAGGGGCGCGTCAACGCGCTGCGCCTCGACCACACCGACGGCCTCTACGACCCGTACGCGTACTTCGACGCCCTGCAGCGGCAATTTGCCGAGCACGAGCGCGAAGGCCGGCAAAGCCCCGATGACCAGGCGCGGCCGCTTCCGCTGCTCGTCGAGAAGATCCTCGGCAAGGACGAGGCGCTGAGCCCCGCATGGCCCGTCGACGGCACGACCGGCTACGATTTCACGGCGTTCGTCGAGGGGCTCTTCGTCGACCCGCAAGCGGAGCGCGCCCTCACGGCCGTTTATCGCGGGTTCACGGGCGATCAGGCGAGCTTTCAGGACCACGTCTATCACAGCAAGCACTACGTGCTCGCGCACTCGCTCGTGAGCGAAATCAACATGCTCGCGGCGCGGCTCCAGCGCATCGCGATGAACCACCGGAGCTATCGCGACTTCACGCTTTTGAGCCTCACGCGCGCGCTCGTCGAGGTGGCGGCAGCGTTCCCCGTCTATCGCACCTACCTCCGCGAGACGAACGAACGACAAGACGGCGACGAGCGGCTGATCCGCACGGCGGTCCGGCTCGCGCGGCGCCGGAGCCCGGCGCTCAGCGGGAGCATCTTCGAGTTCGTCGAACGCGAGCTCCTCGGGGAAGGCTCGCCGAGCGGGGTCGAAACGGACAGAAGCGCTTTCGCGCTGCCGTTCCAGCAGCTCACGGGGCCGATCATGGCCAAAGCCGTGGAGGACACCGCATTTTATCGCTACACGCGCCTGATTTGCCTGAACGAGGTCGGCGGCCACCCCGGGCGTTTCGGCGTCGAGCCGCTCGCGTTTCATGCACAGAACGAGGAGCGCGCGCGGAGCTGGCCATTTTCGCTCGTAACCACCTCGACGCACGACACCAAGCGCGGTGAAGACGCAGCCGCGCGCATCGCCGTGCTCTCCGAAATGCCGCGGCTCTGGGCCAGCACGGCGCGGCGCTTTCGCGAGCTTGCCCCGGCGGACGCGAACGACCCGACGACCCCGGAGCCCACGCAGCTCTATGCCTTGTTCCAGGCCGTCGTCGGCAGCTGGCCCTTCGGTTGGGACGGCCGGAGCGAGCGCAAAGCTTTCGTCGAGCGCCTGCAGGCGTACGCGCTGAAAGCCTCGCGCGAGGCCAAACAGCGCACTTCCTGGCTGAACCCCGACGGCGAGTACGAAGCCGGGGTCGCGAGCTTCGTCGAGCGGGCCTTCGCGGACGAGACGTTCGTCGAGCACGTGCGCGACTTCTGCGAGAAGATCGCGCCGTACGGTGCCGGCAATGCGCTCGCTCAGTGCCTGTTGCGCTTTTGCTCGCCCGGCGTTGCCGACACGTACCAAGGCGCCGAGCTCTGGCATCAGAGCCTGGTCGACCCCGACAATCGACGTCCGGTGGACTTCGAGCGGCGGAAGCGCGCCCTCGGCGAGCTCCGCGAGCGGCTCGGGGATCGACGAACGCTCGCGCGCGAGCTCCTCGAGCGCTACGCGGACGGTTCCGTGAAGCTCTACGTGACGCACGTCGCGCTCACGGCGCGCCGGACGCACCCGGAGCTCTTCCTGCGCGGCGACTACACGGCGCTTCCCGCGGGCGACCACGTCGTCGCTTTCACGCGCGGCTTCGAGACGGAGCGGCTCGTCTGTGTCGTGCCGCGGCTCCCGTACACCCTCACGCGCGGCGAAAAACCGTGGGCCGTCGGCGACGTATGGGGCGAGCAGACGCTCGACGTGCGGCACCGAGGCCGCTACGTGAACGCGTTCACGGGCGCGAGCCTCACGCTGAGCGGCAAGGTGCGCCTGCGCGACGTGTTCGCGGAGTTCCCGCTCGCCCTCTTCTTGCAAGCGGAGGGCGCGTGACCGACCTCGCGCCGCTCCTCGGCGCCCGCTTCGACGGCACGCAAACACGCTTCGGCGCGCTCACCGACGCGCCCCAATGCGCCGTGCGGCTTTACGACGACGCCGAGCGGCCGCTCCGCGACGTGCCGCTCGCTCCGCTCGGCGGCGGCTATTTCGGCGCCGGCGTGGCGGAGGTGCGACCGGGTGCGCTCTATCGCTTCGTGCTCGGCGAGCAGGCGCTGCCCGATCCCTATGCCCGCGCCTTGCCGCGCGGCGTGCACGGGCCCGCGATGGTGGTCGCGAGCCGCCACGCGTGGCGTGCGCCGCGGCTCGGGCGCCCGGCGCACCGGCACGTGATCTACGAGCTCCACGTCGGTACGTTCACGCGCGAAGGCACGTACACCGCCGCGGCCGAACGGCTGCCGCTCCTCGCGGACCTCGGCGTGACGACGCTCGAGCTCTTGCCGCTCTCGTCGTTCGCGGGCAAGCGCGGCTGGGGCTACGACGGCGTCGCGCATTTCGCGCCATATGCCGCCTACGGCACCCCCGACGACTTGCGCGAGTTCGTCGATCGCGCGCACGAGCTCGGGCTCTCGCTCCTGCTCGACGTGGTTTACAACCACTTCGGCCCTGCAGGCAATTACCTCGCCGCGTACACTCGGCGCTATTTCAAGCGCGAATCAGCGACCGCATGGGGTGACGCACCGGACTTCGCGGAGCCGGCGCTCAGGCGCTACGTGCTCGACAACGCGCGCTATTGGCTGGAAGAATTTCGCTTCGACGGGCTCCGGCTCGACGCGACGCACGCGATCACCGACTCGTCGCCGGAACACGTGCTGCATGCGCTCGTCCGCTCGCTCGAGCACCTGGAGCCGAAGCCGTTCCTGGTCGCCGAGGATGAACGCAACGCGCCCGAGCTCGTCACCGAGCACGGCCTCGACGCCGTCTGGGCCGACGATTTCCATCATCAGGTGCACGTCACGCTGACGAACGAGCGCGAGGGCTACTACGCGGGCTACGCGCCCGGAGTGGCGGAGCTCGCGCGCGCGATTCGCGAAGGCTGGCTCTACAGCGGGCAAGTCTTCCCGCTGAGCGGCAAGCCGCGCGGCGCGCCCGCGAGCGAGCTCGAGCCGGAAACGCTGGTGTATTGCCTGCAAAATCACGACCAGGTCGGCAATCGCGCGCTCGGCGAACGGCTCTCGACGCTCACGACGCCCGAGGCGTATCGCGCGGCGCTCTTGCTCCTGCTCTTCTTACCCGCGACGCCGCTCCTCTTCATGGGGGATGAATGGGGCGCTTCGACGCCGTTCCTTTACTTCACGGACCACGACGCCGAGCTCGGCGCGCAGGTGCGAGCCGGCCGGCGCAAGGAGTTTGCGCACTTTGCGGCGTTCGCGAGCCCGGAGGCGAACGAGCGCATCCCCGACCCCCAAGCGGAGAGCACGTTTTTGGCGTCCAAGCTCGACTTCGACGAGCGGGAGCACGGCGCGCACGCGGAGACGCTCGCGCTCGTTCGCGCGGCGCTCGCGCTCCGCCGGGACGACGCCGTCTTGACGGAACCGAGCCGCGGGCGCTTACATGTGGAGGCGCAAGGCGACGTACTCGTCGTACGGCGCTGGTTCGGCCAGGAGGTGCGCGTTTTGCTCGTGAATTGGGGCCCCCAGGCGCGCGTGCTCGCCGAGCACGCTGCATACCGAGAGCTCAACGAACCGCGCTGGTTGCTCGGAACGGAGCCGGCAAACGCCACCGGGGAGCTCGCACCGTACTCGGCCGTGGTTTGGGCTGGAGCGGCGAGCGGACAGCCGCGTGAAGGGAACGAAAATGCCTGACGGTAAGGGAGTCGAAGAAGGCCGCGGTCGCGTCCTTCTCGTGTCGAACCGGCTGCCGGTATCGATCGCGCCGAACTCGGAGCCGATCGTGGTGAAGCCGAGTCCAGGCGGACTCGCGACGGGCCTGCGCAGCGTGCACGCGAGCGGCTCGAGCCTCTGGTTCGGCTGGCCCGGCGTGAACACCGAACCGGGCGAGGAGCGCGAGCGTATCGCGCGGGCGCTGCCGCCTTCGGTCGTCCCCGTGCACTTCAGCGCCGACGAGATGGCGCGGTTTTACGACGGCATCGCGAACGGCGTGATTTGGCCGCTATTTCATTACCTGCTCGAGCGCGTGCCCGGTGACATCCGCGATTGGAGCTCGTACGAAAGCGCCAATCAGCGCTTCGCCGACGCGGTCGCGAAGGAGGCGCGGCCGGACGATCTGATCTGGGTGCAGGATTATCACTTGCTCCTCTTGCCGGGCCTCCTTCGCGACCGCCTGCCGCGCGCGCGCATCGGCTTCTTCCTGCACATCCCCTTCCCTTCGTCCGAAGTGTTTCGCATTCTGCCTTACCGTGAGGCGGTGCTGCAGGGTTTGCTCGGCGCCGATCTCATCGGCTTTCACACCTTCAACGACCAGCGTCATTTCTCGGCCGCGCTCCTCAGCGTGCTCGGCTTCGATTCCGAGCTCGACCGCGTCGAAGTCGAGGGCAGGAGCGTACGGCTGCACGTTTTCCCCATGGGCATCGACGCCGCGAGCTTCGCCGCGCGCGCGCTCGAACCGGACGTGATCGCCGCGAGCGACAAGCTCCGCGCCTCGCACGGCGCCGGAAAGCTCGTGCTCGGCATCGATCGCCTCGATTACACGAAGGGGCTCACGCGCAAATTCCTCGCCATCGAGCGGCTGCTCGAGCGTTCGCCGAAGTACCGCGACAATCTGCGCCTGCTCCAGGTCGCAGTCCCCTCGCGCGAGAACGTCAGCGCTTACCGCGAGCTCAAGCGCGAGATCGAAGAGATCGCCGGGCGCATCAACGGCGCGTACGCGACCCTCCACAGCGCGCCCATCCACTACGTGTACGACTCCGTGGATCAAACCGAGCTCGTCGCGAGCTATCGCGCCGCGGACGTGATGCTCGTCACTCCGCTCCGCGACGGCATGAACCTCGTGGCCAAGGAGTACGTCGCGTCGCGCGTGGACGGCGACGGCGTCCTCATCCTGAGTGAATTCGCCGGCGCGGCGAGCGAGCTCGCGGAGGCGCTCGTCGTCAATCCGTACGACGTGGCCGCCATCGCTGGGAGCCTCGAGCGCGCGCTCGAAATGGACGAACCCGAGCGCCGCCGGCGCATGCGGCGCTTGCGCGAAAAGGTGGAAGCGCGGCCGGTCGAGCTCTGGGCGAATTCGTTCATCTCGACGCTCAGGCTCGAGCCCACGAGCCTCGGACCGAGCGATTTGCGCCGTCGGCCCGAGCAGGTGGCGGCCCTCGCCGACGAGCTCGCGACGCAGCCGGAGCTCGTGTTCGCGCTCGACTACGACGGAACGCTCGTGCCGATCCAGTCGACGCCCGACGCGGCCGCGCCGGACGAGGAGCTCTGCGCGCTGCTCGCAGGGCTCGCCGAAGCGCCGAACGTCCGGGTTGCGGTCGTGAGCGGACGCACGGTCGAATCGCTCGAGCGCTTCCTCGGACGGCTGCCGCTCGCGCTGGTCGCCGAGCACGGCGTGTGGACACGCACGTGGGGCGGCAAATGGACGCGCAACATCGAAGACGTGACGGCACACGCGTGGCGCGCGCCCGTGCTCGCGATGCTCGACGACTACTGCGCGCGCACGCCGGGCTCTTCCGTCGAGCAAAAGACGGTCGGACTCGCCTGGCACTACCGCAACGCCGAGCGTCAGCTCGGCGCGACGCGCGCCCGCGAGCTGCGGCTCAATCTCGTGCAAATCCTCGCGCGGCAGCCCGCGACCGTGCTCGGCGGACGCAAGGTCGTCGAGGTGCGGCCACAGGAAGCGGACAAGGGCGGCGCGCTCAAACGCTTGCTCGGCGACGCGCCCGCGCGGGAGGTCATCGTGGCGATGGGCGACGACCGCAGCGACGAAGAGCTCTTCCGCGCCGCGGGCGGCAGCCCTTACACCTTTGCAGCGAGCTCGCTCCCAACCCACGCGCACTACCGTATCGACGGGCCGCCCGCCGTACGCGACCTCCTCGCGCGCTTCCTCGCGAAGCGGCGCGGACACGAACCACCTTCCATTTCGGCCGAGCAGCGGGAAGGAGCGCTCACGTGAAACGAGAGCCGCTCTGGTACAAAGAAGCGATCATCTACGAGCTCCGCGTGCGCTCGTTTTACGATTCGGACGGCGACGGCATCGGGGATCTCGAAGGGCTGATCCAAAAGCTCGATTATTTGCAGGATTTGGGGGTGACCGCGCTCTGGCTCTTGCCGGTGTACCCGTCCCCGCTCAAGGACGACGGCTACGACATCGCCGATTACATGAGCGTCCATCGCAGCGTGGGCACGCTCGACGATTTCAAGCGGCTGCTCGACGCCGCTCACGAGCGCGGCCTCAAGATCATCACCGAGCTCGTCCTGAATCACACGTCGGATTTGCACCCGTGGTTCCAGCGCGCGCGCCGCTCGCCGAAGGGCTCGAACTACCGCGATTTTTACGTGTGGACCGAGGACCCGCGCCAGTGGCACGGCGCACGCATCATCTTTCAAGACTTCGAAAGCTCCAATTGGACCTGGGATCCGGTGGCGCAGGCCTACTATTGGCATCGTTTCTTCGCGCATCAGCCGGATCTCAACTTCGACAACCCCGAAGTCGCCGAAGCGATGCTGCGCGTGGTCGACCACTGGTTCGAGCTCGGCGTCGACGGCATGCGCCTCGACGCCGTCCCCTACCTCTTCGAGCGCGAGAACACGACCTGCGAAAACCTGCCCGAAACGCACGCCTTCTTGAAGAAGCTGCGCGCGCACATGGACGCGAAATTCGACAATCGCCTGCTGCTCGCGGAGGCCAATCAATGGCCCGAAGACGCCGCCGCCTATTTCGGCGCCGGCGACGAGTGTCAGATGGCGTTCCACTTTCCGATCATGCCGCGGCTCTTCATGGCCCTGCGCATGGAGGACAGCTACCCGATCGCCGACATCCTGGAGCAGACGCCGGTGATTCCGGAAACCTGCCAATGGGCGATTTTCCTTCGCAACCACGACGAGCTCACGCTCGAAATGGTGACGGAGGAGGAGCGCGACTACATGGTGCAGCGCTTCGCGAGTGACAAGCAGACGCGCATCAATCTAGGGATCCGCCGCCGCCTCGCGCCGCTGCTCCAGAATGACCGCCGCAGCATCGAGCTCATGAACGCGCTGCTCTTTTCCATGCCCGGCGCGCCCGTCGTCTATTACGGAGACGAAATCGGCATGGGTGACAACGCGTACCTCGGGGACCGCAACGGCGTGCGCACGCCGATGCAGTGGAGCCCCGATCGCAACGGCGGCTTTTCGCGGGCGAATCCGCAGCGGCTGATTTTGCCGCCCATCATCGACCCCGAGTACAGCTACGAGTCGGTGAACGTCGAGGTGCAGCAGAGCAACGCGAGCTCGCTGCTCTGGTGGATGAAGCGCGCCATCGCGCTCAGAAAGCAGCACCCGACGTTCGCGCGCGGTTCGCTCAAGCTGCTCGCCCCCGAAAACCGCAAGGTGCTCGCCTTCGTGCGCGCGGACGCCGAGGAGACACTGCTCGCCGTGCTCAACCTGTCGCGCACGCCGCAGTGGGTCGAGCTCGAGCTCGCGGATTTCAAGGGAGTGCGGCCGCTCGAGCTCATCGGCAACATCGAGTTTCCCGCGATTGGGGAGAAGCCGTATCTGCTCACGCTCGGCGGGCACGACGTCTATTGGTTTTCGCTGACGCGCGCGGCGCAGGCGAAAAATCCCGAGCCGCCCAAGATGCCTTTCAGCGCGCCCGTGCTCGAACGCGCCAGCACCGAGCCGCAACCCCTGCTACGGCCGGGCTCGCCGCTCGAAAGCGTGCTGCTCCGCTACATGCCGAGCCAGCGCTGGTTCCGCAACAAGGCGCGCCGGCTCGTCACGGCGCGCCTCTACGACGCGATCGCGTTTCCCGGCAGCCACGACACGTTTCTCGCCTTCGTCGAATGCGGCTTCGACGAAGGCGAACCGGAAACGTACGCGCTGCCGCTCGCTTTCGAGCAGGGCGAGGCCCAACCGAACGGCGGCCTGCTCGGCTTACGCTCACCCGCGAATCCCAATACCATCGCGTGGATCGTCGACGCGTCGGCTCAAGGGCGCGTGGGGCACGCCTTGCACGCCCTCGCCGCGGGCGAGCACGTGGTGCGCGGCGCGGAGGTCGAGCTCGTGGGCATTCGCTCGGCGGGTGTCGCCTCGACGGAGGCAGCGGTCGCGTCTTCGCGGGCGCTCGGCGCCGAGCAGAGCAACAGCTCCTTCCGCATCGGGTCGGACGTTGCCGGCAAGCTCGTGCGCAAGCTCGAAGAGGGGACTTCACTCGAAGTGCGCGTGCTCGAGCACTTGAATCGCGCGCCGGCACGGCCGCGCGTCCCCGAGCTCATCGCGCGAGTCGAGGTCGACCTCGGGCGCGGCGCGCCGTCGACGCTGTGGCTCTCGGAAACGTACGTGCAGAACGAAGGGGACGCGTGGGGCGTGACGGTCGACGCCGTGCAGCGCTTCTACGACCGCGTGCTCTCGTCTCACCGCGAGGAAGAGCCGGTCTTGCCGCCGCTCGGGAGCGGCTCGGCGGGCGCGGAGCCCCCCCCGCTCGTCATCGATCTGCTCGCCGAGCATTTGCCGCTCGTGCGCCTGCTCGGCGAGCGCACGGCCGAGCTCCACCGCGCGCTCGCCCACGATCGCTCGAATCCTGCCTTTGCGCCGCGCTTGCATACCGCCCTTTCGCAGCGCTCGTTTTATCAATCGCTCCGCAACTTGAGCGCGCGCTCCTTCGACAAGCTCGCGCGAGCACAGCTGGAACCTGGCGCGCAGGAGCTCGCGAACGCGCTGCGCGCGAAAAAGCACGAGCTGTCACGCCGCTTCGACCGCCTGCTCACGGCGCGCCTCGGCGGAAGCTTGATGCGCGTTCACGGCGACTACCACCTCGGTCAGGTGCTCTACACCGGGCGCGATTTTTACATCGTCGACTTCGAGGGCGAGCCGGCGCGCTCGCACTCGGACCGCGAACGGTTGCGCTCCCCGCTCGCCGACGTGGCCGGCATGTTGCGCTCTTTCCACTACGCGGCGTACGGCGCGCTCACGGGCGAGCTTTCCGGCAGCCACGTCCGCGAGGCCGATCGCCCCGTGCTTCTGCGTTGGGCGGCCTTCCACGAACGCTGGGCAAGCGTCACCTTCCTCGCGGGCTACCTCGCGGGCATGGCCAAAGCGGAATTGCTGCCACCGGCCGGACCGGAGCTCGAGCTCGAGCTCGAAGTGCATCTGCTCGAAAAGGCACTGTACGAGGTCGGCTACGAGCTCGACGCGCGACCGCGCTGGGTCGAGCTTCCGCTCCGCGGGCTACTCGACGTGCTCGGGCCGTAGGCGCTAAAGTCACCCGCACGAAAGGTGCGAGCCTCCCATGGCGCGCTTCGGACGCAGCATTCTCGTAGCACTGCTCGCCCTCGCGGCGAGCCAAGCGTCGACGGCGGCGCCCGCGAGCACGCCCGCGCCCGAGACGCCGAAGCTCCCGCTGGTCGTCGTTCACGACGCGCCGTTACCCGGAAGGCCCGTACGCTTCGACTACCAGGCGCTCGACGCGGCGCACGGCCGGCTCATCGTCGCGCACATGAACGACGCCTCCGTCGTCGCCGTGAACTTGGCGGACGCGAGCGTCGCGCGCGTCGTCTCGAACGTCCCGCTACCGCGCGGCGTCGCCGTCGCGAGCGAAGCGAATCGCATTTTCGTCACGAGCTCACCCCACACGCTCGTCATCCTCGACGCAGCGTCGCTCCACGAGCTCGGGCGCGTCCGCACGGGCAGCAATCCGGACGGCGTCGCTTGGGACCCCACGCACCGCATCGTCGGCATCTCCGATCAGGGCGACGGCGCCATCTCTCTGATTTCCGACGCAGGCGCGGGCACGCGCAAGGCGCTGAAGCTCGGGCGCGAGACGGGCAACGTGGCGTTCGACGCACGGCGCGGCTGGTTTTGGATCGCGGTCGAACAGACCCACGCGCCGGACGAGCTCGTCGCCGTCGAGCCGGTCGGCGCGACGAGCGTCCGCACCGTTCCGCTGCCGGGCTGCGCCGGCGCGCACGGCGTGAGCCTGCACCCCGACGGAGCAACGGCGTTCGTCGCCTGCGAAGACGCGGCGAAGCTCGCGCGCGTGACGCTCGACGCCGGCGCCGGCACCCCGCTCGCGTTCGCCGCGACGGGCAGCGGTCCCGACGTGCTCGCGCCCGATGCCGGGCTCGGGTGGCTCTACGTAGCGAGCGAGAGCGGCGAGCTCGGCGTGTTCGACCTCGCCCGGCCGGGTCTCGCGGCCGTCGGACGGCAAACGCTGGCTCCGGGGAGTCATACGGTCGCGGTCGATGCGGCGACGCATCGAGTCTATTTTCCGCTGTCCCACGGCCCGAACGGAGCGCCCGTGTTGCGCGTCATGCTCCCGACGGGTCTCACGCACTGACGGCTCGGGCGCGCATCAGCGCGACACGGCAAATGACCAGGTGAAGCCCGCGCGAACCTCGAACAGGCGCTCGCTGTCGTGCCAGCCGAGCCGCAGAGCGCCGTCGAGCGCGAACGCCTCGCTCAGCGGGTCGATGCCGCCGAGCAGGACCGACTCGAGCGTTTCCGCGTGGATTTCGCGCTCGTAGATGAGCTCGGCAACCGGGCGCGCCCGCCCGACGAGCGCTGGACCTTCGAGGATCCCGTCGGCGATGAGCTCGGCCTTCTCGTCGCGCGTACGTGCCGCCTCGAGGTTCAGGTGAACCTTGACGAGCGGGAGCACGACGGAGCCGATCAACGCCGCGCTCGCTCCCGCGCCCGGCTCGCCGTGAACGGTCGGCAAGAGCGCGCCCACCTCGAGCGCGAGGCTCGGGCCGCGCTTGCCTTGAAGCGAACCCTCGAGCAGCACCGTCTTCATGAACGCGCCGTCATCGACGAGTCCGAGGGGTGCGCCGGGTGTGCGGAGCGACGGCATGCGCTCGTGGAGCTCCAGCACGAGCTCGACCCGTTCGATTGCGCCGTAATTCAGGATCTGGCTCGGTGTCGCGTAGGTCGCTGCGCCGTCGCGCAAATAGCCGAGCGTCCCGGCTTCGAGCTCGAACGTTCGATATTCGGCGACCGAGCCGTCCGTACCGTCGAAGGGTCGGTACGCAAGCGCCGGTGAGCTCACGAACAATGACGAGCAGACGGGCGCCAGCAAGGCAACGAACGCGTGTTTCATGATTCGCCCGGGGACCTCTACGGCGCGGCAGCTTAGCGCGCGTGTGTGCGGCCGGGCCCGCGCGGCCCGGGCATGATATGTTCCGCGGAGCGATGCGGTTCGCGCGCACCTGGTTACCCCTGCTGCTGACGGCGCTGCTCGTCGCGCTGTCGGGCTCCGCCTCGGGTGCGCCGCACTACTTCTGCCACATGAGCGGCCGTGTCGTCGCCGATTGCTGCTGCGCTGCCGGCGCCGCTACGGGGTGCGAGCAAAGGGTCCGCGCGGCCGACTGCTGCGAACGAATGGGCGCGGAGCCTCGTGCCGACGTCGACCGCACGCCGCGCACGCTGGACGGCATCGGGCCCGCCGCGCTCGCGGCGACGTTGAACGAGCCGCTCTACGTGCGGCCGCGCTCGCGCAGCGTGAGGCCCCCCCTTCACGCGGGGCGCGGCCCGCCGGCAACCGGGCCTCTCTTCGTCGTTCACTGCGCATTCTTGATTTGAGCTGACTCCTGCTCGTCTGCGGGCACCGCAAGGCCCGTCACCGCGCAGCGCGCCGCTGACGGTGCCGCGCCGATTCTCAGCGACAAGGAGTTCTCATGTTCCGAATGCCGTTCAGGCTGCGTACCTGCTTCGCGCTCGCCGCCCTGGCCGCGGGGGGTTCCGGGTGCGCCTCGACGAGCCGTGCTGCCGACTCACCCCTGACCGTCCCCGGGTCGAGCCGGAGCTCGTCTTTCGAACCCGGTTTCCGAGGCACTTCCGACCGCGCCGTGCGAGCGCCGGTTCTCGAGCGAGCGGCGTTCGTTCGCGCCGTGCTCGAGCTCAATCCGACGCTCGGGGCCGCTCGACACGGCTTCCGCGCCGCGCTCGCGCGGGTGCGCGAAACGAGCACCTTCGACGATCCAACGCTCGACATGAGCGTTGCACCGCTGTCGATCGCGCCGTCGGGGGCGCCGTTCGGCTTCGAGGTCGGCGTGAGTCAGAAACTCCGGTGGTTCGGCAAGCGCGGCCTCGAACGCGAAGCGGCGCAGGCCGAAGCAGCGGCCGCCAATAGCGATTACGAGGCCGTGAAGCGCGAGCTCGCCCTCTCCGCTCTGCTGCTCTACGACGACTACTTCGTCGCCGCGCGCTCGCTCGAGATCAACGAAGAGCACGTCGCGCTGCTGCACGCCATGCACGAAAGCGCGGTGGCCGCGTTTGCGTCGGGGCGGGGCTCCGCGGGCGATGCGCTGATGGCCGAGGCCGAGCTGACTCACATGGAGCACGACGCGATGGTTCTCACGACCGAACGCGAGGTGACCGTCGCGCAGATGAACGAGCTCTTGCATCGGGCGCCGGAGCTACCGCTACCGCCGCCACCCAAGGCTCTCGGCCTACCCGCCGAGCCGGACTCGAGCACGTCGGAATCGACCGCGCTCGCCGTGGCACGGCGCCCGGACGTCGCGGCCGCCGAGCAACGAGCGCGGGCAGAAGAGGTTCGCGCCGAGCGCGCGGAACGCGAAGCGTACCCGGACATCACCCTTTCCACTTCTTACAATTCGATGTGGGACATGCCCCAGCACCGCTGGATGGTGGCCGTCGGACTCGACCTGCCGCTTCAAACGGAGCGGCGCGCCGCTGCGGCCGATGAGGCGCGCGCCATGAGGGCACGGTTCTTGAACGAGGCCGCACGCAAGACGGACGCCGCCCGCACGCGCGCCTTCGTGGCAAGCAGGCAACTCGACGAAGCAAAACACGTCATCGAGCTCTTCGAACGCCGCCTGCTGCCGGTCGCGCGCGAAGAGGTCGAGGCTGCGCGGGCGAGCTTCGCCACCGGTAGAAGTCCGTTCAACTCCGTCATCGAAGCGGAGCGCAACCTGCGTGGCGTCGAGCTCGAGTATCAAATGAAGCGAGCGGAATACGTGCGCCGTCGCGCGGAGCTCGATCACGCGCTCGGGCGCATTCCCGGCCTCGACTGGAAGGAAGCACGACCATGAACGCGGTTGCTCCACAAGGCATCCTCAAACGCCGGCTCGGTACCCTTCTGTTCGCCGGCGTGCTCGTGCTCGCGGCGATCGTCTTTCGAACTCCGCTCGTCGCCTGGTTCGCCGGCACCAAGGTCGGAAGCGCGGAAGGTACCGCGCGCGGCTCTCGTACGGGCGAAACTCCTAGGCCGAGCGGGTCGGCGGCAGCCCGCAACGACGCAAGCGAGCCGGAGGCTGTGGATCATTACACGTGCCCGATGCACCCCTCCGTCCACCAGCACGGTCCGGGCAAATGCCCGATCTGCGGAATGAATCTGATCCCCGTCAGCAAGAAACAACGGGAGGAGGGCGTCGTCCTGATCGACGACGCTCGCCGGCAACTCATCGGCGTACGGACGGGCGTCGTGGTCGAGGCGCCGCTGACGCGCTCATTTCGGGCGGTCGGGCGCGTCACCTACGACGAGTCGAAGCTCACGGACGTGACCTTGAAGGTCGGCGGGTTCATCACCAAGCTCTCGGTGAGCCGCACGGGCCAGCGCGTGAAAGCGGGGCAAACCCTCTTCACGCTGTACAGCCCCGAGCTATTCAGCGCGGAGCAGGACTTCTTGCTCGCTTCGCAAACTGCAAGCGTCGCGACGGCGCCCGGAGCCGCTTCGGGACGGGTCGACATGCTGAGCCGCGCCGCGCGACTCAGGCTCGAGCTGCTCGGCCTCGGAGACGGCGAGATCGCCGCGCTCGTCGAGCGGGGCACACCCGCCGAAAGCATCGCGTTTCCCTCACCCGCGAGCGGCTTCGTGATCGAAAAGGACGTGGTGCAGGGCGCCGCCGTTCAAGCGGGCATGCGGCTCTACCGCATCGCAGCGCTCGACGAGGTCTGGGTCGAAGCCGAGGTTTACGAAGCCGACCTCGCGCACGTGCACGTCGGGCAAGCGGCGACCGTCACGCTCGATTACTTGCCGGACCGCTCCTACGACGCCACGGTCTCCTACCTCTATCCGTTTCTCGACGCGGCTTCGCGCACCGGCAAGGTCCGTGTCGAGCTCGCGAACAAGCAGCTCGAGCTACGGCCAGGCATGTACGCGAGTGTCAGGCTCGCTTCCGAAGCGGCTCCGCGGCTGCAGGTTCCCGCGGGGGCGGTGGTCTATACGGGGCCGCGCCGGCTGGTCTTCGTGGACCTCGGGGGAGGCCGCTTTCGACCCCAAGAAATTCGTGTCGGCGCGGAAGCCGACGGTATGTACGAAGTGCTCGACGGCCTCGAAGCGGGCGACCGGGTCGCCACCTCCGGCGTGTTCTTGATCGCGGCGGAGGCGCGCCTCGGCACGGCCGCGAAGTACTGGGAAAAAACGCGCGAAACGCCCGTCGCTTCCGTGAGCGCCGCACCCGTGCGGAGCGCGCGACCGGCAGCTTCGACGAAGGCGCCGGCGGCGCCCGCCCGCCCGCCTGCCGTGGGCACGGTATGGACGTGCCCGATGCATCCGGAGGTTCAGAGCGACGCGCCGGGTCAGTGTCCGAAGTGCGGCATGAACCTCGAGCCCAAACCGCGTAAAGGCTCGCAGTGACCTCGTCGTCCTCGACGCCGGCGGTGGGGTTCGTCGCTCGCGTCATCGCGGCGAGCGCGCGCCGGCCGTTCTTGACGATTTTCTTCGTGGCGGCGCTCGCGGCCTGGGGCTTCGTCTCGCTCGAGCGCGCGCCGCTCGATGCGCTCCCCGATCTCTCCGACGTGCAGGTCATCGTTTTCACCGAATGGCCGGGACAGAGCCCCGACCTCGTCGAGGACCAGGTCACCTACCCCATCTCCGCGGCGCTGATTGCGGCGCCCAAGGTTCAGGCGGTGCGCGGACAATCGATGTTCGGGATGTCGTTCGTGAACGTCATCTTCGAGGACGGCACGGACATCTATTGGGCGCGGAGCCGCGTGCTCGAATACATGAGCTCCGTTCGCGCCAAGCTGCCCCAAGGCGTGAACCCGACGCTCGGCCCCGACGCCACGGGCGTCGGTTGGGTGTTCGAGTACGCGCTCGTCGACAAGAGCGGTAAGCACGACCTTCAACAGCTGCGCTCGCTCCAGGATTGGACCGTCCGCTACGCGCTCGAGAGCGTGCCGGGCGTCGCCGAGGTCGCGAGCGTGGGCGGCTACGTGAAGCAGTATCAGGTCAACGTCGACCCCAACAAGCTCCTCGGCTACGGCGTCACGCTCGACGACGTCGTGCGCTCCGTGCGTGCGTCGAACCAGGAGGTGGGCGGCCGAGTGATCGAGATCGCGGGTCACGAGCAGGTCATTCGCGGCCGTGGCTACGTGAAGAAACCCGAAGACATCGGGCTCTCGCCGATCAGAACGGTGAACGGGACGCCCGTCCGCGTAGAGGACGTCGCGCAAGTCAGCATCGGTCCCGACACCCGGCGCGGCCTCACGGAGCTCAACGGCGAGGGCGAGGCGCCCGGGGGCATCGTCGTCATGCGCTACGGCGAAAACGCGCTCAAGGTCATCGAACGCGTCAAGGAGCGCCTGGCCGAGCTCGCCAAGGGCCTCCCCGAAGGCGTCGAGGTCGTCACCACCTACGATCGGTCCGCGCTCATCGAAGACGCCGTACATACCCTGCGTCACACACTGATCGAGGAAATGCTCGTCGTGAGCGTCGTGATCTTCGTGTTCTTGCTGCACGTGCGGAGCGCGCTCATCCCCATCCTCACGCTGCCGCTCGGGGTCCTGCTCGCGTTCATTCCGATGGCGGAGCAGCACCTCACGGCCAACATCATGTCGCTCGGCGGCATCGCGGTCGCCGTGGGCGCCATGGTGGACGGCTCGATCATCATCATCGAGAACATTCACAAGCAGCTCGCGGAGTGGGAAGCGCAAGGCAGGCCGACGTCGCGTACCGACGCAATCATCCGCGGGATGCAAGAGGTTGGCCCCTCGATCTTCTTCTCGCTTCTCGTCATTACCGTCTCCTTTTTGCCCGTCTTCACCCTCGAAGCGACCGAAGGCCGTCTCTTCAAGCCGCTCGCCTTCACCAAGACGTACTCGATCGGCTTTGCGGCGGTCCTCGCCGTGACGCTCACACCGGCTCTTGCCGTGCTGTTCATTCGCGGCACGGTGCACGACGAAACGAAAAATCCCCTCAATCGCTGGCTGACCGCGCTCTACGCGCCGGTCGTCCGCTTCGTGGTCGCTCAGCGCTGGAAGGTGCTGACGGTCGCGGTGCTGGCGATCGCGCTGACGATCCCCGCCGCGCTGCGGCTCGGCAGCGAGTTCATGCCGCCGTTGAACGAGGGCGTCGTGCTCTACATGCCGACGGCGCCGCCCGGTATGTCCGAGAACCAGGCGGCCGTCACGCTCAAGGCCATGGATCGCGAGCTCAAGAAGTTCCCCGAGGTCGTGAGTGTGTTCGGCAAGGAGGGGCGCGCCGAGACGGCGACGGATCCGGCGCCGCTCGGCATGGCGGAGGTGACGATCGTGCTCAAGCCGAAGAGCCAATGGCGCCCGGGCCTCGACTGGGACGCCCTGATCGCGCAGATGGACGAAAAGCTGCATTTTCCGGGCATGCCGAACGTCTGGTGGATGCCGATTCAGACTCGCACCGAGATGCTCGCGACGGGCGTGAGGAGTCCGCTCGGGATCGAAGTATTCGGCGACGATCTCGACGCGATCGAAACCGCCGCGATTGCCGTCGAGCACGCGGTCGAGAAGCTCCCGGGCACGCGCAGCGCCTTCGCCGAGCGCTCCACGGGCGGTTTCTACCTCGATTTCGCCGTGAAGCGCGCAGAAGCGGCACGCCAGGGCCTCACCGTCGCCGATATAAACACGGTCGTCGCACAGGCGATCGGCGGTGACAACGTTTCCGAAACGGTCGAAGGCCGGCAGCGTTACCCGATCTCCGTGCGCTACGCGCGCGAGTTTCGCGACGATCCTGAGCTCTTGAAGCGGGTGCTCATCGCGACACCGGGCGGCGCGCAGGTTCCACTCTCCCAAGTCGCCGACATCGAGAGTGTCCTCGGTCCGCCCATGATCCGGAGCGAAGGCGGCAAGCTCGTCGGCTTCGTGTTCGTGGATACGGATCGACCGATCGCCGACTACGTCGCAGAGGCCAAGCGCGCCGTCTCGAACGAGGTAAAGCTTCCGGCGGGGACGCGGCTCGCGTGGGTCGGGCAGTTCAAGTACTTCGAGCGGGCCAAAGAACGCCTCAAATGGGTGATCCCGCTCACGCTCGCCAGCGTGATGCTCTTACTCTACCTGAACACGCAGTCCATCGTCGAGACGGCCATCGTCATGCTTGCCGTGCCGTTCTCGCTCGTGGGCGCGATCTGGCTCTTGTACTTTCTGCATTATAATCTCAGCGTCGCAGTTTGGGTGGGCATCATCGCGCTCGCAGGGCTCGACGCCGAGACGGGCGTGGTGATGCTGCTCTACTTGACGCTCGCGCACGCGCGCCGTGCGCGGGAGGGAAGGCTCCGCACGCCTGCGGACCTGCGCGACGCCATCGTGGAGGGCGCGGCCAAGCGCTTGCGTCCGAAGCTGATGACGGTCGCGACCATGATCCTCGGCTTGGTGCCGGTGCTCTGGAGCACGGGCACGGGCGCAGACGTGATGAAGCGCATTGCCGCACCGATGGTCGGCGGCCTGGTCACCTCGTTTTTACTCGAGCTCACGGTGTACCCGGCCGTCTTCGCGATTTGGAAGCGCCGGACTACGAGCGAAGCGCAACGGACTGAGCAGCTGCCGGGTCAGCTCCAATAGATCCGGCCCGCCGGAAGGGATCTGCTAGCCTCGGGCTAGAGCCATGGGGATGACCGAGTCGTTCATCGAGCGTGAGCTCGCGGCGGCCCGCTCGCGGGAGGCGGAGTACCGCACGCGGCTTTCGCGCCATCGAGAGCTCGCGCGCAAGCTGCGCTCGCATGCAGCGCTCCTACGCGACGCGATCAAGGACCCGCGCGATGCCGGCAGCGTGGAGGCGCTGCTCGCGAACGTCGCGCGCCTGACGAGCCAAGCGCTCGACATTCCGCGCACCAGCATCTGGCTCTTCGACGCGAGCGGCCAGCGGCTCACGTGTCGCTTTCAGCTGCCGACTCCCCCCGAAGGAGCGCCCGAGCCGCAGATCGAGGTCGCGAGTTGCCCCGGATACATTCGCGCGATCACGCAGACGGAGGAGGGTGCCGTGGCGGTGGAGGATGCGCTCACCGATGCGCGCACGTCGGAGCTCTACGACTACCTCGTGCGCAATCGCGTGGGCGCGCTCCTCGACGTCCCGCTCATCGGCCCGGGCGAGCTCCGCGGCGTGCTCTGCCACGAGCACCAGGGCTCGGCCCGAACGTGGCAAGAAGAGGAGATCGATTTCGCGGCCGACGTAGGCGCGCTCGTGGCGCTCACGCTCGAGGTCGAACGGCGGGTGCACGCGGAGCGAAACCTGCGCGGCACGGAGGCCAAGTACCAACACCTCGTCGAATCGCTGCCCGTCGTCGTCTATTCCTTCGACGCGCGCACCGGCGCGCTCGACTACTTGAGCCCGCAGATCAAGGACCTCGGCGGGCGGCGCGCCGAAGAGTTTTTGGTGTCCGGCGGAGTCGACCGCTGGGTCGAAGCGGTCGTACCCGAGGATCGCGGCGGCGTGCGCACGCGCCTGTCTTCGCAGATCGAGGAAGGGTTCGAGCCCGAGCTCGTGTATCGCATCCGCCTGACGGACGGAGCGCTGCGCTGGGTGCGCGACACCTGCGCCGTCGTGCGAGACGCGCACGGTAAGCCGGTCGCCGTTCAAGGCACGCTCGCGGACATCACGACACAAAAGGAGGAAGAGCTCCGGCGCGCCGAGCTCGAACGGCGCTTTCAGACGCTGCTCGAAGGCGTCGACGTGCTCGCGGTCGTGCTCGACGCAGCCGGGCGCGTCGAGTTCATCAACGACAGCTTTCTCAAGCTCACGGGCTACGCCCGCTCCGAAGTCATCGGCGCCGACGGCTTCAGCCTGCTCTTGCCCACGCGCGACAGCACGCGGGTGCGGGAGGATTTTCTCGAGGGGATGCGGCTCGGCAAGCTCGTGCGCCACTTCGAGACGACGATTCGACGCCGTGACGGCGCGACCCGCAAGGTGCTCTGGACCAACACGCCGACGCACGCCACCGACGGCGCCGTCGTCGGCAGCTCGAGCCTCGGCGTCGACATCACCGACCGGCTCGAGGCCGAAGCGGTCGCGCTCCAGGGCGAAAAGCTCGAGAGCCTCGGCCGGCTCGCGGCCGGGATCGCTCACGACTTCAACAATCTCCTCACTGTGATCGGCGCTGCAGCCGACCGGTTGCGCTCGCCACGCGGAGACAGCGGCGAGGCCGCCCTCGACATCCAAGCCGCCGTGCGCCAGGCAGCCGAGCTCACGCGCTCTCTCCTCGCCTACGCGCGGCGCGAACCGATCCGCCCCGTGGCGCTCACGGTCGACGGCCTCGTGCGTGATACGGTGCCGGTGCTCCAAAAGCTCGTCCCGGAAAGCCTTCACTTCACGTACGAGCTCGCTTCGAGCGACGCGCGGGTGCTCATCGATCCGACCCAACTTCGCCAGGTCGTGATGAACCTCATCGGCAACGCCGTGGATGCGACCCTGGGCCACGGCGCGAACATTCGGCTCTCGAGTTGCCTCGTCGTGCTCGAGCCCGATCAGGCTCGCGCCCACGGCCTCTTGGGCGAGGGCACCTTCGTCGTGCTCGGCGTCGCGGACGACGGCCCCGGCGTCCCGCATGAAATCCTCGATCGCGTCTTCGAGCCCTTTTTCACCACCAAAGCCAAGGGTGAGGGCACCGGGCTCGGCCTCGCCATGTGCGCGTCCATCGTCCGCGGCGCAGGCGGCTTCGTCACGGCGGAAAGCACACCCGGAGCGGGCGCGACGTTCCGGATTTACTTGCCCGTGGTCCCCTGAGCCTCGCCAACGGCAAAACCAAGACCTGGTTGGCCGACCGAACCGGGCATCGGTCGAGCACGATGATCAACGGCTACCGGCGGCAGGCAAGGTCTGCTACGGAGCTCGGGCTCGGATTGCCAAGACCAAGCCGAAGTGGCGGAACCGGCAGACGCGGCGGACTCAAAAGACGCGTTGGGGCAGCACGAGAGGCCCGGGGAGCAGGATTTCGGCGGCGGCCTGCGCACCGGAACGCGCGAAGCTACGCGTAGGCCCATGGGGATCGCGCGGGGTGGGCCAGCAGGAATGGGCGAGATAGACGCCGTCGCGGAGGCGCTCGCCACGGCGCTGGAGCGGGCATGCGAGGCAGCGCAGTGGGAGCTCGCGAACGAGCTCACGCGTGTGTTCCGAGAGTGGCTTGTGATCGCACGGGTGCGCCGCGACATGGAGGGTCGATGACCATGCTCACCCGGGCGCAGGTGGCGAAAAGATTGGCAAGAGTATCGCGACGGTGCGACGGCTCGAGGGAGTCCGCTTGCACCCCGTTTTGGATGACGACGGCGTGCACCGGTTCGACCAGGCCGAAGTTGAGCGAGTTGCAAAAGACGGCGGCGGCCACGCGCTTGGAGGTCGCGGCGACTCCCGTGCCGGTCGGAGTCCCTGGATGGAGGCACGGCTCAGGGCGCGGTCCGCGAGCGCGGACGGCCAGTGCGAGGATGGCGACGACGACGACTTCGATGCCGACGAGGAATCGGACGGGAACGGTGACACGGAGTGCCCTGCCCGCCCAGAGTTCGCCGATGAGTTGTTGGTAAGGCGGGAGCGAGATCTCGTCGAACGGGAGCGCGCGGTAGCCAAACGGGAGAAGGATGCGCTCACACGCGAGACCTCCATCTCGGCGAAGCAGGAGCCGACCGCCGCCGAGGCATTGCGGGAGGACGCGGGATTCCGCTTGTCCGTCTACGGCCAAATCGCTCGACTAATCGATGATCTAGTCAGCCTTCCACCGCGCCTGGCGCAGAAGGTCTTGAGCGACGACGACCTCGCACTCTTTGAAGCTGTCCTCGACGAAACTGAGGACTGACGGATGCGGGAACCGACGGGCTCGTTGCGAATTCAGCGAAAGCGTGAAAACCGAACCAGCGCACCGAATTTGCCGCCACCCCCTTCTCCTGGGACGGGCATGCACGCCACCTTTCGTCCGGCGTTACTCCACGGTAACTCGTTCGGGCACGGTCGAGCCGGTGGGCCAGCTTCCGGTGCCCCAACAATAGACGTTGCCTCGCTCGATCGCGCAGTTGCGCGCTTCGCCCCCCACCGAGATCGCGGTAACTCCCGAGCTCAGCCCAAGCACGGGTGTCGGCACATGACGATCGACAGTCGTTCCGTCACCGACCGACGACCAGAGATTGAACCCCCAGCAGTAACCCGCGCCACGCGCGATCGCACAGGTGATTTCAGGGCCAGCCGAGATCTGATCGATTGAAGCGGAGGAGACTCCGTCGCTCGCGTTCGGGTCGGTCACGTCGACCGGCGTCGCGCTGTCCTCGGTCTTTCCGTTGCCGAGAGCGCCGTAGTAATTCGCGCCCCAGCAAGCAGCGTGAGCACCGTCACTGGCCCCGGCTCCGCCCATGCCGGCGGCTCCCTCGGTATCGAGCAGAGCACAGGCGACGTCGCCGCCGGTCGAGACTGCGTACGCTCCACGCGTGCTCGGGACTTCGAGAGGAACGAGGTCGTGTTGTCCGGTCACCTCCTGCCCCCAGCACGCAACGGTGCCGTTCCGAACCGCGCAGGTCTGGTACTCTCCAGCCTCGATCATCGTAACGCCGCTGCTTGCGCCCCGAACCGCCGTCGGTGACGACCTGTCGTCGCTCGAATCGTCGCCAACCTGTCCAAACTCGTTGTGGCCCCAGCAGTACGCCGCATCGTCGACAAGGGCACAGGTGTGATTGCCACCGCCTGAAATCGCCGTGACGCTCGAGCCGAGCATTTCGACCCGAACCGGCACCGGGCTGTCATCCATCGAGCCGTCGCCGAGTTGTCCGTAGGCATTCAGACCCCAACACCAGACCTCGCCGCCCACCAGAGCGCACGTGTGATAGTAGCCGGCCGAAATCGCGGTCACGGCGGATGCGAGTCCTCTGACCGGAACGCCGACGTCGCTGTTCATGCCCGAACCGTCGCCGAGCTGCCCGACGCGGTTATCGCCCCAACAACGCACGCTGCCGCGGACCAGCGCACATGCATGCCAATAGCCGACGCTGACCGCGTCGACCGCACCCTCGGGTTCGGAGCCGGCGACGCCACCGTCGGCTTTGCCTCCGTCCGTCGCGCCCCCGCTCGAACTGCCCGTCCCGGATTCGCCTGCGCCCCGTTGGGAGGGCGCACCCGCTGCACCCGCGCCCATGCCCGCACCGGCAGCGCCTGCACTCGAAACACCGCCCGCGCTCGTTGTCACGGCGGTGTTGCCTGCAATCGACGCGTTGTCTCCGTGCCCTCCACCGCCTGCTCTGCCGCCAGTCCCAACTTCGACCGCGCCCATGCCTCCACTACGACCAGCACCGCCCGACCCGCTCGCACCAGCTCGTACTCCCTCCGTGTGCCGATGCGAGTCGGTCGAACCGCAAGCAACCAACCAGGTCACGGTCACTCCGAGTACGGTCAGCACGAACCTGCGTTCACGGCGTTTCAACATCCTCTGCATCAGGATAATCCTTGCGTGCATCCTCGAGGCTCACTTGCAAACAGATCTCGGGGGAGAGCCACTCGAATGCTGCTAGACCCAAGATTTCGGCGACATGATCGCGGACGCGCTTGCCCGCACTCGAGCCAGCTGCCACGTCCGCGAGCACGCGCTCGAGG
>JAICUB010000005.1 GCA_025936045.1 Polyangiaceae bacterium | reverse complement strand
GCGCGCTCGCCGGAGCGCTCGCGGTACCGGGGGCGGCCGATGCGGTACCGACCCGCGTGCTCGTGGCGCTGGTCGAAGCGCGCGGCGCCGCCGCATACGTCGCCTCGTTCGCGCTCGCGCTTCGTGATTCGGAGCTGCTTCGCCCGCGGCTGCGGGAGCTACTCGCGAGCGACGATCCGATCCTGCGCGCGCACGTGGCACGCGGGCTCGGCGGAAGCGCGCAAGAGAGCGCCGTCGGACTCCTCGGCGACGCGTACCGAGCGGAGCCGGACGCGGCGGTCCGGCGCGCGATCGTGAGCGCGCTCGCCGAGCGCTCCGAGCCCGGCACGCGCGCGACACTCGAGCTTGCCGCCTCGCTCGAGCCTGACGACGCGGCGCGTGAGCTCGCGCGCGCGACGCTTCGCGGCTCGCGCCCGGCGAAAGCGCCACGGCGGGGCGCGGCTTGGCTCCGGCTCGTGCCGTCGAGCGCCGATCCGCCTTTGGCGCTGCTCGAGTCCCCGAGCGGGCTGTCCTTGCCGTTCGCGGCGGATCCGGACGGCATGCTGACCGTGGTGGGCCTTTTGCCCGGCCCCATCGAGCTCGAGCTTGCGACCGCCACACCGGGGCGTGCCCCCGGCCGAGGAGCCCTACCGTGACCGAGAGCCGCGTGCGCCGTGCCACCCCGAACGACATCCCCGCCGCGTCCGAGCTCGCAGGAAAGCTCGCGCGCATGCACCACGAGACGGATCCGGCTCGGTTCTTTCTACCTGAAAACGTGGTTCAAGGTTACGCGTGGTGGTTCGAGCGCGTGCTCAAGGACGAGGAGGCGGTGCTGCTCGTCGCCGACGGCCAGAGCTCGCTTGCCGGCTACGCGTACGGGGCGCTCGAGGATCGCGCCTGGAATCTCCTGCTCGACGAGCACGGCGCCATTCACGACGTCTACGTTGACGGCGCGGAACGCCGCCACGGCGTCGGCCGCGCGCTCACGGAGGCCATGCTGAGCGCGCTCGAAGAGCTCGGCGCCGAGCGCATCGTGCTCTCGACGATGCCGTCGAACCTCGCGGCACAGAGCCTATTCGCGCGCTTCGGCTTTCGTGTGACCTTCCTCGAGATGACGCGCAATCAGCGGCCGGCAGGCTGAGTTCCCAGGAGCGCTTCACTCGACACTTGCGGCGCGCCCCGGTAGAGAGGACGCTTTTCCGCGGCCATGGGCACGAAGAAGAAAGAGACGGAAGCGGCGAGCGAGCCGAACGGAACGGCCCCGTTCGAGGCGTCGCTCGAGCGGCTGACGAACATCGTGGAGCGGCTCGAAAACGGCGAGCTCGGCCTCGAGGAGTCGCTCGCGCTGTTCGAAGAAGGCATTCGCCTGGCGCGGAACGCGCAGGAGCGGCTCGACGCCGCCGAGAAGCGGGTGGAGGAGCTCATCGCCGCCGATCAGGACGGAAACCCCGTGAGCCGGGAGCTCGATCCGGAGTAGGAATGGAGCCGCTCGTCGTCGAACACGCCGCCGCGCTCATCGTCGGCAACGAACTTCTGAGCGGCAAGGTCGCGGAAGCGAATCTGGTCGAGCTCGCGCGGACGCTCCGCCCCCTCGGGGTCGAGCTCGCACGCGCGAGCCTGCTGCCGGACGAGCTGCGCGTGCTCACGCGTGAAATCCAAACGCTCTCGCGCGACTATTCGCTCGTGTTCACGAGCGGCGGCGTCGGCCCCACCCACGACGACATCACCATCGACGCGGTGGCGGCGGCGTTCGGCGTGAGATCCGTCGAACACCCCACGCTCGCCGAGCTCATCCGCCGCGCCTACGGCGAGCGTTGTACGCCGGCGCACCTGCGCATGGCGCTCGTGCCGGAAGGCGCCGAGCTCGCGCTGTCACCGAGCGGCGCCTGGCCGACGCCGGTGTTTCGGAACGTCTGGATGCTGCCCGGCGTGCCCGAGGTATTCCGAGAAAAGCTCGACACCATCCGCGCGTGGGTGCGCGGGCCGTCCCCGTTCGTTTCGCTCGCCGTCTACACGAAGCTCGACGAGCCGTCGCTCAAGGTGCTCATCGACCAGAGCGTGGAAACGCACCCGGACGTCGACGTGGGCTCGTATCCGCGCTGGTTCGAGCCGAGCTACAAGACGAAAGTCACGTTCGACGCGCGGGACCGCGCCGCAGTGGAGCGTGCCGCGCGCGAGTTCGTGGCGAGCCTGCCGGAAGGCGCGCTCGTTCGCGTCGAATAGGCGGCACCGCGCGCGATGCGTCAAAGCGTGACGAGCGAATCGCCGCGCAATCGTGCCACAATTGCTAGAGCGTCGCGTCGTCCGCCAGCACCCCCCGTTCGAGGCGCATGAGCTCGCTCACCGACCACGCTTGGAAGGGGCAGCCCGCGGGCGTGTGCGGGGCGTCCCCATCCGCTATCTCGCTCACGTGATCGAGCCCCGCGCCCTCGAGGTGCTCGCGCAGCGGCGCGATGAAGCGCGTGCGCGCCTCCGCCTTGGCCTCGAGCGTGAAGTGCCGACTCTTGAGCCACGCTTCGACGAACGGCCCGATCAGCCACGGCCACACCGTGCCCTGGTGATACGCCGCGTCGCGCTCGAGTGGACCGCCGCGGTAGCGCGCGGCGTACGCCGGGTGGCCCCGTTCGAGTGAACGCAACCCGAGCGGCGTCCAGAGCTCACGTTCGACGGCGTCGACGATCCGCCGGGCGCGCTCCGGGGAGACGAGCGTGAGCGGCAAGCCGCCTGCCGCGAAGATCTGATTCGGCCGGCACGCCGCGTCGACCGCACCCGGCACGTGCTCGACGTCGACGACATCGAAGAGCATGCCGCGCTCGTCGTTCCAGAAGCGCGACTCGAGCGCCGCGCGCGCCTTGGCCGCAGCGCCGGCGAACCCGACGTGCAGACGACCGGCCGCGCCCAGGGCGTGCACCCAAAGCGCCTGAATTTCCACCGGTTTTCCGCTGCGCGGCGTCACCACCCAGTCCCCGACTTTGGCGTCCATCCACGTGAGCTGTGCTCCGGGCTCACCGGCCGCGAGCAAGCCGTCCGCATCACGACGGATCCCGTGGCGCGTGCCGCGCGCGTAGCCGCTGACGATCTCGAGGATGGCCGCCTGCAAGAGCTCGCGCTCGCTCTCGGACAGCGCGCGTTCGCTCGCCGCGAGGAGCTCCTCGGCGGCGAGGACGAACCAGAGCGACGCGTCGACCGAGTTGTACTCGACAGCGGCATGCGCCGCGTCCGGAAAGCGATTCGGCAGCATGCCTTCCGAGACCACGCTCGACCATTCGCACAGGATGGAGCGCGCCGTTTCGAGATCGCCCGTTGCGAGACAGAGACCGCGCACGGCGATGAACGTGTCGCGCCCCCAATCGCCGAACCACGGGTAGCCCGCAATTACCGTGCGCCCCGATCGGCGCGCGACGACGTACGCCGCTCCGGCGCGCTCGAGCGGGTCGCGGAAGGACGCGCGGCGAGTCCGCTCCGCCGCACGCAGGCGCTCGACGAGCGCCGCCAAATCCTCCTGCTCGAGCGCCAGATGCCCCGGTAATTCGGCCGCGAGCACCCAGAGCGCTTCCCCCGCCCCGAGATCGAAGCGCAGCTCGCCGGGCGAGGCGAGATCTTCGCTCGCCTCGAGGCCACGCGCGTCCTCCTCCGCGTAGTAGAAGCGGCGATACCAATCGGGGGCCGCCCGATACTCCGCGTTCGCGAGTGAGAGGACCGCCGGGACGCCCGGGTACGGAGCGAGGCGCCACGCGTGCCCGTGCGGCTGCGCGTCGAAATCGAATACCGGGTTTTCGTGGTGCGTCGCGTGAAAGTCGCGACCGGAAAGCAGCGGACGCACTTCGAGCCGCGCGTGCGAGGCGGGCGACTCGAGCCGGAACGACACGACCACGGCAGCCGTTCCGCGCGGCACGAAGATTTCGACCGCGATCGCGCCGAGCCGCGTGCGAAAATGCCAGGTGGGCCAGGGCTCGCGCGTGAATTCGACCGACTCGGCTTCGGCGCCGGTCGTGAACCCTCCCGCGTACGCTTGCGGCCAGAACTCGACCGCTCCGGCCGGCGTGACCAGCCGCGCGACGAAACCCTGAACCAGTGTCCTTCGATCCGCAGGGGGCCGCGCCGCCGCGAGCAGGAGCGCGTGGTAACGACGCGTGCGCACCCCCGACGTGGTTCCGCTCGCAAAGCCGCCGAGCCCGTCGGCTTCGAGCCACTCGGTTCCGCGACCGACCGCTGCTGGGCGCGAGCCCTGAGCGTTCATGCCGCACGATGGTAGCGCGTCGTCGCCGCGCGACGAAGGCCGGCCGCCGAGCGGCTGCCGGAGTTCGCCAGCGCGCCCGCGCCCGCTTTCTGCAGGGCAGAACGAGCAGCGCTCGTGGCACGCCGACTGCAACTCGCGCCGGACGATGCTCGATCTACGCGAACGAACGTTCTTTGGAGAGCTCGACCAGTTGAGCAACGTGGAGCTCCTGGCGCTCGTGCTCGGCACCGGCAGCGCGGGCGAGCGCGTGACCGAGCTCGCGAGCGATCTGCTCGAAGCGGCCGGGGGCCTCGACGGCTTGGTTCGTCTCGCACCGCACGGCGTCGCTGCACGCCGCGGTCTCGGGCCGGCCAAGGCCGCACGGCTGACGGCCGCGCTCGAGCTCGGGCGCCGCGCGGCCGTCGGCGGAATGGCGGTGCGCACGACGCTGCTCACCTGCTTCGACGACGTCGTCTCCTGGGCTCGGCCGCGCTTCGCGCCGCTCGATCACGAGGAGGTGTGGCTCCTCGGCCTCGACGGGCGGAACGCGCTCAAGGTCGCGAGGCGTGTCGCTCAAGGCGGGCAGCACGGCTGCGCGCTCACGACGCGCGACGTGCTCGGTCCCGCGCTACGCGACGCGGTGAGCTCGATCGTGCTCGTTCACAACCACCCGAGCGGCGACCCGCACCCGAGCAGCGAAGACGTCGGCATGACGCGCGCGTTGGTCCAAGCCTGCCGCGTCGTGGGTGTACCGCTGCTCGACCACGTCATCGTGGCGCGCGGCGGCGCAAGCTCGCTCTTCGAAACCGGCGCGCTCGATTGACGCCGCTACTTGACCGGGCCGACGCTGATGCTGCTACAGCCGAAGATGAGCTCGATTTTGCCCTTCGGATCGTTCTGCGCGTTGAAACACGTGTTCGTGCAGAGGACCACGCGGCCGTCGGCGTCGAATTGCCAGCCGTCCTGACAGTCGGGCATGTCGTTGCGGCCGACGACCGTTTCAGCGGCGCCGTTGCCCGGCGTGTAGATGACGTTGACCTCGTCGCGGTTGACGGGTTGGCCGTCGGTGCCCGTCGCCGGCACGTCGAAGGTGCAGGACGTGATGAGCCCGAGAATTCGCTGGAGCGCCGCGTTGAGCGCGCCCGCGAAATCCGTGCCCTGCGAGAGATCGATGTGGCAGTAGTCTGCCGGCTGGCCCGCGGGCGGCGGCGAGATCAAGCAGCCCTCCGGCGCCGTGCCGCCTTCGACGGCGGCGAGCGCGAGCCAGGGCCGCACATCGACGCCGTTCACCTGTTCGCTACCGGGCGAACCGATGATGAAGGTGCGCACGCCCGCTTGGCGCGCCGAGAGGATCTCGTCGATGATCGGCTGCGTCGGCTGCTGATCATCCGGTCCGCCGCCGCCTTCGCAGTTCTTCTTGAAGGTCGGCGCGCCGTCGGTGATGAGCAGCATGAAGCGGTTGCCGGTGAGCTTCGACGCCTGCATCCCGTGGACGTACGCGTAGTCGTAAGCATCGTGGGTGGGGGTCGAGCCGTTCGGGCGCGCCTGATCGAGCGAGCTCGAAATGGTGGAGCGCTGCCGTGACCCCGTGTCCCCGAGCAGGTCGATCGGTATCATCGCGTCGATGTTGACGCAGGCCGATACGTCGCGCGGCGCGTTGATGTCGGAGTTCGCCTGCGTCTGCTTGTTCGGGAAGTAGAGGACGCCGACTGCCGACGACGCGGGCAACCCACCCACCGCGGTCGCGAGCGCGTCGTGGGTGATCTTCCATTTCGTGTCCGAGGAACCCGCCGGTCGATCGTTCATCGACGCGCTCGTGTCGACGACGAGCATGAGGACGATGGGCAAAAGCTCCGGTTCACTGCTCCAGCCGGCGCACTCGTTCGCCCGCAGCTGATCCGGGGTCGGGGGCGCCGTTCCGCCGCCGCTCGAACCACCCGTCGCCGAGTCACCGCCCGAGCTGTTGCCGGTGGTCCCGCTCGTCCCGCCCGAAATGACGATGCTCGTCGACCCGCCCGAACCGTTGTTCGTGCTGCCGCCGCTGCCCTTGACCGGATCGAGACCGCCGCTCTTGTCCTTCGAGGAGCAAGCGAGCGCCAGGAAAACCAGTGGAAGCAACGTCCTAGTCTTCATGGGGTTTGTTCTCCAGAATGCAGCGGGGGGTAGGTGCAAGTCTCAATCTCTCAGGGTAACGCGACGGGCGAGACGCAGGCAGACAACCATACCATGTCTTCGCCTTCCCGGACGCTCGCTCCGCCGCACATACAGACACGCACCTAAGAAACATCATCGGCAAAGGCCATTACAACGCGCGGCTCAAATGCGACTTCATGCTCGAGGTAAGTGTGTGTGGGGCAAGATGCCCGCATAGGCTCGAGCGCCTGTCGACGCTAAGCTCTACGGAACCCAACCGCGCATGCGCTCCCTTCGTCTCGCTTCCACCCTCGTGATCCTCGGCGTGTCCTTCGTGGGACTGAACACTTCCTGCAGCAGCAAGAAGGACGACGCGTCGCTCGGCCCGGCGGGGACGGGCGGCAGCGGCGCTACGGGCGGCAGTCACGGGGGTCCGATCACCGTTTCCGGCGGCAACGGCGGCATGGGCGCGGTCGGCCAAACCGGCGGAACCGGCGGTTTTGCCATGGGCGGCACCGACGCGGGCGGCGCGAGCGACGACGGCGTGCCCGCTTGTACGACGCTCGTCGGGCTCGACCAGTGCGGCAGCACGAGCGTCGAAGCCAAGCTCCGCACGGTGAACATGCTGCTCGTGATCGACAAGTCGGGCAGCATGACCGACCCCCTCGGCGATACCGACAAATGGAACGCGCTGAAGAGCGCGCTCGGAACCGCGCTCGGTCACGTCGCCGAGCAAATGAACTTCGGCCTGATGCTGTTCCCGTACGCGGCGTTCCGCACCATCCCGGTTGAAAGCTGTGAACCGGATTGTTGCGCACTACCGGACGCTCGGGCGGCCGTGCTCGTGCCGGTCGAACCGGGTACACGGGCGGCCGGGGAGATCGGATATCAACTCGACGCGACGAGCCCGGGCGGTGGAACGCCGACGGCGGCCGCGCTCGACGCGGCGCTCCAATACTTCACGACGGGGGACGGCGCCGCGCTCGAAGGCGAAAAATACGTGCTCTTGGCGACGGACGGCGGACCGAACTGCAACGACAAGCTCGCGTGCAAGCCCGACACTTGCACGACCAATCTCGATGGCCAGTGCCCGGAGGGGAACTGCTGCCAGGACCCCGACCAGCGCATCGAATGCCTCGACGACCTGTCCGTCCTCGACGAGCTCGGAAAGCTCAAGGACGCGAGCATCCCGACGTTCGTCGTCGGCCTGCCGGGCACGCAACAGTACGCGAGCTATCTCGATCAGTTCGCCGCCGCCGACGGCCTGCCGAGCGACAACGGAGACGCTCATTACTACGCCGTCTCCGAAAGTGACGGCGTGACGGGCCTCATCGACGTCTTCGAGTCGATCACGACCGAGCTCGTGCGCTCGTGTGACGTTGCGCTCGGTGCCGCGCCGGCCAATCCCGGACTCGTCAACGTCGCGATCGATTGCACGGTCGTCCCACAGGATTCAGCCGACGGCTCCGGCTGGGACTTCGACGCGACGCCGAACCCGACGGCCGTCGTCTTGCGCGGTCCCGTCTGCGATGAGCTCCAGGCGAACGGCGCCAAGCGGGTCGACGTCCTCTACGGTTGCCCCACCGTGCGCTGAAAAAGCTCGCAAAGGAAGGTCACCATGCCGCGCCCTCGTCGTTCATTTCCGCTGCTTCTCGTCACCTTCGGCTGCGTGGGCCTCGTCGCGCTCGCCTGCAGCGGCAGCTCCTCGGACGATGGGAGCTCGGGTGGCAGCACCGCGACGGGCGGCAGCACCACGACGAGCGGAGGCTCGGGCAATGCGACGGGTGGCTCGAGCGCGCGCGGCGGCAGCACCGCCAACGGCACGGGCGGCACCGGCAACGGCACTGGCGGCACCGCCAACTCGACGAGCACCGGCGGCACCGCCAACTCGACGAGCACCGGCGGCACCGCCAACTCGACGAGCAGCGGCGGCACCGCCAACTCGACGAGCAGCGGCGGCACGGGCGCGCTTCCGACCGACGCCTGTGACGGCTTGCCGTTCGACAGCGCGGGGCAAGGCGGCGAGAGCTCGACGGCGTGCACGGGCGTTTCGAACGAGGCTGAAGCCGTGCCGATCGATCTCTTCTTCATGATGGACCGCTCGGTATCGATGGCGAACCCGGTGCCGGGCACGAACATGACGCGCTGGGACGCGCTCGTCGAAGCCGTGCGTGAGTTCACGCAATCGGTCGACGGAGACAGCATCCGCGCGGGGCTCGGATTTTTCGGGATTTCCGGCGGAAACGACGAGGAGCTCGACTGCAACGTCGGAAACTACTCGAAGCCGGCGGTCGCGATCGGGACGCTCGGCGACGTGGGCCCGGACATGGTGGACGCGATGGCGAACATGGTCCCCGGCGGGCTCACGCCGACGGGGCCGGCGCTCGAAGGCGCTCTCGCATACGCGGCGGGCTGGGCCACGGACAACCCGGGGCGCGCGACCGCCGTCGTGCTCGTCACCGACGGCTACCCGACGCAGTGCGACCCGCGCTCGGTGTCGGACGTCGCCGCGCTGGCCGAGCAAGCCCACCTGATGAAGCCGTACGTGCGAACGTACGTGGTCGGGCTCGGCGGCGACGACAACCTCGACGCGATCGCGCAACGGGGCGGGACCCACTCGGCCTTCAAGGTCGACGAGGGGGACATCAGCGCCTCGTTCGTGAACGCGCTCCACAACGTGACGAACAGCGAGCTCTCTTGCGAGTACGCGCTGCCTCCACCGCCGAGCAGCAGCCAAAAGCTCGACCTCGGCAAGGTGCAAGTGACGTACACGCTCGCGAGCGACGGAACGACCGAGGAAATCCCCGCGATTCCCGGCATCGAAAGCTGCTCGAAATCCGCGAACGGCGGCTGGTACTACGACGTTCCCGACGATCCGACGAGCATCGAGGTGTGTCCTTGCACCTGCGCGCGCTTCGACGCCGGGCGCGTCGACGTGCGCGTCGGTTGCAAGCCCCGTATCGGTCCACGCTGAGAGTCGTGCTACCGTGTTGGAATTCGAGGTGTCCGCATGAAGCGATCTCAGGCTCTACTCGGTGCATTCGTGGCGGCGGCGGCGGCCGCGCACGTCGGTGGCTGTAGCGGGGGCTCGAAGGACGACGGCGGCAGCGGCGGCTCGAGCACGGCGAGCGGCGGAAGCAGCAACGCCGGCAAGGGCGGCTCCGCGGGCAGCGGCACGAGCGGCGGCGGCAAGGGCGGCTCCGGCGGCAGCACCAACGGCAGCGGCGGCTCGGGTAACACCGGCAACGGCACGGGCGGAGCCGGCGTGGACGTGTGCACGTCGTTGACCGATCCAATCGCGACGGGCGCCTCCTGCACGCAGGCGTTGAGCGGACGCTTCTGCGAAGGGGACGCGGGGCCCTGTGTCTGCGAGAGCGACGTGAACGACCCGCGGAGCGGGAAGTACTTCTGGAACTGCTTCAGCGACGGCCAGACGCACGGCAGCGGCGGGACGGGCAGCGGCGGGACCAGCACGGGCGACGGGGGAACCGGCGGAACGGGGGGCCATGCCGGCGAGCCGAACGGCGCGAGCGGCGATACGAGCGGCGGCGCCGCGGGTGAATCGGGGACGTCCGGCGCCGCCGGCAGCTGACGGCTGGAGGTCTAGCCGCGGTTCGCCTATCGTGGGTCGCCGGATGAGCACGCCGGAGATCCAGTTCGCCGCGCTGACCGACGTGGGGCGCCAGCGGGAGCACAACGAGGACAACTTCCTCGTCGATAAGAAGCTCGGACTGTTCGTGGTCTGTGACGGCATGGGGGGGCACGCCGCCGGCGAGGTGGCGAGCGCGCTCGCCGTGCGCACCTTGCACGAGGAGATCAAGCGCGAGGCGGAGCTCCTGAGCGACTACGCGAGCGGCGGCTCGGGCGGCGCGCGCGTGAGCAAGCGCGACATCTTGAACATGCTCGAGTTCGCGGTGAACCGCGCGTCGAGCCGCGTCCACGCCGAGGCGGTGAAGGACGCGCAGAAGCGCGGCATGGGCACGACGCTCGTGTCCTTGCTCGTGATCGGCACGACGGCGTTCATCATCTACGTCGGCGACAGCCGCATCTACCTCTTGCGCGACGGCGTGCTCGAGCAGCTCACCGAGGACCACACCGTCCGCAACGAGCTCATCAAGAAGCGGAAGATGACGCGCGAGCAGGTCGAGCAGATCGCGCAAAAGAACGCCATCACGCGCGCCGTCGGCGTGTACGAGCACGCCGAGCCGGACACGCTCGTCGTCGACCTGGTGCAGGGGGATCGCTTCCTGCTCTGCAGCGACGGGCTCTGCGGATATTTCGAGGAAGACCTCGAATCGCTCGGTCGCCATCTGTCCAACCCGAACGCCGACGCGGCGGCGCGCAGCCTGATCGACGCGGCCAACGAGCAGGGCGGCAAGGACAACATCACCTCCGTGATCGTGACGGTCGGCGACGCGACGGCGCGCGACACGACCCGCGCGAAGCAGCTGCAACTCAAGCGCGACACGCTCGCGCGCATGCCCTTGTTCCGCCCGTTGAACGACCGCGAAATCCTGCGCGTGCTCCAGGTGACCGACGTGGTTTCCTTTCAGAACGGCGAGCAGGTCATGGTCGAAGGTGAGACCGGCGAGGAGCTCTTCATCGTGCTCTCGGGTCAGCTCCGCGTCACGCGCGGGGGTGCCGAGCTCGCGACGCTCAAGACGGGCGACCACGTCGGTGAAATGGCGCTCGTGCGCAGCCAACCGCGCTCGGCGACCGTCGTGAGCGACGGCGCGAGCGACCTGATGGTGATCCGACGCACGGAGTTCTTCGAAATCCTGCGCAAGGAGCACCAGCTCGCCGTGAAGCTCTTGTGGCAGTTCTTGGGCGTGCTCGCCGACCGCCTGGCGGACACGAGCCGCGAGCTCGGCGCCGCCAAGGAAGAGCTCGCCGCGGAGGACATCACCGGTGAAATCTTCGAGGAAGAAGACGAGAGCGATCGAAAGACGCTGATTTTGCCGGAACCGAATTGATGCGCGTCGCTCGCGCGTCCTGCGCGCGGGGGCTCGTCGCCGTGCTTTTGGCCGTGGGCTGCCGTTCGCATGCTCCCGCGCCGGAAGCCTCCCAAGCCGCCACGAGCACGGCCGCCGGCACGGCCGCGGCGCCGCTCCCCTCCGCGACGGCGTCGAGCCCACGACCGCGCCCCCGGGGCCCGGGGTGCCGCGTGCTCGCGGTGAAAGCTCCCGCGCCGCCGCCCGCCGGCACGCCCGCGGTCGGCGCCGGTTTCGGCGGGCAAGCGTGGCTCACGCTTGCGGAAGGCGTCGAGGTTTCGCTGAAGCACGGTGAAACCACGCGCGAGTTTCGCCTCGTGGGCCCGGGCCTTTTCCTGCCGTGCCCCGAGTCGGAGGAGGAGGTCGTCGTAGCGAGCGGCACGGTGGTGACCACGCCCGGGCCCGGTTCGCGCGCGGGCGCCGAAGTCGTGTTGGCAACGCCGTTCGGTGTCGTGCTCTACGCGGACGCAGCGCTCGAGCTCGCCCTCACGCACGACAAGCTCACCTTGCGCGTGAAACAGGGTGAAGCGACGCTCAACGATACGGGCGACGAAAACCTGCACGACGCCGTGCACGTCCGACACGTGAAGCCCACCGATCACGCCGTCACTCTCGGCGGCAAGGTGAACGCCGACGAGCTCGGGAAGAGCTGCGACGCCGCGCGGGATCAGGCTGCCGTCCCCCCGCCGAGCGAGCGTGAGGCGCGGGGAGCTTGGGCGGCGAACATGCTCGAATGGCACCGCCGAGTCCGGCTGCGCTGTGCGCGAGCAGCTGCCGCGGCCGCCCGCGTCACGGGCCCTAACCAAGGCCGGCTGGAAGACCTGCTGAAGCAGCAAAAAAGCCCTACAGCCGCCGGCAGGGGCCCGGAAACCCCGGCCGAAACGGACGCGGGAAGGTGATGTTTCGTTGACAGTTTCCGCTGTGCGCCGGTAGCGTCCGACACGACGGGCTTCGTCCATGGGCTTAGGTAGAATGACCAGCCGGGCACCCCTGCCCCACGCGGCACGGGTGGCCGCGACGGCTTGCGCCCTGCTCGCTTTTGGCCCGCGTCCGGCCCGCGCCGACGAGCCGCGCAAGGTGACCGAGCCGGCGGTCATGCGCGAGCCGAGCGAAATCGTGCAAGTGGCCGACGCGTTCGACGACGACGACCTCTTCGACCTGCACGTGACGCTCGGTTACGAGCACTCCTGGAAAAACGGCAAAATTTACCGCGAGACGTCGTCTCCGCAGCTCTCGAGCGGTGATTTCACACCGTCGAACATGAACGTCGCCAAGTTCTCGCAGGAGATCTCGCGACTCGACACGCGCGCCGACATCGGCATCTACAAGGACATCGCCCTCGTCATCCGGCTGCCCGTGATTTTGTCGGACGACCGCAGCATCCAGGAGAACGGCGGCGGCCTGCAGAGCACGACCCTCGCAGGCGCGCCGGGCGAGCAACTCTTCAGCCTGCCCTTCAAGTCACCATCGCGCAGCGGCATCGAATACCTCGCGCTCGGCATGGACGCGGGGCTCATGAACCAGGCGCGCAACCCGAACAAACCCACCTGGGTCGTCGGCGGTGAAGTACGCGTGAACGTGTCGGAGCCGATGCACGCGTGCAACGCGAACCCGCAGAATTTGAACCAAACCGTGACGGCAGGGCAGCTGAAATGCGCCTCCCCGAACGACATGAACCGTGACGGTGTCGCCAATCAGGTCACGACGACGGACACCGGCCAGGGAAAGCCCGTCACGCTCGACGAAGGGTCCGCCGCGCAGCGCAAACCGGGCGTGAGTCGCGGCACGACCGGCCTCGCACTGCATACGTTTCTGTCGCGGCGCGTGAAATACATCGAACCTTACGGGGGCTTCGACGTGCTCTTCGAGTTCCCGAACGGCGACAGCGATTACCACGCGACGGATCTCAAAGGCTCGCTCGTCAATCACCCGCCGCTCCGCGGCACGATGACGGTCGGCATCGCGGTGATTCCGTGGGAGATCCGCGACGCGTTCCAGCGCCTGACCATCGACGCTCGCTTCGCGGGCACGTACGTCTCCGAGGGGCGTGACTACAGCGAGCTCTTCGACGCGCTCGGCTCGAGCGACGCCCCGAGCATGCGCGCGCCGCAGTTCGCAAACTACATGGCGAACCAGGACGGCGCGACCAAAGGCATGTATCCGTCCGTGGCCGACCCAGGTTCACAGAAGGTGTACTTCACGGGGCTCACGGACGTGCAGGCGCACGGCGAGTACGTCTTCAGCGCACGCGCCACCTACCAGGCCGGCGAGTACGTGAAGTTCAACGTCGGCGGCGGCTACACGCTCGTCCAAGGGCATGTCATTACCTTCGACCAGGCCTGTAACCCGGCGTTCGACAACAACCGCGCCACCATGGGCCCGTGCCGCAACGGCGATCAAACGACGGGCTACACCCCCTCCGGCATCCCGAATCCGAATTACCGCAAGGTGATCAACGATCCGGGGCGGCGCTTCAAGGTCGACGACGTGAACGGGCTCGACGCTTGGATCAGCGCGACCGTCATGTTCTGAGCTTGCTCCTCGGCGTCGCGTGGCTCCTTGCCGCGACGCCGGCGCACGCGGCCGACGGCAAACCCGCGCTCGTCTTGCCGACGAGCGTCGAGGTGGCGCCCGGCGCGTACGCCGTGCCGCGAGCGAGCGGTGACGAACGCGCGTCGAAGCTTGCCGCCGAGCTCGACGAGACGGTGCGCGAGGGCGTCGAGGACCTCGGACTCACGCCGTTGCCGCCGCCGCCGGCGACGACGCCGGTCACGGACGACGCGCTCGTCGCGACCCCGCCCACGAGCTGGGTGTTCGCGCCGCACCTCGGCTTCGCGGGGGACGGAGTGCGCGTGCGCGTCGTCGCGGTCGCGCCGGGGTCGCGCGTCGAGCTCGCCCGTGAGGAGCGCTTCACGAATGCGACGCTCGGAACGCTCGACGTGCGCACCGTCGTGATGCTGCGCGACCTGTTCGACGCCGTGGCGCGCGCCGATCGGGAGATGAGGCCGCCTTCCGTCCAGCACGCGCCCCTCGCCGAATCGGGCGCCGCGCCGCCGTCGTCTGGCCGTTCGGTGCTCGCGCTGAACGCGGCAGTGCTCGGCGGCTACGTCGGCTTTTCGATTCAAAAGGCCAGCGGCTCGGCCGACGCGCGGCTCGTCTACCCCCTCGTCGCGCTCGGCACGGGGCTCGGGCTCGGCGCCTCGTTCCTCGTCGCCGACGAGTGGGACATCACGACGGGCGACGCGTGGTACCTGGCCGCCGGGCTCTGGTGGCCGGCCGCGTCCGGCTTTCTGCTCGCCGACAGCTATCGTGCGAAGCTCGACGACCGCTACCTTTACGGTTTGGCCGGCGCGGGCGCGGGGCTCGCCCTCGGCGCCGCGGCGATCGCCGTGCGGCCGATCACGGAAGGCGGCGCCGTGCTCGCTCACTCGGCGGGCGCGTTCGGCGCGCTGCTCGGCGCCATGACGGACGCCGCCGTCCAGGGCGACACGAGCGGCTCGCTCGAACGCGGCGTCGGTTGGGGTACCGGCGCCGGCGTCCTCGTGGGCGGGGCGGTCGCGACCCAACTCGACGTCTCTCCGTCGCGAGCGCTGCTCATCGATCTTTCGGCGAGCCTCGGCGCGCTCGGCGGCGCGGCGCTCGCGAGCCCCCTCTTGCTCGTGAACGAGTCGAATCCCGACCGCACCCGGCTCTGGCTCGGAAGCGCCGCTCTCGGTACCATCGCCGGCGGCGTGATCGGCTGGTACGCAACGACCGGCGCGAGCAAAAGCGGGGACCGGGCGCCTTCCTCGGCGACGCTCGTGCCGTACGCGGCGCCCGCCCCGACCGGCAAGGGCATGTCGCTCGGTGTGACCGGGGCCTTTTGACGACGCGCACGCGCCGCTTCGTGGTCAACGCCGCGGAGGCCGGCGAGCGGCTCGATCGGCTGGTCGTACGTCACGTGCCGGGCCTCGGCCGGCGTGGTGCACGCGAGCTCTTCGCCGGCGGCGCGGTCAGTCTCGACGGGCGAACGGCCGTGGCGGGCGCGACGGCGCCTGCCGGAAGCAGCATCGAAGTGACGCTGCGCGACGAGCAGCCGCTCCCCGAGCAGACGCTGCCGCTCGACGTTCGGCTCGAACGAGCGACGCTGCTCGTCGTGCACAAGCCCGCATCGCAGCCGACGGCGCCGCTCCACGCGGGCGAGCAGGGTACGCTCGTGAACGCGCTACTCGCGCGCTACCCGGAGCTCGCCGGAGTCGGGTATCGCGCTCGCGAGCCCGGGCTCGTGCACCGGCTCGACACGGAAACGTCGGGGCTCGTCGTGATCGCGCGCAGCGGGGCGGCCTTCGACACGCTCACGCGCGCGCTGCGCGGGGGCCGGCTCGCGAAGCGCTACCTCGCGATCACGGCGACCGTCGGGCTACCCGCGGACGGCGTCGTGGAAGACGCGCTCGGCCCCGATCCGACGCGGCGCGGGCGCGTGCGCGTCGTTCCGAATCCCTCCCGCGACTACGCTCGCGCGGCCGCAACGCACTACCGCGTCCTCGAAACGACGCCACGCTTCACGCTGCTCGAGCTCGACGTCGCGCGCGCGTTCCGGCATCAAATCCGCGCGCACCTCGCCGCCATCGGCGCACCGCTCGTGGGTGACATGCTCTACGGCGGCGCGGAGTGGCCCGGCGCGGGCACGCGCCACGCGCTTCACGCGAGCTACGTCGCGTGGGCCGGTGACCGCACCGAAGCGAGCTTCGAGGTGAACGCGGAGCTGCCCGACGACATGCGGCGCTTGCTCGGCGCTTGACCGGCAAGCGCGACGAGCAATCGTTCCACGAGCGCCGCCGTGAGCCCGATGGTCGGAAGCTTCGGGCTCAGGATCGCGACGCGCTCGTCGGCCTTGCGACCGCGTGCCCAGATCACGCCGCGCGGAAGCGCGGCTTGCGCCGGCGAACCCTCCTTCGCGCGCACGATCACGAACGGCACGCCCATGACCCCGCCGAGCCCGCGCTGCACGTCGAGGCCCATCTCGAGCGCGACGAGCCCGGGCAGGCCGTCTTTCGGCTGCACCAGCACGCGAAGCTCGTCCGGCTCGGAGCCCGCATCCGGCACCCGCCCCCAGGCGACCGTCTTCGCGCTCGTGCGCGCGCGGAGCGTGCGTGCGAGGCCACGCATGAAGCGGCGCGAGTGGTCCACGCGATCACGGACGAGCTCACTCGGCCGCCCCGTAAAGAAGATGGGCATGAAGGCGGCCCCCGCGAGCGCCACGAGCAGCGCCTCGAACGGCGAGCGCCCGAGCGCGCCGAGCGCGAGCGCCACCGTCGCCGCGAGCAAACCGAGGAGCACGAGCAAGCCGGGCAACGTGCCCGCGTCGAGCAAACGCCCCGCCGCGCGCGGCCGGCGGCCTTTGAAGGCGTCCTCGTCACGCAGCGAAAGCCAGCGGCCCGGACCACGCGGCACACGCTCGAGCCGCGGCGCGCGTTCGGTCACGAGCAGCATGGCCGCGAGCACGCCGAGCGCCGCGAGCGCCGGCTCCTCGAGCTCGCGCCCGGCGCTGAGCGCACCCGCGAGCGCGCCTGCCGCGAGCGAGACCCGCAGCCACGCCGCGAGTGGCACGAGCGAACGGGGCACGGCCTGCCGTTCACGGCACGCAAGCTTCGACGCGCGGGATTTCAAGGCCGCCGCCAGCGCGAAAATCAGCGCAAAAATGCTCGCGGTGATGGGCCAGCGCCGAGAGCGCACGGGCACGGGCAGCGCGCGCACGAGCGCCGGCTCCGGCTTGGCCTGCGCCGCCGGTTCCGCGCCGAGAGTCACCGCAAGCGGGCTCGCCTCGACGCGCCAGAGCACGGGCTCGCCGCGCGCCACGTGCGAGCGCACGAGCTCGATTTCGTCACTCTCGGGAGTGTGATGAATCGCCGCGACCATCACGCCGAAGCTCGGATCCGGATCGTCGTTCGCGACGAGCGGCAAACGCGGCGCCGTCTCGCTCGGCGGCAGCCGAAAGATCGCGCGCGCGCCGTCGAGGCCGGACTCGAGCTTCGGCCCTACCCAGCTGAGCTCGATCGCTCCGCCGCGCCGGCGCACGAGCCCGCGCCCGGCGAGATCGGTGCGATAGCGCACCTTGAAGAGGTAGGTGCCGCCGCGCAGGCCCTTCGGCAGATCGACCTCGAGACCGAGCGAGCCGTCGGCGTGACGCTCGACGACGAGAGGCGTCGAGACGCCGTTCGACACGCGTGTGACGCTCGCATCGGGCAGGAGCTCGGCGTCGGCGTCGGCCGTGCCGAGCTCGAGCTGCTTGAGTGGGCCGCCCCTGAGCTCGAGCGTGAGCTCGTGGCTGATGGTGGCGTGTCCGTCCTTCGCGACGTCGACCGTCGAAAGGAGTCCCTTCGGGTCCAGCTCGATCCACGCCGCGGCGGGCCGCGCCCAGCACGCGATCAGCGCAAAAACGGCCGTCCAGAACGCAGGTCGTACCTTGGCGTACACTGTAGGTCCGACGCATACACGACCGCGGCGGAATTGGCCAAACTCCCGGCCTGAGTGTCCGGACCTAGGGTGCGGAGTGCTCCGCCATGGATGCCGCGACGAGAGGGAGGAGCCCGGGAAGGTCCTGGAAGACTCCTGCGGGAATGGTCATGTGCCAGGTCGCCTTGGAGCCGCTCTGCGGGTCGACGGCGAAGTCTACGATCATGGGTACGGCCGCGTGATTCGGGAGGCCGGCCGCGACCTCGCTCGGGTTCGACATGCCGTGCCCGAGCGCGCCCGAGAGCACGCCGAGGAGGGTGAAGAAACCCGCGGAGCTTGCGTCGAGCGTGCGCATCGTCGAAAGCTCGGAGCGGGTCGCGAGGGTCGTGCCCTTGCCGGCGAGCAGCCCGCCCGCGCGCGTGCCGAGAACTTGCGTACTCTCCGCCGTCACGACGAGCGCGCTCGTGCCGGTGGGGATCACCGCAATCGCGAACTCGCGTGGCGGCGTAGCGTCGTCCTTCGCCGCGAGCCCGAACGAGCGCCCGACCAGAGGCCCGAGCTCGCTCGGGAGCTTGACGACGAGCGCGCGCGTGCCGGCAGGAACTCCGGGGGCGCGGAGCGGCACCATGCGGCCGCTCGGCAGCTCCTTGTCGGACACCTTGAGCGAGCGCGCGATCGTGGCACGGAGCTCGCGGTCGCCGAGGATGCCCGTCAAATCGTCGAGCACGCCCTTGAGCGTCGCGGGCGGATGCTCGACGCGCGTGAGCGTCCACTCCGAGCTGCCGGCTACTTTCGCGCCTTTTGCGGGCGGGACGGCGTCCCTGCCCGAGGCACGCACGTTGGCGCCGTCCCAGCGGAGGCACGTTTGCACCACACGCGTCACGCGCTCGCGTGTCACCTTGCCGACCTTGGCGTGCTCGAGATACGCATCGGCGAGCTCGACGACACCCGAGCTGAGACGTTCGTACGTCGCGGGGTCGAACGCGTCCGTATAGCCGGCAGACTCGGCGTCGGCAGGAAGCTTCCAGAAGTCCTCGGGCGGCGGGCCCCCGTGCTTGCCGCGGTCGGCGAGCACGCGTGCAACGAACGACTTATGGTCGCCGAGCGACAGCGAACCAGCCACATCGACGAGGTGCTTCTGGTCGTCGACCGTCGCCTCGAGCCGAACGGTGTTCACGTCGTGGGTGAGTGCCACGAGCTCGTCCGCGAGGGCGTAAGCGGTGTCGGAGAGCGCGCTGTCGAAACGCGGCGAGTCGAGCTGGAGCTCGCGCACCACGAAGCCGGCGAAGAGCCTGGCGCTCCCGAGCTCCGTCGCAAAGCGCTGCCGGAGCGGCTCCGCGCGGAGCTCGAGCTCGAGGTCGCGCTCGCCGAGCGGCTCGTTCGGCAAGCCGCGCGTCATGTACGGCAGCAGATCCTCGAGCTCGGCGGCGCGGTGCGAACACACGAGGCGAGCGGCCGCGGACCCGACCGCAGGCGCGATGGCACAACTCACGTGCGGCGTGCCGCCCACCGCGTAAATCTCGGGGCCGAGTCGCTTGACCTCGTAACCGCCGCGGCGCGCCGCGGCGAGCGCCTGCTCGGTCCCGGTGAGCCCGACCGAGACGCCCATTTCGAGGACTCCCTTACGTCCGCTCGGCGTGGCGGCGACCGCGAGCTCGACGGGCGCGTCCCAGAGGAGCACGTTGTCGAGGTCCTTCGCGGCGAAGGGCAGCAGGTCGCGCAAGCCGAGCGGCACGCCCGCCCAATGCGCCACGGTGTCCGCGAGCGCCGTGGGTCGCTTCAAGCGCCCGACGACGAACAGACCGGACGGCGCCGCGACGGGGGACAAATCCGCGGTCTCGACCACGGGCGCCGGCTTCGGCGCGACGGGCGCGTGCGGTTGCTCCGGCGGCTTCTGAGGCGCACCCCCACAACCGAAGAGCGCCACGGAGAGCACCCACGACCTCCTAAGTCCCAGCATGGCCGGAACTTTACAGGTTTTTGGGGCTCCCGGTGGCGCTCTTTTTGGGCGGATCCGAACGAGCGACTAGCTCGTCTCTTCGAACTCCGCGTCGATCACGTCCTTCTTCTTTCCGTCCGTGCCGGGGCTCCCGTCGGACCCGCCGCCGGGGCTACCGCCACTCGGCCCGCCAGGTCCACCCGCAGGTCCACCGGCGCTCTCGTAAAGCTTCGCCGCGATCGCGTGCGCTTCCTTCTCGAGCTTCGCGGAGATGTCCTGCACCTTCTCGTCGTCCTGTTGCTCGACCGCCGCGCGGCCGTCCTTGATCAGGCTCTCGATGGCGCCGAGATCCACGCCGCCGAGCTTCTCCTTGTTCTCCGCGATCTGCTTTTCGAGCTGGTAGGTGAGGCTGTCGAGCTTGTTGCGCCGCTCGATCTCGTCGCGCCGCTTCTTGTCTTCGGCTTCGTGCGACGCGGCTTCCTTCACCATGCGGTCGATGTCGTCCTTGTTCAGGCCGCTCGACGCAGTGATCGTGATCTTCTGATCCTTGCCGGTCGCCATGTCCTTCGCCTGGACCGACAGAATGCCGTTCGCGTCGATGTCGAAGGTGACCTCGACCTTCGGCATGCCGCGCGGAGCCGGGGGCAGCCCCTCGAGGTGGAACTTGCCGAGCGTGCGGTTATCCCGCGCGTTCGCGCGTTCGCCCTGGAGCACGTGGATTTCGACCGACGTCTGGTTGTCGCTCGCGGTCGAGTAAATTTCCTTCTTCTGCGTGGGGATGGTCGTGTTGCGCGCGATCATCACCGTCATCACGCCGCCGAGCGTCTCGACGCCGAGCGACAGGGGCGTCACGTCGAGCAGCACCACGTCCTGCACCTCGCCGCCGAGCACGCCGCCCTGGACAGCCGCGCCGACCGCGACGACCTCGTCCGGGTTTACGCCCTTGTGCGGCTCCTTGCCGAAGAACTTGGTGACCGTCTCCTGCACGAGCGGGATACGCGTCGAGCCGCCGACGAGCACGACCTCGTCGAGGTCGCTCGGCTTCTTCTTCGCGTCCTCGAGGGCGCGGCGCAGAGGCTCCATGCTGCGCTCGACGAGCGGGCGGATCATCTGCTCGAGCTTGGAGCGGGTGAGCTGCTTCTGCAGATGCTTCGGGCCGCTCGCGTCCGCCGTGAGGAACGGCAGGTTGATGGTCGTCTCGACCTTGCTCGAGAGCTCGATCTTGGCCTGCTCGCTCGCGTCCTTGAGACGCTGGATGACCATCTTGTCCTTCGAGATGTCGATGCCGGTGTCCTTGCGGAACTCCCCCATCAACCACTCCATGATGAGCGAGTCGACATCGTCGCCGCCGAGGTGCGTGTCGCCGTTCGTGGAGATCACCTGCACGACGTTGTCGCCCACCTCGAGGATCGAGATGTCGAAGGTGCCGCCGCCGAAGTCGTAAACGGCGATGATTTCGTTGCTCTTCTTGTCGAGGCCGTACGCGAGGGCCGCGGCCGTCGGCTCGTTGATGATGCGCTTCACGTCGAGACCGGCGATGCGGCCTGCGTCTTTCGTCGCCTGGCGCTGCGAGTCGTTGAAGTACGCGGGGACGGTGATGACCGCCTCCGTCACCTTTTCACCGAGGTAGTCCTCGGCGGCCTTCTTGAGCTTCTGCAGAACCTTGGCGCTCACCTCGGGCGGCGCCATCTGCTTGCCGCGGACCTCGATCAAGGCCTCCCCGCTCTTGCCGCGCTGGACCTTGTACGGCACGCGCTTCGTTTCCTGCTCGACCTCTTCGAAACGCCGGCCGACGTAACGCTTCGCCGAGTACACGGTGTTCTCGGGGTTGGTCACCGCCTGCCGCTTGGCGATCGTGCCGACCAAAATCTCACCCTTGTCGTCCCAGGCCACGACGGACGGGGTCAGGCGCGCGCCCTCTTCGTTCACGATGACTTTGGGCTCTTTGCCCTCCATCACGGCAACGACGCTGTTGGTCGTGCCCAAGTCGATACCGATGATCTTGCCCATGCTCGTTTCTCCTGCCGGCTGACCCGCGAGCACCGCTGCTGGCGCTCCTGACGACGGGACCTCGGGGCCCTGCCGTGAGCGAACGAGTCAGGCGAACGGGCGCAAGATAACCACCTCGATCCATGGGTCAAGCCAAAGAAAACCCCGTCGTCCCGCTTGACACCGGAACCCACGCGGCTACTGTCCCGCTCCCCAAATCGAACTTAGCCGCAGCCACAATTTCCATCCCTTTTCGGGGCCGTAGCTCAGCTGGGAGAGCGCCGCGTTCGCAATGCGGAGGTCAGGGGTTCGATCCCCCTCGGCTCCACTCACAAACCCCGTCGAAGCACGCGCCGGCGGCCCATGACGGCCATGACCGCGAAGGCGAGGACCGAGACCAGGGTCACGGCGGCCCCGTAGTACACCGACTTCGGGCGAAACTGGAACGCCACGCGGTGCGATCCCGCCGGAACCACGACGCTGCGAAACGCCCCCTGCGCGGACAAGAGCGGCGCGTCGCGGCCGTCGAGCTTCGCGCTCCAGCCCAGGTGCTGCATGTCCGTCATGACGAGCAGCGCGGGCTTCTCGCTTCACTCCATGTAGCCGCAAAGGCCGTAAGACACGGCGCCGGTCAGCGCGGGCGCGAGCCCGAGGCGGAAGTGGCGCAGCAGCAGTACATGCTCGCGCTGGCGAGCGCGAGATGCGCAAACGAGCGCCGGTGACCAGAGTGCGTACCCTCTGTCATCTCCACCGTCAGAGGCTCGGGGGTGACGAGCCATTCACGGCTTTGTTTTTGGCTCCGAGCGTACGAGTGCCGCACGGCTCGGAGCCAAAGGGGTGACGCTCAGTCGCTGTAGCCGGCGCGCACGTGATAGGACGGCGGCGATTCACCTGACAGGTGGATGTCGTTGCTGAGAATGCCCATCACCTGTACATCGGTGAAGAAGCCGGTCATGTGCTCCGGGAGGAGCCAGCCTCGTGCTTTGTGCGCCAGGGTCTCGTAGTGAATCGTCGATTCGACCCAGGCGTTCGAATTCCGGTGGTACGACCACCAAAACGCAGTCTCGCTCGGGCCTTCGTTGCACCCCGCGATGATGTGGGTTCCACCGATACTCTGGTGATCGCAGCCTGCCAGACCTTGCCAAGCCGGGCACAAGAGCCCGAGGTCGCCGCCGTTGGGCTTGCTCACGGCGTTGAGTCGGTCCGACTGCCAAGTCTGGCCCGACGGCGTGAGCGAGATGATGTAGTTCGTGCAATCCGCCGCGGATCTCGCCGACACTCGATTGACGTTGAAATCGACGCGGCGAACGGACGTGTCGGTTCGTCCCAAGATTTTCGTTTGGATGGCGTGGAAGGCAACCAGGTCGGGATGAGGGGTCGCGTCCGCCGGTGCCAGTGCGTAAAACATCTCGAGCAGAGTGAGGTCGGGATGTTCGCCCAGCAACGTCTCGGCGAGACCCTCCGAAGTGCTCGAGTGCTCGAACCCGAGGAGGTACGTGGGGGACTCCCCCGGAACGCGCAGGAACTGAAACGTCTCTCCGGCCGTCACGAACTCGTTCAGCGTCTCCGGCTGCGCCTTGATGACATTTTCCGCCGCCGGTGCCGGACCTACGCTCAATTCCGTGTCGGTGCCCCCGGTTTGCGCTTCGGCGCCGCCACACCCTGCGACCGCCAGACCGACAATGACCCAACTTAGTCTCGTGAGCATTTTTCACACACCCTTTCGATAGGCACGCGGGTTCGTCGAGCGGGACTATTTCGCTCCCACGGGGAGACCCGTCGCCTTTCTCTCTTACGAACGCGACGCTCCGCCGGGTCGATTTTTCGAAGTGCCCGTGCGCCGCGGCCAGCGGCGCTCTCGAGCGTCGAAGCTAAAAAAATCGACCAACTTCGGCCCGCGCTTCGTAGGAGTTGCGGGTCAAGACCATGCTTTCGTCGACTTTTTCCGTCCGCCTCACTTGGTCGTGTCTGTTCGCGCTCGCCGCCGGATGTGGCGGCACGGGGAGAACGGTCGCTGACGACGACGCGGCTCCGCCGGGCGACAAGGGCGCTCCAGTGACGCCCGCGGTCGTCGCGAACACGATGCCTCCCTTCGCGCTCGCGAGCCCCGAGTCCTTCTACCGGCTCGAGCTCGCTCGAGCCGCCGACGGCACGGTCTCACTCTCCGACGCATCGCTCGTCGAGCTCCAGCAGTTCCCGTTGCCCGCCTTGTCGGCCGACTACTTGGTGGTCGGCTATGCGGGTGCGCAGGTCGTCTCGGCGGTGCCGGTCGCGTTCCCGGACACGATGCAGAGCATGGGCTGGAGCGGCGCCGCCCCCGTGCATCACACCGTCAGCCTCGCGGATTCGGTGGCCAGCGTTTTCGTGGAAGCCGTGCCCGGACTGGATCAAATCGCCGTCGTGGCTGCGGACGGTACGGTGAGGCTCGCGCTGACGGGAGCGGCCTTGCCGGCGCCGACCTCGAACAATCGCCTCGAGCCACAATCCGCGCCCCCGCTCGGCAAGGCACGAGAGCCCATCGCCCGCGAGCAGCTGGCGTTTCGCTATGCCCACATCCACTTTCTCCAGGCGGGTGACGACAAGCTCTTGCCGAGCGCGCTCCTCAACGGCGGCATCGTCATCTCGCCGACCGGCGCCATGAACGACACCATCGCCAACGGCATCGCCAAGCTCGCGCCCGGCACGTTGAGCGCAGTGCAAACGCTCGGGGTCGTGCGCTGGCCCGCCGGCAGCAACGACGCCACGAGCACGCTCGGGATGGCGCTCGGTGCGAGCCTCGTCCTCAACGCAGATCTCATGCAAGACCCGGAGATGGAGCTCACGATCGTTCACGAGATTGCGCACAGCTTCACGTTCCTATCGAACGCCGCCGCCACGGCGCAGACGAAGGACCTCTCGATGTGGCCCGACTTCGTCCAGAACGCCGCGCTCGACACGGTGAAGCGTTTTCGACTGGTGAAAGGCCTATCCGACGTCTGGAGACAGCTTCACGAGTCGGGGTTGAAGGGCGGATTCACGCAGCCGTACACCGGGTCCGGGCCGGCTTGGATGAACCTCGCCGACGCGGACGCTCGCGCACAAGGGTTCGCGAGCCCGTACGGGTCCACGAGTGAATGGGAAGATTTGGCCGAGTACGTGGGCTCGGTCCAATCGCCGAGCGCGAGTACTCCCGGGGCGTGTCCGCTCTTCGCGGGCGGCGGATCGCTTTCACCCGCCGTGGCGATCCCGTACGCGAAGCTCGTCTTCTTGTTGGGTGTGGGGGCGATCAGCGACACGGCGTTCAACACTTGCGTGCAGGGCACGACGATCGCTCAACAAGCGGGCATTCAATTCCCCGGAAGCATCGCCTTCGATACGCAATTGCATGCCGGCTATCTCACGGAAGACGGCGGCGGCGACTCTTACGGTGTCATGGCGAACGGCCCGAACGGCTACCAACTGTTGCTCGAGGTCGCGCTCGACTCGGCGACCGCCTCACCGCTCGGGTTGCATCGCCTGGACAACATTTGGCTCGGAAACATCCGCTCCGCCGGAATCAGTGGGGCCTACCTCGGTAACGACGACTCACTCCTCGCGCGCGTGGGCGAGCAGGGCCTGGTGCTATTCACCGAGGCGAGCGCGCAGCGCACGGCGGGCGCGGTCTTCGGGCTCGTGCTCGAGAACGCGGCGGGCATCAACACGGACTCTTTTCCGTTCGGAAGCTTTCGGATCCCGTGAGCGTCTGCGCAAGCGAAGGAGCACGAGACCGAAGCCGAGCACGGCGAGCCGCTCGAAATCGCTCGGAGCCGCCGGGCGCGGGCTCAGCGAGCAACCCTGGTCCGCTCCCCGCGCACTCCCGCTGCCGGCGGCGTTCCCCGTCGAGCTCGGCGGCGGATCCAGGCATAGCCCGCCGCCCGGCACGTCGCTGTAGCCCAACGTGCACTCCTTGCCCGCGTCGCATTGGGCCGACGAGGAGCAGACCGGCGTGCAGACCGCCGTCGTCGGATCTCCGTCGTAGTAGCAAGCGGTCCCCGGGTAACACTCGTCGGAGTCAGTGCACGACTCACCCGGCTCGTGAGCCCCCACGGGCACCTCGCTCGAGCCAGAATACGCCCAGAACGGCGCGCGGTAGCCGGCGTTGTCCGCCGCCTCGAGCACGGTCTGCGTGATGAAATCACGCCAGGGCGCGACCTCGCTGTAGATGGGCGTGGCGCACGGGTTCGAGCCGCGCGACACGACGCCGATGATCTTGCCGTCGCCGTCGAGCGCCGGCCCGCCGGAGTCGCCCGAACAGATGCCGGCCTGACCCATGAACTCGGTCGGCGCGACGCCGAACGGCATTTGGCACTCGTCGGAAAGGCAATGCACGCTGAGGTCACCGAGGATCATGCGGCCGGGGTTCTGATCCCCGTCTGCGTTCAGGCCGTAGCCGACCGCGACGTACTGTTCTCCGGACCGCACGGGCACGTCGATGCGCGGAATCAGCGGAGTGATCGACGACACCGCGCTCTTCAAGATGATGAGCGCCACGTCGTAGCCGCACATGTCGTTGCCGTCGCTCGGCACGCGCACGTCGAGGCCGCGATAAAAGGTGCTGCCCTGCCCTACGGTCACGTCACCCGTGACGATCGTTTGCGGGCCCGTGACCGGATCGCCGAAGAGCGATTTCCCGCAAACGACGTCGTCGGTGTTGGCGCTCGCGATGCAATGACGGGCCGTGAGCAAGACGTTGGGCGCGATGAGGTTCGCAGTGCACGCGCTCACGTTGTCAGTATCGGCCCAATGCGTGAACTCCTCGAACACCGCGGCGTCGTTCGTGTCGAGCATGCCGCCCGCGATGGGCTCCTGCGACGCAGCCGGGTCTCCGCCCACGCCCGCCGTCCCCGCGCCACAGCCGAGGACGAGCGCGGCAGCCGAGAAGGCAACTCCAAGCCCGAAACGCATCTCGAAACTCTAACGCGAGAGCTCTCGAATGCCAGCGCGGAACGTGCTTCCGGCGCGGCAATCGCACGGTCGTTCACTACCGCGCTAGTTTTTTGCAGCGTCCATGCAGCAGCGCGCGCCGAGCGAATAGTCGTAGTAGGCGGGCGCGTGAGTGTCGACGCGCGCTTCACAACCGTTGGTGGTCGAACGTGAGTAGAAGCCGCCGACGAAGACCGGTCGTTTCTCGCCTTCGACCCATTCGTCGAGGTTGCCGACCATGTCCAGCACCGCGTCGCTTCCCCAGTGGCTGGCGCAGGCCGGGGTCGCGCCGGTAGGGCGGAGCAACGGATCCTCGTTGGCCTCGACGACGAGGTTCAGCCGGGGATCGCGGTGCCCGATGGAGCTATTTTGGTGGAGGGCGAAGCCCGGGTGATACGGGCGGAACACGTTGCACGCGAACACCTTGTAGTGATCGCCGTACGGATACTTGTAGCCGCGCTCGCCGCCGCACGCCGTGACCCACTCCTTTTCCGTGCACAGGCGCTTTCCGGCGTTCGTGCACGCCTTCTTCGCGCTGTAGTACGACAGGTAGCCGTGCGGGATCGCGCCCGCGCGTGAGACCGAGCGCGGAGTGAACGCGTGCGTCTCTTGCCAGAGCGACGGCTCGGGCAGGGGCATGGCGTGCGCTGCTTCTTCGCCGAGCGTGTGACGCTCGAGCAGCCAATACTCGTACGCAGCCTCCATCTCGCCCTTGGCCGGCGCGTAGTACGGCGAGAGGGGCTCACCGGTCGCGGCGTCGATGAGGGAGCTTTCCCAGCGGTCGATGCAGAACTGCCGCACCGAGACCATTTCGGCCGGACAGCGCCGCCCCGGCTTCACGCTGTCGTCGGCGCGCGCGTCCGGCGCATGGGCGGCGAGCAGGCTGAGCCCGAGGGCGGCGAGCGGCGGCAGGGTGAGGCGTGCGCGCACACCGTGCTTTTTCGCACGAAGGACCGCGGCGGGCCAAGGATTGCCAGCGCCGGGGTTCGTGCCCAGGATGCGTCACGTGAAGCAGGACGGAGACCGCTCGGCAGAACGCGAGCGCCTCGCGCAAGCGCTCGCGACGAGCTCGGGCGTGCACGACCGGCGCATTCTCGACGCGTTTCGCAGCGTGCCGCGCGAAGCGTTCGTGCCCGCGGAGCTCGCCGAGCTCGCCTACGAGGATCGCGCGTTGCCGATCGGTGAAGGGCAGACGATAAGCCAGCCGAGCATGATCGCGCTCATGCTCGCCGCGCTCGAACCGCGGGCGAGCGACCGAGCGCTCGAAGTAGGCGCGGGCTCGGGCTACGCCGCGGCGTTGCTCGGCAAGCTCACGGCGAAGGTGCGCGGCGTCGAGATCGTGCCGGCGCTGGTCGAGCGCGCGCAGAAGACTCTCGCCTCCCTGCACACGCCGAACGTCGAGATCGAGCTCGGCAACGGCGCGGCGCACCTCGAGGGCGGCCCGTTCGACGTCATCCTCGTGTCGGCCGGAGCACGCGGGCTACCGCAAGCGCTCGTCGCCGAGCTCGCGCCGGGCGGGCGCATCGCGATCCCGATCGGCGCCGAAGACGGACAGCACCTGCTCACGGGCCGCCGCGACGAGCACGGCGAAATGACGTGGAAGCGCGGCACCGCGTGCATGTTCGTGCCGCTCGTCGGCGCGTGAGCGCTAAACCCGGGTAGAGCGCCGTCGTTATCGTCGAGAGACCGCTACGCGGAGCCGACGGTGCGCGACGTGAACGCGATCGGCGTGAGGCCGGCGTGCTCGTAGGCCCGCTGCCACAAGCGATCGGCCGGCACGTCGAAGACGAGGCTCGGGTCGAGGTTCGACGGCAGCCACGCGCCGCGCGCGATCTCCGACTCGAGCTGCGACGGGGCCCAACCGGCGTAGCCGACGAGCGCGAGTAGGCTCTTCGGGACGGTGCCGGCGGCGATGGCCTCGAGCACCTTGCGCGACGCGGACGCGGTGACGCCGTCGCCCACCTCGAACTGACCTTCGATGTCCGCGAAGCGCGGATCCGGGCGGTAGACGATCCACACTTGCTCCGGCGATACCGGACCACCGACACGCACGCTGCCCGGCGTCGCTGGCGGCGTTTCCGCGACGTCCGCCCGAACGAGGAGCTCACCGAGCGTCATGAGCTCGCGCCCGTTGATGACCCAACCGAACGCGCCGTCGGGACCGTGCGCTGCGAGCAGCACCACGGAGCGGTCGAAGTTCGGGTCGCCGAGGGGCGGCGCGGCGAGTAAAAATCCCGGCGCGAGCGACATCACCCGAGCATAGCCCGCGTCCCGCCGGCCGACACGCCCGCTTTCCGGCCCTGGTTCGGGCGTGGGATTCTTGCCTTCCAAGATCGCTCGAGTCATGAGAAAAAGTCGAAGGCGCGGCGCATGCGTGTGACCTTTCACGGAGTGCGGGGTTCGGTCCCGGCGCCGGGACCGCAGACGTCTCGGTACGGCGGCAACACGTCGTGCGTCGAAGTGCGCCTCTCGGACGGCTCGACGCTCGCGCTCGACGCCGGCACCGGCCTGCGCGAGCTCGGCAAGGCGCTCGTGCGCGAAGGGCGTCCTTCGCCCGTGCACCTGTTCCTCTCCCACACGCATTGGGATCACGTGATGGGGCTGCCTTTTTTTGCCCCGCTCTACGACAGGAACAACCACCTGCTCGTCTACCCGCTCGCGAACGAAGCGCAGGAGCGCTTTCAGCGCAACATCTTCGACGACATTCACTTCCCCGTGAGCGTCAACGACATCCCGTCGAAGGTCGAGTTTGCGCGTCCGGAGGGCGACGTGTGGCAAGTCGGCAGCGCCAAGGTGCGCCGCATCCAGCTGAACCACCCTGGCGGCGCGCAAGGCTTCCGCGTGGACGACGCGGACGGCTCGTCGATGGCGTACCTCACCGACAACGAGATGAACGCGGCGCGGCCGGTCATCACCGTGGACGACCTCGCGCGCTTCTCGGACGGCGTTTCGGTCCTCATTCACGACGCGCAATACGTACCGGCGGACATGCCGCACAAGCGCGGCTTCGGGCACTCGCTCGTCGAGGACGTACTCAAGCTCGGGCAATACGCGAAGCCGAGAGAGCTCGTGCTCTTTCACCACGATCCGGATCGCTCGGACGACGCGCTCGATCGCATAGGCGCCGATGAGACGGCATGGCTCGCCGAGCACGCGGCGCACGTCGGCCTGCGCGTGGCGCACGAGGGCCTCGCGCTGGACCTCGCTCGAAGTTGACTCCCGCGGCCCGCGCGGCCCCGCAGAGACGCGTAACACGCTAGGTTTCGCGCGGCGGGCGCCCGTCGCGCCGGGCGACTCAGGCGTTCACGAGCTCGATGCCGTCCCAGGCCGGCGGGCGGCGCTGGTTGCGGTTCACGACCGCGGGCGGCCTCAGCGTCCCGAGCGCGGCCGTCGCGACGTGGAACGCCGCCCAGCGCGCGAGCGGGAGATACGCTCGCGAACGCTGGCCGTGCAGCGTGCGCAAGCAGTGCTCGCGCGCCGATTCGATCGCCGCGTAGTAGCGCTCCATCGTCTGGTCGATGCGGGAGCGGTCGTGGCTCCGGCGCCGCGCGGCTTGCGCGAGCGTTTGCCGGCGCGAAGGCTCGCGGAGCAGCGTCGCGACCTCGCCCGCGAAGCGCCAATTCGCCGCTCGCTCGTCCGGACCGGGCGGCACCAAGATGCCGTTCTTTCCGTTCTCGATCTGCTGCGAGACGCCCATGCCGTCCTCGAAAGCGACCACGGGCAAGCCCGACCACAGCGCTTCGCCGATCACCTGGCCGTACGTTTCGGAAAGCGACGCGTAGACGAAGACGTCCGCGTGCTGATACCAGCGCGCGACCTCCGTGAGCGATTGCTCGCCGGGGAAGTACGTGCGGTCCGCGATGCCGAGCTCGAGCGCTTGGGCGCGGAACACGTCGTGATCCGGGCCGTCACCGACGAGCGTGAGCGTCGCGTCCGGCACCGCGGGCGCGATCAGCTCCGCGAACACCTCGAGCAGCCGGCTCACCGACTTTTCACGCGTGTGGCGACAGACGCAAAGCAAGCGGTGACCGCGCGCGGCGCCCGCGGGGAACGGATCCTCCGGCTCGTTCACGTCGAAAATTTTGGGATCGATGCAGCGCGGGATCACGTGGATCGGCACGGTCACGCCGCGATCGCGCCAGTATTGCGCGAGCCCTTCGGACAGCACGATGAGCCCGTCGCTGCCGTTGTACGTGCCGACGAGCTGCGATTCGACCCACGGCACCACGCGCTGCTTGCAAAACTCGGTGAAGCGCGGGCTGTCGTGCAGCCGATCGGGCAAGAGCACGTCGTACACGCTCGCGAGGTGGATGGTGTTGACGCACAGGAACGGCACGCCGTGAGTGCGGCGCAGCCACACGCCGAGCTGCGTGAGCCCCGAGCCCGTCTGCGCGAGCACGACGTCGAAGTTCTGGCGCGCGACTTCAGCGAGCGCTTCGCGCGAGGGCAGCGGCAGATGCACGCCGGGATGGATGCGCAGCGGGACGCTCGGCAAAAAGACGTGGTTGCGCGGCAGGTCGGCGCTCGTCGCCTCGGGGTCATGCGGGCCGATGACCGTGACCCGCTGCCCGCGCGCGGAAAACTCGCGATAGAGCAGCTGCGACGCAAAGGACGAACCGTTCGCGTACGGGACGCGTACGTAGTCGTTGAGGATGCCGATGTGGCGCAGCGCGCCCTCCTGCGCGGACACCTTACCGGACGTTTCTGTTTCTGTTATTCGCGATTGCGACATGCGCGTCCTCGATCTAGCCGAGTTCTACTCGGAGCGCGGCGGTGGCGTACGCTCCTACTTGGACCGAATGCTCCAGCACGCGGGCGCGCTGGGGCATGAGCTCGTGGTGGTCGCGCCCGGGCCGCGCGACGAAGAGACACGCGTGGGCGACGGCGGGCGCATCGTCCGCTACCGCGCGCCGCGCATGCCGTACGATCCGAGCTATCACGCTCCGATCGCGATCGCGCGTATGCGCTCGCTCGTGCGGGAGATCAAGCCCGATGTTCTGCAAATCTCGAGTCCCTTCGTCCCGCTCTGGGTCGGGGCGACGCTCGCCGTGCCGCTCCGGGTGTACGTGCACCACTCCGATCCCATCGGCTGCTACCTCGCGCCGCTCGCCGCGAAGTACCGCGCGGCGGGCGTCATCGAGGCGGCGGCTTGGCGTTACGTCGCCGCGGTGAGCGCGCGCTGCGACGCGACCATCGTCGCGGGGGATTGGCTCCGTGGAGAGCTCACGCGGCACGGCTGCGCGCGCGTGCGCACCGTCGAGTTCGGGATCGATCACGAGCATTTCTCGCCCGCGCGACGGGACGAGGCGTTCCGCAGCGAGCTCCTCGGTGCGCTCGCCACGGAGCCGAACGCGCGGCTCGTGCTCGTCGGCGGGCGCTTGGCGGCGGACAAGCGGCAAGCGCTCGTCCTCGAAGCGCTCGAGCGTGCCGCCGCGAGCGTGCCGCTCGGGCTCGTGCTGCTCGGTGACGGACCCGAGCGCGCGCGGCTCGAAGAACGCGGCCGCCGTTTGCCGAGCTTCCGTTCCTTGCGCTTCACCCGTGATCGCGACGAGTACGCGCGCCTGCTCGCGAGCGTCGACGTGCTCGCGCACGGCTCCTTGTGCGAAACGTTCGGCTTCTTGCTGGCGGAGTGCCTCGCGTCCGGGACGCCGCTCGTCGTGCCCGATCGCGGCGGCGCCGCCGACCTCGCCAACGGACCCTTCGCGGAGCGTTACCCGGCGTTCGGCGGGCCCGCCGTCATCGCCGACGCCCTGGGCCGGCTGTTCGCTCGCCCGCGTCCAGCGCTCTCGCAACTCGCGGCCGAACGGTCGGCTCGCATCCCGTCGACCCGAGGTCATTTCGCATCCCTCTTCGAGGCCTACGCGGACCTCATGATCGCCAGGGCATGAGTGTTGCAAAACGAATACACTCGGCGTTGCAAATTCCGGCCACAAGCCTATGGGCCGGGATTGCTGCTGGAGGCGAGAGGAGCGCGACAACAGAGGGGAAATTCTGGGGAAATGTGAGCCAGACGCGGCTCATCTCGAGCCCAGTCTGCGGATCGACAAGGGCCACCTCAGCAAAAAGCATGCGACACGAACCCACATCTTTTATCGGATTGGGCCGATTGGCCGATTTGGCGAGGACCGATGAACTACATCCGCCCCGCTCATGCGAAGGAGACCGAGACGATGAAAAAGAAATATCGAGGAAGCTGCCACTGCGGAAAGGTCCGTTACGAGGCCGAGCTCGACCTGGCGGCCGGGACGCTGCGCTGCAACTGCTCGTTCTGTCGCAAGGCGCGGATGTGGCTCGCGTTCACGAGCGTGAACGACTTTCGACTGCTCGAGGGTGCGGACGCGCTTCAGGATTATCAGCACACGCCGCCGAGCAAGCCCGAGCCGTTCTTGCATTTGAATTTTTGCCGGCACTGCGGCGTGCGGCCCTTCTCGAGCGGCGGCGAGATGCCGGGCAAGGGCAAGTTCATCGCCGTGAATCTCGGCACGCTCGACGACGCGCCGGACGAGGAGCTCGCGAGCGCGCCGATCCATTTCGCCGACGGCAAACACGACGACTGGGACGCCAAAGCGAACGAAACATTTCTCTGAAGAGGCAAGGTGCTGGCAGCAGCTGACGCTCCTTGCGTGCAGGGGAACCCAGCCCGGGCCGCGGGCTCGGCAGCCGAGGCGTCGGTTTTTTGGTAGAGCTCGGGACGCCGCGAAACTCTCGCGTGCGTGTTCGCGCGGGCCGAGCGCGCGGGCGCCGAGCGCGTTCGCCGAGTAGACGCTCGATCGCGAATTCGATTCTGTAACGCGCGGCCCAGAGCCGCACCTAGGGTGAAACGGAGGACGACATGACCGTGATCACTCCGGCGACCGGAACCACGCTCGACGAGATCGCCGCAGGCATCTACCGCATCAGCACGCCCGTTCCGCCGAACCCCGGCCTCAAAGCGGGGTTCTCGTTCAATCAGTTCCTCATCGCGGCCGAGGAGCCGCTCCTCTTCCACACTGGGCCGCGTGCGCTCTTCGCGCCGACGCTCGAGGCCGTGCGGCGCGTGATCGCGCCGGAGCGGCTGCGCTATGTCGGTTTTTCGCACGTGGAAGGCGACGAGTGCGGATCGCTCCGTGAATGGCTCGCCGTCGCGCCGGAAGCGGTGCCGCTCTGTAGCCGCGTGGCGGCCATGGTCTACGCGGCGGACGCTTGTGAGCGCACGCCGCGCGCGCTCGCTCACGGCGAACGCGTCGACCTCGGCGGGCACGCCGTCGTCTGGTTCGACGCGCCGCACGTCCCGCACGGCTGGGACTGCGGTTACCTCGGCGAGAGCACGACACGCACGCTCCTCTGCGGCGATCTCTTCACGCAGGCCGGTGCGGAAAACGCGGCGCTCACCGAAGGCGACCTCATCGGTCCGAGCGAAGCGATGAGAACGCGCATGGACTACTTCGCGCACAGCCCGGACACGCGCGCTCATCTCGAACGGCTCGCCGCCTTCGAGCCGCGCGTGCTCGGTTGCATGCACGGCAGTTCGTTCGCCGGGGACGGCCGCGCCGCGCTGCTCGGCCTCGCGGACGCCCTCGGCGCGTAGGGCCGCGCCGCGGCTCGCTACGACGTCCGAGCGCGCGTCGGGGCGCGTAGCGAAGAGCCTCGCAGTGGCGAAAACGAGCACCCCGGTTGGGACAACGTCGCCACAGCACACGCTTTTCCCCGAGCTTTTGAGGTGCGCGTAGCTCCCACCTTCTGCGCCGACCTGGCACACGGATTGCGAGGAGCTGCCGCACCCCTCGCAAGGAGTCACGCGGATCCACGGTGTAGCCCAGCCCGAGGTCGCGAGCGCCGAAGCCAAGCGCTCGCTCGAAAAGCTTCGCAGCCGCCGTCTCGGCGCGTCTTTGCCCGTGAAAACGTTCACTGGCTTCGCCGCGGCGATCCTTGCGGTCGTCGCGATCTCCTTGTTCTCGTATCGCTCGCTCGAGGACCGCACGGGGGCGGCGCAGCGCGTGACCCAGACGATCGAGGCCCTCGTGCACCTCGACGGCTTGCTCTCGATCTTGAAAGACGCCGAGACGGGCCAGCGCGGCTACTTGCTGACGAGCAACGAAAGCTACCTCGAGCCGTACAACGCGGCGGTCTTGGCGTTGCCACGCGAGCTCGACCGCGCCCGTAGCTCGGTGCTGAACGACCCTGCCCAGCAGCAGCGCCTCGTGACGGCGCGAGCGCTGATCGACGAGAAGATGAAGGAGCTCGCGCTAACCGTCGAAATGAAGCGCGCAGGCCAGGGAGAGGCGGCGATGCTGCGCGTACGGCAGAACGTCGGGCGCGAGCTCATGAATCAATTCCGCTCCGTGCTCGCCGACATGCAGGCCGCAGAGCGGGCCGAGCTCGAGCAACGCAACCGAGACTGGGAACGCGCCTCCACCTTTTCGACGGCCGTCACCTGGGGCGGCTCGGGACTGCTCTTCCTCCTGATCGTCGCGGCGGCGTCGATCTCGTCGCGCGATTTTCATCACCAGGCGATTCAGTCCTGGCTCCGCGCGGGACAGAACGAGCTCTCGCTCGTCGTCCAGGGCGAACAGACCGTGCAGAAGCTCGGGCGCTCCGTGATCGGCTTTCTCGCGCGCTACCTCGACGCTCCGGTCGGCGCGGTCTACTACGCCGAGCACGAGCCGGCGCTCGCGCTCGTCGGAAGCTACGGGCTCCCCTCCACGGACGAGCAGGCGGCGCCTGGCTCGGGAACCAAGACGGGGCTCGGCGAGCAGGTGTTGCGGGACAACGAGCTTTTGCACGTGCGCGACGTGCCGGACGGGTACTTCGAGGTGAGCTCGGGCGTCGGCGCGAAGAAGCCGAAGGAGCTCGCGCTCGTCCCCGCGACGGCGGACGGGAGGCCGAACGGCGTGTTCGAGCTCGGCTTCTTCCGCTCGCTCGCGCCGCACGAGCTTGCGTTGCTCGAACAGGTCGCCGAGAGCATCGGCACCGCCTTCCGTTCCGCGAAGTACCGCACGGCCCTGCAAAACCTGCTGGAAGAGACACAGCGTCAGGCCGAGGAGCTCCAGACCCAGCAAGAGGAGCTGCGCGTGAGCAACGAGGAGCTCGAGCAGCAGACGCGCACCCTCCAGCAGTCGCAGGAGCGCTTGACGAACCAGCAAGCCGAGCTCGAGGAGATCAACGCGCAGCTCGAGGAGCAGACGCAGTCGCTCGAGAAGCAGCGCGAGGATCTCACGCGCGCGCAGCGCGAGCTCACGCGGGCGAGCGCCTACAAGTCCGAGTTCCTCGCGAACATGTCGCACGAGCTCCGGACGCCGCTCAACAGCTCGCTGATCCTCGCGAAGCTCCTGGTCGACAACCGCGACGGCAACTTGAACCCCGAGCAAGTGAAGTTCGCCCAGACCATCTACTCGGCGGGCAACGATCTCTTGACGCTGATCAACGACATCCTCGATCTGTCGCGCATCGAGGCCGGCAAGCTCGACGTGCGACCCGAGAACGTCGCGCTCGGCCGGCTCAGCGAGGAGCTTTCGAATACCTTCGAGCCCATCGCGCGGGAAAAGGGGCTCGAGTTCTCGATCACGAGCGAGCCGGGGCTGCCCGCCGTCGTCTTCACCGACGCGGTTCGGCTCTCGCAAATCCTGAGGAATTTGCTGTCGAACGCGCTCAAGTTCACCGAGCGCGGCGGCGTTTTCTTGACCTTGCACCGGGCCCCGAACGGCCGCGTCGCGTTCGACGTCCGCGACACGGGCATCGGCATCGCCAAGGAGCAGCACGCGGTCATCTTCGAGGCGTTCCGGCAAGCTGACGGCACCACGAACCGCAAGTACGGCGGCACCGGGCTCGGCCTGTCGATCTCCCGTGATCTCGCGCGGCTGCTCGGCGGCGAGCTCGGCCTCGAAAGCGAAACCGGCCGCGGCAGCACGTTCACGCTGATGCTGCCCGAACATTACGCGCCCGCGAACGGCGCCGGCCTGCCCGTCGCCGGCTTGAGCCCTCCGCCGCGCCCGGCACCGCGCGTGGAAGTGTCCCTGCCCCAAGCAACGCCGGTACCGCCCGCGCTCGAGGCGGCGGCGGTACCCGACGATCGCGACGGGCTCGCCGTGGGCGAGCGCTCCATCCTGATCGTCGAGGACGACCTCTCGTTCGCTCGCATCCTCTACGATCTGGCGCACGAGCTCGATTTCAAAGCGCTGATCGCCCCGACCGGCGAGCAAGGCCTCGCGATGGCGGAACATTACCGGCCGAGCGCGATCGTGCTCGACGTGGGACTTCCGGATCGCTCGGGGCTCTCGGTGCTCGACGCGCTCAAGCACAGCCCGACGACCCGACACGTCCCCGTGCACGTGCTGTCCGCCTCGGACTACACGCAAGCCGCGCTCGAGATGGGCGCCCTCAGCTACGCGCTCAAACCGGTCGAGCGCGAGGAGCTCGTGAGCGCGTTCCGCAAGCTCGAAGCGAAGTTCATGCAGAAGCTCAGCCGCGTGCTCGTGGTCGAGGACGACGCGGTGCACCGCGAGAGCACCTGCCGGCTGCTCGCCGGCGACGAGGTCGAAACCGTGGCAGTCGGCACCGCGGCGGACGCGCTCGAGCAGCTCGCCGCAGGAAGCTTCGATTGCGTGGTGCTCGATCTCTCGCTGCCGGACCGGAGCGGCTTCGAGCTCTTGCAGGAGATGGCGGCGCAAGGCAAGCCGCCGCCGCCCGTCATCGTGTACACGGGCCGCTCGCTCTCACGCGAAGAAGAGCAATCCCTGCGGCGCTTTTCGAGCTCGATCATCATCAAGGGCGCGCGCTCGCCCGAGCGGCTGCTCGACGAGGTGACGCTGTTCTTGCACCAGGTCGAGTCGGACTTGCCGCCCGACCGCCAGCGCATGCTGAAGGCGGCGCGCCAGCGCGACGCCGTGTTCGAGAACCGGCGTGTCCTGATCGTGGAGGACGACGTGCGCAACATCTTCGCGCTCACGAGCGTGCTCGAGCCGCGCGGCGCGAAGGTCGAGATCGCCCGCAACGGCAGGGAAGCACTCGAGCACCTCCACGAAAAACCGGGCGTCGACCTCGTGCTGATGGACGTGATGATGCCCGAGATGGACGGGCTCGAGGCGACGCGTGAAATCAGGAAGCGCCGCGAGCTCCAGAAGCTGCCCATCATCGCCCTCACCGCCAAGGCGATGGCCGACGATCGCGACAACTGCCTCGCCGCGGGAGCCAACGATTACATCGCGAAGCCCCTCGACGTGGATCGACTGCTCTCGCTCGCGCGCGTGTGGATGCCCAAATGATGGCGCTTGCCCCTAGCCGCGCCGACTCGGAGTTCGAACACCTGTTCGAGGCGATTTACGAGCGTTACCATTACGATTTTCGCCGTTACGCGGAAGCGTCGCTGCGCCGCCGTGTCGCTGCCGCGCTCGTTCATTTCGGCTGTGACACGGTGCCGCACCTCGAGCAGCGCGCCCTCTCCGACCCGCAGGTGTTCACGGAGCTTTTGCGCTTCCTCACGGTACAGGTGAGCGATCTCTTCCGCGACCCGACCTATTTTCGGGCGCTGCGCGACGAAGTCGTCCCCGTGCTGCGCACCTACCCGTCACCGAAGGTCTGGGTCGCGGGTTGCGCGACGGGCGAGGAAGCGTATTCACTCGCGATCCTGCTCGCGGAAGAGGGCCTGCTCGAGCGCACGCAGATTTACGCGACGGACATTCACCCCGAGAGCCTGAGGGTCGCGCAAGCCGGCGTGTACGCGCTCGACCGTTTTGCGCGCTTCAGCGAGAACTACTTGCAGGCGGGCGGACGCGCGTCGCTTTCGCACTATTACACCGCCGAGTATTCCTCGGCCGTGCTCGCTCGCAGCCTGAAGAAGGCGATCCTCTTCGCCGACCACAGCTTGGCGACCGACAGCGTGTTTGCCGAAATGCAGCTCGTTTCCTGCCGCAACGTTCTCATCTACTTCGAGCGCGCGCTGCAGGATCGCGCGCTCGGGGTCATCTCCGAAGCACTCTGCCGCAAGGGCTTTTTGGGCCTCGGGCTGAAGGAGACCCTGCGCTTCTCGAGCCATGCGAGCGAATTCCGAGAGTTCGTTCCCGACGCCCGTATCTACCAACGCCTATGACCGAGCCGAAGCATCCCAATTTGGCCGCGATCGTCGTCGGCGGCTCCGCCGGCGCGCTCGAGGCGCTCGCGCACATCGTGCCCGCGCTGCCGGGGACGCTGCCGGTTCCGGTCGCGGTCGTGCTCCACATGCTGCCGAGGAGGCCGAGCGGGCTCTGCGCGGTGCTCGGAGAGCTCACTCCGTTGCGGGTCAAGGAGGCGGAGGACAAGGAGCCGCTCGCGCCGGGCACGCTGTACCTCGCCTCCCCGAACTACCACTTGCTCGTCGAGCGCGAACATTGCTTCTCGCTCTCGATGGACGAGCCGGTGCTCTTCTCGCGGCCGTCGATCGACGTGCTCTTCGACTCGGCCGCGGACGCGTACGGCCCGACGCTCTGCGGCGTGCTGCTCTCGGGAGCGAACGAGGACGGCGCGGCCGGCCTCAAACACATTCACGACGCCGGCGGGACGACCGTCGTGCAGGCGCCGCACAGCGCGACCTCGCGACAAATGCCGGCGGCGGCGCTCGCGGCGTTCGCGGTCGATCACGTCACGACCCCCGATCGGATCGGTCCACTGCTCGAGTTGCTCGCGGCCGGCGGCGAGCGAGCGGAGCCGCGCGCCGAGGGAGCACGCTCATGAGCATGGAACCCGTGAAGTTTCTCCTGGTCGACGACATCGAGGAGAACCTCGTCGCGCTCGAGGCGCTGCTGCGCCGGGAGGGACTCGAGCTTTTGAAGGCGCGCTCGGGCATGGAGGCGCTCGAGCTCCTGCTCGCACACGACGTGGCACTCGCGTTTCTCGACGTGCAAATGCCGGGGATGGACGGCTTCGAGCTCGCCGAGCTCATGCGCGGCACCGAGCGCACCAAACACGTGCCCATCATCTTCATCACGGCGGGTAACCGCGATCCGTTGCGCGTGTTCAAGGGCTACGAGAGCGGCGCGGTCGACTTCTTGTACAAGCCGATCGAGCCGCACGTGCTGCGCGGCAAGGCCGACGTCTTTTTCGAGCTCTATCGGCAGCGCAAGGAATACGCGCACACCCTGCGGCTGAACGAGCTTTTCATGGGCATTCTGGGGCACGATCTCAGAAACCCGCTGGGCGCGCTCGTCACGGGGTCGCAGCTGCTCGAATCGCAGCTCACCGACGAGAAGCAACTCCGCACGCTGCGGCGCATGCGCTCGGCGGGCCGGCGCATGACGGAGATGATCGAGCAGCTGCTCGACCTCACGCGCGGGCGGCTCGCGGGCGGGCTCGGTTTCGCGCGTTCGCGGCGGCGCGTGGAGCTGCAGGCGCTGGTCGAGCGCACGATCGAAGAGCTCCACGGTCTCGACACCGAGCACCGCATCGTGGTCGAAGGCGTAGAAAACTGCGTGACGATGGGCGATCCCGATCGGTTGCTGCAGCTCTTCTCGAACATCATCGCGAACGCGCTCTATCACGGTGAGAAGGGCTCACCCGTGCGCGTGCGCACGGAGTGCACGGAGCGCGAGGTCTGCCTGAGCGTCCACAACCACGGCGTCATCCCGCCCGAGCTTTTACCGACGCTCTTCGATCCGTTCAGAAAGCGCGGCCCGACCCGGACCAAATCCCAGGGTCTCGGCCTCGGGCTCTTCATCTCCCAGCAGATCGCCATGGCCCACGGCGGCGCAGTCGAGGTCGCTTCCACGCCCGAGACGGGCACGCTCTTCAGCGTCCGTATCCCACGCCGCATCAAGGACGATCGCCCGCACGACGGCGACGACCGGGCCCGCACCGTACTCGTGGTCGATGACGATCAGGACACGCGTGAATCGCTGCAGGAGGCGTTCGAAGAGGAGGGCTATACGGCGGTGACCGCGTGCGACGGCCGCGAGGCGCTCGAACGGCTCGCCGATCGCGAGCGGCGCCCCGACGTGGTCGTGCTCGATTTGGTGCTGCCCATCCTCGACGGCACCCGCGTGTATGCGGCGATGCAGGCGGATCCGCTGCTTTCGAACATTCCGGTGATCGCGTCGACGGCGAGTCCCGCGGGGGCGCCCTCCGGGGTCGTCGTGGTTCCGAAACCGCTCAAGCTCGAGCGCCTGCTCGCAACGGTCGCCGGCCTCTGCGCCGCGGAGCCTGCCTCATGAACATGCGGCACAGACAAGCGCATATCCTGGTCGTGGACGACGATCGCGACATTCGCGAGGCCGTCGTCGAAGTGTTGGAGGAGGAGGGCTACGGCGTTTCCGCGGCCGGCGACGGTGCGCAAGCACTGCGCGTGCTCGACGAGTCCGAGCAGCAGCCCGACCTCATCCTGCTCGATCTGATGATGCCGAACACGAACGGCTTCGAGTTCCGGCGGCATCAGCTCGCGAACGCGAGGCACGCGACGATTCCGGTGGCGGTGCTCACCGCCGACGGGCAAGCGGCGCGCAAGGCCGAGGAGCTGCAGGCGAACGGGCTCGTGAAAAAGCCGGTCAAGATCCAGCCGCTGCTCGACACGGTCGAGCTGCTCGTCTTCGGAAGCCACGCATGAGCGCCGTTCTCGAGGGCCAACGCGGGCGCGTCCTCAACGTGAACGACGAGGCAGCGAGTCGTCATTCGGTTTCGCAAATGCTCCGCACGTCGGGCTTCAGCGTGCTCGAGGCCGCGAACGGCTCGCAGGGTCTCGCGCGGGCGCGCGAGGCGCCGGACGCCATCGTGCTCGACGTGCGGCTGCGGGACATCAGCGGGTACGAGGTGTGCCGTCGTCTCAAAGCCGCGCCCGAGACCGAAGCGATCCCGGTGCTGCTCACCTCCGCCCCGCACACGGCTTCCGAAAACCGCGTCGAAGGGCTCGAAGCGGGCGCCGACGGCTATCTCGTGCAGCCCTTCGAGGCGAGCGAGCTTTCGGCGACGGTGGGCGCGCTGCTTCGCATTCGCGCGGCCGAGCGCGACGCCAAGCGCCTCGCCGGGGATCTCGCCGAAGCCGTCGAGATCCGCGACGACTTCATGTCGATCGCCTCTCACGAGCTGAAGACGCCGCTCACGAGCCTGCAGCTTCAGCTCGACGGCATCGCGCGCCTGCTCCGCGGCCGCGAGAACGGCAGCGAATCAGCCCTCGGCAAGAAGCTCGCGACCGCCATTCGTCAAACCGACCGGCTCAGTGTGCTCATCGACGATTTGCTCGCCGTCGCGACCATTTCGCAAGGGCGCTTCACGCTCGAGCGTTCGGAGGCGGACCTCGAGCGCGTCGTGACGGAGATCGTCGAGGGCTTCCAGGCCGAGGCGGCGCGAGCGAACTCGACGCTGACGCTGCATTCGAGCGGACCCGTGAAGCTGCGGATCGACCCGCTTCGCATCGGCCGCGTGGTGCAAACCCTGGTCTCGAATGCCATCAAGTACGGCTGCGAACGGCCAGTGGACGTGACGCTGAGCCACGCTGCCGAGCAGGCGCGCATCGCCGTACGCGATCACGGCATCGGCATCGCGCCGGCGGATCGGAAGCGCATCTTCGGGCGCTTCGAGCGCGCGGTCTCGGCGCGCAACTACGGCGGACTCGGCATGGGGCTATACATCAGCCATCGAATCGTCGAGGCGCACGGCGGCACGATTCACGTCGAGCCCGCGGAGGGGATCGGCAGTCTTTTCGTCGTCGAGCTTCCGACGCGGTGAGCGTCAGCGAAGCTCTGCGAAAGAGCCGGCACCGGGCGCCGAACCGGGCCAGCTGCCGCCGAGCGCTTCGAGACGCGCGCGATCCCCGAGCGTGAAACCTTCCCCGTCGGTCGCCACGACGCCTTCCCGCTCCCAGCGGGTGAGGACACGAATGGACGTTTCGAAGGACGTGGACACCATGTCGGCGAGCTCTTGGCGGGAGAGCGGAACACCGATGCGCAGCGTGCCGTCGCCGAGCTCGTCGCCGAATTGTGCGTAGAGCTTGAGCAGCAGCGTGGCGAGCCGCGCTTCGACGGAACCGGCGCTGAGCACGTCGATCTTGTCGTTGAGCGCGATGAATTTGTCTTCGAAGCCGCGGAAGAGATTGAGGGCGATTTGCGGCTCGCGGCGCACGCACCCGAGCACGAGATCACGGGGAATGGCGACGACGGAGACGTTCGCCGTCGCCGCGATCGCGGCATTTTGATACGAAACGCCTTTGACGAGCACGAGCTCGCCGAGCACGGAGGGCGCGCCGAACAAGCCGCAAATCGAAGTGCGGCCGCGCGGCGCCGGGCGCGTCAGCTTGACGAGACCGCTCCTCACGACGAGAAGCGCCTGGGGAATTTCGCCGACCCGCCAAATCGTCGAACCGCGCGCGTGCACGCGGGTCACGGCCGACTCGACGATTTGCTCGACGATTTCCGGAGCGACACCGTCGAAGAGCGCCGTGCGATCCCAGAAATGCTGGAGGGCCATGGTCGATCGCCGGCAGAGTACGGCGTGCCGGGACATCGTGCCATGACATCCGTCATGCCGCTACGGTCGTTCGAGGACTAAGAGTGGACGGGCCATGAGCCGCGAAGGAAGCACAAAAACCGCTCGAGACACGAACCCCTCACCCGCGGAGAGGATGACGCGACGAAGCGCCCTCGCCCGCGTCGTCGTCCTGCCGCTCGCGGCCGCGCTGCCGGCCGCGCTCGCCGGTTGCTCGAAGACCTTGCGCTGCGAGGACACGAGCGGCCTCTCGCCGGACGACGCGCGGCTCCGCACCGAGATCGCGGCGTACGTCGATCAGTCGCAGGACCCGGCGAAGCACTGCAAGGACTGCGTGCAATTCAACCCCGGCGGCAAGGACGCGTGCGGCAGCTGCAAGGTCGTCAAGGGGCCGATCAATCCGAACGGCAGCTGCAAGCTCTTCGTCAAGAAGACGTAGTCGTACGCGCGAGCGGACGGCGCGCTCAGGGCACGTACTCGACGGGACCGATGTCGGGCGTCGCGTCGCGGCGCACGCCGTCGTAGTCGAAGCCGGGCGCGCCGGTCGGCGTCCCCGCGTCGACGCAGGCGGAGCTCGCCGCGAGCACGAGGTGTGTGCTGCCGTTCACGAAACAGGCATACTCGGCGATGTTGCCCGAGGCCGTCATATCGGTCGCCGTGTTCACCTGGCTCACACCGAGGCGTGGGTCGGAAAAGTCGTAGTTCGGGTAGACCGCGCCTTCGTCGAGGTAGCCGTTCGGGATGTCGTTGTGCTCGAAGACGAGGGGATCCGCGCTCGCCCCAGCCTCCTGCACCGAAGCGCAGCCGGAGATGTAGTTGTTCCGGAAGGTGCCACCGGCAGCGACCAGCTGAACGCCGTATGCGAGCGTCCGCGCCATATTGATGGCACCGCAGGTGGCGGTCGGCCAGGCATACACGTAATTCGAGTCGACATCGGCGCCGGCTGCGGCAAGGCCCGTCGCGGGTTGCTCGCCGTCGCAGCTCGGGCCCGGGATGGGATTGTATCCGCGCGAGCCGACGATGAAGTTGTTCTCCACGCGGGCCCCGTTGCCCGCCGACACGCCGAGCGCGTCGCCGTTGCAGGTGTATGATCCCATACCGACGATCGTGTTCGCGCTGATGAGCGCGTTCGACGCGGCGGCCACGACGCCGTATCCGTAGCCGTGCACGGAAACCTGGGCGCCGATGCCGGCGACGCCGGCAATCCCGTTGTGGTCGATGCGCGCGCAGCTCGCGTTGTCGCACACGACGCCGTAGCCGTAGTCGGCTGTGACAGAGGGCCCACCGATGCCGTCGGGGAAGGAGAGCCCGACATCTCGATTGTTACTGACGATGCAGCGGCTATCGACGCCGCCGAGGGTCCCACAATGGATAGCGGTGCCTTTGCCGGGCGTACTCAACACCAAGTTGATCGATGGATTCGAGTCGATCCGCGGATGGCAATCCCCAGCTGCGTAAACGAGCTCGGGCGAGCTCGCGCTCCCGTGGTCGTCCACGATCCGATTGCCCACGATCCAGGGTGCGGCGCCGGCGCAATCCGTCGCCATCAGCGCCGACGAGGTCATTCCGTGGAGCTTCACCGCGAGGACGTCATCGCGCAGCACGACGCCCGTGCCGTCACCGTGAATCTCGACGGCCGCGGCGTGCCCGCCGTTGCCCACGCCCCCGCACACGTCCGAGCTCTCGACGCGAGAGCCCGGCGAATCCTCGAGCAAGATCGCACTCCCATTCCCTTTCGCCAAGCCCTGCGTCTGATAGACGATTCCGTTGCCGCTCGCGCTGTTGGTGCTCGCCGCGCAACCGGTCGAGTCCTCGACGCGGAGGCGCGAAGCGATCGACTTGATCCCGTAGAGCTCGCTGCCGCCGTTGGTCACCTCGATACGGCTGCGGAATAGGAGCGCTTCGGCGCCGCTCTCGAGTACGACTCCGTCGACGACGGAAAGGAACCTCGTGATCGCAGGCACGAACAGATTCGAGAGCACCACGTTCTTCGCGCCGTTCACGGTGACGGCTGCCGTGCTCGTTCCGGCAATGCTCGGCGCGATCACGAAACCGTCGAGCGTCGTCGGCGCCGTGACGACGGAGGGGAAAACGACGCCGGCCGGCGTTTGAGGCGCGAGCGTCGTGGTGCGGGCACTGCAGCGGCTCCACGTCGTCGCTTCGTAGTTCGCGAACACGTCGATGCCGTCGCGCATCGTGAGGTCGGCGTCGGCGGGGCCGTCGAACGTCGCCGAATTGACGCACGTCGCACCGCCCGCGACGCAGACGCGTGGCGGTGCGTCCGGGTGCGTGCTCGCGAAGTCGATGGCGGCTTGCACGCTGGCGAACGGCGTGGCGTTGCCGTCGGCGAGCGCGGCTGCATCGTCGCCGTTCGGCGCGACGCGCGCGCACGCGGTGCAGTCCTCGTCGACGGCGCCGTCGCAGTCGTTGTCGATGCCGTCGCAGCCGTCGACCGTGGCCGACGAAACGGCAGGAACGCACGCGTTCAACTCGGCATTCGGCCCACAAGCGGTGACCGTCGTCACGCACGCACCGACGCCGCAAGTGAACGTACCGAGGTCGTCGACGGCGCCGTTGCAGTCGTCGTCCACGCCGTTGCACGTCTCCGGTGACATGCGCGCGCCCTCACACTCTCCCCATTGTCCGCCGGCGCACGTTTGGTGACCGCCCTGGCAACAGGCCTGGATAGCGCCGTCGCTGCACGGTCCCGGCGCGCCGCCCGACCCGGCGACACCCGGGGCAGCAGTTCCCGCAACACCCCCCACGGCAAGCGCTCCACCCGCCGCGGCCGCGCCACCTCCGGCACGGCCAGCGCCCGCCGCAGGTCGTCCACCTTTTGCTGCGCCATCACCTCCAGCGGGGGCTCCGCCCGCCGCTGGGGCACCACCTTCGGCGCTCGCCCCACCTTCGGCGCTCGCGCCACCTTCGGCGCTCGCGCCACCTTCGGCGCTCGCGCCACCTTCGGCGCTCGCGCCACCTTCGGCGCTCGCCCCGCCGGACTCCACGCCACCTGAATCGGCACCACCTGCGGACTCGTCTCCCGCGACGCCGGCAGTGATCCCACCGGCCTGCCCCCTCCCCGCTGAACCGCCGCGCCCAACGCGACCGCCGCCAAGCTCGGTTTTACCCGCAGCCCCGCCCGTTTGGGACGCAGGGGGCCGATCGTCGCCTCCGCAGCCGGGAAAGCACCACACCACGAACCCCACCAAAAACCCGCGAACCCCGCGCATGAGCTCACTCTCCTAGCGTTACCGGACGTTCGTTGCCGGTGCCGACTGCGGCATTCATCCGCCGCTATTCGTCAATCGACGACGCGCTGAAGCTCGTGAAGCCAAAGTCCCCGAACGTACCGCAGCCGCCGAGGCCGCGCCAAAAGCCGATGCCCGGGTTTCCGGTCGTAAAGGCTGAGTCCGTGACGCTCGCGCGCTCGACGTCGTTCACGTAAAGGGTGATGCGATCGCCGACGGCGGTTGCACGGAAGGTGTCGCCGTCGGCGAGGCCGCCGGGCACGCTACCCGTGGTGAGGAAATCGAAGTCGCCGAGCGCGCCGTTCCAGCGAATGACGTCTAGGTAAGAGCCGTCGTAAGCGAGGTTACACTCGTAGCCACGGGCCGAATCCGTCGAATCCGCCCAGCGCAAGAGGAGCTCGACCTCGTGCGTGCACCTCGGATCCACCTGCCCGAGGTGCAGCACGGCTTCGGCTGCTTGATCCGAGGGAAACCCGCCGAGGTACGCGTAGGAATCGTTGTACTCGCCGTCGGGGCCGCGCCCCGCGCCGAGCGGCTGCGTGCCGAACGCCGTGCCGCCGGCGGTGTCCACGCTCGTCCAAACGGTGCCTTGGTGGTGCCAGGCTCCGCTCTCGAAGAGCGGGCTCTCGTCGGCATCGAAGTTCGTGCTGTAGCTCACGTGGCCCGTATAGATCGTGCGCCGAGAGAGGCCGCCACACGCCACGACGAGCAACGCCGATGCCGCGACGGCGAGCCGGACGGAGCGGTTCCGAGGCATTCTCGGCGAAACTATACACGGCCGCGTGCACGACGCGGGGCGAGCTAGGTAACCTCGAAGCTCACTTCGTCGAACAACGCGGCGGCCTGCTCCCAACCCTCACCGCGGCATCCGAAGCGGCCGACCACGCGGAGCCCGAGCGAGCGCGCGTGGCGAGCGACGACGACCGGCAGCTTGCCCTCGAGCGACGACGCGTCGAGGCGGCCCTCACCAGTGACGACCGCGGCGCAGCCGCGACACGCCGCCGTGAAGTCGAGCACGTCGAGCACACGTTCGGCGCCGTCGACCAGCTCGCCACCGAGCGAGAGGAGCTTCGCGCCCAGGCCTCCCGCGGCGCCCGTGCGCGGTCCGTTCGGTAAGCCGAGTCCGGCGAGGCGCTCCGCGAGCAGCGTCACCTGGTCGGGTCGCGCGCCCTTCTGCGGCGCGAAGAGTCGCGCCGCGTCCACGAGGTCCGTTCGGACGTCGCAGAACACCGTCGTCGGAGGCAGCCTGAAGGCCGGCCAATCGCAGCCGCCGTCGACGGTCGCGCTGCCGCCGAGCCCGACCCACACGCGCGGCTCGCTCTCGAAACGAGCGAGGACCTCACCGAGACCGCGACTCGAGGCGGCCATCGGATCCGGGCGCTCGAGACCGGCGAGGCCCACGACCGCGGCACACTCGACGGCAATGCCGCCGCCCGGTAACCGCAACACGGGCACCGGGCGGACGCGCCCGAAGGGATCCGGCGCGGGCACCCGCTCGAGCGAGCCGCCGAGTCCGTGCTCGAGACATTCGAGGAAGCCGTCCCCGCCGTCGCTCAACGGCAGCAGCCGATCGCCCGGGCGCGCCAGTCGGCGAGCGGCCGCGAGCGGGCTCATGCTCCCCTTGAACGCAGTGGGCGCGACCAGGTTCACGCGAATGTTTTAGCAGGCGCCTCAGGCGGGGCGGTCACGCTGCGGCGCTCACCCGTTGCATCGAGCCGCCGGCCGGAAGCGATGCCACGGACCGACTTTTGCAGGCTCGCTCGCCCATGCAGCGCACGCGCGTGAGAAACCGTACGCGGCAAGCCTGCGCCGTCGCGACGGCGGCCGACGTTGCCGTTCGCCACGTCGTCGCGCCACACCGGGGCAAGCTGCCCAGCGGGCGACGCACTTGAAGCGGCGCTTTGCGGAAAGGACGCGCATGTCGCAGCCAATCGGACGAACACGCTGGGCGATCGCTGAAGGCTACATCCCCCCCGAAAGCACCGGCCCCGCACCCGCCATGACGAGCCACGAGACGGCATGCCTGCTCAACGCCGGTGACGCCGACGCGCACGTCGCGATCACCGTCTTTTTCCGTGATCGCGAGCCGTGCGGGCCGTACGAGGTGCTCGTCTCCGCGCGAAGAACGCTGCATCTTCGTTTCAACGACCTGCAGCACCCCGAGCCAATCCCGCGCGGTACCGACTACGCGAGCGTCATCGAGTCCGACGTCCCGATCGTGGTGCAGCACACGCGGCTCGACTCGCGACAGGCAGAGGAAGCACTGCTCTCCACGATTGCGTACGGACAATGAACGACCTAGTCCGCACTTCTCACCGCTCGCTCGCGCTCGTCGGCAACGGCGGAGCCGAGCGTCTCGAACGGCTCGCCCGCGACGACGCACGTCCCGGCGTTGACGCGGGCGTCGTCGCGTCGCTCGAAGCGGCGCTCCGCCGCGACGTGGACGGCGAGGTGCGCTTCGACGCGGGCTCTCGCGCGCTCTACGCGACGGACGGCTCGAACTACCGCCAGGCGCCCATCGGCGTGGTTCTGCCGCGACACGCGGCCGACGTCGAAGCTACCGTGCGCGCGGCGCGCGAGCACGACGTGCCGATTTTGTCGCGCGGCGGCGGCACGAGCCTCGCGGGGCAATGCTGCAACGTCGCGGTCGTCATGGATTTTTCGAAGTACATGCACGAGGTGCTCGAAATCGACGCGGAGCGGCGGCTCGCTCGCGTCGAGCCCGGCTGCGTGCTCGACCACTTGCGCGAGACAGCCAAAGCCCGTGCGGAGCTCTTTTTCGGACCCGATCCTGCGACGCACAGCCGCTGCACGCTCGGCGGCATGCTCGGCAACAACTCCTGCGGCAGTCACTCTCTGCTGAGCAAAAACAACGGGCTCGGCCTGCGGACGAGCGACAACACGCACGCGCTCGAGGTGCTCCTTTACGACGGCGCGCGTTTCAGCGTGGGGCCGACTCCGCCCGAAAAGCTCGCCGAAATCGTGACAGGAGGCGGGCGGCGCGGCGAGATCCACGCGGCGCTCCAGGCGTTCGTCGAGCGGTACGGCGACGCCATTCGCCGTGGCTTTCCGCAGCTCGAACGGCGGGTCTCGGGCTACGCCCTCGACGCGCTCTTGCCCGAGAACGGGTTCCACGTGGCGCGGGCGCTCGTGGGGTCCGAATCGACGCTGGTCACGATTCTCGAAGCGACGCTCCACCTCGTGCCCGCTCCGCGCGCGCGCACGGTCGTGATGCTCGGCTTCGAGCGCGTCGACGTGGCGGCGGAGTGCGGACTCGAGGTGCTGCAATTCGAGCCCACGGCGTGCGAAAGCATCGATCGCTTGCTGTTCGAGTTCGTGAAAAAGAAAGGCGACGAAAACGCGAGCCTCGCGCTCTTGCCGCGGGGCGAGGCGTTCACGCTCGTCGAGTTCGCCGGCGATTCCAAGGGGGAAAGCGACGCCCGCGCGCGTCGCATGTTGGAGCACGTGAAGACACTCGGCGCCGCCGCGCCGATCGACATGAAGCTCTATGACGAGCCGAAAAGCGAAGAGATGATCTGGGCGGTGCGCGAGGGCGGGCTCGGCAGCACCGCCTGGGTACCCGGGCAACCCGACGGCTGGCCCGGCTGGGAGGACTCGGCGGTACCGAGCGCTCGCGTGCCGGAGTACGTTCGTGAGCTCCGCGCGCTCTTCGACAAGTTCGGCTACCACCCGTCGATCTACGGGCACCTCGCGCAAGGCTGCGTGCATTGCCGCGTGGGCTTCGACCTCTACACGGCTACGGGCATCGAGCAGTACCGGCGCTTCATGCACGAAGCGGTCGAGCTGGTCGCGAAATTCGGCGGCGTCGCCTCGGGTGAGCACGGTGACGGGCAGGCGCGCGCCGAGCTCTTGCCGCGCTTGTTCGGCAGCGAGCTGATGGAGGCGTTCACCGCGTTCAAGCGCATCTGGGACCCGCAAAACCGCATGAACACCGGCAAGGTGATCGACCTCGACGGGCCACCGCTCGGCATGACCGACAAGCTCAGGCTCGGCCCCGACTACGCGCCGCCCGAGCTCGCGACGCACTTCCACTACCCGGCCGATCGCGGCAGCTTCGCGCGCGCCGCTCTGCGCTGCGTGGGAGTCGGCGCGTGTCGCCGGGAGCACGGCGGCACGATGTGCCCTTCGTACATGGTGACGCGCGAGGAGCGCTATTCCACGCGCGGCCGCGCGCGCCTGCTCTTCGAGATGATGAACGGCGAGCTCCTCGAGGACGGCTGGAAGAACGAGGCCGTCAAGGACGCGCTCGACCTCTGCCTCTCTTGCAAGGGCTGCAAGGGGGATTGTCCGGTCAACGTGGACATGGCCACCTACAAGTCCGAGTTTCTGAGCCACTACTACGAGGGCCGGCTGCGTCCTCGTCATGCGTACGCGTTCGGGTGGATCCACGCCTGGGCCCGGCTGTTCTCGCTCGCGCCGGCGCTCGTGAACCTCTGCACACGCCTGCCGGTCGTGGGGGCGCTCGTGAAGCTCCTCGGCGGCGTGGATCGTCGGCGTAGCATCCCGGCCTTCGCGCCCCGGCGCTTCAAGGCGTGGTTCCGCGAACGCGGGCCGCGGAACGTGGACGCGCCGGCGGTGCTGCTCTTCCCCGATACGTTCACGGACTTTTTCCATCCGGACGTGGCCGTGGCGGCGACGCACGTGCTCGAGGACGCCGGCTTTCACGTGATCGTACCGATGGAGGACGTGTGCTGCGGCCGTCCCCTCTATGACTACGGCTTTCTCGAGCGCGCCCGGCACCGTTGGACGGACGTCCTACGCGTGCTCCGGCCCTATTACCGAGCCGACGTGCCGATCGTCGTGCTCGAGCCGAGCTGCTGGGCAGCGTTCAAAGACGAGCTCACGAACCTGCTGCCGAACGACGAGGACGCCAAGCGCCTCCACCGAAACACCCTCACGCTCTCGGAGTTCTTGCGCTCACACGCCGAGCACTACGCGTTGCCGCCGCTGCACAAGAAAGCGCTCGTGCAGGGCCACTGCCATCAGAAGGCGCTCGATACCCTGAACGACAAGGAGATCGGGCAGCTCTTCGCCGAAAAGGCGATCTACGACGGCATGGGGCTCGAACATCACGAGCCCGACACGGGCTGCTGCGGCATGGCCGGCGCGTTCGGCTACGAGCGAGCGAACCACCACTACGAGGTGAGTCTCGCCTGCGGCGAACGCGCCCTCTTGCCCGCGGTGCGGAGCGCGCCTGACGAGGAGCTCATCGTCGCGGACGGCTTTAGTTGCCGCGAGCAGATCGAACAAGAGACCGACCGCGTCGCGCTGCATACGGCCCAAGTGCTCGAGCTCGCGTTGCGGGAACGAGAAGACGGCGGGAGCGTGAACGGCGGGCGGCCGGAAGGGCGCGTGGTCGCCCGTCGCCGGCACGCTCAGCGCGTCGCCCTGGCGCGCGCGGCGCTCGTCCTCGGCGCCGGGGCCGCCGTGGCGCTCTTCGGCGCGCGCCGCTTGCGCGAGAAGCGGCTTTTTTTGGCCTGAAAGGAGCAGTTCTATGCGCGTTGGCAGAGACTCGGTGATTGTCGTCACGGGAGCGTCGGGAGGCGTCGGGCGCGCGACCGTCCGGCTCCTCGCCCGGCGCGGGGCGAAGGTCGCGCTCCTCGCGCGGGGGCACGAAGGCCTCGAAGGAGCGAAGCGCGAAGTCGAAGAGCTCGGCGGGCAGGCGTTGGTGCTGCCGACCGACGTGAGTCAGCCGGAAGAAGTCGAAGCCGCCGCCTGGGCCGCGGAGCACGAGCTCGGCCCGATAGACGTGTGGGTGAACAACGCGATGGTCTCGCTCTACAGCCCCTTTTCGGCGATGACGCCGGACGAGTTCCGACACGTCGTGGAGGTCACCTTCCTCGGAGCAGTCTATGGCACGCATGCGGCGCTCAGGCGCATGCGGCCGCGCGATCGCGGAGTCGTCATCCAGGTCGGCTCCGCGCTCGCCTTTCGCTCGATTCCCCTGCAGAGCGCCTATTGCGCGAGCAAGCACGCCATCGTCGGCTTCACCGAATCAGTGCGCAGCGAGCTCATCCACGAGGGCAGCCACGTTCGCGTCACGAACGTGCACATGCCGGCGCTCAACACGACGCAATTTACCTGGACCAAGAACAAGATGGACAAGAAGGTGCGACCCGCCGGGCGCATTTATCAGCCCGAGGTGGCCGCGGACGCCATTTTGTTCGCGATCGAGCACAATCGACGCGCGATCCAGGTCGGTTACACGACCGTGGAAGCGACGCTCGGAGAAAAAGTGATCCCGGGTCTGCTCGACCGGCATCTGGCGCACGCAGCGTGGGAAGGCGTGCTCATGCCGGAGGAGAAGGACGACCGCGAACCCGACAACTTCTGGGAACCCGTGCGAGCCGATCTCGGTGCGCGCGGCCGCTTCGACGAGGTCGCGTGGGGCGAGAGTCCCGTGCTCTGGCTCAACAAGCACCGGGTCTTGCTCGGAACCGCCGCGCTCGCCGGCGTTGCCGCGCTCGCGGGGGTGTTCTTGGGCCACTCGTCGCGCTCGCTCTTCGCGTGAGCCTCAGCGGGTCCGTGACACGCTCGTGAGGCGGTGCGTCTCGGCTCGCTCGGGGCGCAGCGCGAAGCCGAGGCCGGGCCGCTCGAGATGGGGAACGAGCATCCCCGCGTGGAGGGCCGGGACGGCGTCGAACCATTCAGCCTCGATACGCGCGTGATCGTGGAAATATTCGACGTGACACACGCGCTCGCGCGCGCAGCCGAGCACGGCATGCAACGCCGGGGCACAGTGAGCCGAGAGCGGCAGGCCGAACGCGTCACTCAACGCGGCCGCGTCGAGAAAGCCGCTGACGCCGCCGCAACGGGTCGCATCGGCCTGCAGCACGTCGACGGCGCCGGCCTCGAGCATCCGCCTGAAGTAGCCCGTCTCGTAGCCGTACTCGCCAGCCGCGACGTCCATGCCCACCGGCGCGCGGTCGCGCAACAAGCGGAGGCCGTCCAAATCGTCCGCTGACACCGGCTCCTCGAACCAGGCGACGTGCTGATCGGCGAAATGCTCGGCGAGAGCGAGCGCAAGCTTGCGTGTGTACGCTCCGTTCGCGTCCACGAAGAGCTCGACACCGCTGCCGATCGCCGCACGCGCGGCCACCACACGCTCCGGATCGCGAGCCGGATCACTACCGACCTTCATCTTGACCCGACCGAAGCCTTGCTTCACCCAGTCGCCGAGCTGGCGTTCGAGCCGTTCGATCGGGTACGACGTAAAACCACCGCTGCCGTAGGCCGCAATCGAGTCACGACGGGTCCCGAGCAGCGCGAGGAGGGGCAACCCGAGTACGCGCGCCTTCAGGTCCCAAAGCGCCGTGTCCACCGCCGAGATCGCCATCGCGGCGATCCCTCGCGAACCGAGATTGCGGACCTTGCGCAGCATGGCGGCCCGGAGCGCCGGAATCGCAAAAACGTCGTTGCCGAGCACGACCTCGGCGAGCGTGCTTTCGACGAGCTTCGCCGTGGCCTCGTCCGCGTAGGTGGAGCCGAAGCCCTGCTCACCGCGGGCAGCGAGCTCGACGGTGACGAGCACGGTCCGCTTCCACTCGAAAGTACCGTCCGCTTCGGGGAAATCAGTCGGAATCGAGAACGCGCTCACCGTGACGCGTTCGACCGTGGCTCTCCTCGTGGACGACGACATGCGAACCTCCGACTGCGTGAAGTGGGGCGGACTCGATCGCCCCGGTGTGGCGGACTCGGCTCTTCCTCGCCGCGACGGCGCGCGATTCCATGAACCACGTCTTGCATCGGAGACTATTCATGACTCGTTCCACAGTCGGACAGTACGTGGCAGAGCGCCTCTCGGCGTGGGGCGTCGAGCGGATCTACGGTTATCCGGGCGACGGCATCAACGGCATCCTCGGCGGCCTGCGCAGGAATGGCGACAAGCCCCGCTTCATCCAGGCCCGCCACGAGGAGCTCGCCGCCTTCCTCGCCTGTGCGCACGCGAAATTCAGCCAAACGGTCGGGGTCTGCCTCGCCACGAGCGGCCCTGGCGCGATCCACCTTCTGAACGGCCTCTACGACGCCAAAATGGATCATCAGCCGGTGGTCGCCATCGTGGGTCAATCCGCTACGACGGCGCTCGGGAGCCAGTACCAACAGGAGGTCGACCTCCAATCGCTCTTCAAAGACGTCGCGAGCGAATACTGCGTCACCGTCTCGAGCCCCGCCGCGGCGCGCCACTGTATCGATCGGGCGCTGCGCATCGCGCTCGATCAGCGGACGGTAACGTGCGTGATTTTCCCGAAGGACATCCAAGAGGAGGAAGCCGTACCCGAGCCGCCCCAACGCCACGATCACGCGCTCTCGGGCATCGGCTGTCCGAAGCCGTTCATGATTCCACACACCGACGACCTCGAAGCCGCGGCGCGCGTTTTGAACGAGGGCGAGCGCGTCGCGATGTTGGTCGGGGCTGGGGCGCTCGGTGCGCAAGCGGAGGTGCTCGAAGTCGCGGAGTTGCTCGGCGCCGGCATCGCGAAGAGCTGGCTCGGCAAGGCCGTCGTGCCGGAATCCGTGGCGTACTGCGCAGGGCACATCGGGCTCCTCGGCACCAAGCCGAGCTGGGATTTGATGCAAGACTGCGACACGCTGCTCGTCGTCGGCAGCAGCTTCCCGTACGCGGAGTTCTACCCGAAGGTGGGGCACGCGAAGGGCGTGCAGATCGACATCGACGGCCGGCTCTTGAGCTTGCGCTACCCGATGGACGTAAACCTGAAAGGCGACGCGCGACAGACGCTCGCGGCGCTGATTCCGCGGCTCCGGCGCAAGCAGGATCGCTCCTGGCAAGAGCGGGTGAGCGCGCACGTCACCGACTGGTGGAAACTCGTCGACACGCGCTCGCTCGAATCGGGAAATGGAGGCCTCTTGAACCCGGAGCGCGTCTTTCGCGAGCTCAGCCCGAAGCTCCCCGATCGCTGCATCCTCGCGGCCGACAGCGGAACGGCCGCCAATTGGTACGCGCGTGACCTCAAGGTGCGCCCGGGCATGATGGCGAGCGGCAGCGGCAACCTCGCGACGATGGGAGCGGCGGTTCCTTACGCGCTCGGCGCGAAATTCTGCTTTCCCGATCGCGTCTGCATCGCGCTCACGGGCGACGGCGCCATGCAGATGAACGGATTGAACTCGTGCATCACCGTCGCCAAGTATTGGAAGGAGTGGTCCGATCCACGCTGGATCACCCTCGTTTTGAACAATCGGGATCTGAACATGGTCACCTGGGAGCAGCGCGTGATGGCGGGCGACATTCGGTTCGTCGCGAGCCAGGAGCTGCCGGATTTTCCCTACGCGCGGTTCGCCGAATCGCTCGGGCTCCGCGGCATCCGGGTCGAAAAACCGGAGCAGCTCGCCGACGCGTGGGAGCGCGCCCTCGCGAGCGACCGTCCCGTGGTGCTCGAAGCGGTCACCGACCCCGACACTCCGACGCTACCGCCGCACATCACGCTCGAGCAGGCCAAGCGCTTCACCGAGACGATCCTGCGCGGCGACCCGAACGCGTCCGGGATCCTCACGCAGGCGGTGAAGGGCGTGGTCGCCGCGCTCACGCCGGACAAGTCGGAAAAAAAGGACTGAGCAAGGCGCAGTTCCGCGCGTCCGTCACCAGAACTCGCCCACGACGCCCGCGCTCGTCGCACCGAAGTACGGCTTCGCTGCGAAATGACGCGGCGGCTTCTGCGACGCCTTCTGTTGAGACGAACCGGACGTGAGCAGGAGCACCGTACCGACGGCGACGGCTGGAATGCCGACGGCGAAACTGATTGTCGAAACGAGCGCCAGGCTCTTCGCGCTGTCGAAGTCGTCCTTCTGCGCGCCGCCGCAGTGATTGTCCGGGCAATCGAGATCGCCCTTCTTCTGCAGAGCCATGGCGCCGGTGATGCCGCCGGTGACGACACCCGCCGCGCCGACTCCGATGAGCACGTAACCAATCGTCTTCGCGCTGTTCGAGCTCGCGCTCGCGGGCGGCGGCGGCTGTTGCTCCGGCATCAGCGGTTGCGGAGCCGTCACCGGCGCGGGCGCCGGCTCCTCTTTCGGTGCGTTGGGATCGAGCGTCAGGCTCAGGGTTACGGTTTCACGGCCTGCTTCGGCGAGCGTCACCGTCGTTTTCTGCGTGAGGTAGCCGGGCGCGCTCGCGACGACCTCGTGAGTTCCCGGATCGGTCGGACGCTCGACGCCGAGGAGCGCCGCGGGCACGGGGACGTCACTCACGGTCACGGTCACTTTCGCTTCCTTGGGCTCGACGTTCACCGTCAGATGGCCGATGCGCGGGAGCGCCGCGTCGAGCGCCTTCTGAGCGCGCGCCTGCGCGTCGCGGAAAGCTTTGGGGGCATTCGCGGGCAGCTGCTCGCGCACGACGCGATTCAGATTCTCGGTACCGACCACGATTTGTCCGACCTTCACCTGACACTCGCCGAGACGGTCGAGAATGGTCGGCGCATGATAGAGCGACTCGGCACGGCTCAGCTTTTCGATGGCCTGATCGCACTTGCCCGCTTCCGCGAGCTGGACCCCCTCGATGCCGAGGTTGCGCGCGGCGGCCACGTTCGCCGCCTGGTCCTCTGACTCCTGAGCGGCGGCGGGACGTGACGCGCTGGCGAGGGTAAGCAGGAGCGCCCCGAACGCGCCCGAAAAGCGAAGCTTGGCGAACGACATGGCCGCCACTCTACCCAAGGCGCCGTCAGAAGCCCATATCGGGGGTCGTCGAGGCCGCGCGCGGTCCGAGGGTCGAGCTCTCCGCCGCGACCGGACTCGGGGAACGCCGGGGTCCCGCCGCCCGATGCGCGGGCGTCGGATGCTCGGAGGAGCCGCCGTGGGACGAGGAGGGAGTCGAGCTCCTCGCGGGGGGCGCGCTTTCGGGGGAGTCGTGCGGCGCGGCCGGCGATGATGCAACGGGAGTGGCGGGTGACGGGGGCTCGGGCGCTGCAACTGCGACCGCCCGCAAGAGCCGCCTTTCGACCGGCGGCGCGGCGGCATGCGGTGACACGACGCGCACGACGACGAGCCCGACGGCCACCGTGGCTATCGCGAGTCCCGCGCCGCTCGCCGCCCACAACCAGAGTCCGGTGAGCCGCGCGCGCGCCCGAGGCCGCTTGCGGCCCAGCGTGGCGGCGTCGCCGACGTTCGTCACCGTGCGCTCCGACACGACGAAACGCGCGGACGCGGGCGCAAGGTCCTTCGCGCTACTAGCCACGATGGTGGCGGCGGCATGCGGCGGCACATGGCCGACGAGCGTCCCAGAGGGTCCGCCGATCTCGTCGGGCGTGGAGGGTCGCGCGAGACGAGCCGAGGGACCGGCGGCCTGTTGCAGCGCCTCGACCATTTCGTCCGCGCTTTGAAAGCGCGCGTCACGCTCGCGCGCGCACGCCTTGTCGAACCAGGCGCCGAGAGCGGGCGGGAGCCACGGGGCGGCGACACGAATGTCGGGCAGCGACTGCGTACAAATCGCGACGAGCACGTCGCTGTAAGACGGCCCGTCGAACGCGTGCGAGCCGGTCACCATGTTGTAAAAGACGATGCCGAGCGAATAGAGATCGGCGCGGTGGTCGACGTGGGCCGCGCCCCGGATTTGCTCCGGGCTCATGAAGAGCGGCGTACCGACGATGGTGCCCGTCTTGGTCGTCGAGGGCCCGGACACCTCCGTCAGCACCTTCGCGACGCCGAAATCGAGCACCTTGGCGACCCAGCCGAGCTCGTCGTCCTCGGTCTTGGCGATGAAGATGTTGCCGGATTTGAGATCGCGGTGGACGACGCCTTGCGCGTGGGCGCGAGCGAGCGCGCGGCCGACGTGCGTCGTGATGCGCACCGCTTCGCCGAGCCCCATGTCGGGTTGCTCGGCGAGCCGCTCCTCGAGCGTCTTGCCCTCGAGGAACTCCATCACGATGTACGGCGCTCCCTCGGGCGTCTCGCCGTCGTCGTAGACCTGCACGACGTGTCGCGAGCGCAGGCGCGCCGCTGCTTTCGCTTCCACGCCGAAGCGCTGCCGAGCTTCGACGGATCGCGACTGCTCGCCGGCGATGAGCTTGATGGCGACTCGCTGAGCGAGCGTCGTATGGACGGCCGACCACACCGTACCCATGGCGCCGCGGCCGAGCTCGCGCTCGAGGCGGTACTTGCCCGCAATCACGTCGCCGGGCCTCGGACCCGCGACGGGGGATTGCGGCAGCACGATCGTATCGCTCATGGCAAGCCGGCACCTCCCGGGGTCGACCCAAGACGGCCTCCCGAGTTTACGCTCCCGTCGCCCGGACGCGCCAATTCGGTCTAATTTCGTCCCGTTCGAGCCGCGAACGCCGTTGACGTGAGCTTCGCGAGGGGTACTATCCGCCGCCCTCGAGCGGGCAAGCCCCTTCGACTCAACAAATACCTTCGGCGCGGTAGCCAAGCGGTTAGGCAACGGTTTGCAAAACCGTCACACGTCGGTTCGAATCCGATCCGCGCCTCTCAACAATATCCAAGACTTGCGCTTCTTCGGTCGTGACGACTGGGGAACGTTCGGGGAACTTGGTTTCGTCGATCGCAGTGAGCAGAGTCTCTTCGAGGAAGCGCGCGTAGCGCTCCGTCACCTTCGTGCTCGAGTGGTGGAGATATGAACACACCTCATCGAGCGACCACTTGCGGCCGCCCACCAACCCGCGAGTAGTGAGGTCGCGCACGTGTGACGGAGGTCGTGCCAGCGCACGCGACGGGTGATGCCGGCGGCCTTGAGCCAGGCGCGCCACTCCTTGGGGATCTTCCGCTGCCGTTCCCCACGGGGTGCCGGGAACGCGAAATCCGAGCCGATTGCTCGGGCACGCTTGAGGGAGCGCTGAAGGGGCTTCGCGGGCGGGCGTCAGGGGTCGCAGCCAGCGCGGGCGGCGGCTTTTGTGGGTGCTCAGCCGGATGCGCTTGGGGTCGCTGCAATCCTCGACCCGGAGCGCCCAGTGGGAGCCCTGACGTAGTCCGCCATAGAGTCCGAAGAGCACGCTGTCGCGGTCGCGGTGGTTGGCGGGGATTGCTTCCAACAGCGCCGCCTGCTCGTGCGGGAAGAGGACGCCGCCGAACTCGTCGAAGTCGCGCGCACGTCCCGCCTTCTCGACCTTCACTTCGCGGGCGACGTTGCGTTTGCAGAGACCGCGATCGAGCGCTTCGTCGAGAACCTTTCGGACGAGGTTCAGCGCGTTACGCCGCGTCTGCACGTCCTTCTTCGCCCAGCGGTCGAGCCAGTCGAGGAGATCGCTGCGCTCGAGCGTCTTGATGGCGAGCGCGCCGATGGGATCGCGGTCGACCATCAGCGACCATCGGCTCCGCTCCTGGCGAATGCCGCCGATCCCACGATTTTCGCGCCGATCGAGCGCGCCCTTGCCGAAGCTCGAGAGCGTAACGCCCTGACGCACCTCGCTCGCCGAACGCATCTCCTCGAACGCTCGGATCGACTCGAGCGCCTCGAGCAAAGACGAACGCGGCTCCGTGATCGTCTTGAGCTTGCCGTCGATGCGCACGCGCGCACGGAAAAAGCCCGAGCCCTTCGGATGCTCTTCGGGGGTGATCGCTCGGTGCTTCAAATCCTCACCCCTTGCGCGCGCAACCGGCGGCGCACCTTCCTCACCACCTCAGGTGACAACGGCGCCAGCACAGTTGCTTCTTCACGTAGCGGTCCAGGAAGCACGTCCCAACGGACCTCACTGAACGCGGCGCCGTTCAGCTTCGGACGCACGCGCGAGAAGCTCTCGAAGACATGCTGACCAGTGACGTCGGCCCACACGTTCTCGTCGTCCTTTAGCTGGAAGCGGCGGAGGACGCGACCGGCCGGGCACGACTCGTCGGCGGAGACGCTCCCCGTGCCGCAATTTGACGACACTGCGGCCCGGAACTGATGCCCTCAACGCTCCCTTGAGCGAGGGAGCTGGGGGGCAAAACCCGAGCATAGTCGGGCTCGATGGCCGCTCGTCGTCTCCGCCTTGGTGGGTCCCAGCCATCGGCTCTTGTCCCTTAGTATGCTCGCGTATATAATTCCCGCAACCTCGATCTTCATTCCCGACCCAGGACGATTTTCTTGAGATGACCCGGAACGCCCACCTCACCGATGAACAGAACGTGCGTCTCCGGCGCATCATACGTACAGAACTTTGCACGCGCATCCCCAAGCAAGTTCCCTTGGCCAAACTCCTCGGCATCGCCCAAGGCAACCTCTCCAAGTTCCTCGACGGCGAAGTCGGCGGCAGCGCGGCGCTCGTCTTGCGTGTTGCGGCTCTGCTGAATCGTTCGGTTGAAGACATCCTGGGTGCGGGCATGCCGGTCGAACTGGTCGACGAACAAGAACGCCGGTACCCGAGCCGCATTCTGGCTGCCCGCGCCGCGTACCTCGATGGCGTACCGCTCCAGCAGATTCGCGCCGTGCTCGCCTCATCGCTGCGCTTCGACGGCGATCCCGGCTCCGAGCGCTGGCTCAAGATGATGATGGACGAGCAGTTTGCCAAGCGCGGGAACAAGACGGATACCTCCTGGGCGTTAGAGCAAGTGCGTCCCGGCTGGCCCAAAGCCGGCGGTCGACGACGTGTCGAACGCTCCAGGTCGCGCTAGGCTTCTCACAGCATTGGTGCGTGTGGTCGCGGGCAACCGGGAGGCTCGCGAAACGGCGCTGCTCTGCGCGCCGTCGCTCTGAACGTTCACTGCGATTGCATGCACCAAGTCGGTAGAGGAGCGGGCGGGCGCATGAACGCTTTCGTCGAAAACTCGGTGCACGAACTCTTCGAGCGGGCCCGCCTCGCCCCGAGCGAGCCCTGCGGTGGCGTTCGACTTGCGACCGCCATCCTCGGCCGAAGCTGCATCCAAATCGTTCCGCACCGCACACTGCCGGGAAACAGCGCGCTCGAATGGAACGGAACCAAGTCCATCATTCGCGTTCGCGCCGGCCTCAATCCACGCCAGCTCAACCACGCCGCCGCGCACGAAATCGGCGAGTGGCACCTCCGCCGCGGCGGATACGACCATGCCGACTGCGAAGACCTTGCCCGCGCGATCGCCGCTGCAGTCTGCGTGCCCCGCCCCGCGTTCCGCGAGGCCAAGCGCGCACTCGGCGACGAAATTCCGCAGCTCAGCCGCGCATTCGTCGTCTCGGAGAGCCTCATGGCCCTCCGCATCGCCGAATGCACGGGCCTCGCGACCGCGCTCATCACCCGCCGGCGCATTCGCACGCGGGGACCCGCGCGCGAATGGCCGACCACGCCCGAGGGCTGGAACGAGCTGCTCGAGGCGGCGCGGTCACGCGGTTTGGTCGTGCATCGCATTCGCGACGCGAGGGGACGCCTTGTCGTGCGTATCCCCTGACACCCGGCTCGTGCGGGCGTCAGGGTTCCTGATCCGCGAGGTCTTGCGCGCTCCGCCCTATTGAACGGGCCGGCGGCAGCGACCTCCGCCACAAAAGTCATGGCCACGGTTCGGACTCGACGTCGTTATTCTCCGCCGAAGCCAGCGCCTCGATCCATCCGGACGTTGTCGCGAGCTCAAGCGCTGCCGTGTGGGCGAGCACGCTCGACCCACGGAGTCGCGCCGCCTGCTCGGAGCGCGACTCGTCCGGCGCCTCCGCCTCCAGCCGGTCCGCGGCGTTCCGAAGCAGATCGACCGCGCGGGCGGCCTGATTCATGCGGTGCGCTAGCTCGCCCTGCAGGGCATGGACTACGGTCTTGTTCGTCATCGAAAGTGCTCCTTTCGGTGGCCAGGGGTCCGGGCGTTAGCAGCGCCGCGGGCCCCACCATTCTTGTCTATCGTCTGGGTTTCGGTCGTTTCGACAGCCGTGCCGGGCCGGCGGCTTCACGAATCCTCAACCGGACCCAGTCGCTCGGGGTGATCCCGTCGCGCTCGGCCAGATCTTGGAGGGTCTGCCACTCTTCTTGCGAGAGCAGCATGTGAAGCCGCTTGTCCCGGTGGACCATCGGGGTCCATTATGCACATGAGATGCGCATCGTCAATCCATGCCAGATTCCACCTGGCAGCGTCGCCGGGCGGCCGTGGTTGTAAAGCTAAGATGCCAGCTATCTATCTCATCTCCCGCGCGCTTCGCGGTTGATGTACCTTGGCGAGGCTTGCTGGTGGACCCGTGACTACGAAGCGCGCGAAGAACACGCCCGTGCGGGCGAAGGCCAAGAAGGCCCCCGCGGTGCGGACGGGTTCCAAAGCGCTCGCTTTATCGGGCGACCTCGCCGCGCTCGTGGAGCGCGTAGTGGAAATCATCGAGACGGCGCAGACTAACGTCGCCCGAGCCGTGAACAGCTCGGCGGTGCTCGCCGCGTGGCACGTCGGGCGAGAGATTGTCGAATACGTTCAAAAGGGGTCGGCGCGGGCCGAGTACGGCGAGCAAGTCATCAGCGACCTGTCGCAACAGATCCAGCCGCGCGTCGGCCGGGGCTACTCGGCCAGGAACTTGCGCTATTTCCGCAGCTTTTACCTGACATTCGCGGACCGGTCGCCGACGATCGACGACGGCGAATTTGGCACAGGTCGTGTGCCAAATCTCGTTGGGCCTCCGGAGCGAGCCGCGTTGGCAATTCGGCACACGTCGTCTGCCAAATCCGTGACCCGCGGCGCGAAGTCCGGGTCAGGTTTCTCGAGCCGCCTCTCGTGGTCGCACTACCGAGCACTGCTCAAGGTGGACGACGCGTCCATACGCACGTTCTACGAGGTCGAGGCGGCCAGCGAGAATTGGACTGTCGAGAACCTGGAGCGGCAGATCTTCACGCAGCTCCATCTACGTCTTCGGAAGAGCCGCAACAAAGAGGGCGTGATGGACCTTGCGCGGCGAGGTCAGGTCGTCGAGCGCCCGATCGATGCGCTCAAGGACCCAGTGGTGATGGACCTCTTCGACCTCCCGCACGGCGAACTGCTGCGCGAGAGCGACCTCGAGACCGCTATCATCAGCAAGCTGTCCCAGTTCCTCCTCGAGCTGGGCAAGGGCTTCGCGTTCGTCGCGCGCCAAAAGCGCATCACGTTCGAGGACGAGGATTTCTTCATCGACCTCGTCTTCTACAACGTCATTCTCAAGTGCTACCTGCTCGTCGACCTCAAGCTCGGCAAGCTCACGCACCAGGACGTCGGGCAGATGGACAGCTATGTCCGCCTCTTCGACGCCCAGGGGCGCACGCCAGGCGACGGCCCGACCATCGGCCTCATCCTCTGCGCCGAGAAGAACGAGGCCATCGCGCGCTACTCGATCCTGCACGAGCACGAACAGCTCTTCGCAGCGAAGTACGTGACGTACCTTCCCAGTGAGGAAGAGCTGCAGCGCGAGCTCGAACGTGATCGCCGCATCGCCGAAGCACTCGTCGAGTCGCCCCGCTCGGACCAGCCGCCAAGGATGAAGCGACCGACACGCTTGAAGGGACATAAAAAGTGACGACGGGGTCCGCCGCTTCGCGCCTCGAGAGCGTGGCCACCGACAACCGCGTCAACGAGCCGTTCGTGCCGTTCAATTTCAGACATACGAGCCGCGACGGCCGCTGCATCGCCGGCCGCTGCCATCGAGGTGTGCCTTGATCGTGGTCCCCGCTTTGGATCGGTAGAACCGCTTTCCACAGTTCGAGCATTCGACGACGTATCGCGACGACCTTTGTGCCCCAGGCCGTGAAACCCCCTCGAATGCCCGGGCTGTCTCCGCACCACCTGCCTGACGGAGGTGCACTTCGTGGCGCGGTTCAAATTTCTGGTCAGTATTCTCCAATGCGTGGACTCGACCGGGCAGAAAGCTCTTCAGCCCGGGCCCGGAGCGTCCCCCTGTCGTGTCGTAGGCATACAAGTACTCGTGAGAATCGCCCCCTTTCTTGGTTTTGAACACGAGAGAATAGGGCTCGACGAGTCTCGTGGACCCGTCATATGTCAAACGGAGCATCGTCAAAGAGTCCGCGGCCTCCATGATCGGATTGCGCATCGCGGACGGGAAAAAAACAGTCGAGTGATGCCGTTCCGCCCTACCGGGAAGTAATTTTTCGACTAGGTCCAGTAGCCGGGCCTTTGCAGTATCGAACGAGAACCGAACCTCAGCAGGACAGTCGATGTAGTTGGCCCAGAACTTTCCGAGCGCATCGAGGGGTAGGTCTAGGAAGAGCCCCTTTACGACGGCAGCGGCGCCGCGAAAGACGGTGATTCGAAAAAATACCGCCAGCAACTCGGTGAGATTGAGTGAATAGCTACTGCTGTACGTTGAATACGCGAGATCAAACAGGTCCGCAATGTGGCGCCGCTGCAGCAGGCAACGCATTTTGGTTGCCAATAGTTCCTCCAGCTTCACGCAGGAGATCGACGCCGAGCAAGACGCCGCGTCGCTATACGGATGGATGAGAGGCTGACGTGCAGGCGGCAGGTGCAGTCGGTCGAATTCGGCGACGTCTACTCGAACTGACAGGACCAGCTCGGTTTCCGTTCCATAGAAATCTTGAAAGTAGACGCGAGCTTGAGAAATCCGCTTCTCGTCTACTTCGCGTTTTTCATCGACCCGCGTGCGCGCGAGCTCAAATCGCACTCCGGTAGCGTCGCTTACCCGCGTGCAGACTTGGTTAAGTTCCCTGCCGAGCAGATCGTGGTCCAGCGCGCCTGGTGTTGTGAAGTCGAGATCGCGGGAGTACCTGAAGTTTTGAAAGTATCCCTTCCGGAGACAATTCCCGCCTTTCAGCACGAGGCGGGACGCCAGCTCGCTGGACGAGAACAGTCCAGAGAGCAACCACCCGTGCACGTAGTCCCGCTGCACATGCGATGGATGGATCTGGAAGAGTTCTGCCGCGCGCTCGATTTCGTCCCGACCGATCATCTTAATATCGCCGAAAGCGGTCTTGTAACGCGGCGCGAACCGCGCGCCACCGAGCACTGCGTCGGACGCAGACCGAAATTAGGCGGGTTCACCGCAGGCACACGCCATGTTTGTTCCTAACGATTGACCGCCGCAGGATCAGGTGGAGATTGCCTTCCGTTCCCATCCAAATATCCTCCGTCTGCCCGAACGGGATCGTCGGCGCGACCAAGCCGAGCCGCTCAAAAGGGATACTGAGCATGAACGTCTCGTCAACTGGTCGGGTTACACGAACGAGGCCATCTAGGCGTGCGTGCATTCGCCTAGGTTCTGCAAAGCCGGTGGGATCTTCCAGCTCTACCAAGAGAGGGCTGTCGATGGTGACGTTTGTCGACCGCGCAGCTGCTTCCGTGAGCAGGCGTCGCCATCGATCGTGCTTTGCGCTCGTCTCACGTATCGAATCTGAGAGTAGCATGGCTGTCGCCGCCCCCTCAAAGCGATCAGAGAGTCGGATTAGACCGAGCCGGATTTTGGCGTTGAACTCCGCCAGCGTGTCGTATTCATGGAAAAGGCTATCGATCTTGCATGCGTTCTTGAACGCGACCAAAGCCTCTAGCTGTGCAGCGTCAACGTTCGGGGGCAGTTGTCGTTGGGTTCGAAAGTACAGCAGCGCCGGCTTGTTTGCCCCGTGGATGCGATTAATCTCTTCAATGGTCCCGGATGGCGCCTCACCGGAAGGACTTCCGAGTCGCGTCCAAAAAATGCCGATGAGCGCGTCGCAAGAGTCGACGAGCTGTCGATTAAGGATGGCCTGCGGACGCTCACCAAATTCAGGAACAGAGTGTGTTTCCCACATGACAGCCTCAAGCACGGCGTTACGTGAGCGCCCGTGGAAGATGTTCCACTCTTGCACGAGTTCGCGCACCGCTGCCTCTCCTCAGGCACGTCCGAAGGAGACGCGATGAGGATTTGAAAAACTGTGGCGGCACGAGGCATGTCTACCTAGCGTATCAGGTTCAGCCGCACCAGCCGAGCGCATAGCGAGGGCGGCGTTGCTGCAGGCCGCGTCAGGCGACTCCCGTCGCTGCGAGATTCAGTGCGCTACCAACGACGCTCGCGGCAAAAGGTTGCTCGAGCTCCGACGGGGCCTTCCAACGCTCGTCGTCGAGCCACGCCTGCAGTTCCTCCTCTGTAGAAAAGAGTCCGCGATTCGCCGCAATCTTCAGCAGCGCGAGGATGATGAGCCTGTCAACACCGTCCAAGATATCGTCGGTCGCCCCGCGACGTCGCCTTCCGCCGTGAACCACGCCGCTGCGTACATCGTAGAAACGTTTGAGCGTCCTGCACACTTCGGCCCGAGTGCTCGCATCAGTCGATATCAAGAACGCCATCCTTTCAGAGAGGCTGCGCGCGAGCGACTCTCTCTCCGAAAAGATCAGCAACGATTCGAGCGCTATAGAGCTCTTGACCACGGCAGCGTCGAAACGGGGTTCGCACCGTGACTCAACCAACCAGCTTGCTGCAAGGCGCAGGCGCCGCGCGAGGGATGTAGCCCCAGCGCAGGCTTCGAACAGGGAGGGAAATCCCGACTTCAAGAAGCGCCTTGCAAGCGCCGAGCTGAGAGCAACCTGGCTCTGCGCTGTGCCAGGTCGAGTTGTTGACCTTAGCGTCATCCGGTCCGCTGACCGCACGAAACCGATCTGATCGATGGGATGTAACGCTACGCCCAGTACGCGATGGAAGGCGGCCCTGCGGGTCACGAGGCTTTCGGTGAGTAGCAAGAGCTGCTCAGCTGCGTCCGCCACGACCGTTGCTTGTGGGAGAACCTCCTTCGGTAAACCAGGAAGCGTGACCTCAACGACCGTATGGCCGGCGAGAGCCTTGATCCGTCGATAGTAGAAGTCGCTGTCGCGGCGAATTCGAAGAAAGACATTCTTTCTCGTAATGTCGTGTAAAAATCGTTCGCACTCTTGTTGGTCCATCAAGTAGACCCGCACAGACCCCGAGATAGGGAACGCGATGGTGGCGCGCAGCCTAGACGTCGTCCGGACGAATACCGACGCCGCAGCGTGAGCCGGCAAAGATAGAGAAGTCTGTGAGGGTGCGGTCATCACAAGCAGCTGGATACCGACCAAATTACCGGTTTCAGCTACCCCAGTCGAGCGGAAGCAAGGGCTGGCTAAGTAGGCTTTGTCTAGGCGTGGAGCACAAGCTCCAGATGCTTCCGAACGATGACCGGACCTTCACCCTCACGGCGCATGGCCGTGAGGGTGCCGTCTTGGGATGCGACGATGGCCGTCGCCCCGGGCACCAAGTAACAGGTCACGGCCGCAGACTGGTGTCGCGCGCCACCAAGGGAGGCGACATCGCGCACGGGGGAAGCAGCCGCCGAGTACGGATCAATAACTTGAACGGTTACGTTCTGCGCGGCCATCGAAAAAAAGAGCCCAAAGCCGTACAGTCTTAGGTTGGCGTCCAGGACGGTCATGCCGTCGGTCGCCGTGAGTTGCGCGAGCCATTCAAGTTCAACCGCAAGTTGTAGGTCGGCGTTCTCATGCGGAAACTCAGCCTTCTCCAACCGGCGTGCGCGCGGGTCCTCCACAGCCTGGCGAGCTGGCCGATCAATGGTGGACGCTGATAGCGCTTTCTCGACGCGGACAACCGGCCGCGAAGTCGCAAACCTGGCGCCGGAGACGAAGGATTTCCACGAACTCTCCGGTGGCACGATGAGAAGTGTTCCACCATGCCGCAGTCGCAACATCCATTCAGCCAAATACACGAAGGCGCGCTGTGCCTTGGCATACAGCCCTGGTTCGGCGTTAGTGATGGGGCGAAGCAATGCGGCGACGGCATCGCGTTGCGGATTGTCCGACATGGAGTACCGCGCGACCGCGCCACGCCAATATGTCAACAAGATTTTCGTATCATAGCGAACGACCAGAACCCCCGGTGCTGCCACACGGATCACAACATGACTTGGGTTGCCGCCTGCAGGGAGAAAGGAGCGATGATCGCCCCAGTGGCGAATTCCGACGACACGGAGCCCCTGACCTTGATCACTTATACAGAGGTAGGTGCGGAAATCGCCCGATCGTGAACAGCGGGATCGGAGCATCGTGAACGCTCAAATCGGGGCATCGTGAACACCTAGATCGGCCATCGTGAACGCCCGTTTCGGGCATCGTGAACGCCCGTTTCGGGCATCGTGAACACGGTGGGGAGTTGGGGTGACGCGGGCGGGTCGGCTCTGCGACCAGGGGTCTCGAAGGAGACCCCAAGGATGGCGACGGAGCGACTGCCGATGAGGAAGATTCGAGAAATTTTGCGGCTACGACGACAGCAGAAGCTGTCGGTGCGTGAGGCAGCGCGTGCGCTCGGGGTGAGCGCGGGCGTGGTGTCGAAGACGGTGTCGCGCGCGGAGAAGGTGGGCGTGACTTGGGAGGTCGCCGAGGGGTTAAGCGATGCGTCGCTTGAGGAGCGGCTGTACGGGCGCCCAGCGGGACCGAGCGATGATCGGCCGCGGCCAGACCCCGTGTACCTACACATGGAGCTGCGACGGCCGGGCGTGACGCTCGAGCTGTTGCATCTCGAGTACCTCGAGCAGCACCCGACGGGGCTTCGGTACACGGCGTTTTGCGACGACTACCGGAAGTGGCTCGGGAAGACGAGCGTGACGATGAGGCAGCTGCACAAGGCAGGCGAGAAATGCTTTGTCGATTTCTCCGGAGTGCGTCCTTCGTACGTCGACAGTGCGACCGGCGAGCAAGTGATCGTCGAGCTCTTCGTTGGGGTGCTCGGCGCGTCGAACCTCACGTATGCGGAGGCCGTTTCGAGCCAAAAGGTCGAAGATTTCGTGGGTGCGCACGTCCGGGCGCTCGAATATTTCGGCGGAGTGCCGGCGATGTTTGTGCCCGACGGATTGAAGGCGGCGGTGGTGGTACCGTGTCGATACGAGCCGGGGATCCAACGCACGTACGCCGAGCTTGCACGCTATTATGGAACGGCTGTCGTGCCTGCGCGTCCCTACAAGGCGCGCGACAAGGCGAAGGTCGAGGTGGGTGTGCAGATCGCGCAGCGGTGGATCCTTGCTCGCCTTCGGAACGAGACCTTCTTCTCCCTCGAGGCGCTGAATGCACGGGTCCGGGTGCTGCTCGAGGAGCTCAACGCGCGAGCGATGAAGAAGCTCGGCGGCATCAGCCGGCGCGAGCTGTTTGAGCGTGTGGAGCGAGGGGCTCTGCGCCCGCTGCCGAGTACGGCGTACGAGTGCGCCGAGTGGATCGAGCGGACGGTGAACACCGATTACCATGTGGAGGTCGACAAGCACTGGTACTCGGTGCCGTACGAGGTCGCACACGAGACGGTGTGGGCTCGATTTACGGCCAATACCGTGGAGATTCTGCATAACCATGGCCGCGTCGCTTCGCACGTGCGGAGCCGCGATCCCTACAAGCACACCACCGACCCGGCGCACATGCCGGAAGGCCACCGTCGTCACGCGGCCGGCGAGGACGGCGTGCTCGCCTGGGCGGCGACGGTGGGGCCGATGACGGTCGCGATGGTCCGGCGTCTGCTCGATGCGAATCCTGTCCGTGAACAGGGCTGGCGCTCGGCGCGCGGACTTCAACGCGTGGGCGAGAAGTACGGATCTGAGCGAACTGAGCTCGCGTGCGAGCGTGCGCTGCGCTTCGGTGCACGGTCGTACAAGCCGATCGCGAACATCCTGGCGCTCGGCCGCGAGAGCGCCGGCTTGCTCGAAGACGAGCCCGAGGAACGGCTCGCCATCATGCACGAGAACGTGCGCGGCCCGGACTACTACCACTGAAGAAAGGAACCGAATGCTGAATGAACCCACGATCGAAAAACTCCACGGGCTGCGTCTCGCCGTCATGGCCGAGGCCTGGCAACAGCAGCAGAAGGACGGGCAAATAGGCGCATTGAGCTTCGACGAGCGCTTCACGTTGCTCGTCGACGCCGAGCACCAAGCTCGCGACAACCGCCGCCTCACGCGCCTGCTCAAAGACGCGCAGCTCAGGATCCCGCAGGCGTGCGTCGAAGACGTGGCGACATCGGCCGCACGCGGTCTCGAAAAGGCAATGCTGCGCCAGCTCGCGTCGTGCAGCTGGGTGAACGAGCACCTGAACGTCCTCATCACTGGCGGCACTGGTGTCGGCAAGAGCTTCCTCGCCTGCGCACTCGGCCAGAGCGCGTGCCGGAGAGCGCTGCGCGTCACGTACCGCCGCGTGCCGCGCCTGCTCGACGAGCTCGCGCTCGCACGTGCCGAGGGCAGCCACGCTCGGCTGCTCGCCAAGCTCGCAAAGTTTGACGTGCTCGTGCTCGACGACTGGGGACTCGGAGTGCCGAAGGACTCGCAGCGGCATGACTTGCTCGAAGTGATCGAGGATCGCTACGGCCGCGTCTCCACCGTCGTCACCAGCCAGCTACCGGTCGGGAAGTGGCACGAGTGGATCGGCGACCCGACAATGGCTGACGCTATTTTGGATCGACTCGTCAACAACGCTTACAAGATCGACCTGAAGGGACCCTCCCGCCGACGACCCGAGACTGAACCCAACAACTGACCGCCGACCGCCCGCGTCGCTTCGCTCCGATCACGATGCCCGATGCGAGTGATCACGATGCGCCGAAACGGCTGTCCACGATAGGCGAAATACGCAGTAGGAGCGGAGGGGATCAAGGGCTGCAGACAGTCTAGCAAGCACGCTCGGGCTGAGCTCTGGTCGGTCGTCGAAGTCGTAGTCCGAGAGTTCCGCCTCAGTATCAAAAAACGCCGTGAACTCTACCCGCCTGCCCTCTTCCTGCTCGATGCTGGCCGCGAAGCAGGCCCGAAGCAGCTCGTCAAACTGGGTGCGGTTCGGTGGGGCGGCGGTTGAAAAGGCCGCAGCCTTTTTCTGAGCAAAATGCTCCGAGGTCTGAGTGACGAGGTACTCAAGGACGGATTCGTCGCCGGGGAAAGCAATCGCAACTGTCATGATGTTTCGCGTCCGTTCAACGTACTAGGTTTCCGCTGCACCGGCACATCGGCCGGAGCCCGCAGCAAAATCGGTCGGTCGCACGAGCAGCTCGCACGTCGGTGGTCAACGTGTGACCGTGACTTCCCAGGATGCATGCCGGCAGGCAGCATGTCATCCGCTGGCGCTCGAACTCAATGCGGTTCAGATGAGCCTGACTCGACGTCCTGCCCCATGAACCCCCCGTCCACGGCCTGCCTCACGACGCTCTCGGGCAGCTCGACCTCCCGCCACCTCCCGACCGCCTTCTCGTCAAAGATGCACAGCGAATGATGCGCCGGCGTGAGTGACCCACTTCATGGGCAAACCTCCTGTTCGCGAAAAGGGACGCAATTAACTTTTCGTCGCCGGACGGCGGTCTTATTGCGATCTAACATGTGTATCCTTGGCACTTGACCGTGATGCAACTGAATCATAAGGTCCGCACGTGCCGAAGGGAACCCGCACCGTGGCTTCTTCCGAGCGGACCGCGCGGTCGGGTGCGGGACCGTCCGTCGAGCTAGTGCCGAAGGTCGGCGTTCCGCGCTGGTTGCTCTTGTTTCATCAGATCCCGCCGAGTCCCGCGTACCTTCGGGTGAAGATCGGACGCCGCCTCAGTCGAATCGGCGCGCTGACGCTCAAGAACACGGTCTACGTTCTGCCGTTCACGGAGGGCGCGCTTGAGGACTTTCAATGGGTCCGCCGGGAGGTGACGGAGAGTGGCGGCGACGCCACGCTCGTCGAAGCGCGCTTCGTCGACGGTCTCACCGACGCGGAAGTCGAGCGGCGCTTCCAAGACGCACGTGATGAAGACTACGCGGCACTCGCCAAAGAAGCGCGGGCGCTCGTGAAGGCGACGCTTCGTGCATTGCCTCCTGAGGAGCCGGGCCGCGCCAAGCTTGAAGCCGAAATCGGCCGCCTCGAGCGACGCCTCGAAGAGATCGCAGCGCTCGATTTTTTCCACGCGCCCGGACGCGAGGCCGTAACGGGCCTGCTGTCTGCGCTTCGTTCGCGGCTCACGGGGCCGGACCCGAAGCCCGCATCCGATCGCCCAAAAGACGCGCTCGCCGCCTGTCAGGGCAAGGTGTGGGTCACGCGCGTCGGCATCCACGTCGATCGCATCGCGAGCGCGTGGCTCGTTAGGCGCTTCGTCGACGCCGAGGCGGAGTTCAAGTTCGTCGCGCCGCGCGGCTATCGACCGAGTCCGAACGAGCTCCGGTTCGACATGTTCGAAGCGGAGTTCACCCACGAGGGCGACCTCTGCACGTTCGAGGTGATCCGGCAGAGGCTCGCACTCAATCAGTCAGGCCTCTCTGAGATCGCGGAGATCATCCACGACATCGACATCAAGGAAGAGAAGTTCGGACGGCCCGAAACGGCCGGCGTGGCTGCGATGATCGCCGGACTCTGCCTTGCACATCACTCCGACAACCACCGACTCGAGCGCGGGTTCGCCTTCTTCGATGAGCTCCGCGCCTTCTTTGCTCGCAAGAAGCGCTCGGGCTGAGACCCCGCGCGCACTCCGGAACGATTGCCATGACTAACGACGATCAACCCTCGCTTTCACGTCGCGAGGCACTCGCGACGCTCACCCTCGGCGGTGTCGGGTTCGTCACCGGCTGCGCACCTGCGCAAGCCATGCCAGCGAACGCGCCGCCGCCCCTCAACCCCACCCCGTCTCCCGTTTCCGTCAAGCCAGAAGGAGCCTCCGCTATGCCGTTTGCAAAAGTTCTCACCGGCTCGAACACCGTTGTGCCGCTGCCTTTTCAGCCCACCGCGCTCAACGGCATCTCCGAGAGGATGATCGTGTCGCATCACGACAACAACTACGCGGGTGCCGTGAAGAACCTGAACAAGGTAGAGCTCGAGCTCGCTCAGATCACGAGCGACACCCCGCCATTTGTCGTGGCCGGCCTGCGCCAGAGCGAGCTCACATTCCGCAACTCGAAGACGCTCCACGAGGCGTATTTCGGCAATCTTGGCGGAAACGGCAAGCGCTCGGGCGCGATCGACAAGGCTCTGACGGAGGCTTACGGCACCGCCGCACGCTGGGAGGAGCACTTCCGAGCAACTGGCAACGGGCTCGGCGGCGGAAGCGGCTGGACGCTGCTCGAGCTCGAGCTCGCCACGGGTGACCTTCGCACCTGCTGGTCCGGCAACCACACGCAAACGTTGTCGACTGCGGTGCCGCTCCTCGTGCTCGACATGTACGAGCACGCCTACCAGATGGATTTCGGCGCCGCCGCAGCGAAGTACATCGACGCGTTCTTCGCGAACATCAACTGGGACGAGGTCAACAAGCGACTCGAGCGCGCACACGCGGCGGCGAAGGCGCTGCGGGGGTGATGCGTGTCCGACCACGACTCGCCCTTGGGGCACGAGCTCGCGCGAGCGCCTCGGAGTCGCCGCACGCGGAGCCGAGCCGGGACCCATCCCTTCCAGAGCGACGTGCTCGGATGACGTTGGTTTCATCGGCATTTTCGCTGGATCATAGTCGCCGGTGAACGCCGCAGTCCGACTCCGGCGCGTTGAACCGGAGCGGCTCCGATTTGCACGATCGGAGGCTTCATTCACGGAGGCGCGTAGACCGCGGGATAACGCACGGTCGTCGAGCACCGCTCAGCTCCTCGTGGGCCTGCGTGCGGCAAAAGGGGTGCATCTGGGCGAGAAAAGCGAGTAACTTCCGCGAGGCCCAATCGATGATGCCCGCGGCCAAAATGTTGGATCCGATGCTTGGCATCGATTTCCATTTGATTCAGCCGCCGGGCGGTCCGCCGCTGCTCGTGCCCCATCCGAGCATCGGTGTCGTCTTCGATCCTTTCGATCTGATCCCGAAGTTTGGCGCCAACGTCTTCGTCAACGGTCTGCCGCGGGCGCAAGCGGGGACCGCCGGCTTGATGCTGCCGCATGTTCCGCTCGGTGGCGTCTTCGTAAAGCCGCCGTCGAACGATCTGGAAGTGTTCATGGGTAGCAAGACGGTGAGCGCCGACGACGAAGCGTTCAGCTATCTCGCGCTACCGGTGCTTTCCTGTCAGTGCGTCGGTCTCCCGCCACTGCCGCGCATAAAGAAGAAAAAGCCCAAGAAATCGCTGGGGCTGATGCTGCCCACGGCCCTCGTTCTGGCGATTCCGACGGGCGTCTTCGTGGACGGCCCGCCGACGATCTCACTCTTGGCACTCGCGTTCCGCGCGGGGCTCGCCGGCGTCGGCGCCGCTGCGCGGCGTGCTCGCAAGGCGCAACGAGCGAGCCGGCGCTGGAAAGCGCTCTCGGCGCGCGCTCACCGCGTTGCGGACAACGTGTGTCACAGGTTGAAGCTCGGCGACGTCGCTCGCAACCGAGTCCGTCGCGCCGTCTGCACCGTCACCGGGCATCCCGTTGACGTCGCGACCGGCAAGCTCTTCACGGATTTCACCGACCTCGAGCTACCGGGCCCGCTGCCGTTCACTCTGGAGCGGGTTTGGTACAGCTCGAGCACGTATCGGGGAGCGTTCGGGCACGGCTGGCACCACAACTACGAAACGGCGCTGTACGTGACGCCCGACCTCATCGTGCATCGCACGCCCGACGGCCGCGCCGTGCCGTATCCGCCGCTCGAGGAAGGCGAAGCGTATTTCCATCGGAGTGAGCGAGCGACGCTCACCCGGAGCGCCGACGGTTACGTGCTCGAGACGCCTGATCAGCTGAGTTATCACTTCGCGCCCGCGCCCGGCGCCGAAGACGCGCTCCTTTCGAGTGTCGGAGCCAAGTTGCAGGCGCTCTACTCGGTGAGGAGCCGCGTCGGGTATCGCATCGAGCTCGGCTACGACGCGGCGGGACGCCTGGTGAGCATCCTCGACGCCGTCGGGCGCGTGGTCGGTTTCGAGTATGACGCCGCGGACCGCATCGCAATCCTGACGGTGCCGCACCCCGAGGCGCCGAACGAGCGCTTGGTCGTCGCCCATTACGCTTACGACGACCGCGGAAACCTCGCGACGATGACGGACGCGCTCGGGGCCACGTTTCACTACCGCTACGACGGGCACCTCTTGATTCAAGAGGTCGACCGCGCGGGCCTCGCCTTCTATTTCGAATACGACGGCCGCGACAAGCGCGCGCGCTGCGTGCGCACGTGGGGAGACGGCGGGCTCTACGCCCGAGCGCTCGCCTATGAAGGCGGGCGCACCGTCGTCACCGATTCGCTCGGCTTTGCGACGCTCTACGAGCACGGCGAAGGCCTGGTGACGCGCACCACGGACGCCTGGGGTGGCGTGAGCTCGACACGCTACGAGCATCAGCAGCCGGTGGAGACCGTCGATGCGCTCGGCAGGACGCGCACCTTCGCGTACGACGAGCGCGGTAATTTGCTCGAGCAAAAAGAGCCCGACGGCGCTCGGCTCGAGTACGAATACGATGCGCGCGATCAACCGATCGCGGCCGTGGACGCGATGGGGGGCCGCTGGTCATGGCAGCACGACGCATACGGCCAAATGGTGGCGCGCACCGATCCGACGGGGGCGACGACTCGTTTCGAATACGATCGCGGGCTGCCCGCGGCGGTCCAAGACGCGCTCGGGGGCCGCACGGCGCTCGAGTTCGACGGGGCCGGAAACCTCGCAGCATTGACGAGCCCGGACGGTCTCGTGACGCGCTTTCGCTACGACTTGCTCGGCTTTCCCCGCGAGGTGGTCACTCCGAACAACGAGGTTTGGCGTCGTAGCTTCGACGCCTGTGGGCGACCGCGCCGGTCGGAAGAGCCTGGCGGAAGTGTGCGCGAATTTTCGTACGACGGGGAAGGCCGGCTGCTCCGCGTCGTCGCTGCCGGTCAAGCCGTTTTGCTGGAGTACTCCGGCATGGGGCAACCCGCGGCGCGCACGGAGGCCGGCGTCCGGGTATGCGCGGAGTACGACACCGAGGAGCGCGTGCGGCTCCTCGTCAACGAATACGGCGCCACGCACCGTTTCGAACGCGGGCCGCTCGGCGAAGTCGTGAGCGACGTCGGCTTCGACGGAGTTCGGCGCACGTACGCCTACGACGCCGCGGGGCGCGTCATTCGCATGGAGAACGCCGACGGCGCCGTGAGCCGCTTCGAGTACGACGCCGCCGACCGCCTGGTGGCGGCTCACCACGCCGACGGCGTCGTCGATCGCTTCGAATACCGGCGCGATGGTGCGTTGCTCGCGGCGGAGAACGCCGATGTCGGCTTGCGTTTCGAGCGTGACGCGCTCGGGCGCCTGCTCGCAGAGGTACAAGGGAAGCATCGCGTCGAGAGCCGCTACGACGAGCTCGGACGGCGTGTCGAAGTCAAAAGCTCCCTCGGTCTCGAGGAACACATCGAGTACGACGCGCTCGGAGACGTGCTTGCCGTGCGGGTGTGCGACCCAAACCCGGCGCCGGACGGAGCTCCGCCCGCGGATCGCTTCCGAGCTCGTTTCAGTCAGGAGCCGCAGCGGCTCACGCGGACGCTCGCGCTGCCCGGCGGTGTGCAGAGCCGTTTCATCGCGGACGACTTGGGACAGCCGGCACGCCATGAGTTACTCGTGCAAGACCGCGTACGGCGAACGCGAGACTACGTGTGGGGGCCCGGCGCTCGCTTGCTGAGCGCGACGGACGCTGCGACCGGCGCCGCCCACTACCAACATGACGCTCTCGGCCAACTCGTGGCGACGCACTACCCGGACGGTCGCGCGGAGCTACGCTGCCCCGACGTCGCCTGTAGCGTGTTTCGCCGGCAAGATCGCGCGGATCGTCGCTACTCCGTGGGCGGGCAGCTCTTCGAATCACAGGACGAGGCCGGCGACCGCATCCAATACGCCTACGACGCGCAAGGGCGTCTCGTCGAGAGCCGCTCGAGCGCGGGCGCGCTCAGTCGGTTTCACTGGGGCGCCGAGGGGCGCCTCGCAGCTGTGACGCGCCCGGACGGCGATAGCGTGCGCTTCGTCTACGACGCACTCGGACGGCGGGTCGCCAAGCGCTTTCGGGGACGCGTCACACGCTGGGTCTGGGACGGCGACGTGCCGCTGCACGAATGGACAGCGCTCGAAGACGAAGCGACGCCCGGAGCGGGAAGCCCCGCGCCAGAACTCGACGCGACCGAAGGTCCGATCACCTGGCTGTTCGTGCCGAACAGCTTCTCCCCGCTGGCGAAGCTCACGGCGGACCGAGCGGAGAGCATCGTCACGGACTACCTCGGCACACCCATGCTCATGCTGAACGAGCTCGGTGAGCTCACTTGGGCAGGCAGCGTGAACGGTTGGGGCGTCGCGAGCGTCACCCTCGGTCGACCCGAAGATTTGCCCTTCCGCTGGGCCGGCCAATATGCGGACCCCGAAACCCACCTTCACTACAACCGACATCGTTATTACGATCCCGAACAGGGGCAGTACGTGAGTCGCGATCCGATCGGCCTCGCCGGCGGCGGAGCGCTCTACGCCTACGTCTCCGACCCCCTGGTGCTCTCCGATCCGCTGGGCTTGAGCGCCGCCTACGGGCGCGAAGCCACCGTCACGATCCGTTACGTACCGGGCATGTCCAAGGTCGAATTTTATCGCAAGGCGTTGCGCCTGAAGCTCTTGGGCGATCGCGGGCTTCTCCGGCGCATTCCGGAAGGCGAAGCAACGCGCCGGCGCAATCCCGCAGTGACCGCCGCGCATCGGCAAGACGTTCACCACCGCGTCTGGGCCCAGTACAGTCACAATCGCGACTTTGCCAATCAGCTCGAAGCGCGTGTTCGGAGGATGCAACCGGATCACGTTCACGAGCTCCAGCTCGACGGTCCCGACGACGCCAGTAATCTGCGCATGCTGGGCGCCACGACGAATTACGAAATCGGCACGCGCCAAATCCGACCTCAGCTCCGCCCGCTCGAGCCCGGCACGATCATCCGCATCCACATCGAAGTGCCACCCGACTGGCCGCCCTGGTTTCGTTTCTAAGGCGGCGACCGGGTGCTCGTGCCCGGGAGCGCCGTGGCAATTGCCGCGCGGGCATACGGGCGTCGACGGAACAGGACGGCGCGCGTAAAACGCCAAAAGCAAGCGGCGAGCGGCCGCACGGCGAGCCCGGGGCGGATCGATGCACCGAACGCGACGAACGACATTGAGCGCTCCGGACTTGAAGGCAGAGTCCTTCTTGCTTTCGGTCTCCGGTCGAGAGGCGCTGTCCGAGCTCTTCGAATACAAGCTCGAGCTCTTGAGCGCCGGCAACCTCGACCTTTCGGGGTTACTCGGCCGTCCCGCGCAGCTCGAGCTCGTGCTCGCGGACGAATCGGTGCGGTTCGTGAGCGGCATCGTTTCGCACTTCGGGCTGCTCGGCGAACGCGGCCGCTATGCGCACTACGAGGCCACGCTGCGACCCTGGCTCTGGCTGCTCGGTAACACCAAGAACTGCCGCATCTTTCAACAGAAGAGCGTACCCGCCGTCGTCGAGGAGCTCTTTCACGAGCACCATTCGACCGATTTCCGCAGCGCGCTCACGGCGACGTACGCGCCGCGCGAGTACCTGGTGCAGTACCGCGAGTCCGACTTGGACTTCGTGAGTCGCATCCTCGAGGAAGAAGGCATCTATTATTTCTTCGAGCATCAAGCCGGCAAGCACATCCTCGTCCTCGCCGACTCGCGCGCAGCTCACGTCGAGGCAACGCCGGGGCGCGCGTTGCCCTACGTGCCGCAAGAACCGGACGACGTGAGCAAGCTGTCGGAGCGCGTGGACGCCTGGTCCGTTTCGCGGCGCATCGTCCCCGCCCGTTACGCCGTGAGCGACTTCGACTTCGAACGCCGCGGGAGCAAGCCGTTCACGGTGAGCGAGCGCCGCCCGCAGGACGGCGTCGGTAATGCCGAAGTCTTCGATTATCCACGGGCCTTCGCGTCGCCGGAAGCCGCCGAGGGGTACGCGCTCACGCGGCTCGAGGAAGCGCAACTGGACTACGAGCTTGCCCGCGGTGGCGGCGAGCTGCCCGGACTCAAGACCGGCTTCATCTTCACGCTGAGCGAGCACCCGCGTAAAGAGCAGAACAAGTCGTACCTCGTGCTCGAGGCTCGCCAGGAGCTTCGCGTTGACACCCCCGCAACGGTCGAGCTCGCGCAGGTGGAGGAGCATTCCCGCTGTGAGTTCGTCGCGCTGGATGCGCGCCGCCCGTTTCGCCCGCTCTCTCGCACGAGGAAACCCGTCGTCGAGGGCCCGCAGACGGCCGTGGTCGTGGGCCCGAGTAACGAAGGCATCTGGACGGACGAGTACGGCCGGATCAAGCTCAAATTTCACTGGGACCGCTTCGGCGAGTCCGACCAGGCAGCGTCCTGCTGGGTGCGCGTGGCGCAGATTTGGGCAGGCAGCGGCTTCGGTGGGATGCACGTCCCGCGCATCGGGCAAGAAGTGATCGTCGACTTCCTGGAGGGCGATCCGGATCGACCGATCGTGGTCGGGCGCGTCTACAACGCGGACAACCGGCCTCCGTACGCGCTACCTGCCAATCAGACGCAGAGCGGTATCAAGAGCCGCAGCATGGAGGGCGGCGCCCCCGAGAACTACAACGAGATCCGTTTCGAGGACAAAATCGGGAGCGAAGAGCTCCATTTCCGTGCCGAACGCGATCAGACGACGACGGTCAAGCACGACCAGAGCACCGACGTGGGTGCCAAGCAGACGCTTTCGGTCGGCACCGAGCAGACCGTCACGGTGGGGGCCGCGCAGACGGTGACCGTGGGGGCGGCCCAGACGATCAGCGTGGGGGCGGCCCGCAGCGCTCTCATCGGCGCCGAGGATTCGACGACCGTGATGGGCTCGCGGGACGTCACGGTGCGCGGGGCGGATACGCTCACGAGCCTCGGCCCGCGCACGGAGACGTTCGGGGCCGGCCGCAGCGTCACCGTGACGTCGTCCGACACGACGAACGTCACGGGGGGTGACAAGACCACGCTCGTCGAAGGCAGCCACGCGATCGGTGCCGACGCTTTCGCCGTCGACGCGAAAAGCGGATTTTCCCTCGCGTGTCCGAGTGGAAGCATCAGCGCGGGGGCGGCGGCTCCCGGGACCGGGGCGGGAGGGCCGCCGAGCATGCTGACGCTGATCGCGACCGACGCCTTGGTGCTGCAATGCGGCGACAACGCCATCTTCATCTCCAAGGAAGGCATCAGTATCTCGTCGACCAGCAGCGTGGCCGCCTTCGTCGGAGACAACGTCATGGCGCTCTCGCCGGAGGAAGCCACGCTCGCCGGCAAGAAGACCGTCGTGAGCGCCGACGGCGAGACCGACGTGATGGGTAGCAAGGTCAATCTGCGTAAAGCGCCGCCGCGGAAATCGCTGAAGCGCCGGTAAGACCGCGATGGCGGACGCAGCCGACCCGATTTTAGCGCGCCTGCGCGAGCTCGACGCGAAGCTCGAGGCGTTCTTGGGCGAGCGCGAGCCGCGTCTCTTGTGCTGGGTCTTGGCGCCCGACGAGGAGCGGATGTTCGACGGCTTCCTCGCGCTCTTGCGCGACGAGCCGAAGCCCGGGCGTCTCGTGCTTTGGTCCGACGAACCGTTCGGCGCTCGTGCCGCTCACGGCGTCAGCATCGTGCGCTCGCTCGAAGAAAACGAGCAGGAGCGAGCGGACGCCCTCGCAGCCGAGGACACCTACGACATCCCCTGGACGGCGCCGCCCCCGCCCCAGCGACTTCAGCGGCAAAAAGGCCAACCACCCCCGGATCAGATTTACCTGCGCGACGCGCTACTCGACCTCAGGGAGCAGCAGGGTGAAGACGTGAAGGAGCTCCTTTTGTGCCTTAGACCCCAGAGCGTTTCGGCGCTCGAGGGTTATGCACGCTGGCTTTCCGAGCTTGGCTTCGTAGTGTCGGAGAGCGCGCTGCGGGTGCTCGTGACCGCCGGCACCGACGAAAATTTCGGACCTGCGCTCGTGCAGGCGAATCCTCGGGGTGCGCGCTTGGTGGCTGCGGACCTCGACATGCCGGGCGCGCTCGGAGAAATCGCAACGCTGGCGACCGACAGCGACGAGCCGGCGGGGCGTTACCGGCAGAGCTTCTTGCAGGCTCAAAATGCGCTCGGAGCCGGCGATTTCGGCGCAGCGGTCACGGCGACCGAACGGGCGACGCAGATTGCGCGCGTCGAGGGCTGGTCGCACCTCGAGTTCGCCGCGCACCAGCTGCTCGGCGGCGGCGCACTCGGCCTCGGCGACTTGCGCGCGGCGTTCGTCAGCTTCGACAAGGCCGAAAAGGCGACGCATCATGACATCCGGTTCGGCGCTACCTGGCTGTCGCCGTTGCTGCTGCAAGCACGGCTGAGCAAGGGCACCGTCGCGCTGAGCGGCGGTGCTTTTGCCCTCGCCGCACGCCTGTTCGCAGACGAAGCACTGCCGGTAGCTCGTGCGCTCGCTGATCGCCGGAGCGAGCTCGAATGCCTGCGCCTCGCCTCGAACTGCGAGGAACGGCGCGGCGACGCGCCCAAAGCGCGCGAGCATGCGCTCGGCGCACTCGCCGTCGGCGAAAACATGCCCGCCGAGGAACGCCGGCACACGACGCTCGCGTTCGTGGGCGAGGCGCTGCTTCGCTTGACGCGTGGTCTCTCGCAGCATCGCGAGCGCAAAGAGCTCGAGCAGCGGCTGCAGTGCGTCTTGGGCAAAGATTGGAGGCAGCTCGCGCAAGCCGGCTCGGCGTCTCCCGACGAAAGCGCGGCGGCGGCCGAGCTCTGGGAGCGAAGCTCGGGCGAGGTGCGTCAGCCGGGCGGCGAATCCCGAGGTAGCGAGGCGTTGGCCGAGCAGACGCCTGAGAGGCTGACCGCGACGCTGACGGCCGCGCTCGAGCTGCCCACTCTGTCGGCGCAAGCCGCGCTCGACGAGCTCGCGGCCGCGGCGAGCCAAGAGCAGCCGCTGCCGCTCGCGGAGCGCGACTCCTGACCGACCGTTACAGGTACTGGATGTACACGTCGGCCTCGAGCGCACAGGAGATTTGCGCGACCGAAGACGCGCAATCGGTATCCACCTCCGCATGGGTGCACGCGGCCGTCTCCTGCACGCACCACGTTCCTCGACTGGCTGGGATACCGGCAAGGTCATCGGGCGTGTCGCAGAACTTGACCGAGGTGCAGCAGTCGAGATCGGCGCAGCTGCTCGTATCCGTCGGGGCGCCCCAGGTGCAGTCAGTGCCGCAGCTCGCGCTCTGACTCTTGGTTCCACCGCAGGGACAGTTCGCCGTCGAGGGACGCGTGGTGCCGGGATGGCACGCCGCCGCCTCCACGCAGGTGCTCCAATCGCTCCATTCCCAGCGGCAACCGCTCGAGCAAACCGCCGTGCGCTCGTGCATTCCGAGCATGCAGTCACCGCACGGTTCCGGATCACTTTGCGTCGTGCCCGGCGTGCATTCGACGACGGCGCAAGCGCCGGCTTCACCGGCGCTGCCCACGGATCCGGCTTCGCCCGCGCTCCCCGGCAAGCCCGCACCGGCTCCGGCTCTTCCTGAGCCGCTATCGCCCTTACCCGACTCACCACCGCGTGCCTCGCCCGCGGCGCCGCCGTCTCGCGCCCCCGCTGCCCCAGCGTCCGTCTTTTCGCCACCGCTTGCTGCGTCGCTCTGATTCGGCGCAAGTTCGCGCGGGTCGTTGCCGAGCAGCCCGTTGCAGGCAAAGCCCACGCTGACGAACGCAAGGAGCGGCTTGGTACGCGAAAGCCGGCGACGGGGGTCGCGCATTCCGACAGTCACCGCGCGCGATGTTAGCACTGGATCGGCGCCGCGCAGGCCGCTCGTACGTGACGCGCCCGCTTCACCACGTGGCGCGCAGGCGCGCCGTACCCGGGCCGAAGCCGATCTCGGCCGTCCGTGTGGTTGCCGTGCTCCCGACCGGGACCAGCCAAAGCACGGCCGCTGCACCAAGCCCCACACCGCCGACCACGAACGCGACGGTCGAAACATTGCCTGCCGCCCGAGCGCTATCCATCAGTTCGACGCCCGCCCGATCGGCGCAAATGTCGCCGTTGCAATGCGCATCCGACTCGTGGTGCTTCACCATGGAGCGCACGCCGAAAATGCTCCCCACGATCAAGCCGACCGCGCCGACCCCGGCGCTCGCGATCGCGGCCGTCCGTTGCGGGCCAAGCCCCGATTGGTCCGCGCGCGCGGCTCTTTCGGCGTCGGACGGCGCCGGCGCCGCCAGCGCCAACTCGGGGATGGGCAGGTCTTCCGTCACGCCGGGCGCCGGGGCCACGAGGACCTGAACGAAGTCAGCGCGGCCGGGTGCCGTCGCGCGGAACGCGTGTCGACCGGGGTCCATCGCCACCGGTGTGCTCCAAGCGCTCGACGGTAACGGTCGGTCGTCGAGGTAGAGCGACAGTCCGACGACGGGCTGACTGGGCGGCAAGGGTCTCAATCGGCGGAGCTTGTCGACGAGCCGGTCCCGGCGGAGCTCGGCGACTTGGACTCGGTCAGCCCGACCTGTAGCGCTCGCGAGCCGTGCGGCTTCTCCGAACGTGGCCCACGCCGAAGCCGTGCGCCCGAGGTGTTCGTAGCAGTCGCCGAGGTTTAGTAGGGTCCCGCTGCTTGGATCCAGTTGCTCGCTCTGCTCGAGGAGCGGACACGCGCCCGGGAAGTCGCCTGCGTCGAGTCGTTTGACCGCTCGCTCGAAGATCCGTTCCGCTTCGGCGACGGCGCTCGGTGTAGAGCTCTTCGGAGCTTTCGGCGTCGCTGTGTCTTGCGCCTTCGCTTCGTCGAGGGACGCGAGTTCGAATAACCCGACGGTCCCCAAAAGTAACCCGGCGAACCGACACAGGGAGCGAGCACGCGTTCTCATCGGGTCCAGGTCGGGCTCCTTGCGTCGCGTTCGGCAGGCGGTCTCACCGGGGATGCAGGACGGGAACGCGGAGCGAGCGCACTCTCGACCGGAGACGGCGGGCCGACGGCACTCGGGGCGCTCGGGGGCGAAACCGGCTGAGCCGAAACGACCGGCGTGGGCGCGGCGACGGGCTCGGGCGCGGTGACGGGCTCGGACGCGGCGGGAACCGCGGGCCATGGCTCGGGATTCAGCGGCGGACCTGTCGGAACGGCCTGCGGTTCCTCCGTCTTCACGGGCGGGGACGCGACCTGTATGGCGGAAGGCAGCCCAGGCGCTGCGGCTCGTTCCACGCGCCGCGAGCCGAAGACGACCCAAACGAGCACGGCGAGCAAGCATGCCCCGAATAACGTGAGCGCCGCGAGCAGCGGCAACCGGCGATCGCTCACTGGCCGATCGGTCCGCACCCAGCTCGGCTGGGTGAGACTGAAGCTCGGGAGGTGCGACGCGCGCCGCGGAGGCCTGCTCGAATGGGCGAAGATGCCCGCCGCGTCTGCGGCGGCGAGCCCCGCGGACGGCAGCTCGCTCGACCCGCCCGCGAACTCCCGGAGCGCCTCGGCGAGCTCGCCGACGCTCGCATAGCGCTGCTCGCGCGCCTTCTCGAGACACTTCAAGATCACGTGCTCGAGCGCTACGGGAAGCTCGGGCCGATGCGCGCGCGGCGGCACGGGCGCTGCCTGCGTCACTTTCAGGCACATTTCCGGATAAGACGCGGCCGGAAACGGCAGCTTGCCCGTGAGGCACTCGTACAGCACGACGCCCAAAGACCAGATGTCGGCGCGTTCGTCGACTCGGCTCGCCGAGTGCATCTGCTCGGGCGACATGTAGCTCGGCGAGCCGATGAAGTTGCCCGTGACGGTGACGCTTTCCTCATCCGCCAAGAGCGCGCCCGCAAGCTTCGAGATCCCGAAATCGACGATCTTGATCGTGAAGCGCCCGTCGGCCCGCGGCACGCAAAACAGGTTCGACGGCTTCAGGTCCCGATGAATGATCCCGGCGTCGTGCGCTTCGGCGACGGCAACGCAGGCCTGAAGCAAGAGGTCGACGGCTTGCTCGGGTGGTAGCGTGCCGGTAGCACGCAAGAGGCGCGCGAGGTCTCCGCCCTCGAGGTGCTCCATCACGATGTAAGGCAAGCCGTTTTCGTGCACGCCGACATCGAAGACGCGCACGACGTGGTCGTTCTTCAAGCGAGCGGCGGCCTGCGCTTCACGCTGGAAGCGACTGACCGCCTGCGGATTCGCGAGACATTCGCGCGACAGGAACTTGAGGGCAACGTGACCGTCGAGCTTCGTGTGCCGCGCTCGAAACACGACGCCCATGCCGCCTGCGCCGAGCGCCGCCTCGATCAGGTATTTGCCCGCGATCACGTCGCCGGGACCGATGCCCGTCGCGCCCCTCAGTTCTTCGGTCGTCGGCTCGCTCACCGGTCCGCCTACCCGAAATCAAGCGCAGCTCCGGCATGGCGTCAAACCCCCGCAGGCCCCGCCGGCGAGTTCGCGGGCGTGGCCCACGGCGAACCGCGGCTCAGGGCACCGAAGCGACCCAACCGAAGCGCCCGTATTCGAGCACGCATGATCACAGCTGCCACACCTCGTGGTGGTCGTCAGGTCCGTTTCACAACCGTCGTTGGCGGCGGTGCTGCAGTCCCCGTAGTTGGCGGAACAGGTCGGCTGACACACGCCGCTCGCACACGCAGCGGTGTCCACGTTGACGGTCGAGCAGCTGAGGCCGCACGCGCCGCAGTTCGTCACCGTCGACCCGACGGGATCGCCGACGGCGAGATTGGTCGAACATTCGGCGAACCCCGGACACGTCTCGAAGCCGGGCTCGCACATCGCGCCGCCTTCACCGCCGTTCGGAGCCGTGCCGCCGGTTCCGGAAGTCGTCCCGCCCGCGCCCGTACCTCCGACGCCCGTCGCGCCGCCTTCGGTCGCGCCGCCGTTCTCACTTCCGGCTTCTCCGCCGGGGCCGCTGTCGCCGGGGCCGGTGCCGCCGGTGCCGGTGCCGCCCGTACCCGGCTTACCGCCGTTCGCTTTGCCGCCGTTCGCCTTGCCGGCACTCGACATGCCGCCGTTCGCCGCCGTTCGCCGTCGTTCCGCGCATGCCGCCCACCCCGTTCGCTCCTACCTCCGTACCGTTCCTACTTCTGCGTACCGTCCAAATCCTCCGCGAGGTAGCTCAAGATGACCTCGTCGAGGGTCTGCTCGCTGATGGCTTCGTCGCCGAAGATGGAGCGGGCGCGCGCTTCGGGGGCGTTCGCGAACTGGGCGGCGGGACGCTGGGGTTGCGGGCGCGCCTGCGGCGGACGACTGCGGGGCGGCTGCGTTTTGCGCGGCGCACGGGGCGGTTGCGAGCGCGAGCGCGACGGCAGCTGGTCGAGCCCGCCCACGTCGAGGTCGAAGCCGTCCGCGCTCGGCGGCGACATCGACTGCGCGACGCCGCGCAGCGCCGGATTCGACAGCTGCCGGCGGCGCGGGCGCTCGGACTCACGCGGGCGCTCGGACGCACGGGGCGGCCTCACGCTTTTGGCGGGGGCTCGCGGCGCCGCGGGCGGCGCTTCCGATAACGGACCGACGGTCCTTTCGAGCAGTGCGTCGAGCTCACCGGCGCGCAGCGCCGTGAACATCCCGCGATGCTGATCCTTCATCATCACGCGCACGAGCTTCGAGACGTCGCCCTTTTCGAGCTGCTCGCCGTAGTCGGTGCGCGTCGTCTTGATGATGCGACCACCGTCAGCGAAGAGGTGGGTGACGATGCGCGCGAAACGCACCCCGGAGTCCTCGGTTTGGATGTGAAAAATCCGGCCGCGGTGGCGGACGTTGTTGTTGAAGCCGAGGACTGGCGGAGGCACCTTGGACAAAAGGGCAAACCTCTCGCGGGCGCCCGCGAAAATTCAGGATACCGCTATCTCTGAGCCTCGTCCAGGCGGCGCATGCCCTCGAGCAGCAACGCTTCGGGGCTTTTACTGAAGAGCTCCTGCGGCGCGACGAAGTTCGGGTCCAGGACGAAGTCCCCCTGCGAGAGCCCGAGCATGGCGTAGAAGGCTTCCTCACCCCGCTGGTTGCCGTAGAGCGCGTTGTAAACGTTGCCGTTCACGAAGTGGATCTCGCCCGCACCGGCCTGCGAGCGGATCTTCAGCGCCCCGGTCTTTCGGCCGTGCCAGAGCACCTGCACCATGTCGGGCAGGCTCATCTCCGCGAGCGAGCCGGAAACGCCGCGCTTCGCGCCGCTGCGCGTCGCCTCCCGTTCCATGATTTGTCGAAGCTTTGCGACCAGCAGATCGGCGCTCACGGGCTTGGTCAAAAAGTCGGCCGCGCCGAGGTCGAAGGCGCGCTTGGCGTCGTTGCCCGCCGCGCTGCCCGTGACGAACACCCACGGGAGCGCTCGACCCCACTCCGCTTTGCGCGCGAGCTCGAGCAGCTTGAAGCCGTCGCTCCCCTCACCGAGCTGCATCTCGCAGATCACGATGTCGACCTCGCCCTTCTCGAGCAGCTTCACCGCTTGCTCGCCCGTGCGCGCCTGATTCACTTCGAAGCCCTGCTCGATCAGCCGGAGCTCGAGCACCGTCGTCTCCTCGGGATCGGGATCGACGATGACGGCGCGCCGGCGATTCGCGAGCAAGCGCTCCCTCATCTCCTCGCCCGTCACGGTTTGCTTGAAGATGTCGACGAGGTTCGGATCGAAGATGGTGCCGCGGTGGCGCGTGAGCACCTCGCACGCTTGCGCCGGACGCAGCGTCTTCCTGAACGGATTGCGCGAATTCTGCGTGAGATCGGCGTAGGTGTCGGTGATCGAGAGCAGGCGCGCGCCGAGCGGGATCTCCTTGCCGGCGAGCTTCTCCGGAAAGCCCTGGCCGTCGTAGCGCTCGTACATGTGCTCGACGGCGCCGGCCGCTTCGGGCGGGAGGCGCACCGCCTCGAGCAATTGGAGCGGCGCCGCGACGAGCTTCTGCGCCGAGGTGCGGTGCCCCTCGTACTCGGCGACGTTGAGCGCCGTGAGGTGATAGGCGCCCATCTTGCCGAGGTCGTGCACGTAGGCGGCGGCCATGTGCGCCGCGAGCAGGTACTCCGACACGCCGATGCGCTCGGAGATGCGGCGCATGAGCCGCGCGACTTGAGCGGAGTGTCCGCGGAGCTCCTGCCGGTTGTTCTCGAGCAGCGACACGAGCACGTTGAGCGTCTCGAGGTACGCGTCGTCGAGCGGCCCGCGACCCCGCGCCTGCGGCGACTTGCCCGCTTGCTCGAGCTCGTTGCTCGTGAGCACGCGCTCGCCGGTCGTCGCCTCGCGCGCGAGCGACATCGTGAGGCTTTCTTCGCTCACGAGGTTGCGCTCGAACACGTCGAGCATGGTCGTGAACTGCGCGTGCGCGTCGCGATCGAGCGCCGCGAACGCGTGGATGTCGCCGAGGTACGCCTTGCCGATCGCGGCTTTGATCCCGCGCGGCCTGCCCACGAACGCGCGCACCTCCTTCACTCCCGCGGCGACCTGCACGTCGTTGATGGTCTGGATGTCGCTCGGGTCGGGCATGACGATGCTGAGCGTCGCCGTCTGCGCGTCGTAGAGCACCGGGACCACGTTCGCGCGCTCGGCGAGCTTGCGCGGGACCTTCGCCAGCGTCGTCGGGTCGATCTCGGCCTTCGCGAGCTTCTCCGTCGAGACGAAGCGCGTCTTGTGCGTGGTCGCGAGGTGCTTCAAGAGCGCGATCTCGTCGATGGCCTTGATGTCGAGCAGCGCCTCTTCGACCCGCTCCCCCGTACGCGCGACGACGTTGAGCGTGGCTTCTTGCTGTTCCGGGGTGATGAGCTTGTCGGCGACGAGCCGCTCGAGGAGCTTGTTCTTCTGCGGCGCGGCCATGGTCGAGCCACCTATTTTAGCGCAGGGCGGGGCCCCCATCGGCCGAGGGCGGAAAGGCTCGCCGGCCCGCGGAAAGGGGCGGCGTGGGGGCGGGTTTGTCTCTGATTTGTCGGCCGTTCTTGACGTTCCGCCCGCCGAACGCTAAGGGTTCGCCCCTTTCCGGCCCCCAGCACCAGAGGTGGAGGGCCACCCACGCGAGTCCCGAACGATGATGACCAGCTCCGCAAAACCAGCCGAAGCAGCCGCAACCCGCAAGTGGTGGGTGGTGGACGCCAAGGATCAACCGCTCGGACGACTCGCGTCCAAGGTCGCCCAGTTGCTTTCAGGCAAGCACAAGCCGTCCTACACCCCGCACGTCGACACGGGCGACTTCGTCGTCATCGTGAACGCGAGCCAGGTGAAGGTCACCGGCAAGAAGGCGACCGACAAAAACTACTACACGCACAGCGGCTACCCGGGCGCGATCCGCAAGGAGAGCTTCCGTCACCTGATCGTGAAGCACCCCGAGCGTCCCATCGAGCTCGCGGTAAAGGGCATGCTTCCGAAGAACGTGCTCGGCCGCCACATGATCGAGAAGCTCAAGGTTTACGGCAACGGCGAGCACCCGCACCAGGCGCAGAAGCCCGAACAGTTCAAGGTCTGAAGAGGTTTTAGGGACACATGACTGAACTCACTTACTCGACCGGCAAGCGCAAGACCGCGGTTGCTCGGGTTTGGATTGGCTCGGGCGAAGGCAAGGTCACCGTCAACGGCAAGCCGGCCGACGAATATTTCGAGCGCGAAACGTCACGCATGATCGCGCGGCAGTCGCTCGAGGTGCTCGAGCTCCTCGACAAGTACGACGTGCGCGCGACGGTCGCCGGCGGCGGCCATAGCGCCCAGGCCGAAGCCCTCCGTCACGGCATCGCCCGTGCGCTCACGCGCGAGGATCCCGAGCGGCGCCGCTCGCTCAAGCGCGCCGGCTTCCTCACGCGTGACGATCGCAAGGTCGAGCGTAAGAAGTACGGTCAGGCAGGCGCCCGCAAGCGCTTCCAGTACTCGAAGCGCTGAGGCGTTTCGCCCGAAACCGCGCGCTCGCGCGGGTCACGTCATCCGCGTCGCCGCGGACAAAGTTTGGTCGCGGCGCGCGGGCATTGCGACGCTCTCTATGGCCGGCGTATAACGCCGCCGAGGGAGTCATCGCATGCGCAGAGCTTTTGCTTGGATTTGCCTGATCGGATTCGGCTCGGTCACCTACTCCGCTTGCGGAGGTGACGACGACCTCTCGCCGACACCCGGCACGGGCGGCACGAGTGAGACCGCCGGGACCGGCGGAAAGGGTGGGACCGCCGGCAAGAACCCAGGCACGGCTGGCGAAGGTGTCAGCGGGGAAAGCGGCACGCCCGGCGCTGGAGCGAGCGCCGGCACCGGTGGCACGAGCGACACGGGCGGTACGAGCACGACCGGCGGCACGAACGCCAGGGGTGGTAAGGGCGGAACCAATTCGAGCGGCGGCTCCGGCAACACCGGCAACCAAGCTGGCGCTGGTGAAGGCGGTGAGTCCGGCGACGGCGGTGCGCGCACGGGTGCGGGCGGTACGGTTGGCGTCGCGGGTACCGGAACTGCCGGCACCGGAACCGCAGGAACCGGCACGGCCGGCAGCGGAACCGCGGGTGGCGGCGGCCATGCGGGCAGCGCCGGCAGCGCGGGCGGCGGCGGATTGGCGGGGACGAGCGGCACGGCTGGCGGCGGCGGCATCAGCGGAGCCGCCGGAAGTGGCACAGCGGGTACCGGCAGCGTCGTGGCGGGAGAGTGTACCTACGCGTGCACGGGGAGCGGGCAGTGCGGCACGGGGTCGTGCAGCAGTGACGGCTTCTGCGTCTCGACGCTCGGCACGGCGTGCGAGGTCAGCGACGATTGCCAGAAGTTCGCGAGCTTCGATTGGTTTACCACTTGTGACACGGACGATGATTGCTACATCACCGAAGCGTGCGTCGTCTCGAGCGGCGCTCAGTGGTGCGCTCCACTGAGTGACCAGGGCTGCGACTTCGAGGTTCCCACGCTGCTACCGCATGCCGGTGCGTCCGGCACGGTGTCGGTGTGCGCGGGCGCCGGAGTCTGCGAGCAGCGCCAATGCACGCTCGGCTGCGCCTCGGACGATGACTGCGGCCTGGGCGCGGGCCCGACCTGCGACACGCAAACGCATGTCTGCGGCGGTTGCACGAGCGACGACGATTGCATGACGGCCGGCAGCGGTCCCTCGCACTGCGACACCCTGAGCGGCGTATGCCAATGCGCAGACGACAACGACTGCAAGAATTCCGGGGAACGTAGCTGTATCGCCGGCGTCTGCGGCTGCTCGGGCTCGAGCGCGTGCACGGCCTTCCCGAACGCGACGCCCATCTGCGACTAAACAAGTGACTACGTAGGTTTTGATCCAGAACCCCTGCGCGGGCATTTTCCCGCTGCGGCGGCCGGCCGTGGAGCGCGTGGTATGCTTCGGGCTCCATGGTCTCCGAGGGCGATCTCCTGGCCGGCAAGTACCGGGTGGAGCGCGTGCTCGGCGTGGGCGGCATGGGTTACGTGGTCGCCGCGCTGCACGAGCAGCTCGAGCAGCGCGTCGCGGTCAAGCTGCTCGTCCCGGAGCTTGCCGAAGATCAGGATGCGGCCGCTCGCTTCTTGCGCGAGGCGCGCGCTGCCGTGCGGATCCAGAGCGAGCACGTCGCGCGGGTGCTCGACGTGGGCGAACTCGAGGGCGGCGCTCCATACATGGTGATGGAGTTCCTTTCGGGTCGCGACGTCGCGCGCGAGCTCGAGGCGGTGAAAAACTTCGAGATTGGGACGGCGATCGACTACGTGCTCCAGGCGTGCGAAGCCGTCGCCGAGGCGCATGCCATCGGGGTCATCCACCGCGATCTCAAGCCGGCAAATCTTTTTTTGACGCGACGCGCGGACGGCTCGCCGCTCGTCAAGGTGCTCGACTTCGGCATCTCGAAAGCGATCACGTTGAGCGGCGGTCCGATGAACGCGTCACCGAGCCTCACCGCGGCGCAGTCGTTGCTCGGCTCGCCCGCGTACATGTCGCCCGAGCAAGCGCGCCGGCCGAAATCCGTCGACACGCGCACCGACATCTGGGCGCTCGGCGTGATCCTCTACGAATTTCTGACGGGGGAGACGCCGTTTCCCGGGGAATCGCCGCTCGAGGTGCTCACGGCGGCGCTCGCCGATCCGATGCCGAGCATTTGGGCCGTCCGGCAAGACGTGCCGCGCGAGCTCGAAGCCGTCGTCGCCAAATGCCTGGAAAAACGCCCGGATGATCGGCACCAGACGGTCGCCGAGTTCGCCGAGGCGCTCCGGCCGTTCGCGCCCACCGAATCGATGCGCTCGATCTCGCGCATCTCCGGCATCCTGCGCTCGGTCGCCCCGCCCTCGCCCGAACCCGGAACGACCACGCTGAGGAGCGCGCCTGCGCGCACGCCGAACGAGCGGGAAAATACGCCGAACGAGCGGGAAAATACGCCGAACGAGCGTAATAGAAAGCTCACACCGAACCAGCCCGTAACGCGCAAAGAAGGCGGCAGCCCGCGACCGGCGCGCGGCGACGACGCCACCGAGCTCTCCGGCGATTCGGTGCCGCCGAGCCGCGGCGCGAAGGACACGCAGATGGACTTCGGGCGCTCGCAGCCCGAAGGGCTCCGTTCGCGCCGGCTCGCGCTCTACGCCGTCGCGGGCGGCGTGGCGCTGCTCGCCGGCGGGTTCTTCGCGGTGCGTGGCGTGCTCAACGGCGCATCCGCACCGCAACCGGGCAGTGGCGCGGCAACTCCGCCGGCGCTGACCACGCCGGAGAATCACGAGGCGACGAAGCTGCCGCAGCCGCGCGTCGAGGTCGTTCCGAGCGCCCCGGTCGCGGTCACATCGGGTACCGTCGGCGAAATCACGGCCGAAGCAGCGAGCGGAAGCGCCGCCAAGCCGCCCGCGGGGAGGGGCGTGCAAACCCTGGCGCCCGCGAAGCACACGACGGCTCCGACGAAGCCGGCGGCGCCGCTCGCCAAGCCGAACGCCGCTCTGCCCTCAGCGCCGAAACCCAGCGCGAAGCCGCAAACGCCGCCGACTCCGCGCGCGGATACCGAGGATCCGCTCGAGAATCGCCACTAGGCCGACGAGCCACGGGCCTCGAGTAGCTCGGGCGTCGCCGGGAGCGAGCGAGCAGCCGCCCTCGTTCTTCGAGGGCGCGACCGACGTCGTTGCAGACGCGCCTGGACCAGCGGTGCCGGTCGGCGATGCACCGCCGCTCGTATCCGTGGACGGCGTACCGCCCTGCCCTGCGAGCTCGTTCGGTGTGTTCGCTGCGCCGCCTTCGTCATTCAGCGAACCGCCCGTTGCCGAGCCGCCCCTTCCGGCCGCGTTCGCGGAGGCCCCGCCGTTCGAGTCGTTCGGCGCGCCTGCGCTCGGCGCGCCCGCGTCTCCGTTCTCGGCGCCGCCCGTTGCCATACCGGCCGGTTCCCCGCCGTTCCCATCCGTTTCGGGCCCGCTCGACTCCGGCGTCGGCTTCGCGTTCGCGGCCGTGAACGCCTGATTCGCGAGGAAGTCGAAGTCCGGCACGTGCGTGAAGAAATTGCGCGCGTCCGGCGCGAGACACGTGGTGCCGTCGAGTAGCGAATACACGCCGAGCACCGCGCCCGTTGCGGTCGCGAGCAGCGGCCCGCCGCTATCGCCGACGCACCCGGAAGGACCTTCGACGACTACGGTGCGCGGCGGCGCCGAGGTGACGCCGTCGTCCGTCGCCGGACCCAAATCCGCGACCGTCAGGTGCGCGTTGTGGGTGCGCGGCTGGGTCGCGTAGTCGAGCGTGTTGCTGCCGGCCATCTCATCGTCGAAGCCATAGCCGACGAGCGTCACCGCCTCACCCAGCAGGGCTCGCGCATGCTGCCGCATGGGCAAGACGGGCAACGGCACGTCCCGATCGAGCACCACGAACGCGAGATCGTTCGTGCAAATCGAAGCGGAGAGTGTGGAGAGGATCTGAAGGCCCTGCGCAACCGGGACGCTACGCGGCGTCTTCACGTCGTAGAAGGCGAGGCTCGTCGCGTCGAAATGCATGCCGAGCGTGCCAGCGCCCGGATCTTGGCTCTCGAGCTCCCCTTGCACGGTGCAGCGGAAGTTGCCGGGCACGAGGTGCGCCACGCAGTGACGCGCCGTGATCACGAGGTTCTTGGCGACGAGGCTCGCCGTGCAGACGATTTCACCTTCATCGACGACGGTGCGCATGAGGAGCACCGCGTCCTCGACCGCGCCCGAAGGCGAAACTTCGCCGCCGACGACGGGGGCGCGTGACGCGCCGAGCTCGGAGGCGGCCGGGGCTCGCGTCGTGCACGCTCCGAGCACGTTCACGACGAGCGACAGGCTCGCGATGCGGCCGGAGCTCGAGAGCGCCCAGGCTATGGTGGCGGGAAATTGTCGAGGCAATGGTACGTTCCGGTGAACGCGTTGTCGGTGGGATCGTAACGAAGCTCGTTCGCGCGCAGCGTAAGACCGCCGTTCAACGTGAAGCAGTAGACGCCCGGGGTGACGGGGCGGACGCCCGTCATGGGATCGAAGACGTCGGAGGGACCGAGCGTGGTGTTGAGCGAGAGGGAGTCGCTCGCGTTGTTTGCGTCGAGCGCAGTGAAGACCTTGCTAATTGCATCGTCCGCCGGGCCGTCGTCGAGCGAGTCCCCCGAGACGAGGCGCTTCATCCCGCGGGCGATGCCTGGACCCGTCATCGAGTCACCCGCGTACATCGCGTACGCGAGATAGTAGACGGCGTCATAGTAGTTGTCGGTGTTCGCGGCGGCCGGAGGCTTTTGGTCCGTGAACGCGTCGTAGTAGCGTTTCTCGAAAGCGTTCTCGAGCGTCAGGTCGAGGGCCGGTGCGGCGTTCACGCCGAGGAAACGGCGGGCGGCGTCGGGTTCGGGGTTCGTCATGGCGTTCACCTCGTCGGTGACCACGCCTTGGATGGTACCTTTTGCGTCCGACGTCGCGTTGTAGGGAGAGAGCAGGTAGTACGGGCGCGGCTTCGTGCTTGTCCAGCCGGCTTCGAGACGCGGAAGCACTCCGCCGAGTGCAGTCATGACGTCGCCGGCCGCCGAGATCACCACGTCCGGCTCGAAGGCGGCCAGGTCGGTAATTGTCTTCTCCGGAACGGCCGCCGCGGGGTCGAGCGAGAACTCTTGGAAGTAGTCGGGCTCCTGGTTTCCCGCCTTGGTGCCGTTGAACTCCAGGCTCTGAAACATATAGAGGTAGAGGTCGGCGCTGAAGCTATCCGTCGTGTCGACGACCGCGACCTTGATTTTGTCGGTCGTCGACAGTCCCCGTTCGGAATGAACCTGCTTCTCGAGATCGCCCAAGAGCAGTCCGTAGGCAGGCGCATAGTCGCTCGGTTGTCCGAGAAGCGTCCAGAGCAGCCCACGATTGTAGGTGTGGTTCGTCAGCGCGCGAATCGTCGCCACGGGGTTCAAAAAGAAGAGCTTCTTGTCCGGCTCTTGCTCGAATGCTTTCGTGAGATCGTCCGGCTGCAACATCGCAATTAGCGCCGGCACCTCCACCTCCTCGGCAAGGTGCGTCATTCCGAGCGAAATCGCTCCGGTTTCTGCGGTTTCGTCGTTCGTGCAAACGATGAGCACGAGCGGGCGCCCACCGTCGGGGCCGCCCGGCAGCCCACCCGCAGCATTGATCTCGTTGACGGCGAGTTTCTCCGCCAGGGCGATGTCGCTAGCGCCGGGGTTTTCGGGATCCAGCACTGCGAACGACCCAATGTAGAGGGCATTCGGGTCGCCGAACGGTCCGTAGACGGTCAGGCACTCGGGCGACTTCAAGGTGACGCAAGTGTGATCATTCCGGCAACGAGCCTCCACGTGGGTCAGATCCACGCACTCCTGATTCGTCGTGCACTCGGGCGCGCCGCCCTCCCCCGCCCCACCCATCGGCTGGCCGCTCCCGCCCGTCCCGCCCGTCCCGCCACCACCCGCACTGCCACCGACCGCACTGCTGCCACCCGCACCCGCCTCACCGCTGCCCGCAGCACCCGCATTGCCTCCGCTCCCGGGACCCCCACCCTCCGGATTCGTTTCGCCCCCTGCGTCCCCACCCGCCGTCACGCTCGCGCCAGAGCCGCCCGTTTCGACCACGGAGCTCCCCGCACTCCCGCCGCCACCCTGCGCTCCGCTGCCGCCCGCTCCGAGAGCCGGCAAATCCTCGGGTGGCGCGACCAACAAGCAGCCGCTCGCGAGCACGACGGGCAACGCGAACGCCGCGCTGCGACGGCGCCAGGAACGTGCGCTCACAGCGCGCCCCTCGCGACGAGCCCGGCGCCGTTCGTCGTCGCCCACGGCGCCAGAGTGAATCCCACAGTCGTCTTCGGACGCGTCGGCCGCGTCACGTAGAAGTAGGTCGTGGCGCCGGCGCCGGCCGCCGTTGCAATCCAGAGCGCGAGGTTCACGACACCGAGCGTCACGAGCGAATCATGGTCGCTCGTCGCGGCGGCGCGGTCGGCGTTGTTGCGGCCGGTCGTATCGTACGTGCTGCGCTGCTCGAGGTACACGCCGCCCGTGATGCTCGCCGCGAGCGCGAGAGCTACGGTGGTGCCGCCCGCAATGTAGACGGAAGGTGGTATCGGGCGTTCCGTTGCGACGTCCGCGTGCGGAGCCGCCGGCACGAGCGGCGAGAGCGCCGGCGTCGGGGCGACCGGCGGCGCGGCAACGGCCGGCGCCGGCAACGCCTCGAGCGCCGGAATCACGAGCGTCCGTTGGTCCGCGACGGCACCGATCGTCACGCTGCCGGACCACGGCTTCTTTCCCGGCGCCGTCGCTTCGACCGCGTGCGCACCAGGATCGAGCGGCGTCGCCGCGCCGAGCGCCGCGACTCCGACGGCCACATCGTCAATCTTGAGCTCGAGCCCATTGCGGTCCGCGTCCGACGCGAGCGTCACGGTCAAACGCGAGAGCTTCGGCGTGAGCTCCGCGATGTGCTGCTCCGCGAAGTCGATGCGGCTCTGCCGGCGATCACGCCGCGACTGCACGAGCGCTTCCTGGTATTCCACCCATGCGGTCGCGAGCTTGCCGAGCGATTCGTGACAAGACGCGAGGTTCAGGAGCGTCCCCGTGCCGGGATCGAGCCGATAGCTCTCCGCGAACTTGGGACACGCCTCCGCGAACTTGCCCGCGGCGCTGAGCACGCGCGCTTGGCGATACAGCGTGTCCGCGAGCGACACCTCGGTCCCCGACTGCGCGAGCGCGAAGGACGACGCGAGCGATACCGCCCCGCCGACGAGCGCGCCGGCGAACCACGACTGACTCCTCGAACGGCGAAGCATCGGTGTGAGCTTAGCCGGACCCAGCGCCACCCGTATCGCCTTGGCCCGCGCCGCCTTGCCCGGCCGCGGTCGAATCCGCGCCGCCCAGGCCGCCTGTGCTCGTCTGTCCGCCGAGCCCGCCCTGCCCGCCCGTACCGCCCGTACCGCCCGCGCCGCAGCGCGAATGCGAGAAAGCCCCCGGTTCCGAGGTAACCAGGAGCGGATCACTCAGACGCTCGAGAATGGCGCGCATCGCATCACGCTCGGGCGGGCTGAGCGACAAATCGGCATCGGCTGCGCTCATGTACGCGTCGATGAGCGCGCCCGCGTCGGCCGAGGTGAGCGGCTCCGAGCCGTAAAGGAGCTCGAAGCTCGTCGGGGGAGCGCCGTCCGAACAACCCCAGAGCCCGAGGTTGAAGTGAAACACCTGGTTCATGAAGTCTTGCAGGTGGTCGATGTCGTGCGCCGGATCGTAGTAAAGATAAAAGACCCAGTTGATGTTGCAGTCGGCGACGACGGCATTTTGAAAGTCGTTCGTGACGGTGCCGGAAAGGCTGGTCGTGTTGCTCAGCCGCACGCAAATCGAGAGCTGATTCGATTGACCGCCCGCGCCGGCGCTCGCCGCCGTGCCCGCCGAACCGGCGACACCGACGTTGCCGCCCTGCGCGCCGCCGCCGCTTCCGCTCGAGCCGCCGCTGCTCGCACCCGCTTCGCTCCCGCCGGCGCTCGAGTCGCCACCACCGCTTCCTCCGCTCGTCGCCGTTCCCCCGCCTTTGCCGCCCGAGCCGGTCACGGTGTGCGGCTTACGCCCGCCCGAGCCGCCGTTGCTCGGCCGCGCCCCGTCGCCTGCTCCGCCTTCACCGCCCGCGTCGGCGCCGGACTCACCGCGCGCGCCGCTGCCACCGCTGCTCAGCGGAACATCGCCCGCGCCGGCTTCTCCTCCGAAGGGAGCGCCGTAGGAGCCGGCATCACCCGCGGGGAATTGGGGCGACTCGCTTCCCCCGCAACCGCTCACCCACGCGAGCGCGGCAAAAAGAACCAAAGCAGTCGCGCGGACCCTCGACATGCGCCAGAGCATAGCGGACGGCGCCCTCGCCGTGAACTCGTCACCCCCACGTGTGTGGCGAAGAACCCCGGGCGAGTTCGCGACGTTACGCGCTCGGGCGCTTGCACGAAGTTCTGTCGACGAGCGAGAGTGAAGAGAGTGCTCTTGTGTCTGCGGGAAAGCTGGTGTCGGATGCCCGAGTTAACGCTGGGCTCGACGTGAGATCGCGTCGTCCAAACTTTGGAGGAGAAAAGCGGATGTCGAGACAATTGTTCTGTGCGGGGGTTCTGGGCGTTCTATCGCTTTCCACACTCGTCAGCGGCTGTTCCAACGCTGTCGAGCCGAGCGCCGAAGCCGGTGCCACGGGCACCGTCGAGCTACCCCTCACCGCGCAGAGCGCTGGCGTGCAATACCGGTTGGCCAAGGCGCGCTTCACCATTCAAGGCAAATCCTCGGGCTTCTCGCGCGTGATCACGCCCGCGGCGGATCTGCCCGTCGATCAGGAAGTATTGCCCGTCGGCGCGTACGTCATCGACCTCTCCGACGGATGGGTGCTCGAGGCCAAGGGTCCGGCGGACAAGGCGTTCAACGCGATCGATGCAACGCTCGTGCAGAACGACCTCCCCTTCAGCATCGTCAAGGGCCAGACCATCGACGTGGTGTTCGAGTTCGTCAGCCGTGGCAACCCGGTGAAGCTCAACGACGGCCGCGTGAACGTGCGCATCAGCGTCTCGGATTGCTCTGCGTTCGACAGCTACGCCGCAGCGCTCGCGGGCCATGTGGTCGACTGCCTCGGTCGCATCGATCAGAACTCGTTCTTGCTCAACGACAGCGGCTACCTCGTGCGAAACTTCGCCGAGTGCACCCAAGCTCAGGGTCAAACAACCGGTGACGAGCCGCTGCTAGATGCCATCGACGGCTTGCTCGGCCTCCAGTATTCGACTCGTGACGCGCTCCCGAACGGGACGAACCCGCTTGCCTACGGGCAGGACTGCATCGCGGGCCGCTGGGCAGAGTGGCGCGAGCAGTTCGACGGCAGCGGCACGACGGAATGCCCGGATTGGAAGCTCTCCGGCATCATCAACGAGCCGAACGCCGACGCTTACCAGAAGCTCGCGGGCGCCCTGCCGCAACTGCCGGCCGCGGACACGGGCAGACCACCGGGCGTCCTGAGCTCGCTCAAGATCAACGCCGCCTACGCCCTTTCCTTCCCGGACACGGCCGGCACCGACCAACGGTGCGGCACCCCCGGCGCTTGCGCGGCGCTCTGCGCGGGCGGCTTCCCGAGCTTCGTGATCGCCTCCGACCAAGGTTCGGTGACGACCGACCCCGTGCCGTGGGAGTCGAACCGGAACTACAGCCCGGATCCGTTCGTGCCGAGCTACTACCACCCGATGTCGTACTACGGCCCGCTGCCAGGCGACCTCTTCGGCGCCGCGATCCGTGCCGAGCAGAAGGAGCCGTGCAGCTTCTACGACGACTCGGCCGCGCAGCACGTCCCCGGGACGCTCCAGCCGAACTGCACGGTGACCCCTGACGGCACCAAGGCCTGCGTCAGCGTCTGCGTCCCGACACCGATCATTCAGTAAAACGCAGCCGGTGGCGCGGGCGCGCCGAGCGGCACCGATCGCGGTTCTGAGCTAGGCTCCGCGGCCCATCATGGCCACGCTCAGAGCCGCGATCATCGGCGCAGCCGGATACACAGGGTCCGAACTCGTCCGGCTGGTGCACCGTCACCCGGAGCTTTCACTCGCGGTCGTGGCGGCGCGTGACAACGCGGGCAAGCGCCTCGATCAGGTCGTGCGGTCGACGCTCGGCGTGAAGGGCGTCGGTGAGCTCGTGCTCGAAGCGTTCGATCCAGAACAGGCGCGCGAGCTCGCCAAGCGCGTCGACGTGGCGTTCTTGTGCCTGCCGCACGCGGCGAGCGCGAATGCTGCCAAAGCGCTCTATGACGCGGGCCTGCGCGTCGTCGATCTGTCCGCGGATTTTCGGCTGAAGAGCCGCGAAGTATACGAAAAGACGTACGGCCCGCATCCGGCGCCCGAGCTCTTCGAGGTCGCGGTTTACGGCTTACCGGAGCTCCACCGTAAGGAGCTCGCGGGCGCGCGGCTCATCGCGGCGCCCGGCTGCTTCCCCACGTCTTCGATTTTGCCGCTCGCGCCGTTGCTCAAGGCCGGGCTCGTCGCGAAAGACGGCATCATCGTCGATTCGAAGAGCGGCGTGAGCGGCGCGGGACGCACGCCGGGCCAGGCGTATCACTTGCCCGAAGCGGCCGAAGGCATCCGACCGTACAAAGTCGCGGGCGCGCACCGCCACACGGTCGAAATCGAGCAGGAGCTCTCGCTCGCGGCGGGCGACGAGCTGAAGGTCGTGTTCACGCCGCAACTGGCACCGATGACGCGCGGCATTCTGAGCATCGGCTACGCGCGGCTCTTGCCCGGCAAGACCGAAGACGACTGCCGCGCGGCCGCGCGCGACTTGTATCGAGACGGCCTCGTGTCGGTGCTCGACCAAGGCGTCTTGCCCGACACGCTGTGGGTCCGTGGCTCGGCACGGGCGCACGTTGCCTACGCGGTCGATACGCGTGTCTCGACCGTGCTCGCCATGGGCGCCCTCGACAATCTCGCAAAAGGTGCCTCCGCCCAAGCCATTCAAGCTCTGAACGTCGCGATGGGCTGGCCCGACGCGCACGGCTTGCCGGAAATCGCTGCTTTTCCGTGATCTTGCGGAGCCAGCGCGCCAGGAGCAGCCTTTTTGACTCAGCGTGACCGGGGTCGAGTGAACCCGGCAAAAAGGCCGATTGTCAGGGCCTCTATTCCGTGGGGAGTATCGGGATCCGATCCATGGCCGGCACTCGCGCACCCTTCAAACTCCGGAGCGAGTTCGAGCCCAAGGGCGATCAGCCCCAGGCCATCGCCGAGATGTGCAAGGCGCTCGACGAGAACCGCCAGTACCAGACGCTGCTCGGCATCACGGGTAGCGGCAAGACGTTTTCGATCGCGAACGTCATTCAGCACTACGCGCGCCCGACGCTGATCATCGCGCCGAACAAGACGCTCGCGGCGCAGCTCTACGCCGAGATGCGCGACCTCTTCCCCGAAGCGGCGGTCGCGTTCTTCGTCAGCTACTACGACTATTACCAGCCGGAAGCGTACATCCCGACCACCGATACCTTCATCGAGAAGGACGCGATCATCAACGACCAGATCGATCGCATGCGGCACGCGGCGACGCACGCGCTGCTCTCGCGCGAGGACGTGATCATCGTCGCGAGCGTGAGCTGCATCTACGGCATCGGCTCCGCCGAGACGTACTCCGGGCTCTTGATCGAAATCGTCAAGGGCGAGGAGCTACGTCGCGACGAGCTGCTGCGGCGCCTGGTCGACATCCAGTACGAGCGCAACGACACCGATTTCCATCGCGGCACCTTCCGCGTGCGCGGCGACGTGGTCGAGATCTTCCCGGCGTACGAAGAGGCTCGTGCGATTCGCGTCGAGTTCTTCGGGGACGAGGTCGATTCCATCCGCGAGGTCGATCCGTTGCGCGGGCGCGTGCTCGGCCAGCTCGACAAATACGCCGTCTACCCGGGCTCGCACTACGTCACGCCGCGCCAGCAACTCGCGCGCTCGATCGAAGGCATTCGCAACGAGCTCCGCGAACGGCTCGAGTTCTACGACAAGGCGGGGCGCTTCCTCGAAAAGCAGCGGCTGCAGCAGCGGACCTCCTACGACCTCGAGATGCTCGATCAGATGGGCTTCGTACAGGGCATCGAGAACTACTCGCGCCACCTTTCCGGCCGCGCGCCGGGCGACCCGCCGCCCACGTTGATCGACTACTGTCCCCAGGATTTTTTGTTGGTGATCGACGAGTCGCACCAGACGGTGCCGCAGCTCGGCGCGATGTACCGCGGGGATCGCTCGCGTAAAGAGACGCTCGTCGAGTACGGCTTCCGCCTACCGAGCGCGCTCGACAACCGGCCGCTCAAGTTCGACGAGATGGAAAAGAACATGCGGCACGTGATTTTCGTGTCCGCGACGCCCGGCGACTACGAGCTCGAGAAGACCGGGGGCGAGATCACCCAGCAGGTGATTCGCCCGACGGGCTTGCTCGATCCGGAGATCATCCTGCGCAAGGTGGCAGGCCAGGTCGACGAGCTCCTCGCCGAGATCAGAAAGCGCGTCGAGCGAAAGGAGCGCGTGCTCGTGACGACCTTGACCAAGCGCATGGCCGAGGACCTCACCGAGTATTACGCCGAGCTCGGGGTGCGCGTGCGCTACCTCCACTCCGACATCGACACGCTCGAGCGCGTGGAAATTCTGCGCGATTTGCGCGCGGGCGAGTTCGACGTCCTCGTGGGCATCAACCTCTTGCGCGAGGGTTTGGATCTGCCGGAGGTGAGCCTGGTCGCGATCCTGGACGCCGACAAAGAAGGCTTCTTGCGTAGCGCGCGCTCCTTGATTCAGACGATCGGGCGCGCGGCGCGTAACGCGAACGGCCAGGTGATCATGTTCGCCGATCGCATCACGGACGCCATGAAGCAAGCGATGGACGAGACCGCACGGCGCCGCACGCTGCAGGCCGCGTACAACACCGAGCACGGCATCACGCCCGCGACCATCAAGCGCGCCATCTTCGACATGAACCCCGCGAGCGGCACGAGCGACTACTACGCCGTGCCGCGCCAGCGCGCCGGAGCGACGCCCGAGGAGGCGGCCGCGGCCGCGAACGAGGCCGACCTGGCCGAGCGCATCCAAGCGCTCAGACAAGAGATGTTCGCCGCCGCTGAGAGCTTGCAATTCGAGACCGCCGCGCGCCTGCGCGACGAGCTCAAGCGCCTACAGGGACCGAACGGCAGCGGCGAGTCGAGCGGACGCTCGCGCTCCGATCCGCCGCCCCGGCGCTCGGATCGTCCGCCGGGGCGCCGCTCCGATCGTCCGCCCGCGCGGCGCTCCGAGCGTCCAGCGGGGCGCGGCGGCTGGAAGGGCCGCTGAGCACGGCGCCGAAGCTCAGAGCGAAGCGTCGACGGCCGCAGTGCCGCAGAGCTCGTTGATCTTGAGGACGAGCGGGCCCTCGCCGCGCGCTTCGCGATCGAGCTCGATGCGCTTCTGGCGTGCGGTCTCGAAATCCCCGCGGGTGAGGGCGGCAGCGACGGCGCGCAGAGACGCGGCCGAGTGCTCGGCGAGGGTGCGGTAGCGCGTGACCTCGGGCAAAAGCTCGGTCGACTCGACCTTCAGGCGCTCTAGATCGGCGGCGAGCTTTTCATAGCGGACCGCGGTCGCGAGCTCGGCCTTCACGGTCTCCTCCGGCGTTGCGTTCGGCTGCGGCCGAACCTTACCGCTCTCCGCGATGAAGGCGTTCGCGGTGGCCGATACTCCGCTACATTCTCGCTTGAGGCGGCCGCATCCGCTCACGGCGAGCAGGCACGCAAGCGGGAGTCCGAGTCGGCCGAACACGGCAGCACTTTACTCGTGAAGGCCCGAGCGGTCACGACGGCCACGCGATGCCGAGCGCCAGCGTCGCGAGCGCGAGCGGACCGACCCAGAACGCAAACCACGCGAGGCGGCGCCGTACGACGATGCCCCGGAGGGCGTGGAGCGCGAGCACGCCGGTCGCGAGCGCGGCGAGCCCGCCCACGACCGCGCTCGCCATGTCGCCGGGGAGCGGCCCGGAGTGCAGCATCTGCACTTCGAGCACGATGCCGGCGACGAGGGCGGGCAGCGAGATGAGCATGGAGAGCTCGAACGCGCGCACGGGCCGAACCCCGAGCAGCAGCGCGACTGCGATCGTCGAGCCGCTGCGAGACAACCCGGGCAGCATGCAGAGCCCCTGGGCGAGGCCGAGCAGGAGCGCGCCCCTCGCAGTCGGCTGATCGCGTTCTCCGCGGCCGGCAAAGTGCGCGAGGACGAGCGCCACCGCGGTACCCAGAAATCCGAGCCCGACCGCGAGCGGACTCGTTTGGGTGCGACCGAGCTCGGAACGCAAGAAAAAGCCGAGCAGCGCGGTCGGGATGCTCGCGATCAACGTCGTGAGGGCGTCGCGACCGCCCAGCGTCGAGCGGAAGCGGGAGGGTCGCACGAGCGCCGCGAGGCCCTCGCTCGTGGCGCGCGCGACTTCGGGCCAGAGCACCAGCAGCGTCGCGAGGAGCGTCGCCACGTGCAGCGCCAGCGTGAGCGAAGGGCTGCCCTCGAGCTTCCACAGGATCGCGACGAGGGCGAGGTGGCCGCCGCTCGAGAGAGGAAGAAACTCGGTCGCACCGTGGACGATTCCGAGGAGTGCCGCCTCGCCGAAAGGGCCGACCATGATCTTCGGTAGTAGACACCAGTCGCTCGCGCGGCGGAAAGCTCCGCTAAGCGTGCTCGCGCTTGCGCTCGCCGCGCTCGCGTTCGCCCCGCTCGGTTGTCGCGCTCCCCGCCCGCTGGCCGAAGCCGGCACCGCCCGCGAGGATCCGCGGAAGATTTCGCCGGAGCGGCACGGGCCGCCGGACGAAGCTGAAACCGGCGGGGGAGGCGCCGGCGGGCACGGCGCACGGGCTCCCGCGTTCGAGGTCGTCACGTGCGGCGCCTTCGCCGCGCCGGACGAGTGCTCCGTCACGGGTGCCGGACCCAACGTCGTCCTCGAGGGCACGGTGCTCGCGCCGAGCGTCGTATACGAGGGTGGAGGCGTGCGGGTCGACGAATACGGCGTGATTCGCTGCGCCGGCTGCGGTTGCACTGAGACGGACGCCACGATCGTACGCTGCCCGAATGCCGTCATCGCGCCCGGCTTCGTGAATCCACACGATCACATCGCGTACGACGCGCTCGGGCCCCGGCCACTCGGCGCGGAGCGCTACGATCACCGGCATGACTGGCGGCTCGGGCTACGCGGCCACGAAGCGCTCGAGTACGAGGGCGGCGCGCCCGACGTGGCGCGGGTCGCTCAAGAGCTTCGGATGTTGCTCGGCGGGGTGACCACCATCGCGGGGGCCGCCGGACACCGCGGCCTCGTGCGCAACGCGGACATGCCGGGTCTCGGCGAGGGCCTGCCGACGGCCGCCGCCGATTCCGAAACGTTCCCGCTCGATGATCAAGACGGGCGGCTCCTCGCAAGCGGCTGCAAATACGGCTCCAAACACGCGACGGCCGACGACGTCGCCGCCGCGGGCGAATTTCTCGCTCACCTCGGGGAAGGGGTCGACGCGGACGCCGAGAACGAGCTCGCCTGCGCGCTCACGCCGGAGTTCGAGCTCGTCGCAGCGACGACCGGCGTCGTGCACGCGGTCGCGACGGACGCCGAGCTTGCAGCCGAGCTCGGTGCCCGTTCCGCGCTCGTCGTCTGGTCACCGCGCTCGAACCTCGCACTTTACGGAAACACCGCGCCCGTTCCGCTCCTGTTGCGGTCCGGCGTCGATGTGGCGCTCGGCACCGATTGGTTGCTCACCGGCTCGATGAACCTCGAACGCGAGCTCGCCTGCGCGACGAGCTTCTCCGCTACCTACTTCGACGGTGCGCTCGACGCCCACACGCTCTTTGCGATGGTCACGACGGCCGGGGCCCGCGCCGTGGGCGCCGGTGAGGCTCTCGGGCGGCTCGAGGCGGGCGCGCTCGGCGACGTCCTCTTGCTCGACCGGCACGACCGCGAGCCGTACGAGGCCGCCGTCCACGCCGAGCCGCCCGATTTTCTGCTGATTTTACGCGGAGGCACGCCTCTTTACGGGCGCGCGGCGCTGCTCGCTGCTCTGGGTGCAGGCGACTGCGAGCCGCTCGCCGTGTGCGGCGCGGCGCAACGCGTGTGCACGAGCGATTCGGGGTTCGACCTGGCCGCCATCCAAGCCGAGGCCGACGGCACGTATCCGCTCTTTGCGTGCGATACGCCGCCGGACGAGCCGACATGCGTTCCGGCGCGCCCGGGCGAGTACGACGGCGTGCCCACCGCGACGGACCAGGACGGCGACGGCATCGCGGACGGCGACGACCTCTGCCCGCGCCTGTTCGATCCCCCGCGGCCGCTCGATCGCGGCATGCAGGCCGACGCGGACGGCGACGGCGTGGGTGACGCTTGCGACCCCTGCCCGCTCGACCCGGCGAACGCTCGTGCGCGCGATCTCACGGGCGATCGTGACGGCGACGGTGTACCGGACGGCTCGGATCGTTGCCCCGACACCTCCGATCCCGACCAAGCGGACAGCGACGGCGACGGTCGAGGCGACGCGTGCGACTTCTGCACCGCAGAAAATCCCGGCGTCGTGCCCTGTCCGCTCGGGATCCGCGCCTTGCTCGAGCACGCGGATCCCGAGCACCCGCCCCGGCACGCGCTCGTCGAAATCGACGGCGCCGTCGTCACGGCGCTGCGGCCCGACACCGGCAAATCACGTGGATTTTACGTGGAGGACGGCACGGCGGCTTCCTCCGAGCTCTTCGTGTTCACCGGCAGCGAGCCGCCCGGCGTCGAGCTCGGGGACACGGTGTCGCTCCGAGGGCGCTACGACGAGTATGCCGGCTCGGACGAGCTCGCGGGCGCGACGCTCATCGCGCGCGAGACGCCCGGCGCCGCGCAATGAGCGCTCGAACGCGTCGCTGCGTCGCGCGGCTCGGCAGCCGGCGTCTCAGCGCAGCGCGACTTCAGCGAGCGCGGTGAGCTCGTTCTCGGAAATCGTGCCCGTGCGCAGGGCGACGACTTTGCCCTTCTTGTCGAGCACGACGAGCGTCGGCAGCTTCTCCACGCCGAAGGCATTGCCGGCGAGGTTCTGGTCGTCGATCACGGTGCCGTAGCTCACCGGGTGCTGCGCGAGGAATTGGCCCGCGTCTTCCGGTGGGTCGCCGGTAAGCACACCGAGCGCCACGAGCCCGCGCGCGCCGTGCGCCTTCGCCACGCGATCGACCACCGGCATTTCAGCGCGGCACGGCATGCACCAGCTCGCCCAAAAATCCAAAATGACCGCTTTGCCTTCGAGGTCGGAGAGTCGAACCTTCTCGGGTGAGACCGCGCCGCCCGGGCCTAGGCGGGACAGCAGGAAATCAGGAGCGGCATTACCGACAAACGGATCGGGGGCGAGGCGAGGCAACACGAGCCAGCCGAAAAGGCCGGCCGCCAACAGCACGAGCCCGGCGGTAAACCACGGCGTTTCGGGGGGCCTCGAGGACGGCATCGGTTCAGCTTAGCGCGGGGAGCCGAACGCGCAGGCGCGCTCCCCCGAGCGCACTCTGCTCCGCGGCGATCGTGCCGTGGTGCTCCACGACGATCTTTTTCACGATCGCAAGGCCGAGGCCGGTGCCGTCCGTCTTGGTCGTCACGTACGGGTCGAAAATGGCCTCCCGCAGCTGCGCGGGGATGCCGGGACCGTCGTCGTCCACGTCGAGATACAGGGTCGGTCCTTGTCGACTCAGGCTGACGACCACGCGCCCCGAGCGCTTGATCTCGGCGAGCGCCTGCGCGGCGTTGCGGACCAGGTTGATCACGACCCGGCGCAGCATCTGGCGATCGATCGCGGCGCAGAGCGGCTCCTTCGGTAGCTCGAACTCGACGTTCGGGCCCGCGCTCGGCGGCACGTGATCGCTGCGTCGTTCGTCGTCGGCGAGGAGCGGGCGCTCCGAAAGCTCACGCATGAACTCGGATACGTCCGCGGGTTCGAGCTCGGCCTGCGGCAAGCGCGCAAAATCCGAAAACTCCGAGACCAGCCGCCGGAGCGTCCCGACCTCGTCCTCCACCACCTCGAGCGTCATGTCGAGGAGCCTCTGGAACTCGGGGTTCTGGCCCTCGTAGCGGCGATGAATGTCCTGCACGGCGAGCTGGATCGGCGTGAGCGGATTTTTGATCTCGTGCGCGAGCCGGCGCGCCATCTCCTGCCAGGCGCTGATTCGCTGCAGGTATTCGATGCGGGCGCGACTCGTTTCGACCTCGGTGAGCATGCGGTTGAACTCACGGGCGAGCACGCCGAGCTCGTCGTCGCTCGACGCCGGCACGCGCACGCTGAGGTCGCCCGCAGCCACGCGCTGGGTCGCGTGCGCGAGCTCGACGACGCGCCGAGCGACGTCGCGCGCGACGAAGGAGCCGACGCCGACGGCGAGCAAAATCGTGAGGCCGAGCAGCGCCGCGAACGCGAGCACGTAGCCGCGCTCGTCCGCGACACGCCGGCCCTCGACGCGCCGGTAATTCTCGACGAATTGGCTCGCCTCGGCGAGCTCGTCGAAACGCGCTTTGTCCGCGGCGAACACGGCCACGAGCTCCGGACCCGCCGCCGGCTCGTCGTCTTCGACGGGCGGCGCGTCCGGACGATCGTCGGAGGGCGGCGCGCCCGGCTCGGCGGCTTGCGGCGGCGCTTCGGGCGCGGAGCGGACCCCGTGTCCACCCGGCTCCGCGAGCGAGCGCACGACCTCGAAGCGATTCTCGGTGCGCAAATCCAGAGGTCGCCCGCGATTCACCTCCGCCATCAGGCCTTCGTCGCTACGCACGCTGAGCGACACGAGCGCCGGATGCCCGCGGAACGAGCGACGGAGCTCGCGTTCGACGGCCGCCCGCTCGCGCGTCGCCGCGGCGCGCCGGAGCGGCCAATCGGCGGCGATCGCGGCGGCTTCGTTCCGCATCTCGGCCTTCACGGCGCGCGCGAGCTCTTGGTAAAGCTCGAGCGAGCGATCGAGGTGCGCGCCGACCTCGGGCACGAAGAAGCGCGCAGCCGTCTGGCGCACCGTCGTCTGCGCGAGCCACACCGCGACGAGCACCGGGATCAGCGCCGTGACCAAGATCGCGGCCGTGAGCCGGCGCCGGATCCCGAAGCTGAAGCGGACCGGCACTACCTTCCTCGGAAGAGCTTGACGAGGAGCGCCCAGGGATCGAAACCCAAGAACTCACGCACGTCCTCGCCGAGGAAGTTCGGCCGCTCGAGCCCCATGAACGCCTGTACGAGCGGGCCCTGGCGCGAGAACAGGTGCCCGGCGCCGAAACGGGACGCAAGCTCCTGGATCTCGCGGAAAGCGGCGCGTCCGGCGTCGAGACCGAGCGGCAGCGCCACGGCGGGCATCCAGGGTGAAATCACGAGGTCCTGCGCCGCGACGGCGCGAGCCCAGGCGCCCGGCTCGCGCGCGCCGGCGAGCTCGCGGAACGTGTGGAGCTCGCCGTAGCACCCGACTGCAATCTTGCCGACGCGCCGCTCGATCGCCGCCGCGAGGTGGCGTTGATCGCGCCGGAAATCGCCGGACAAAAGTCCGAGGTCGCGCGCGAGCTCGTCGGGCCCGACGAGTCGATCGAATCCGTTCCCGCGCCGCCGCGCCACGAGACAGGTCGAGAGCGCGCCGCCCTCGAACACGCCGAGGACTAGCGACTTTTCGCTCGGGCACAAGAGATCGAGCGCGCGACCCACCGCACGCTCGCTCGGCAGGGGCCAATCGGCGATGCGCCACGGAAAGAGCGTGATGAGATGCTCGGCTTCGAGCTCACGCGTGATCGCGATGAACTCGAGGGCCTGCCCGAGGTAGTCCTGTCCGGGCGAGAGCCGCTCACCGAAACGGTCCATCAGCTCGTCGAGAGCGCCGGTCGAGATTTCCGCGGCCCAGCGCGCTCCGTGACGCGCGGCGAGCGCCTCGAGCGATTCCGGCCACGGCTGCTCGCGTACATCGACGCGCCCGACGCGCGTGCTCACTACCTTACGGAGCGTCGTCCCGGTGGTGACGGCGACGACGCCCCCCTCGGGCCCGTCGGCGTCACGCGCCGCACGGCGATCCGCCGCTTCGAGGGGGCGGAACACGTCGCCGAGGCGCGCCCACTGCTCGTGGGTGAAGCCTTCCAGGAAGACGTCGCGGGTGAACACGGCGGCGGAGTATAGTCGGCAAGCATGCCCGCCGCCGATAGCGCCGAGCTCCGAGATTTCATGGCGTTTCTCGACGCGTCCCCGACGCCGTACCACGCGGCACGCTCGGTGCGGGACCGGCTCGCGCAGGCGGGCTTCACGCCGTTCGCCGAGGCTGACGCCTGGCGGGTCACGCCGGGCACGTGCGGCTTCGTGCAGCGCGGCGGCTCGCTCCTCGCGTTCGTGGCCGGCAGCGCCGCGCCCGCCGAGGCCGGCTTCATCGTGCTCGGCGCGCACACCGATTCGCCGAACCTCAGGCTCAAGCCGAGCCCCGAGCTCTCGCACGCGGGCTACCGCCAAGCCGCCGTCGAGATTTACGGCGGCGTGCTCTTCACGACCTGGCTCGATCGCGACCTCGGGCTCGCGGGCAGGGTCGCGCTCGCGGGCGGCCGACACGAGCTCGTGCGGCTCGAGGGCACGCCGTTCCGCATTCCGAACCTCGCCATCCACCTGAACCGCGACGTGAACAAAGAGGGGCTCGTCGTCAATCCCCAGCATCACCTCGCGCCGGTGTGGGGGCTCGAGAGCTCGGAGGCACGCACGCTCTCGGATCTCGTCGTCGCGGCGCTCGGAGCGACACCGTCCTCGGGCGCCGGCGCGGCCGACATCGTCGGCTTCGATCTGTGCTTCTTCGACGGGCAAGGCGCGAGCGTCGGCGGCGCGGCGGCCGAGCTGATTTCGTCGGGGCGCCTCGACAACCTCGGCTCCTGCCATCCGATCGTCTCGGCGCTGCTCGAAGCACGCGCGCCGGGCCCGGCGACGCGCGTCATCGCGCTCCACGATCACGAAGAGGTGGGCAGCCAAAGCGCGGCGGGCGCCCGTTCACCCTTGCTCGACAGCGTGCTCGACCGGCTCGCGTTCGGTTACGAGAGAGCGCAGGCGGACGCGCTACACCGAGCGGTCGCTCGCTCGCTCTTCGTTTCGGCGGACATGGCGCACGCCGTCCACCCGAACTACGCCGACAAGCACGACAAGCTCCATCGCCCGCTCCTCGGAGGCGGCCCCGTCGTCAAGGTGAACGCGAGTCAATCCTACGCAACCGACGCCGTCGCGCAGGGGGCTTTCGTCGAAGCATGCCGGGCCGAGGGCGTGAGCCCGCAGTTTTTCGCGTCGCGCAACGATCAGCCGTGCGGCTCGACGATAGGCCCCATCACGGCCGCTCGCCTCGGCATGCGTTCACTCGACATCGGTAACCCCATGCTCGCGATGCACTCGTGCCGAGAAACCGCGGGCAGCGCCGACGGCGCCGTCATGCAGCGCGTGCTCCGCCGCATGCTGCTCGAGCCTCCGCTCCGCGATCCCGCGGCCTGAAGCAGAGCAGATTTTTTGGTTTTAGGGGCGACCGAAGGCGCACGCCGTGCAGGCGTCGGCGGGGCGCGCCGTTCCGCTCATCCGATCCTGAGCATGCCGATCAGCGCCACCACCAAGAATCCGAGCGCCACGGCGAGCAGCGCGACGACCACGGCGGGGGACCGCTTCGGCGCGAGCCGGCTCGCGTCCCGAGCGTCCATGCCGGCCTCGGCGAGGTGCGCGTCGAGCGCGCGATCGCTCCTGCGCGTGAACGCAACCAAGAGCAGGAGCTCAATCGCGAGGGCCGTCGCCGAGAACGCGCCGATCACCCAGCGCACGCGCGCACGACGGCGAGCCTCGCGAGCGAGCGCGCGGGGGCGCCCGTCGAGCAGCAAGGCTTCGACGGCGTCGAACGTCTGCTCGGGCTCGCCGCCGGCCACGGGCTCGAGCGGCCAGCCGACGGCGGCGCTGCTCCTGAGATCCGGCTCGCTCGAGACGACGGCATAGTGCTGCCCGGGTGCGAGTGACGGCAGCGACACCCGCGCAACGCTCCGACCGCTCGCGTCGGCAGCGAGCGTCACGCGCCCGCCGAACAGGCGTTCGGTCAGCGTCACCACCGCGAAGTAAGCGACCTCGCGCGGCACCGGCGACTCGATGACGAGCGAAGCGCCGTCTTCACGCGCTCGCAGCGCGCCCGGGACGATCGGCAGCGCGAAGGACGCGCGCCCGCCCTGCGCGAGCTCGAAGGAGACCGTGACGGCGTGCTCTTCGGGAGCGATCGCGAAGCTCGCGCGGCCGCCCGCGTCCGTGACGGCCTCGCTCGGCGTGAGCCGCGCTCCGGTCGCGCTCGCGTGCACGTGGAGGTTCGGCACGGCGCCGCCGCCGCGCGTCACCCGGAACGCGAGTCGTTCTTCGAACGGGACCGCCAGCGCCCCGCGCTCGGGGGCGACCGCGACCTCGAACTCACCCGCGCGCGTGACGGCCCAACCGCCGCGCCGCCGCGCCGCGCGCGCCCACGGCGCCACGGCGAGCTCGATACGTCCGCGGGCCGCATCGACGCCGCCCTGAGTCACGGCGAGCTCCAGAGGCCGGGCGGCGAGCGGCGTGTCGAACACGAGCTCGGCTGCCCCGTCGGCATCGAGCGGCGCGCGCCGCACGGCGTCGAAGCCGGGCGCGTGGAGGGCGAGCGAGACCTCGCCGGCCGTGACGGGCGTCTCTTGAACGGCGCCGCGATCCTCGAGCAAATCGAAGAGCTCGGCGCGCACGCTCACGCGCTCCGCCGTCGTCGGACCACCCCACACGCGGGCCACGCGCACCGCTCGCGCGGTGCCGCCCGTCAGGAGCGCCAGCGCTACCATTGCCACCGTGACGACGGGCAGCACATAGAGCGCCGAGCGTACGGAAGCTTGCATGCGGGCCCCGCGCAAATCATGCCACGAAGTTGCGGCGAGCGCGGCCAAAGTGCCGCATCGTCCCGCCTTTGCGGGATCGTGGTATTCACTCGACCGCTATGGCCGAGGTTCAGGGTTCCAAGAAGAAGAAGAAGAAGTCCTCGAAGCGCACGCGCAAGGAACACCGCTACACCGGTGAGCAGACCTACGCGTCCAAGGTGGCCGTCGGCGTCGGGATGCTCGGCGCGGCGCTGCTCGGCGCCGGCGTCTACGAGCGCTGGATCTTCGAGCAGCCGAAGAGCTTCGCCGTCTACCTCGTGGCGCTCGGCGCCTTCGCGCTCGTGGGCGCCGTCGCTTTCGGCGACCTCGGAACGCTGCCGGTCCGGGTCGGGGATCTGGGCATTGCGATCGAACGAGGCAACGAGCTCGAGCGCATCGGCTGGTGCGATCTCAAACGCGTGTATGCAGAGAAGGGCAAGCTCTTCCTCGAAGGGAAAGAGAGCACGAGCGCCATCAACATCGCGGCGCAGCCGAAAGCCGTGGCGCGCATCCTCGCCGAAGGCACGCGCCGGATCCCGGAGGCGATGGACGTGAAGCGAGCTGCGATCGAAGGCCTGCCGACGCCGCGCGACGACGACGGCGAGGTCCTCACGGTCGACGCGCCGCAAGTCGCGGGGCGCACCTGCGCGGCCAGTGGGAAGACCGTCGCTTTCGAGCGCGACGCGCGGCTCTGCCCCCAGTGCGGCGAGGTCTATTTGAAAGATCGCGTCCCGAAGAAGTGCCTGACGTGCGCCGCGGACCTCGGCGAACGCGCGCTCGAAGCCTGAACCGACCCGCTCCGTCGGGGCGCGACGCTCACTCGACGTCGAGGACGAGCACCTCGAGCACCGCGCGGGTTCCCGACAGCTCCTCGACTTTGCGGCGCACCGTCCTTCGGACGAACTCCTCGAGCGAGAGCCCCCGGCCCTCGCGAAAGATCTCGAGCGCCCGCACGGCTTCGCGCTCGAGCGAACGGAGCCCTGCGGCCGTCAACGCCGGCACGCCGCGGGCCGTCGCGCGCGGCGTACCGACGCTCCGGCGCTCGCGGTCGAGCGTGAGCCCGACGATCACCACGCCGCTGCGAGCGAGCTCGGCGCGTTCTTTCAGCGTCTCGTCGTCGATCGGCTCGCCGCCGACGGCGACGGCGATGCGTCCCTGACGGACGCGACCCTCGGTGCTGAGCGAGCCTCCGTCGCACAGGAGCGGCACGCCGTCTTCCACGACTTTGACCACCGAAACGCCGAGCTCTTCGGCGAGCGCGGCATGCCGGCGCAGGTGCGCGAGCGTGCCGTGGACCGGGACGAAGCAGCGCGGCCGCACGAGCTCGAGCATCCGCGTTTGCTCGGTGCGCCCGCCGTGCCCGCTCGTGTGCACACCCGGATCCGTGACGCGATTTTTGAGCAACACGCCCTGGCGCAGGAGATCGTTCTGCATCTCGAAGACGCCGCGCTCGTTGCCGGGGATGACGCGACTCGAGAGGATGACGGTGTCGCCCGGCGCGAGCGCGAACGCGGGGTGCTGTCCGAGCGAGAGCCGGCGCATGGCCGAGTTCGGCTCCGCTTGCGTGCCGCCCGCGAGCACGAGCAGTCGCTCGCGGGGATAGCTGCGCGCGCGCTCGGGGTCGATCAAGAGATCGCTCGGCCAGCGCAGCCGCCGGAGCTCGGTCGCAATCTGCACCTGGCTCTCGAGGCTCCGCCCGAGCACGAGCACCTTGCGTCCGAGCTTGTGCGCGAGTGCGCCGAAGGTGATCAAGCGCTGCACGTTGCTCGCGAACATCGCGACGACGACGGCGCTCGTCGCGGCCGCTACGAGCGCCTCGACCGCGTCGGCGACGCTGCGTTCCGAGCCGAAGCGCTCGGGCACTTCGCTGTTGGTACTGTCGCTCAGCATGAGCGCGACGCCTTCGTCTCCGATCTGCAAAAGGCGCGCTTCGTCCGTCGGTTCGCCGTCGGGAGGATCGGGATCGAGGTTGAAGTCGCCGGTATGCAGCAGGGTGCCGCCCGCGGTCGCGATGCGCAGGGCCGTGGCTTCGACGATCGAATGGGTGACCCGCACCGGCTCGACTTCGAAGCCGCCGACCGTGTACGACCGACCCGCCTCGGCCGGGCGCAAGTCGAGCTCACCGGGCGCGTAGTCGTGCTCGAAGAGCCGCTTGCGCGCGACGGCGAGCGCGTGCGCCGGTCCCCAAATCGGCACGTCGAGCTCGTCGAGCAGGTACGGCAGCGCCCCGACGTGATCCTCGTGACCGTGCGTCAGAAATACGCCGCGCACCCGGTCGGCGCGCTCGACGAGCCAGCTGAAGTCCGGGTGCAGCACGTCGATACCGAGGCTGTCCTCCGGAAAACCGATGCCGCAGTCGACGACGAGGATGCCGTCAGCCTGCTCTACGGCGAGGCAGTTCATCCCAATGCGGCCGAGGCCCCCGAGGGGGACGAGCCGTACGGTTCCGGGCGCGAGGTCACTCACGCGCGTGAACATTGCATTTTCCGATGCCGTGTGAGCCTCCGGAGCTTCGGCCGGCGGTCCGGTCCCCGGTTGCTCCACGGTTGACGAGTGATTAGCTTCGCCGGACCCGATGGCCAAAGCCGTGACGCCCGAAGAAGCTCAAGCCCTCATGGCGGAGGGCCACACGTACGTAGATGTGCGCTCCGAGCCCGAGTTCGAGGCCGGACATCCCGCGGGCGCCGTGAACGTTCCGCTGTCGAACATGGGCCCGGGCGGGCTCGAGCCGAACGCGGACTTCATGAGCGTGATGGAGCGGGCGTTTCCCAAGGATGCAAAGCTCGTCATTGGCTGCAAAACGGGTGGCCGCTCACGCCGCGCCGCCGCGATGCTCGAGGCCGCCGGCTACGCCACGCTCACCGACATGGTTGCCGGCTTCGCCGGCGCGCGTGACGCTTTCGGACGGCCGAACCCCGGTTGGTCGCAGAAGGGCCTGCCCGTCGAGACCGGCGCACCCCCCGGCACGAGCTACGCGGACGTGAAGAAGCGCTAACCGCGAGTCCGTCGCGAGGCAGAAGCCAGCGTATGCTCGGCGCATGAGTTTCGAGCCCCGGCCTGCACGCAATGCGCGGGCGGGCGGCGGACGTGGCCCCCGCATCGGGTTCCTCGCCGCGTACATGAACAACGCGTACGAGTGGGACATCTGGCGCGGCGTGCGCGCTGCCGTCGAGGAGCGCGGCGGAACGGTGGTCTGCTTCGCGGGCTCGGGCATGGCCGATCCGGATGCCGAGCATCGCGCACGAGCGACGATCTTCGATCTGGTTCATCCTTCGAACGTCGACGCCATCCTCTGCCTGACGAGCGTCGTGAGCCCCTTCGTGGGCGTGAGCGGCGTCGAGGAGTGGGCGCACTCGCGCGGCTTGCCCTTTTGCAGCATCGGTCCGGCCGAGCGTGTGCCGAGCGTCAGCATCGACGACGCGGCGGGCATCACGCAGCTCATGGTGCACCTCATCAATCACCATGAGCATCGCCGCATCGCGTTCATCAGAGGCGCGGAGCGGAACCAGGAGGCCCAGCAGCGGCTCGCGGCATATGAACGCACGCTCGCGCGTCACAACCTCCCGCTCGATCCGCGCCTCGTGCTCGACGGGGATTTCACGACCGAGAGCGGCGCGCGCGCCATTCGCGAGCTCTTCGATCGGCGCCAGGTGCCGATCGGAGAAATCGACGCCGTCATCGCATGCAACGATTACATGGCGTTCGGCGCCGTCGACGAGCTCGTGCGGCGGCGCATCTCGGTGCCGGATCAAGTCGCCGTCGTCGGCTTCGACGACATCACGCCCGCACGCGTGCATAGCCCTCCGCTCACGACCGTGCGCCAGCCGCTCGAGGACCTCGGACGCGCGGGCGCGGAGCTCGTGCTCGACGTCCTCGCTGGAAAAACCGTGACCCTCAGCACGACGCTCGAGACGGAGCTCGTGCTCAGACGCTCGTGCGGCTGCGTGCCGACGAGCCGCTTCGTCCTCCCGGACGAATCGGTCGAGCGTTCGAGCGCGGGCGACGCTTCCACGCGCGCCGTCCTGCGCAACGCGCTCGAGGCCGAGCTACACGGCGAGCCGGGCACTTTCGCGTTCGCGCTCGAGCCGATTTTGCGCGACGTGGCGTCGAGCGGCTCCACGGAGTTCGACGCCGGCAGGCGTTTTGCCGACGAATTTTGCACGCGCATGCGGCTCGTCGGCAAAGAGGTCGTGTTCGAGCGCTTGACGCGGCTCGCTCGTGTTTTGCACACGAAGATGTTCGGCCCGCAGGCGTACCTCTCCACCGCGCTCGTCGAACACTTGCCGAGCTTCGAGCTCCACGAATGCGCGGTCTCGGAGCTCGTGCTCACCGCGGACGCGAGCACGCCGCTCGGCCAGCTCAAGCTCGCCTTCGGCTTCGACGCCAAGACGCTTCAACCGCAGATGGTCGCCTACGACGGCCACGAGCTCGTCCCGTCGAGCTTCGAGAGCTTGCGTCAGCGCTCGGTCTTCGTGATACCGCTCACCTGCGGCCCGCAGCCGCTCGGCATCACCGTGCTGCCCGCGGGCTCGCAAGACGGCGCCTTCTACGAAACGCTCGCCGAGCTCTTCGCCACCGTGCTCAAGGTACTCGAAGTGCGACGCGGGCCGGCGCGCGCGTAGCGCTCATTCGCCCGCTCTGCGCGCACGTTCGTAGTCGGAAGCGGCGCGGTCGATGAGCGCGAAATCACGCGCGGCGCGTTCCGCTTCGGCCTCGAGCACGGCGGTAAACAGCGTGAGGCCCCAGATTCCGTTTTCGGGACGACGCCGGAACGGATAGCGCGTCCCGCGCGCCGTCTCGACCGTGGCGCGCTCGCCGCTCACTTCGACGCGAGCCACGCCGGAAAGGTCCTTGCGCAACCGATCCACGAAGCCGAGACGCCGCGCGTAGAGCGCGAAGACGTCGGAGCCGTCGGCCGCCGTCGCTTCCTCGACGTGCTTGCTCGCGCGTTCGCTGCGCTCGGGCTCCGGGTACGCCGCGAGTACCCGCTCGCGCGCGCGCCGCCGGTAGTCGCGAATCGTGTAACAGGCGTGCTGCGCGGGGGTCTCGAGGTACGCGAAGAACCGCGCCGCGTCGCCGCGATTCACGGCGATGACGACACGGTAGTACGCACCCTCGGGCGTCCGATCGCTCGGGTAGAGCGCGTGCGCACCGACGAGCGACAGCCCGCCGAGGGCGCCGAGCCCGGCGAAAACCGCCGTAATGACCCGGCGCCGCGTCCACGGGCCCGAGAAAAGGGACATCGCTCGACTATATACCGCGCCGCCCGCTCGGAGCGTCGGGGGACGCGGCTTCGACCCGGCGCAAATGCTAGTGGGTCACGCCTGGCGTCGTGCTTTTCGCGCCGATCGGAATCGAACGGCCTTTGGGCGTTTGCTGCTTAGGCACCGGCATCGTGACCTCGAGCACGCCCTGCTCGAACGTCGCCTGGATGCTTTCGGGGTTCACGCCTTCCGGCAGCGCAACGCGCCTGCTGAACGAGCCGTAATCGCGCTCGCAGCGATAGACGCCGCCCTGTTCGTGCTCGTGCTCGTGCCGGCGCTCGCCGGCGATGGTCAGCATGCCCTCTTCCACCGAGACCTTCACGTCCTCTTGCTTCATGCCGGGTAAGTCGGCGTGCACCGTTAGCTTGCCGTCCTTCTCGAAAATATCGAGCTTCGGCGTGAAGCTCGAGAGGCCGCCTGACGTCTGGCCCCAGCCGCGCGGCCAGAGCGCGCGACCGCTGCCGAAGTCGTCGAAGAAGCGGTCCATCTCGTTCATCATGCGGCTCATGATCGAGAGCGGCGACGCTGTCGTCGGACGCTGAAGCTCGGTGTTCGAGCTCTGTCCTTGGCTCGGGGTTTTACCTTGCGTGATGTTCTGATTGCGTGAATCGGCCATGGTATCTCCTCGCTCGCTCCGTCCGCTCGGGGCGGTGGCGTGACTCAGCGGCGTGCGTGCGCGCCGGAGTGCCGGCGCTCGGCGGCGCTCTTCGCCTGGCGCGAGAGGGCCGCTTTGGAAACGGTGCCCTTCGGCTCTTTCTCGAGAGCGTGCCGGATCGCGCGCGAACGGCGACGCGACGGCTCGTGCCTGGCGCCTTCGCGCTGCCCGGCTTCGTACGCGCGCTCGGCGGCGTCGCGCGTGCGCCGCTTCGTTTTGCCGGGCGCCGGAGGAGCGAGCGGCACGCCCGCGCGCCGGGCCTTCGAAAGGCCGATGGCGATCGCCTGTTTGGTCGAGCGCGCGCCGTGCTTGCCTTCGCGGACGTGGTGGATTTCCTCGCGGACGAACTCACCGGCCGCCGTGGACGCGCGCTTGCCGCTCCTCAAATCCTTTTTCGCTCGCTCGAGCGTCTTCTCTTCGGGCACGAAAAACCTCGCTCGGTAAACAAGCAAGAGGAAGGCCGAGCCCTCCGGCGGCGAGGCGCCGGAGAGCGCCTGTCGTCGAGGCGCCTTGCCTCGGCCTGAGAAAATTGCCCGCGGCCGAATGGAGCTTTCTGCTAAGGGGCGCACGTGCTCGGAGCGTTTCGCATCGCCGTCGTCGTACCCGCTTTCGGGGAAGAGCGGCTCATCGCGCGCATGCTCGGGCGCGTGCCCGCTTACGTTGACGCCATTTACGTGGTCGACGACGCAAGCCGCGACGGGACCAGCGCTGCGGCGGCCAGCGTGGTGGATCCCCGCGTCTCGCTCGTGCGCCACGCCGAAAACCGCGGCGTCGGAGCGGCGATCGTGAGCGGCTACCGCGCCGCGCTCGCCGACGGCCACGACGTGCTCGCCGTGATGGCGGGCGACGACCAGATGCACCCCGACGATCTCGAGCCGCTCGTGCGCGCCGTGCTCGCAGGTGCGGCCTACGCGAAGGGCAACCGCTTCGTCCACGCGGACGCGCGGCGCATGCCGTTCGGGCGGCGCGCCGGCGGCGCTTTCTTGTCGGCGGTCACACGCGCGGCGAGCGGGCTCGCCGTGAGCGACACGCAATGCGGCTTCACGGCCCTCGCCGCCACGGCGGCGTCCACGCTGCCGCTCGGTGAGCTCTGGCCGCGCTACGGCTACCCGAACGACCTTCTACTCCTCCTGGCCGCGCGCGGGCTCTCGGTCGTCGAGGTGCCGGTGCGACCGATCTACGCCGACGAGCGGAGCGGCCTCCGCGCCTGGCACGTCGTTTCGATCCTAGGCGTCGTGCTACGGCGCTACGCGCGCGTCGCGCGTTCCACGAGAATCTCGGCGTAGCGGAGCGCGTGCTCGAGGTCGAAGCAGCCGTCGAGCTCGCTCGGCGTGAGCCGCGACGAGATGTCGGCGTCCGCGCCGAGCAACGCACGAAACTCGCCCTCGCCGCGGAAAGCCCCCATCGCGCTCCGCTGCACGATCTCGTACGCGGCTTGACGCGCCAAGCCCTTCTCCACGAGCGCCAACATGATCGCTTCGCTGAAGAAGAGCCCGCCCGTGCGCGCGAGATTTTGACCGAGCCGCTCTCCGTACACGACGAGCCCTTCGACGAGCCCGGCCGCGCGCTCGAGCATGAAGCCGAGCGTCGCCGTGGCGTCGGGAGCGATCATGCGCTCGACCGAGGAGTGCGAAATGTCGCGCTCGTGCCAGAGCGCGACGTTTTCGAGCGCGGGAGTGACGGCCGCGCGCACGACGCGCGCGAGCCCGCAGAGGTTCTCGCTCAGCACGGGGTTGCGCTTGTGCGGCATGGCGCTCGAACCCTTTTGCCCGGCCGAGAATTTCTCCTCCGCCTCACCCACCTCGGTGCGCTGCCAGTGGCGCACGTTGGTCGCGAGCCGCTCGATGCCGGCGGCGAGCAGGGCCAGAGCCGAGAAAAACGCCGCATGACGATCGCGCGCGACGATTTGCGTCGCCACCGTCTCGGGCTCGAGCCCGAGCTTGCCGAGCGCCTGCGCTTCGATCTCGGGCGAGAGGTGGGCGTAGGTACCGACGGCACCCGCGATCTTGCCGACGGCGATTTCCTCGCGGGCGCGCGCGAGACGCGCTCGACCGCGTCGCATTTCCGCGAGGTGCCCGGCGAGGGCGACGCCGAACGTCGTCGGCTCGGCGTGGATCCCGTGCGAGCGGCCGATCATCGGCGTACGCGCGTGCTCCCGCGCGCGCAGCGTGAGCTTTTCAATCAGCGTGTCGGTGCGCGCGAGCACGAGGTCCGTGGCGCGCACCAAGAGACACGCGAAGCTCGTGTCGAGCACGTCGCTCGAGGTCAGGCCGCGGTGCAGCCAGCGCGCCGGGTCCCCCGCGAGCTCCTCGACGTGCGTCAAGAACGCGATCACGTCATGGCGCGTCTTCTGCTCGATGCGTTCGATCGCCCCGGGGTCGAGCACGAGCTTCTTCGCGTGGATCTGCGCGGCGGTCCCGCGCGGCACGTAGCCGGCGCTCTCGAGCGCTTCACACGCGGCGAGCTCGACCTCGAGCCACACCTGATAACGAGTCCGATCGGACCAGAGCTCCGCGAAGTCCTTGGGCGTGTAACGGGGAATCATGCGTCGGCCGGCAAGCCCTCTGCCAGAATCATCGCTTCGGCGCAAGCGCCTCGGGCGCATTCAGGATCTCGTCGGGGAGCTCGAGATTGGGGTCGAAATGGCAGCTCATCGAGCGATATTCGACGCGCGCGCCCTCACCACCTTCGCGCGTGCGCCGGAAGAGCCAGGCATGGGCGAGGTCATCCACGAGGAGTAGGCCGCCTTCGGTCGTGGCTGGATCCACGCCGCCGCCGGGCGCGGAGTGGAGATCGAACGCGGCCGCGCACGGCGCCGCTTTCGTCCCGTAAAGCACGGCGTCGCCCGTCAACATCGCTCGCGGCGGCTCGACCTGGTCGCTCACCACCACCGGGTGGTGAGTACCCGGATAGCCGCGGGTGACGAGCCGTGCGGTCGTCGTGCGCTCCGCCCGCGTGCAAGCCGCCGGCGTGGCGCCGAGATCGAGCTCGGTGGGTGCGGCGATCGGCGCCGAGGTCACGGGGCCCTGGCCGCGGAGCGCGTACACGTGCGCTTCGCTCCGGCGCCCGCGCTCGTCGAGCTCTTCCACGTGCAGAGCGGCCTGACCGTTCAGGTAAGTGATGTTGATGATTTGAGCCGTACCGAAGGCTTCGGGATCGGGCAGCCCCACGCTCGCGGCGTCGAACTGCCATGCGCCGCCTTCGAGCCGCGCGCGTGCGAGCGCGCCGCCCCGAGCGAGCAACATCAGGCCCACGTGATCCGAGTCGAGATGGGCCATCTCCGCGTGGCCCGTCCGCGGGAGCAGCGACGGCCACGTGAGCGCCGGTATCGAAACGACGCTCGAGCCGTCGAGGAAATAGGTGGGTTGTTCGGCGCGAGTGCGCGTGTGGGCGCGCACGTAAATGCCTTGCTCGGCGATGCTCACGAGGTCGGGCTTCGCGTGCTCGACGCCGCCCGAGGGTCCGCGTTCGAAATCACCGGGCGTGTAGAGGCCCGCGTCCGGCAAAACCGCGCGACCGAGCCGGTTCTCGAACAAGTTGTCCCAGGCGAGCTCCACGTCGCGCACGCGTCCGGCGCCCGCGTGGCTGTCCGGAATGCGATAGCGGATCGCCGCTGCGCCCTCGATCTGCGCGGTCACGTCTTGGGCGTACTCGCTCGGACGCGCGAGCGGCGCAAGGAGCTCCACCGTGTCGACTTTGGGGTGCGCACCGCCGTGCCCATGATGCACGCGCACGCCGCCCGTGGCGCCTTCTTCGGCGAGCGCGAACCATGCCGTGTCAAGGATGGCGGCTTGACCAGCGTCGGGCAGCTCTCGCACCCCTGCGAGCGCGTGCCAGCCGCCTGGGGCGAGCGCGCAGGCGAGCGGCGTCGCGAGCCGGCGCTCGACGCCCGTTTCGCCCGCGGCGTCGACCGGCGTGTACGCCTCGGTCGCGGGCTCCTCGCTTTCACCCCAACCCACGCGGGTGAACTCGCTGCCGACGACGCAGCCGTCGCCACCGCACACCACGGGCACGTCGCAGGCGCCGTCCCCGGGACACGGCGCGACGGGCAGCTTGCCGCGCGCTTGCCAGCTCACGCCGCCGTCGAGCGATTCGAAGACAGCGCCCGTTTCCGCACCGACGGCGAGCGCAGCGAGGCCGGCGGCTCCGAGCAAGGAGCGCTCGGGGGGCGCTCCTTGATGAAGCACGCGCCCGTCGGCATCGACCACGATGAGCGCGGAGGGACCGCGCCGGCCGCCGAGCAAGAGCGACAGTGTGCCGTCGCGGCCCGCCGTGAGCGGCACGCCGCTCTCCATGTCCTGGTCGCGCGTCGCGTCGCCGAGATCGTGCGCCTCGAAGCTCTGCCCGCCGTCACGCGAGGTGAAGAGCGTCAACGTCGCGCCCTTCGTGCTGTCGGCGAGCGCGAACGCGGTTGCACCGCCGGCGTCGAAGGCGAGCTCCACGGTGCCGGTGTCCGAAAGCGAAGGCACGCGGGCGGGCGCGAGCTCGAAGCCGGACTCGACGTCGGCTCGTGCTTTGGCCGCGAGCTTTGCCGCGTCGGTCGCGTGCTCCGCCGGCACGGGCCGGCGAAAGACGATCCCTGACGGCCCGCAGCCGGGTCCCTCGACGTTCGGCGGGCACACTCCGGAGAGCACGAGCGCGCCGTCGCGTCCGGCCGCGATGCGGAAGCGACCGAGCCGGCTCCAAAAATCGGGGGCCACGCGTCCGAACGAGCCTCCCGCGTCGGTGCTCGCGTAGAGCTCCACGCGCTGCGTCGAGCCGGGCTGGGCGCGAAAGCACGCGAAGTACGCGTAACGCTCGAAGCTCGCGAGCTTGACCGCCGCGCAGCCCTTCGCGGACGGAAGCGGCCACGCCGCGAGCGGCCCGCCGAACGGACCCGACAGGACTTCCCACTCGCGTTTGCCCTCCGCGCCGGCGCGGAGCTCGAGATAACGCCCCGCCGAAATCGCGGCCTCGTCAGCCACGAGCGAGCCCGCGTCTTCGCCGAACGGGAGCGCCACGCCCTTCTTCAAGACGTCCGTCAGCTCCGGCAATGCCTTGGCGGCCGCGTCGTTGCCCCCGAAACGGGTGGTCCCGAGGAGGCTCATGATGCGGATCCCGTCGCCGCTCGGATCGGTGACGAGCGCGAGCGCGCCGCTCGGCCGCGCGTCGCTCAACCGAAAAGTCGCCCCCGCGTCGTCGCTTTCCCAGAGCGCTTCGGGCGACGCGAGCGCGAGCGCACGACCGCGTGCATCGAGCGCGACATCGACGAACGCCGTGTCGGGCGGACCCGCGGGCGACCAGGTGCGGCCGTCGTCGGCGCTGCGCGTGAGTCGCTGGTCGCGCCCCACTCCGAGCAACGTACGGCCGGTCGCCGAGACTTGCGCGAGCGGCGCGAGCGGCACCGTCATGTCGACGAACGCGCCGAGCGGCGCGAGCGCGTGATAACTCGCCCCCGAACGGCCGACGAACCACTGCCCCCCACCGGGATCGCGCGTCACCGCGACGAGATCCTCGGGTGCCGGGAGCGCGGCCGAGAGGCGCAGGGCACGTGGCTCGAAGAGCCAGCGCTCACCGCGTCGGCCGGCCCAGAGCAGGCTGCCGTCCTCGAGCTCGACCGCCGCGAGCATGGGCGCCGCCGCCTGCGGGTGATACCTGAAGCTCGCCCCCCTGGCCGCGAGCACCCGTGGGTGGTCAGCAGGCAGAGCTGCCTCGGGCGAGCGCCGCGTCGCCGCACAGGCGAACGCGAAGCTCGCAACGACGACGCAAAGCGACGCGGCCGGCGAGGGTCGCACCGGCCGCGTCCGATTCCTCACGCCTCGACGAGGGCGAGGAGCTTTTGCTTCGTCGTCAGACCGACGTGTTGGGCCGAACGCTGCCCGTTCTTGAACACCATGACGGTGGGAACGCCGCGCACGCCGTACTTGCCCGCCGTGAGCGGGGAGTCATCTACGTCGAGCTTGCCGACTTTGACCTTCCCATCGAGCTCGTTCGCGATCTGATCGACGATGGGAGAGAGCGCCTTACAAGGGCCGCACCAAGTGGCGGTAAAATCGACGAGGACGGGAACGCCCGCGCCGAGCACCTCGGTATCGAAGTTGACGTCGTTGAACACGTGGATCTTTTCGGATGCCATGGGCCTCTCCAGAGTCCCTACAACATAATGCGCCGCGTGCACCAAGCAACCCCGGCCCGCGGCCCCACCCCTTCCCCGCGTTTCGAGCGCTCGCTCCTCACTGCGGGACGGCCGAGCTTACCGCCCGAGTGGACACCCGAAGACGTGATTTCGGCGCTCGAGCCGCTCGCCGAAGAGCGGCGTCGGGCGCGCATCCTCGAGGTCACGCGACAGCGCGTCGGCAGCGTCACTCTGCTCATGGACATGCCACGCGACCCACACAACGGCGCGGCGGTCGTGCGCTCGGCGGACGCGTTCGGTGTCCCCGAGGTGCACGCGGTGCTGCGCGAAGAAGCGTTCGTGGTGGGACATCGCGTCGCGCAGGGCACCGAGCGCTGGGTGGAAGTGGTGCAGCATCGCGCGCCGGAGGACGCGGTGACGGCGCTCCGGGAGCGGGGCTTTCGTCTGGTGGCGACGCATCCGAAGGGAGCGCTCGTACCGAGCGACCTCGCTCACGTCGAACGGCTGTGCCTCGTGCTCGGCAACGAGCACGACGGCATCAGCGAGGCGTTGACGGCGGCCGCCGACGAGAGCGTCCGCATTCCGATGCGCGGCTACGTCGAAAGTCTGAACCTGAGCGTGGCCGCCGCGGTGCTGCTCTCGTCGGCGCTCGCGGGGCGCCCGGGCGACCTCACACCCGCGGATGAACGCCGGCTCTATGCGGTCGGACTCTTGCGCTCGGTACCACGCGCCGAGGAGATCCTCGCCGCGCTCCCGCCGCGTTGACGAAATCGCGAGGGTTTGTCGTCGCGGGGCCCGCGCTTCTTTTTGGCTGGGGCAATTTGGCAGCCAGTGCTAGCGTCGCCGGCCGAATCGCGATGATGAGGCACAGTTCCGAAGGCAGCGTGCTCGGCCCGTCCACCCGCGTCACGGGTCGGATCAGCGGTGAGGGCGCGCTCCGCGTCGAAGGTGGCTTGAAGGGCGACATCTCGGTGAGCGGCCCCGCGGAGATCGCCGAGGGCGCGAGCGTCGAGGGCAGCGTGCACGCCGAGAGCCTCGAGGTTGCCGGCTCTCTGCTCGGCGACGCCGTGACGCGCGGCCCGATCGCGGTGCGCGCGGGCGCAGTGGTGCGGGGAGACCTGCGCGGCAGTGAAATTTCCATCGAACCGGGCTCGCGCGTGTCCGTGCGACTCGATACGCAGGTCGAGCTCGACCTCGGCGCGCCGCGGCGGCGCTAACAAGCACCCAAAGAGAAGGATTTACGATGGCAGGCACGGTGATTGGTGAAGGGCTCAGCATCGAAGGCGACGTGAGCAGCGAAGAAGAAGTGGTCGTCCAGGGCAACCTCCGGGGCAAGCTCACGACCACGGACGCCGTCTCGGTCGGCAGCTCCGCCGTGATCGAAGCCGACGTGAGCGCGCAGAGCCTCACCATCGCGGGGCAGGTCACCGGCGACGTGACGGCCGCGGAGCGCGTCGATCTGCAAGCGGGCGGTCGCCTCATCGGCGACGTGAAGGCGTCGCGCCTGACCATCGCCGACGGCGCCTCGTTCAAGGGCAACGTCGACATGGACGTGTGACGGAGAAGCGATGAACGGCTCGGTCATCGGTCGTGGAACGGTCGTGCGCGGCAACGTGCGCGGCTCGGGCAGTCTCGAAATCCTGGGACGAGTGGAAGGAGACGTGAGCGTGAGCGGCGAGCTCCTGCTCGGCGAGGAGAGCGCCGTGAAAGGCAGCGTCTCCGGCTCGCACATCACGGTGTCCGGCGCGGTGCAGGGCGACGTACGCGGGAGCGAAGCCGTGCTGCTCGAGCGCGGCGCGCGCGTGGTCGGCGATCTCACGGCTCCGCGCATCGGCGTCGCGACGGGTGCTCTCGTGAAGGGTCTCGTGCGCACGGACGGTGAGCCGGTGCTCGGCACGCCGCGACGCCCCGCAACCGCGGGAGCCCGGCCCGTCGCGTTCCCCGCCCGCGCTCCCGCACCGGTCCCGGCGCCGGCACCGAAGCCGTCCGAGCCCTCGGAAACCGTCGAGGAGCCCGAGTCGGAGCCGCCGCCTTTGCCGCAAGAAAAAGCAGCGCGTGAAGCGCCGCCGCCCCCGGTCGTTCCAGCCCTGGCGAAGGGCGCCAAAGCCAAAAAGAAGAAGCGCGAGGACTGAGCGCTCCGGAAGCGGGCGCCCCATGATACCGTCACGGCTGATGCGCGGTGTCCGGGTCGCGGTCGCACTCGTCGGCGCTGGGGCGTGCGTGCTTGCAGGCGCGGGCCCGGCGTCCGCTGCCGCCGACGACAAAGAGCGCCCGCTCACGACCACTGAAATCGAGGGCTGGCTCGAGGCCGAGCCGGGGGCAGCGCCGGCCGACAAGGGCACGACGCCCGGCGCGGAGGAACCCCTCGTCGCGCCACGACGCCATGGGGTCGTGGTCGAAAGCGGCCTCGGCTTCGTGAGCCAGATCGGCGCGCTGAAGCACATCGCACCCACGGCACCGGATTTTCAGCTCCACCTCGGTTACGAGGTTCTGAGTTGGCTCATGCCGTTCGTGGAGGCAGACGTGGCGTTCGCCTCGACCGCCTACGCCAGCGCCCCTCCGCCGGAGCGTTCGTATTACCATTACGGCGCAGGCGCCGGCCTCCGCTTCACGGTGCCGATTGGCCGCGTGTTCGCGATCCTCGCGCAAGGGAGCGCCGGCTTCGCCCGCGTTTCCGAGCAGAACGTACTCTCGGTCTACGGCTTTCCGAACGCCGACGAGCCGAACCTCTACCTCGACGGCGAGCTCGGCTTCGAGTGGTACCAGGTCAATCCGCACCTGGCGCTCGCGGTCCATGGCGGCATCCGAAGCTACGGCAAGGGCCTCACTCGCGACCGGGGAGGCGATCCACCCATCGCTCTCGTGGGGAGCGCCGCCCTCCGCTACGCCTTCTGAGGCTCCGAGACCGCGGGCTCGCGGGCCGGCCTGAGAACGGCTTGCTTCTGCGGCAAACGGCAGTAAAAAGGAGCCTTATTGCCCTGAAGCTTCACCGGCGCTCGCCGCGCCGCACGCCCTGAGGTCCCGGCGTCGTGGACAGCGATCTCGCCGAATCGTTACAAGCGCTCAAAGCCTCTTTCGAGAGCCGCGTTCTACCGGCCCAATTCGGTAAGGCCGAACGGGCGCGTGTGGACGCGTTGCGCTCGGCGTTGCGCCTTCCCCGCCGGTTTCGTGAGTTCTTGCTCGCAGCCGACCCGCTGGACGTCGAAACGCGGACGCCCGCCGAACGGGTGCGCCTCGTCCCCGCGGAGCGGCTGTTGGAAGAGCAGCGCGGCTTCGCGCTTTCCGAAGACGGCTCGACGCGCTCAGGTCCGCCACCCTCGGGCTGGCGTCCGGCGTGGGTCGTCATCGCTCACAGCGCGCTCCTCGGCGATCCGTACTTTCTCGACGTCGGGAGCCCGGACGCCGAGGGCGATTGCCCGGTGTTCACTGCGATGAGCGGCACGGAGACCTGGAAGCCGCGCCTGTGCGCTTCGAGCTTCGCGACGTTCTTGCGCATTCTCGCGATCGGCATGGAAGTCGCGAAAAACTTCCCCGATCGCGACGTCGACGGTGAAGACGAGCAAGTGTTCCGCGAGGCGCTCGGCCCGCGCATTCGTGAATACGATCCCGCTGCGGCCAAGGCAGGGCACTGGACGTGAGTGCCGAGGGCGAGCTCTTGAGAGCGGTCGTGGAAGGCACGGCCGAGTTCGACACGTTGCTCGCCGCGCTCCGGCGCCGCGGGGAAGCCGACCTCGGACGCGTCGAGCCCGCCGTGCGCGAGATCCTCGACGCGGTGAAGCAAGACGGCGACCGAGCGCTAGCGCGTTGGGTCGAGCGCTTCGAAGGGCGGCGCCCGGAGCGCTTTTTCGTGCGCGACTACGGCGGCGCGGAGGCGCTCGCCGGGCTCGATACGGAAGTGCGCGCGGCACTCGAGCTCGGGGCGGAGCGCGTCCGCCGCTACCACGAACGGCAACGCGAGGGCCTGTTCGGCTTCGAATACGAAGAGCGAGGCGTGCGGCTCGGCAGCCGCGTGCTGCCGCTCGCGCGCGTCGGTGTGTACGTGCCGGGCGGCAAGGCGCGGTACCCGTCGAGCGTCCTCATGGCGGCGATCCCCGCGGCCGTCGCCGGCGTAAAAGAAATCATCGTCGCGTCACCGGACACGAGCGCAGACGTGCGAGCCGCGTGTCACCTCGCGGGCGTGCACGCGTTGCTCGATGCGGGCGGCGCACAAGCGATCGCCGCGCTCGCCTATGGCACCGAGAGCGTTCCCCAGGTCGATAAAATCGTCGGCCCCGGCAACATCTACGTCGCCGCGGCCAAGCGGCTCGTGTTCGGGGAGGTGTCGATCGACAGCATCGCGGGTCCGAGTGAAATCCTGGTAGTCGCGGACGACACCGCCGAGCCTGCCATCGTCGCGGCAGACCTACTTTCACAGGCGGAGCACGACGAGGCCGCCTATCCCCTGCTCGTGACGACCAGCCCCGAGCTCGTGGACGCGGTGCGACGGGAGCTCGCCGCGCAGCTTGCCACTCAGCCGCGGCGAAGCATCGCTGAAGTTTCGCTGCGGGAGCATGGGGCCGCCCTCGTCGTGAGCTCGATTGAAGCGCTCGCCGCCGTCGCAAACGAGCTCGCGGCCGAGCACGTAGCCGTTCAGACGCGCGACGCGCGGGCACTCGCAGCGCGGATTCGCGCGGCCGGGGCGCTATTCGTGGGCTCGAGTACACCCGAGGCCGCGGGCGATTACGTGGCGGGCCCCTCGCACGTGTTGCCGACTGGGGGTGCAGCTCGTCACGCCTCTCCGCTCGGCGTCTACGACTTCGTCTCGCGGAGCTCTATAATTGAATACACACGCGAGGCGCTCGCCGTGCAGGCTGAAGCGATTGCCGCGTTCGCGCGCGTCGAGGGCCTCGAGGCGCACGCGCGCGCTGTCGAAGTCCGAACCAAGCGCTGACCGAAGGATCCCCGACGCGCCGCGCTGACGGCCGGGTAGCGAGCGGGCCTTCGGACGGCTATCGTTTCGGCTCCCCTCTCGGAGGAGCCATGAAGCTTCCCTCTCGTCTCGTCTCTTCTTTTGCTTTGGCCCTGCTCTCGGTCCCCTTGCTCGGGAGCTGTGCCGAGGAGCGCGCGCCCATCAATCGGGTGCAGCCGGACGCGCTCGACAAGGCTTTTTTCGTCGGCAAGCTCGACGACGAGAGCGACGACCCCGAGTTTTACAAGCGCGGCACGGTGATCCACGTCGATTACGGCGCGGGCCAGGACGGCCTCTTCACGGCGACGTACGGTCAGCCACTCTCGCGTATCCGCTGGGAGATCACGGAAAACGCGTTGAACGCGCGGCTCTCCTACGAGCGCATCGCGGGCACGGACGCGACCGGTCAAAGCGTGGACGGCGCCGGCCTACCGACGCGCGCCGGGCAGATCGTCGCAAGCTACGCCATCACGAGTCACTTCGACGTCAAGCGTGACTACAATCCCACGACGGGCGAGCCGCTGAACATCGTGGTCGAGAACACCACGGATCGGCCCTGGTACGAGCGGCAGTTCATGCGCGTCGACTGGTCGAAGAACCTCGTCACCGACGCTTACGACTACGACACGCTCGCGCAGACCGGGATTTACGGCGGCGTCAGCTACGAGCCGATGAGCTACACGGTGCTCGATCCGTCCGATCCCGACGCGCCGGTCTTCCAGGCCGAGAGCGGCTATTTCGACGTTACGAACAAGGTGTACGCGACGCCGCAAATGGTCGACGTGTCGAGCCTCGGCATCGACGTCGACACGGTGCCCGCATGCTGGCTCGACGGCGCGTTCCAGGGCGGAACGGCGCCGGCCGGCAACTGCAACCCCGCGCAGCTCACGATCCGCGAGTCGTTCCGCAAAATCGTCGATCATGACTACGAGCCGGCGGACGAGGACGGTATTCGCTTCCAGATGCTCGGCGCCTTCAACAACGAGCGCCAGGGCTACGATCGCAGCTACGGACAGGTCGACACGAACTGGCACCGCTTCATCTCGCGTTACAACCTCTGGGACCGCAGCCACTACTATGCGGATCCGGTGAACATGACGGGGCCGATCGCCTGCGACACCGAGCAGACGACCGCGACGCCGACGGGCAATCCCGACGCGGATCCGAATCGCGACCAAGACGGCAACGGCACCGCGGACGAGTGCGAGCAAGCAGGCCCGGGCTCGCGCTGCGACGTCTTCAATCAAAAGTGCACGCTGCCGTTCATGCAACGGCAGGCGGTCACCATCCCCTGGTACCTCACGGGCGATACGAGCTATTTCGAGCCGACGGATTGGGCCGTGCAGGAGTGGGACCTTGCGCTCAAGACCTCGGTGCAGACCTCGCGTCTCACGGAGTGCCGCAAGGTCGGCGGCACGAACTGCGACGCCATGTATCCGATGTGGCACGGCCAGCAGGACGACAACGAAGAGGCCGTCGCGATCTCGCGCGACTTCCACGCCTGCCAGCGCACCCGCGGCTGGGGCGCCCCGAGCTGCGTCGATGACGCGAAGAACGCCGCGTCCGCCCTCGCGGCGGCGCGCGGCAACCCCGACGATCCGAGCACGCTCGCCATCGGCGAAGTCGCGTCGATGCCGCCCGTCCTGACGCTTTGCCACGACCCCGTCGAGGACAGCGACCACCCGGCGTGCGGCCCGCGCGGCCTCGCGCCGCGCCTCGGCGACATCCGCTACCACCTGGTCGACGCGATCGAGAATCCGCAGACACCGAGCCCCTGGGGCATCATGGTGGACGCCGACGACCCGCTCACCGGAGAAAAGGTGGCGGGGTCGATGAACATCTGGACCCACGTCACCGACCTGGCGGCGCAGACCCTGGTCGACCTCGTCAGGTACGTGAACGGCGAGCTTCCCACGTCGCAGATCACGAACGGCCAGTACGTTCAGAATTTCGCGACCGCCGCCAAGCTCGCGGGCGCGGGCGCGCTTCCGACGATGACGAAAGCGCAAATCGACGAGCGGCTCGCGGCGGCCACCAACATCGACGTGAAGTCGTTCGCGAAGCTCGCGTCGGTGACTCCGTCCGACGAGGTCGTGCAGCTGATGAACACCGCGAAAGCTCGCGTGCTCGACGTGGCGGCAAGCTCCGTCGTCCCCTCGCCCGCGCTCGCCAAGGAAGCGGCGACGCTCGCCATGGGGCGCGGCACGCCGGTGGAGACGGCGCTGCTGAACACGCCGATGCTCCAGATCGCCGGCATCGCGGGCGTGGCGCCCGTCGGCGGCGACCTCTTGAAAGCCGCTTCGCCGCTCGCGTTCAATAACCCCCAGATGCGCGCTCGCTTGAGCGAGATGCGTGAGAATGCGCTCGCGGCGCGCGGCGCTTGCATCGTCGACGAGGCGCCCGAGCCGTCGTCGATGTCCGGCCTCGCCGCCATCATGGCGCAGAAATTCCCCCCGGGCGCGAGCGAGACGGCCTCGGACACCGCCGACCGCAACGCGCGCATGTTCGATTACGTGCGGCGCCGCTATCACTACGGCGTCCTCGCGCACGAGATGGGCCACTCGATCGGCCTTCGGCACAACTTCGTGAGCAGCGCCGCGCCGCTCTTCTATCGCCCGCAATACTGGCAGCTCCGAACCAAGAACGGCTCGGTCACGACCCAGTGCAAGGACGCGGTGAGCGACGGATCGAGCTGCGTCGGGCCGCGCTACTTCGATCCGGTCACGGACGAAGAGCAGTCGCAGCTCATCTGGATGTTCATGCAGTCGACCGTGATGGATTACCCGGGCGAAACGTCGCAGGACATGCTCGGCCTCGGCGTCACGGACTTCGCTGCCGCCCGGTTCTTCTACGGCGATACCACGTCGGTCTACACCGACTCGCACTTCAACGCGGGCACCTCGGTCGGGACGGGCATTTCCGTGGCTACCGATACGTTCGGCGGGCTCCTCGGCATCCAGTACGGCGTGCGCGCCGCGGGCCTCACCTCGGGCGTCAACAACTTCCACTACTCGAACTTGCAGAAGGCCTACGGCCTCATCGGCAACTGCTACCCGGTGTCGCCCGAGCCGCCCGCGACCTGGAATTCGGACGTCGACGGCAATTGGGATCCGGTGCTCGACGGGCACGTCGTCGCGGTCGACGGACAGACGAGCAAGTGCCGCGAGCAGCAGGTCGACTACGTGCCGTACACGAGCTTGCGCGCCCCGACGACGCAGGAGCTCAACAACGGCCCCTATCGCGGCGGGCCCAGCGTCGATCCGTCGGGCCGCACGCGCGTGCCCTACGCGTTCGCCACGGACACCTGGGCCGACCTCGGTAACGTGTCCGTCTATCGCCACGACAACGGCGGCGACCCTTACGAGATGGCAAACTTCCTGATCACGACCCAGGAAACACGACATATCCTCGACAATTTCCGGCGCGATCGCACGACCTTCAGCATCCTCTCGGCCGCGGATCGCTCGTTTACCCGCTACAACGAGAAGCTCATGCACACGGGCGCGGCGCTCGGGTTCATGAAGTCGATCTACAACGACTTCGCCGTGAGCCAGGGCTACAGCGTCGACAGCCTCTGGCCGCAGATCGTCGCGAGTCAGGCGCCCGACGAGATGATCGCCGCAACGGTGATCATGGACCACTTCACGCGCGAGCTCGCGCGGCCCGAGCCCGGACAACACTATTACCGGAACTCCGTGTTTCAGGATCCGGTGCTGCACTCGGCGAGCGACCCCGACGACAACCCGCCGAACGGTCCGCCCATCCTCGTGATCCCGAACGGAACGACCGGCTACCTGAAGGACGTCGGCTTCGGCGGACACCCCCTCGAAAACGCGCTCTCGGACGACAACGGCGACTTCGACGTCGAATACACGGAGAACGCCGGCTCCTACTACGACAAGGTGAACGTGGCGCTGCTCCTTTCGGAATCCGAGGATCGCTTCGTGAGCCAGTCGCGTCGCGACTTCTACGACGCGCGTTTCCGCGCGGTCGGCATGGCCGACATCGTGCCGGACGCGTTCCGCCGCGCCATCGCGAACGGGCTCACCGGCGACCGCGAGATCCTCGCGCCGCGGGTCGCCACCGACTCGCGCGGCAACCCGCTCACGGACGTGAACGGCGACGTGAGCCTCGACCCGAACGCGCGCCTCTACCCGGCGCAGGCGCTCGGTTGGCCGAGCCTCTGGCCGAGCTCCCCCGAGATTTGCTACTCGAGCCTCGGACGGAACGCGTGCACGAACGTGCTCGACGACGACCCGCTCGCGCCCATCGCACCGGCCAACAGCGCCGCGGTAGACCCCCAGATCGGCTGGGAGGTCCAGAAGTTCCTGATCGCCTGGACGGTCGCCTACATCAAGGCGAACGAGAAGACCCAGTGGCTGGACATGTTGCGCCTTTATCGCGACGGCGCGAACGCCGACCCCGAGCTCGGACAGCAGATCGAGTGGGAAGACCCGGTGTCCGGGCAAGTTTACCACGCGTCGTCGTACGGACAGGAGTGCTTCTACGGCAAGGGCCCGAACTGCGACGGCGGGAAGCTCGTCGAAAAGGGCATCGCCGCGCGCGTGCTCGAATACGCGAACGAGCTCACTGCCAAGGGTTACGTGCTCGACACCGCGAATTACCCGGCGAGCGACGGCAGCGACGGCAACCCGCCGCACGCCGCCGGCTACAAGCCGTTCGGTCACGCGGTCGTGATGCGGCAGCCCGACGGCACGCCGATGGTCGCGGTGGATCCCGCGATCCGCAAGATCAACGACAACGGCTCGGTCGTAGTCAACGTGGCGTGCGACCAAAATCAGGATGCGTCGTGCACGCCGCTGCGCACGAGCGACAACCACTTTGCCTACGAGCTCCAGAACTACAAATCGGTCCCCGATTTCTTGTGGCTCACGGCTCAGACGTACGGACTTTTGCCGTCGCCCTCGCAAAAAGGGACGTACTAAAGGGACGTACTAGTCGAAGCGGCCGACGACGCGCTCACTCCGCGCCGGCGTGGCCCACTTCGAGCTCCGGCGCGCGCTCCGGGCGCGGGAGCGAACGAACCAGCGTGTCCGGCGGCGCCGAGCGGAAAGTATCGGGCAACGGCGAAGCGGTCGGCGCGAGCAGCACGCGGTTTCGCCCGGCACGCTTGGCGGCGTAGAGCGCGAGATCCGCGCGACCGATGAGCTCACTGATGCTCTCGCCGACGGCGCGCGGCGCAACGCCGGCGCTCACCGTGACACGCCGTGGGAGTCCGGTGATGTCGCAGGCGAAAATCGACTGGCGGATGCGCTCGGCGACGCGGCGCGCGGCTTCGGGGCTCGCACCCCGCAGCACGACGACGAACTCTTCACCGCCATAACGCCCCACGACGTCGTTCGGCCGCACGTGGTCGCGCAAGAGCCTACCGAGCGCCGCGAGCACGCGGTCGCCCACGGCGTGGCCGTAGCCGTCGTTGATTTCCTTGAAATGGTCGACGTCGAGGAAGACGAGGCTCTGTTCGGCGTCGTCGTGTTCGAGCTGCTGGAGAGCGCGATCCAGCGCCTTGCGGTTGAGCACGCTCGTGAGGGCGTCGAGCGTGGCATCGAAGCGCCAGCTGTCGCGCTCGGCGCGCAGCCGCTTCAGCGTATCCATGCGGCGCTTGTGACGCAGCTGGTTGTTGATGCGCGCGCAGAGCTCGAGCGTGTGCGACGGATTGCCGACGTATTCGTCGGCTCCCGCCTCGAGCGCTTCCACCGCCGCGAGCTCTCCGCCGCCTTCCCAATCCACGAGCACGATCGGGATCGTGTGCGCGGGACCGGACTTCAGCAGGCGGCAGAGCGCCGCCCATTCGTGCATCGAGCGATCGAGCACCAGCACGTCGGGAGCCGCTCGCGCCACCATGCGCTCCACCGCTTCCGGCGAGTTGGGCGTCAAAAACTCGGCGGCCGTGCCCGCGAGGGCGGTCGCGATCAGGTGCTCCCGCCGTGGATCGCTCTGCAGCACGAGAAAGGTCCCGCCGGCCGCGGCAGGATCCGGCGGCGGCAAGGTATCGAGAAGGACGGCGGGGCTGGGACTCGAGAAAGAGTTCACGGCTACTCTCCCACTGGGGCGGCGGATGTGCCCTGACAAGCAACGCACATGCCACTCGCCGTTTGCTGCATTGGCGCCAAAAACCAGGAGAACGGACAGCGGAGCCCCACGGCGCCCGTGCCAAGATCAAGACGCTCGAGGCGTCCACCGTCAAGCGGCTGACGCGCGCCCGCTCACCCCGCGCTGAGCCAGCCGCGATCGATCAGGCCCAAGAGGGCCCGCGAGGTTTCGAGGTCCGACCCTGAAGCGGCATCGAGCGCGCCGCCGAAGGTGCGACCACGGAAGGCTATTTCGAGCCAGTCGAGATCCTCGGGCGGAAGCTCACGCAGCCGGCCGGGCAGGGTCTTCGGCAGGCTCAAAACGGCGTCGTGCGGGGGCAGCCGCTCGCCCAGCGTGCCGAGCTCGTCGAGCTGGCGGAAGCCCTCCATCAAGACCTCCGTCGCGCTCAGATCGAGCGGCTCGGCAAAGGTGCGATCATCCGGCGGATCGAGCGCGAATTGGCCGCGAGTGAAGCCGAGCAATCGGTACACCGCCTTCGCCGGCTGGAGCTCGGGGCTCGTGTTGATCTCCGCGTGGCGGATGCGCCCTTGCTCCAGGTAGAGACGCCCGGTGCTCTCGGCGTTGCGCAGCACGAGCACGCCGCTCTTCTTCGAAGTCGAGAAGAGCTGCATCAGATCCGGCAGCGGGATCTCTTCGAGGCTACCGCTCATGCGCGGCGGCTCCGCGCTCGCGACCGGTTCGTTCGTGCGCGGGCGCGAAGCCTTTTGCGTGGCGTTGTCGAGCAAGGAGCGCCGAGCGTCGCCGGCTGCGGTCGCGTCCGACCCCACGACGCGCAGGATGCTCGTGCCGATGAGCACGCGATCGCCCTCGTTCAACGTCGCCTTTTCGATGCGCTCGCCGTTCACGAACGTGCCGTTGGTCGAGCCCTGGTCCTCGACGGTCAGCACGCCGCCCTGGAGGCGGAACACGGCATGCTTCCTCGACACCATTTCCTCGACGAGCACCATGTCGAGGTCACTCGAGCGGCCGACCACGACCTCCTCGCCCTCGGCCAAGGGGAATTCTCCCCCCTGGTACTTGCCCGACACGAAACGGAGCGCATAGCGGCGGCCTAGCTCGCCCGACTTTTCGTTCTTGCGGGGACTCACCATCTTGGGTCGCTCGACGTGGCTCTTCATTCGGAGCCTATCCCGGCACGCTCCTCAACGCGAGATCTCAGTCCCTAGAACGGCCGTTCACCCGAGCTTCGCCCACGCTGGCCGGCGAGTCGAGACCGGTAGAGGCGGCGCCGAGCGCGGCCGACAGGAGCCCTCCGGCGGAGTCGATCACGGGCTCGGCGGCCGCATCGGGTGCCACGGGCAGAATCACGGTGAACGTGGAGCCGAGGCCGGGGCGCGTTGCTACGTCGATGCGCCCCCCAATCTCGGCGATGACGCGCTGGCTGATGGCGAGCCCGAGGCCGGTTCCGCGATCCTTGGTGGTGACGAAGGGGACGAATAGGTTCTTCATGACCTGGGGGGCGATGCCCGGCCCCTCGTCGCGCACGGCGATTTCGACGGAGGTGGTCGGCTCCCGCTCGCCCGGGTGGCGCTGCTCCCGCTTGCGGGTGCTCACGTACACGGTGCCGCCGAGCCCCATGGCCTGGGAGGCGTTTCGGATGAGATTGATCAGGACCTGGCGGAGCTGTTCAGCGTCCGCCCGTACGCGGGGCAGGTCCGGCTCGAGATCCACGCGCGCGTCCGAAACCTCCGCGCGATCGGAGGCCAGGAGCTTCAGCGTACCGCGCACGACTGCATTCGCGTCGATGGCGCCGACGTCGCCCTTCGAAGGCCGCGCGTAGTCGAGCACCGAGCCGACCACGCGGTCGAGCCGCTCCACCTCCTCCAGGATGATGCCGAGGAACTCGCGTTCAGGTGGCCCGAGGTGCTCGGCGCTACGCGCGTCGCCGAGCAGCTGCGCCGCGCCCTTGATGGCCCCGAGCGGGTTTTTGATTTCGTGGGCGAGGCCGGCCGCCATCTGACCGAGCACCGTCAAACGGTCGCGCTCCTGCATGCGGCGGTACTGTTTCGAGTTCTCGATCACGACGCCGATTTGCAAAGCGAGCGGCTCCAGCACCGCGAGATCATCGGGCGGAAAGGCATCTTTCGCTCGGTCGTCGATCACGAGCAAGAGGCCGCGCAGCTCGCGATCCTCGCCTCTGATGGCGAGCACCGCCGCCTGCTTGAACGGGCCGAACACCTCGGCCGCGGCTAGGAGGCGCTGGTCGGAGTCCGCCTCGCGGCGCTGCCCGGACCGCCGCTGCTCCTCGATCCGCACGCCGAGCTCCTCGAGCGAGAGACTCGGGATCTTCTCGAGGCGCTCGAGGAGCGGCCCCGCGGTTGCCGACTCGACCCGCGCCGGAGCCGGCGGGCCGAACGACGTCGCGAGCGCGAAGTCGGAGCCGCCCGGATCGCGCAAGTACAGCGCGGAACCGGTCGCGCGGCGGGAGCCCTCGAGCGCCGTCATCACGATCTCCTGCATTTCGCCGAGCTGGAGCACGTGAACCAGCCGGGCGCGCGCGCGCGACACCGAGCGCTCGAGGTCCACGCGCTCGCGCAAGAAGACGCGGCTCACGTAGCCCTCGGCGCGCTCGCGCAGCGGCTCGAACAGCACGAGAATCACGATCGCGGCCAAAATGGCGCCGAGGTACATCACCTCGAACCCGCCGAAGAGCACGACGAACACGTAAAAAATGCCGGCAAGGGAGAACGCCAGCGCCGTGGAGACGAGCAGCTTCACGAGCACGTCGTAGAGGTCGACGAGGCGCTCGCGGATGAGCGATTCCGACAGCACGAACAGGAACACGATCGCGAGCACCGCGCTCACCGGCGGCAGCGGCGCGCCGATGAACCACAAGAAGTCCGCCAAACTGAAGGCCGCCGCCAGCGCGCCGATCAGCACGAGGAAGCGCACGCGGCGCTTCACGGCCCGCGACCCGCTCCGCTCTCCGCGCCGCCAGAGCGAGCCGAGCCCGGCGGAGATGAGCCCGAAGACGTAGATGAAGACGGCGGTGCGCACGATGCCGTTCGAGTGCTGCGTGAGCACGAAGATCAGCATCGGGATGCCGGCGAAGAACGTCACGCGCGGCAGCGACGACGGCCGTTCACTGTCCGGCAGGATGGCGCCGAAAAATTGCACGGCGAACTGCGGCAACAGCACCGCGAGCACGGAGGTGAAGCGCGCCCAGAGGTCGCTCCGCACCACGTGGTAGAGCCACTGGGCGAGGTACCAGAGGCCGATGTCCGCGGCGAGCGCCGCGAAGTAGACCTGCGGCCGCCGGACGCGCCCGCGCAGGAGGATGGACACCGCGATGGTCAGCGCGAGCACGCCGCAAAAGAGCGACGTGCGCGTGCGCAGATCCATGGCCTCGAGACTACCACCCTGGCGCGAGCAACGCCGTTTTTAGGCGGAAATCCTATAGAGCCCGCGCGCGGCGACGAGGTCGAGGACGCGTTTCGGGACGAGCCAAGCGAGCTCGCGCCGGGCGTCGGGGTCGGCGACCCGAGCGAGGAGCTCGCGCACGCGCGTCGAGGAGACTTCGGGCAGGAGCGGAGGGCCGAGCTCGGGACGCTCGAAGCCGCGCCTCGTGACGACGAAGGGCGGAGCGAGCTCCTTCACGCGCTCGAAGGCGTACCAGCGCTCGGTTTCGGGGAGCACGTCGCTCCCGATGATCAAGCGCAGCGCTTCGCCGGGGCGGTCGGCGTGCAGACGCTCGAGCAGCGTTACGGTGTAGTTCGGGCTCGGCAGCTCGGCCTCGAGCGTCGATACCTCCACGCTCGAGAGCTCGGCAAAGCACGCTCGGCAGAGCTCGACGCGCTCCTCGAAGGCGGTGAGCGGCTTTTGGAACGCGTGGTCCCGAACCGGCACGACGAGCACGCGCTCACACTCCCCGACCGCGAGCACGTAGCTTGCGACCAGCAGGTGCGCGACGTGCGGCGGGTCGAAACTGCCGCCGAAAACCGCCGTGGTCATCGCGTTCCGGACCTCGAGCCTAGCGCTCGACGAGCGTCCCGAAAAGGGCGACGCCGCCCGCCGTGAAGACGATGTCGAACACCACCATCAACCGCAGGAAGTCGGTGAGCTCGACGAGCGGCGCGCCGCCGAGGAGCTCGCGCGTGGCGGCGACGGCGGAGAGCAGCGTGGGCGAAAGCAACGGGAACAGGACGATGGCGAGCAGGAGATCGCGCGCCCCCGTGCGTACGGTCATCGAGCCGAACAGCGTGCCCGCGGCAGCGACGCCCGGGAGTGCGGCGAGCGCGATACAGGCGAGCCCCCCGCCGTAACGGTCGAGGTCGAGCGAAAAGAACAGGGCCGTGAGCGGAATCACCACCAGGCTGATGAGACAGAGAAAAATCAGAATGCCGAGCAGCTTGCCGACGAAGAGGGCGCTCCGTGAAAGAGGCGACACCAGCAGGCCGTCGAGCGCGCCCTCCTCGCGCTCGCGCTGCCAGGTGCGGCCGAGAGCCAGCACGGCCGCGAACGTAATCGAGAGCCAGATCACGCCGGACGCGACCACGCGCGCCATGCCCGGACCGCCGAAAAGCGAGAGCGACGCGAGTACCACGAGGAGCACCGCGAAAAAGCTGCTGGTGACCACGACTTCGCCCGTACGGGCTTCGATCGTGAGATCCTTCCGCAGGACGAGCAGGGCTTGGGCGCCGAAGCTCGGGAGCCGCCGCGCTCCTTCGCGGGCGGGTCCCCGCCCAAGGGCAGCTTCCTGCATGCGCGTCATCGTACTATGGTCCCGCCGGCCATGCCTAGCTTCCGAGTCGAGAACGTCTTCGACTGCAGCCAGCTCACGTTCTGGGAAAAGGTCTTCTTCGACGCCGAGTACAACCGCCGTCTATTTTACGACGAGCTTCACTTCTCGGAGTGGCGCGAGCTCGAGCAAAAGCACGAGGAAGGACGCGTGCGGCGCTGGGTGAAAGCGACGCCGCCGATCGCCGATTTGCCGGGACCGCTCAAGGCCGCAATCGGCGACGGCGCCGGCTACGAAGAGCGCGGCGTGTTCGAGCGCGCGACCAATCGCTACGAAGCCCGCGTGAAGCCGAACGTCCTCGGCGACAAAGTCACGGTCGAGCTCGCGTTCCGCACCGAGCCCATCGACGACACGCGCTGTCGCCGCATCGTGGACGGCACCGTCGTCGCGCGCGTCTTCGTCATCGGCGGCATGCTCGAGCAGCGCATGATGGACGACCTCAAGCGCTCCTACGAAAAGAGCGCGACGTTCACGAATCGCTTCGTCGCCGAAAAAGGCTGGTAACGAGCCGGCGCGTGTCCGTCGCAGCGCGGACACGCGTGGCGTGAGTCGGGCAGCGCGGAGTCGAGCCGTCGAGTCGACGGCTCGACCGGTGCGCGCGCTGTTTACTTCTTCGCCGGCTTCTTCGCGGCGGCCTTCGGCGACGCGGCTTCGGCCTTCTCCGCCTTCGGCGCGGTCGCCTTCGCGGCGGCGGGCTTCTCGGCCTTCGGCGCGGCGGCCTTCTTCGGCTTCGCGGCGGCCTTCGGCGCCTTGGCTTCGGCCGCGGCGCGCTTGCTCGAGCGCGAGAGCGAGCGATGCAGATCGAGCAGACGGGGAAGCGGGTAGTCGCCGAGGCGCTCGGCGTAACCCTTGTCCTTGCTGCGCTGGGCGAGCTCGGCGATCGACGCGATCAGCTTGTCGCGCGTGCCGAAGCTCTCCTTGGCCTGCGTGAGCAGCGTGTGCAAACGCATCAGCTTCGCGTTCGAAACCTTGGCGAGGCCCTTGGTCGAGTTCACGCGATCGACCCAGAGGTCTTTCGTGGCGAGCTTCTCGACGGCGGCGACCAGCTTCTCTTTGTTCTCGAAGCGGTCCTTCACGGACGCTAAAGGCGACTTACTCATGGTGTTCCTCGACCGGCCGGGCGGTGCCGGGGGAGCCGCTTCTAGCAGCCGCGCCGGATCGTCGCAAATACCGAAAATCACCGAAACCACGATTCTCGTCCGGGCAGCCTTAAATGCCGCTGCCGCCGCCGCGGCCGCCCGGGCGCGAAGCAGCAGGTGACGCTTCGCACTGCCGGTGGTACGCGCCCGCGCCATGAAGCCGCGCCTGCGTTTCGCTCCGTCGCCGAGCGGATACCTGCACATCGGTGGAGCGCGAACCGCCCTATTCAACTGGCTCTGGGCCAAGAGCCAAGGGGGCGTCTTCGTGCTCCGGGTCGAAGATACGGATCAGGAGCGCTCGAGCATCGAGAGCGTGCGCGCGATCCTCGACGCGTTTCGCTGGCTCGGCATGGATTGGGACGAAGGCCCCGAGGTCGGCGGCCCGTACGCGCCGTACTTCCAGAGCGAGCGCAAGGCGATCTACCGCGAGCACGTCGAGCGGATGATCTCGGGCGGACACGCCTACCGTTGCTACTGCACGAAGGAGGAGCTCGATCGCCAGCGCGAGGAGCTCAAGGCGCGTAACCCCAAGGCGCAGTTCGTCTATCCCGGCACCTGTCGTAACCGCACCGACCAACCGGACCTGGCGTACGTCGTGCGCTTCAAATCACCGCACGAGGGCGCGACCGAGTTCGTCGACAAGGTGTTCGGCCACATCACGACCCCGAACGCCGCGCAGCAGGATTTCGTGCTCGTGCGCACGGACGGCTACCCGCTCTACAACCTCGCCGCGACCATCGACGATCACCTGATGGACATCACGCTCGTCGCGCGGGCGCGCGATCACATCGGCAACACGCCGCAGCAAATCCTGATCTATCGCGCCCTCGGCTGGCAGCCGCCCGAATTCGCGCACCTGCCGATGATGTTGTCGCCGAAGGGCGACAAACTCAGCAAGCGCCACACGGCCGTCTCGGTGCAGGAATACCGCGATCGCGGCTACCCGCCCGCGGGCGTCCTCAACTACATCGTGCGCTTCGGCTGGTCCGCGGGCGATCAGGAGATCTTCGGCTTGAGCGAGCTCGTGCAGAAATTCTCGTGGGATCACGTGAACAAGAGCGACGGCAAGTTCGACGACAAGAAATTCGCCGACGTGGCGTTCGAGCATCTCAAGCGTCCCGAGCTCACGCCGCTCGAGGCCTACGCCGAGAACGTGCGTCCGTTCCTCGCCGAGCGCGGCATCGCCGATCCGAACGCGCGCACGCTGCTCGCCGCCGTGCCGGGGGTCCGCGAGCGCGCGCGCACGTACAAGGACGCCGCTTCGGACCTCGACTTCTACTTCCGCGAGCCGCCCGAGCTCGACGTGAAGGCGCGCGACAAGCTGCTCGACGCCGCGGGCGCCGCTCGCCTCGTCGAGCTCGCCTCGGCGCTCGCCGGCCACGAGACGTGGGATGCGACCGCTCTCGAGGGGGCCGTGCGAACCTGGGCGGAGGCTCGGAACCTCGCGATCAAGGACGTCGCCCAGCCCGCGCGCGTCGCGCTCACGGGCCGCTCGGCGAGCCCGCCCCTCTTCGAGGTGATGGTGGTGCTCGGCAAGGACCGTTCATTGGCACGGCTCCGGCGAGCGCCCGCTCTAGTCTCGAGCTGAGCCTCGTGTAGGCTGCGTCCCCGACTCATGCCAGTCCCCGAGGTCCTCGTCGCGCTGCCGCTCACACGGCTCGCCGAACCGTCGTACTTCCAGTCGATTCTCGCGTTTCCGCCGGTGAAGGCGCTGATCCCGGTGCCGATCCTGGCGGCGCTCGCGCCGCTCGTGTGGTGGTTCTTCCGCGACACCTGGCGCGTCGTCGACGCAGAAGCGGCGGAGACGCGCGCGCTCGCGGGCGACCGCCCCGATTACCGTCCCGCGGCCGGCTGCGCGATCGTGGCCGTCGTCCTCACCCTCCAGGAGTATTACGGCGGCCGCCAAGTCTACGACACGATGATCCGGCCGTGGCTCCATGACCTCGAGGGCACAGGTCACGCCTGGATCAAGCTCCAACGCTACGACGAGCTCTACAGCTACGCGTGGTGGGCGGGGTCGCGCATCTTCGGTTACGTGTGCGTGCCGTTGCCGCTCTGGAAGCTCCTGTTCCCGAAGGACAGCCTCCTCGACATGGGCCTCCGCGGCCGTGGCTTCCTGAGCCACCTCTGGATTTACGGCGTCTGCCTCGCCGTCGTGATCCCGGCAATGCTGCTCGTTTCGAGCCAGCCCGACTTCGGGACCTACTACCCGTTCTACAAGCTGAGCTCGCGCAGCATCTCCGACCTTCTCATGTGGGAAGCCATGTACGGCGCGCAGTTTTTCGCGCTCGAGCTCTTTTTCAGAGGTTTTTTTCTAGGGGCGCTGCGGCGCACGCTGGGGTCGGCGGCGATTTTCGCGATGGCCGTCCCCTACTGCATGATTCATTACGGTAAGCCGTACCTCGAGACCAACGGCGCCATCGTCGCGGGCATCGTGCTCGGCTCGCTCGCGATGCGGACGCGCAGCATTTACGCCGGCTTTCTCGTGCACATCACCGTCGCCTTCTCGATGGATTTCCTGGCGCTCTTCCGGCGCGACGCGTTACCCCAGGTGTTCTGGCCCTCGGGGTGAAAAGGCGCGGGCCCTTCGACGGTCGCCTCCGCACCTCGCTCCGGTGAACGCCGCGCGGTAGTGCCCCGCACGGGCTGAACCCCTACACAGTGCGAAAAAAAGCGCTGCGAGCTCCCGCGCGGCGCCTCGTCGCCGCGCTCGCGACACATGGCGGTGTGCGCCTGGGGGCACGACACCATGTCCGCGGGCGCGGCGTCGGATCCGCGTCGCAGAACCTGCGAGATCCGCTATAGTCCGCGCCACCCCGAGACCGCGGGCGGACCCCGCGGTCGGCGCATTTTCACCCTTCAGTTAGCACAGCGAACCAGGAACGGCTTTGACGATCCACGGCGGGAAATTGATGGCTTCTGGATTGGACGCAGCGACGGATGTTTCACGGCGAGCGCCGAATGTCTCCGAACAGCCCGTCGGCTGGTCTCCGGAGCGAAGCGCGCAGCGCTATCAGATCACCGGCTGGGGTTCGCCGTACTTCCAGGTGAACGCGCGCGGGCAGGTCGAGGTCACACCGAACCCCGACCGGCAACAGTGCATCAACCTCTACGATCTCACGCTCGAGCTTCGCGCGCGCGGGCTCGAGTTGCCGCTCTTGATCCGCTTTTCGGACATCGTCGGGGATCGCATCCGTCGCTTGAACGAGGCGTTCGGCAAGGCCATCACCGAGTACGAATACCCGGGCACGTATCGCGGCGTCTTCCCGGTCAAAGTGAACCAGCAGCGGCACCTGGTCGAAGAGATCGTGCGCTACGGCCGCGCGTGGAATTTCGGGCTCGAAGCCGGCAGCAAGCCGGAGCTCTTGATTGCGCTCGCCGCGATGCAGGACGTCGGCGGGCTCATCATCTGCAACGGCTACAAGGATCAGAAGTACATCGAGACCGCGCTCGTCGCGCAGAAGTTCGACAAGACGGTCATCGTCGTGCTCGAGCGCATCGAGGAGCTCGACATCGTGATCAAGGCCTCCGAAAAGGTCGGCATCCGGCCGTTCCTCGGGGTGCGCGCGAAGCTCACGACGCGCGGCGTGGGTCGCTGGGCGGACTCGGCGGGCGACCGCGCCAAGTTCGGCCTCACGACGTCGGAGATGGTCGAAGTGGTCGATCGCTTGAGCGAGCTCGGCATGCTCGACTGCCTGCAGCTCCTCCACTTCCACATCGGCAGTCAGATCTCGAGCATCATCCCGATCAAGAACGCGATGCAGGAGGCGTCGAACATCTACGTCGAGCTCGCGAAGATGGGCGCGAAGATGGGCTACCTCGACGTCGGCGGCGGCCTCGCCGTCGACTACGACGGCTCGAAGACGGACTTTCACGCGTCCAAAAACTACCAGCTCGAGGAGTACGCGGCGGACGTCGTGTCCCACGTGCAAGCCGCGTGCGCCAAGGCGGACGTGCCCGTCCCGACGCTCGTGAGCGAAAGCGGCCGAGCGATCGCCGCGCATCACTCGGTGCTCGTGCTCGAAGTCGTGGGTCAGAGTCAGGTGCGCTTCGGCGAACCCGTGGAGCCGCGACCCGACGCCCATCGCCTCTTGAAGGAGCTGTTCGAGACGTACGGCGGCATCCAGCCGAAGAACGTGCAGGAGAGCTACCACGACGCGAGTCAAGCGAAGGAGGAGGCCCAGAGCCTCTTCAAGTACGGCTACCTGTCGCTCCGCGAGCGCGCCCAGGTGGAGCGCCTGTTCTGGAACTGCTGCGAGAAGATCCACCAGACGCTCAAGCGCCTGAAGTTCGTGCCGGAAGAGCTCCAGCACCTCGATAAGAACCTGAGCGCGATCTACTACTGTAACTTCTCGCTGTTCCAATCCGCGCCCGACATCTGGGCCATCGACCACCTCTTCCCGATCATGCCGATCCATCGGCTCGACGAAGAGCCGACCGTGTCCGCGACGCTGGCCGATCTCACCTGCGACAGCGACGGCATGATCGACCACTTCATCGACGTGGAAGACGTGAAGAGCACGCTCGCCGTTCACACGCTGAGCGACACCGAGAGCTACTTCCTCGGCATGTTTTTGAACGGCGCGTACCAGGAGATCCTCGGCGACCTCCACAACCTGTTCGGCGACACCAACGCCATCCACGTCGAGCTCACCGACAACGGCTACCAGATCGGCCACGTCATCAAGGGCGACAGCATCTCCGACGTGCTGCGCTACGTAGAGTACCAGCCCGAGAACATGGTCGAAGCCGTGCGGCGCCAAGCCGAGCGCGCCGTGAGCCAGGGCCGCATCACGAACGAGCAGATGCGCACGCTCCTCCAGCACTACGAAGAGTCGCTCCGGAGCTATACCTACCTCACGGAAGACTGAGCGTTCCGCTCCGCGCGCCGGCTGGAATAGCGCGCGCCCGAACGGCGTTTCCGGGCTAGTCCACGCGGGTTACTTGCACCCACATGGGGGCGAGCCGTTATCATTTCCGAACGCCATGGCTTCTCCCGAGACCCGGAATCCCAAGCGCTGGGCCCTGCTCGGGGCCGTACCTGCCGCGGCGCTGACGTTCGCCGGGCCGAGCCAAGCGGACATCTACAAGACCGTGGGGGCGGACGGTGTCATCAGCTTCACGAACTCGAAGGCCACTCACGGCAAGCTCGTGATGCGCACGGAAGCGGAACGCCCGCGCGTGCGCATGCCCTCGGACGCGTCGCCCGCGCGCTACGGGCGCTATGACGATCACATCCGGGAAGCGTCCGCCCTGTATCAGATCCCCGAGGGCCTGGTCCGCGCCGTGATTCAGGTGGAGAGCGACTTCGATCCGCGCGCCGTCTCGCCCGCGAACGCACGCGGCTTGATGCAACTGATGCCGGAGACGGCCGAGCGCATGCTCGTCACCGACATCTTCGATCCGCGTCAGAACATCTTCGGCGGCGTGCGTTACCTGCGCGTGCTCGCGAATCTCTTCAACGGCGACATCGAGCTCACGATCGCGGGCTACAACGCCGGCGAAGGCGCCGTGATGCGTTACGGCGGCATCCCGCCGTTCCCGGAGACGCAAGAGTACGTGAAGCGCGTGCTCGCGCAGTACCGCGTGAACCGCTCGCCGCGCTGAGACGGCCGTTCAGAACGGCTTGTCTCCGGGTTGCAGCACGAACTCGGACGCCGGAAGCTCGACGCCGTTCACCCGCGTCCCGCCGTTGGTGATGGTGCCGGCATAGCCCAGCATCCCATGCGGGAAGCCGAGCGCCGGCTCGGTCAGCGCGTCGAGCTTGGCCGTCTCCTCCGGCCCGAGCACGAGCTCGAGTGACTTCAGGTTGTCCTCGAGCTGGCTCGCACGGCGAGCGCCGATGATCGTGGAGGTCACGCCCGGGCGTGCTCTGAGCCAGGCGAGCGCGACGCGCGCGACGGTGCTGTCGTGCGCCTTCGCGATGCGCTCGAGCTCGTCGATGAGCTCGTAGGTCGTCTCGTTGAGCTGGTCGGCCATGAACGCGGCGCGATCGATCTTGTCTCGGCCGGCCGTCGCGCGCGTGTACTTTCCGGACAAGACGCCGCTCTTCAAAGGCGACCAGGGCGTGATGCCGAGCCCGAGCTCTTGCGCCATGGGGACGAGGTCCGCTTCGACCGTACGCTCGAGCAACGAGTATTCGATTTGCAGGCCGATGAAGGGAGACCAGCCGCGAAACTGGGCGAGGAGGTTCGCCTGCGCGACCTTCCACGCCGGCGTATCCGAGACACCGACGTAGCGGACCTTGCCCGCCTGGACGAGATCGTGGAGCGCGGACATCGTTTCCTCGATCGGCGTGTTCACGTCCCAAATGTGGAGCCAGTAGAGATCGATGTAATCGGTCTGTAGTCGCCGCAGCGAGTTCTCGCAGGCGCTCACGAGCGCTTTCCGCCCCGAGCCGCCGCCGTTCGGATCGCCCGGGTAGAGATTACCGCTGAACTTGGTCGCAATCACGAGCCGATCGCGCTTTTCGGAGTGGCGGCCGATGTGGTCGCCGATGATCTTTTCGGAGTGGCTCTTCGTGTAGAAGTTCGCGGTGTCGATGAAGTTGCCGCCCGCGGCGACGTAGCGACCCATGATCTGCTGGGATTCCTCGACGGACGAGCCCCAGCCGAGGTCTTCGCCGAACGTCATCGCGCCGAGGCACAAGGGGCTGACGCGCAAGCCCGAACGTCCGAGCGTCACGTAGTGATCGAGAGCCATGCGATTTCCTCCGTGGTTCCGAGCGCGCGCTCGACCGGAAGGCGAGCACGAGTCAGGTGGGACGAACTCATAGAGTCCCCGTCGCAGCGCGCAAGTCCTCCCCCGCGGCATCCGTGCAAAAACCGCTGTGACAGTTTTGTCGCGCAGCGGCCTCAGCGCGGTGCGCGCTTCGAGACCGCCTTTTTGTCGTCTTTGTACTGGCCGAGGGCGCTTTCGAGCTCGGCCTTGACGCGCTCGATGAGCTCAGGCGGCTCGATGACGCGCGCGCGGCCGCCCCACTCGAGCACCCAGCTCACCACGGGCAGGAGATTTCCGACCGTCATCGTCAGCCGGAGGCCGCCGCCCGCGATGCTCTGGAGCTTCTGCGACGCGTGCACGGTGCGCATGCGCACGTAGTCGGCCGCGTGGGCGTCGAACTCGATCACGACCTTGTGCGGCGTCGTGTCGCGCCAGATGCCGAACTCCCCCTGGAAATAGGCGTCCACGACGAAGTCCGGCGGCAGCTCGAAGCGCTCGGTCACCGCGCACTGCGTGTCGCGCATGCGATCGAGCACGAAGGTGCGGATCTCCTCGCGGCCCACGTGGAAGCCGACGCAATAGATGGAGTCGCGGTGGAGCACGAGCGCGTAGGGATGGATGGTGATGCGCTCCTCGTCGGCGCGGGTCGCGCTGCGGTAGAGTAAGGAGAGCGGGCGCAAATCCGAAACGGCCTGAAACAGGTCGTCGAGCTCCTCGGTCTTCTGCGCGTAATTTTTGGGGGCGTGCGGCAAATACAAGAAGCGCTGTTCGAGCTGCGCATCGGCGAGCCCCGCGTTCGGGCCGCGACCCGGCCGCTGCGCGAAGGCGAGCAGCTTGTTCGTCGCGAGGTCGATCTCCTCGAACAAGGTGGAGCCGCGCATCGGCTCGAAGACGCGCCGCGCCGCGAGCAAGGCGTACGCCTGCGTGCGCCTGAGCTCGAGCTTGCGCGGGATTTCACTCGAGCGGATGCGCCAGAGCAGCTGGCCGCCCGCCTTGACCGGCACGCTCTCGAGCTCGAAGTCACGCTCGATTTCCACCATGTAGCGGCGCATCGTGCGCACGGTGACGTTGAGCGCGTCGGCGAGCTCGTAGAGCGACATGCCCTTCGGGTGACGACTCAGGATCTCGCGCAAGCGATCGACGCGCCGGTGCTGCGTGAATCTTCCGGAGGGGCGGCCGCGCGGCGTGCGTTCCACGACTGATCGGGGCGATCCTTACGCGAAGGGCGGCTCTCACGCTACGCTTCTTCGCGAGCGAGCAGCACGTTCTTGAATCCCGTCGAGCTCATCATCAAAAAACGCGACGGCGGCCGCCTCTCGGGCGCCGAGCTCGAGGAGCTCGTCCAGGGTTACCTCGCGGGGCGCGTCGCCGAATACCAGATGAGCGCTTGGCTCATGGCCGCGCTCCTTCGCGGCCTCGACGAGAGCGAAACCGTCGCGCTCACGCGCGCAATGCTCGCCTCCGGCCGGCAGTTGAAGCTCGAGCGCGTGCGCGTTCGCAAGATCGACAAGCACTCGACCGGCGGCGTCGGGGACAAGGTGAGCCTCTGCCTCGCGCCGCTCGTCGCTGCCTGCGGCGTCGCGGTGCCGATGATCGCCGGACGCGGACTCGGTCACACCGGCGGCACGCTCGACAAGCTCGAGGCGATCCCGGGGTATCGCGTGCGGCTCGACGCGGCGGCCTTCGAGCGTGTCTTGAAGAGCGCCGGCGCCTCGATCATCGGCCAGTCGAACGCCATCGCGCCGGCCGATCGGCGCCTGTACGCGCTGCGCGACGTGACCGGCACCGTCGAATCCGTACCGCTCATCGTAGCCAGCATTCTCTCGAAGAAACTCGCGACGGGCAGCGACGGGCTCGTGCTCGACGTGAAGGCCGGACGCGGCGCGTTCATGCCGAACCTCGCGCGGGCACGCGAGCTCGCGCGAGCGCTCGTGCGCACGGCGCGGAACGCCGGCCTGCGGACGACGGCGCTGATCACGGACATGAGCGCTCCGCTCGGGCGCACCGTGGGCAACGCGCTCGAGACGCGTGAAGCGATCGAGGTGCTGCACGGCTCGGGCCCCGCCGACACGCGCGAGCTCACGCTCGTGCTCGGTGCGGAGATGCTCGTGCTCGGCGGACGCACGCGTTCGCTCCGGACGGCGCGTGCACTGCTCGAGCGCGCGCTCGCGGACGGCTCCGGGCTCGAGCGCTTCGCGCGCATGGTGCGCGCGCACGGCGGCGACGCGCGCGTGGCCGACGACCCCGCGCGGCTGCCGCGAGCCCGCGTGCGCGTGCCGGTCCCCGCGGCGCGCACGGGAACGCTCACGGCCGCGGACGCCTGGGAGCTCGGCTGGGTGTCGGTGGGGCTCGGCGCGGGCCGTACGCGCGCCGAAGACGCGGTCGATCCGGCCGCGGGCATCGAGCTCTGCCACGCCGTCGGCGAGCGCGTGGAACGCGGCGAGCCGCTCGCGTTTCTTTGCGCTTCGAAGCGTTCGCTCGTGGAGCGAAACCTCGCGCGAGCGACGGCCGCGTTCCGTATCGGCGCGCGAGCGCCGCGCGCGCGATTGGTGCTGGAGCGGCTCGAACGCTAGCGAGCCCGCCGCGACTCAGCCGTCGGTGCACATCACGACCACGTTCGTGATCGGCAGCGGTCGGTCGGATTCGATGTTGGGGCCGTAAGGTGCCGGCCTCAGGATCGACGGCGAGGTGAGCGTCCAGCGCTGATAGAGGTGAGCCTCGGTGCGGTCGTTCAAGCCGGGAAGATCGGCTTCGGAGATCCAGCGGTCGTGCCGCTCGAGCGTCTGATAGCTCCCACGGCACGTGCGGCTCGCCTGCTTGAAACAGTCGCCCGCGTCCCCGCACTCGATCGCGTACGTCTGGCGCCCGTTCACCGTGGAGAGGCGCGTCGTCGTCGTGGAACACCCGCAGAGCGAGAGCCCAGCGACTACGAGGCATCCGAGAACCGTGGCTCGGCGACTGACGCGCAACACGCACCCGCAAACTAGCACGGCGCTCTCACGCGCGCGCTCGGAGCAAGCGTTCAGTGCACGCGCTGGCCCGGCTTCGCGCCGGAGTCAGGGCTCAGGATGAAGATGTCCTTTTCGCCCGGCCCCGCCGCGATCACCATGCCCTCGCTCACGCCGAATTTCATCGTGCGCGGCGCGAGGTTCGCGACCATGACCACGAGCCGCCCGACCAGTGACTCCGGCGCGTAGGCGCTCTTGATGCCTGCGAACACGGTGCGCTCGTTGCCAGCGCCGAGGCTCAACCGGAGCTTGAGGAGCTTCTTCGCCTCCGGCACCGACTCGGCGGCGACGACGCGCGCGACCCGCAGATCGAGCTTCGAGAAATCCTCGATGCTGCACTCGGGCGCGAGCGGTTCGGCGGCGAGCGCGGCGGCGTCGTCGCTCGCGGCGTCGCTCAACGTGTCGCGCAGCCGCGCAGTGTCGACCGCGGCGGTGCCCGCCACCTCGGCGCTCTGCGTCACCCTGGCGCGCGCGGGGCCGCCCGCCGGGGCGCCGCCCGCACCAACACTTTCCTCCGGCGGCACGTGCGCCGCGACCATCGCCGCGACCTTCTTCGGATCGACCCGCGCGACCAGGTGCGTAAACTTGCCGACCTTGCTGCCCGTCGCGGGTACCTTCGTCTCGTCCCAGGCCTTGAACGGCGCGCCGAGGAGCGCCGCGCTGCTCTCGGCGACGCGCGGCAACACGGGCGCGAGATAGATCGCGAGCTGGCGATAGAGGTTCAGAATCACGCTGCACACGTCGCGGAGCTCCGCCGCGCTGTCGGGGGCTTTCGCGAGCTTCCACGGTTCCTTGCGGTCGACGTACTCGTTCGCGCGATCGGCGAGCTGCATGATGCTGCGCATCGCGCGCGCGTAGTCGCACGCCTCGTAGGCCTTCGCGATCTCGTCGCCGGCGGCCGCGGCCTTGGCGAAGAGTCCATCGTCGTCCGGATAGCGCTCGGAGAGCCCCGTCGTTTCGACGAAGCGCGCGCTCCGGCTCGCGAGGTTCACCACCTTGCCGACGAGATCCGAGTTCACGCGCGCACTGAACTCGTCGAGGTTCATGTCGAGATCCTCGATGCCGCTCCCGAGCTTGCTCGCGAGGTAGTAGCGGAAATAGCCGGGGTCCAGGTGTTCGAGGTACTTCGACGCGAGCAGGAACGTCCCGCGCGACTTCGACATCTTCTCGCCGTTCACGGTCAAAAAGCCGTGCACGTGCACGCGCGCAGGCAGCGGAAAGCCGGCCGCCTGGAGCATGGCGGGCCAGAACAGCGTGTGGAAGTAGACGATGTCCTTGCCGATGAAGTGGACGATCTCGACGTCAGGCGAGCGCCAGTAGTGGTCGAAGGACGCACCCGTCTTGTCGCAGTACTCCGCGGTCGCGGCCATGTAACCGATGGGCGCGTCGAACCAGACGTAGAAGTAGTGGCCGGGCGCGTCGGGGATTTCGAAGCCGAAATAGGGCGCGGGCCGCGAGACGTCCCAGTCGCGCAGCGGCTCGCCGAGGAAGTGACCCTTCACGTAGTTGGCGACCTCGGATTGGAGCCGCCCGCTCTCTTGCGTCCAGCGCGTCAAAAAGTCGTGCAGGCGCTCGATCTGCACGAAATATTGGGACGAGCTCTTGAGCACGGGGCGCGCGCCGCTCAGCGTGCTCACCGGGTCCTTGAGCTCCGTCGCGGCGTAGGTGCTGCCGCAGTTCTCGCAGTTGTCGCCGTTTTGGTCGGCCGTTCCGCAGCGCGGGCAGGTGCCCTTCACGAAGCGATCGGCGAGAAACACGCCTTCTTGCGGGTCGAACAGGCGCGAGACTTCACGCTCGACCACGTAGCCGCCGGCCCGCAGCGCCGCCCAGATCTCGTTGCAGAGCGCGCGGTTGAAGGGTGAGTTCGTGCTGCCGTAGTGATCGAAGCGCACGTCGAAGCCGGCGAAATCCGCCTGGTGCGCGCTGTTGGTCGCGGCGATGAGCTCTTCCTCGCTGCGCCCTTCTTGCCGCGCGCGCATCATGGTCGCGGTGCCGTGCGTGTCGTCCGCACAGACGTGGAGCACCTCGTTGCCGCGCAGGCGCTGGAAGCGCACCCAGACGTCCGTCTGGATGTGCTCGAGCATGTGCCCGAGGTGAATCGGGCCGTTCGCATAAGGCAGCGCACTCGTCACGAGAAGGCGACGCATGGGGCCGCGGAGCCTACCATCAATCTTCTTTCAGAGACGCGGGCGCGCGGCTTCGAGCGGCACTCGACTTCGGCCCCCCGCGAGCGTACTGAGCGGGCAGCATGGGACTTTTGGACGGCAAATCAGCGGTGATCACCGGCGCGGGTAACGGGATCGGTCGCGCCACGGCGCTGCTCTTCGCGCGCGAAGGCGCGCGCGTCGTGGTCAACGACGTGGGCGGCAGCCGCGCGGGCCAAGGCGGCGAGCACGCCGCAGCCGACGCCGTGGTCGCCGCGATCCGCGCCGCCGGCGGCGAAGCCGTCGCGAGCTACGACAGCGTGAGCACGCGGGAGGGCGCACGTGCCATCGTCGCGACGGCCGTGCAGGCGTTCGGCAGAATCGACGCGCTCGTCAACAACGCCGGCATCCTGCGCGACAAGACGCTGCTCAAGCTCGAGCTCGCCGATTGGGACGCCGTCGTCGAGGTGCACTTGAAGGGCACGTTCCTGTGCATGCAGGCGGCGGCGGAGCGCATGAAGGAACAAGGCGGGGGTCGCATCGTCAACACGACGAGCGTCTCGGGCCTGCTCGGCAACTTCGGACAATCGAACTATGCGGCGGCCAAGGCGGGCATCTACGGCCTCACGCGCACCGGCTCGATCGAGCTCCAGCGTTACGGCATCAGCGTGAACGCGGTCGCGCCCATCGCCAAGACGCGCATGACCGAGGATCTGCCGATGTTCGCCAAGATTGCCGACACGCTCTCGGCGGAGCACGTGGCGCCTGCACATTTGTTTCTCGCGAGCGAGCTTTGCGGTGAGCGGACGGGCGTCGTTCTCGCCGTGGCCGGAGCGCGTATGAGCGTTTACAAGGTCGTGGAGAGCGCGGGGCGTTTCAAGGAGAGCGACGGCGGCGTTTGGACGGCTGCGGAGATTGGCGAGCACTTCGACGCGATCGCGAAGGGGTGATACGCTCGGAAAGCAGCCGGTCGGCCGGTTCGGTTGATGACTAGGGACGCGCAGATACCTTTGTTCCTGTGGATCGCGACCGCCGTCGTGGCGCACGCGATCTGGGGCGGTGGTGCGGATCGCGTCGCCCAAGTGATCGAGGAGCGCATCGAGATCCGCGATTTTGCGGCGTCGGTACGGCGCTTCGTGCGCGGCGAGAACAAGCCGATCGAGATCGCGCTCCTCGACGACGAGAGCGAGCCGAAGCCGCCGGATCCGGACGCGCCCGTCGACGCGGACAAGAGCGAGCCGGACAAGGACGATCAGAAGAGCGCCGACAAGGACGAAGCGAAGCCGGAAAAGCCCAAGACGCCGCTACCCGAGCCGAAGAAGGCGCCCGAAGCGAAGAAGCCGCCCGAGCCAAAGAAGCCCGAGGAGAAGCCGGAAGAAAAGAAGAAGCTCGAGACTCTGCCCGCGCCGGAGCCCGAGCCCGCGCAAGCGGAAAAGCGCGTCGCGGTGAAGCAGCACGCGGCGCCGAATCAAGCCGACAATCCGAACGCCCACTTCATCGCCAACGAAGCGAATCACGTCGAGGACGAGTCGCAGGCGCACATCACCTCGACCGATCAGGACGATCCGAATCCGACGCCCGGCGGCGCGGCGCAGAGCGGCAAGGATCCGAACAAGCCGGGTGATTCGGACCAGACCAAGATCCTCCAGAGCGACGAGCACAAGGGAGCGCCCGACAGGGCGCCCGCCGAGCACAGCGCGCCGCCCGAGCTCCGTGTCGCCCAGCAGCAAGCCGCGCACACGGCGCCTTCGACGGCGGCCGCCCGGGCCAAAGCCGAAGGCTTGCACGCGGGCGCCAAGAACTCGGAGAGCGAGTCGAAGTTGCCGCCCGAAACCGGACAAGCTCCGAAGCCGGCGCTGCATGCGGCGGACGAGGTGCCGGAGACGCTCACGGCCGCCAACGGCGGCTTCGAAGTTCCCGGCCAAAAACAGGCGTCCATCGAGCAAGAGGGGCAGAAGGCGCGCAAACGTCGGGAGCTACCGCCCATGCGCACGAGCGGCATTGCGGGTCTGCTCGGCCTCGGCGCCACGGGCACGACACCCGGGGGCATCAATCTGAACCTGAACCCGCAGATCGCCACGGCCACCATCGGCGCCGACACCCTCAAGCGCGAGCGCATCGCCGACGGCGAGCGGCGCCGCAGCCAGCACGCAGGGACTTGGCGGCCGAGCGGCATCGAACGTTGGCGCTCGGCGATCGAGAACTACGTGCCGTCCGTGAAGCCGGGCAATCAGACGGCGCTGAACACGGCCGCGGTGCCGTTCGCGACCTACTTGAACCAAATCCACAACCGCATCCACCCGATCTTCGCCGACGGATTCCTCGCGTCGCTCGACCAACTGCCGGCGGGAAATCCGATGAAGCAGGACGGGATCTACACGGTGCTCGAGATCGTCGTCGATCACGACCAGGGGCGTATCGTGCGCATGGGCGTGACGCGGACGAGCGGCGTCACGGCCTTCGACGTGAGCGCGCTCGAGTCCGTGTACCGCGCGCAGCCGTTCGGGGAGCCGCCGCACGAGATCATCTCGCCCGACGGGAACGTGTACCTTCACTGGGAGTTCCACAACAGCGTCGAAGCGTGCGGTACCGCCAACGCGCACCCCTACATGCTCAAGGTGCAGCCGAAAACGGCTCCGGTTCCCGTCGAGCCCTCGACGCCTCCCGCGAACAACGAGCCGGAGCGCCACGGCCAGGCCGAGCCGCCGCCCGGACGGCCCGGTTTTCGGCCGCCGCGCCCGCTCGCGTTCGCCAAGACGGCGGAGTGAAGCGGCGCGTTTCGCGCGGCTCGCGCGCTCCCGGAGCGCAAATCCGCGGAGTGACGTACTCTCTTCCGTCCGCATGCCCGCGAGCGCAGAAGCCCAACCTGCCAAGGTCTCGCCTCCTAGCTGGGAGCCGCCGGGCGGCTTGCCCGTCACGGCCTTCGCGGTGGTCGCGCTGCTCGCGAGCACGCTCGGTCGCTCGATCCTTCCGGCACTGTTCGGTGCGGCAACCGGGCTCGCGTCGTTCATCGACCGGACTCAACACGTCGCGAGCTTTCTGACACAAATGGTCGCCGCTGGAGGCGTCGCGTTCACGTTGCGCGCCGTCGCGATGACGTTCACGCAAGGCTCGTTCGGCATCGGCTATCGCATGCTCGTGATCCCTGCGGGCACCGCCGCGAGCGTGCTCACCATGGCCGCGACGGGGCGTGCTCTCGAGCCCGATCTCGCGTGCACGCTCGTCGTCGCCGCGCTCGCTGCCGCGGCGGCGAGCTCCGCGGTGGCGATGCTCGCGCCCGCGACGCGCGCGCTCGGCTTCGCGCTGTTCTTGTCGGCGGCCGCCGGCGCGTTCGAGCTCGCCGGCATTCGCGTGGGACAAAATGCGGTCGAAAATGCTTCGGCCGCGGGTTACAGGCTCGCGGGCGTGCTCATGACGGTGGGCTTCGCGTTCGAGGTGCTGCTCGTGAGCCTCGCCTTCGGACTGCTCGCGGCCCGGCGCGGGGCACGCGCGCTGCTTTTGTCGCTCTTGAGCCTTCTGCTCGTGATGATTTGGGGATACGCGATCCGAGGCGCGACCGAGCCCGGAGCCCCCGCGTGGGAGATCGTGATGGCGCGCGCCGTCACGTCGTGGCTGCGCGCTCCGTCACCGCTCGTACCGGCTGCCGCGCGGCTCGTGCTCGAAGCGGCCGGCACCGTCGGCACGGTGGCGCTGCTCGTCACGAGCCGGCGTGCGCCGCTCGCGGCGCTCTTCGCGTTGTGCTTGCTCGCGCGGGGCGCCACCGACGTGCCGCTCCCGGCGCTCTTGCTCGTGGTGGCGGCGCTCGCCGTGCCGGCATCCGTGCAAAGCGCGCTCCCGCCCCGCGGCGTGTCGCCCGTCCGCGGCCTCACGCCGGAGCCGACCGCCAGCCGATGAGCTCTCGAAGACCACCGCCGAAACCGTCGCGCGCACCGGCTGCACCAGGCGGGCGCGCGGAGAAAAAGCCGGGCACCTTCACGTTACCGCCCATCCCCGTCGCGCCGTCGCCACGCCGCCGCTTCGCTTCCGAGCCGCCCACGCGGCAAAAGAACGTCGCGGCCTCCGTCTATCAGAGTCTCATTTCCGTGTTCGACACCATGACGCCGGCGGAGCGCATGGAGTTCGTCGACGTGGCGGCGCTTTACGCGGCGCTCGACTCGAACGCGCGCCGGGATTTCATCGCGCTCATCACGCTTTACCCCGAGCTCTGGGCCGCCGATCGCGAGCAGGTCCACGAGCTCGTCGAACGCCTCGCCGCGAAGAGCACCAAAAATCGCTGACCGTCTCGAGCTCGCGCCGACGAAAACGCCCGCTCGGTTGCCGCGTGTCGCACGGCGTGCCCGTGCAGGTGCTGGCAGCACGCGACGCGCGGCGCCGTGAGGTGGACCTACTGCCACCACTTCGAGAGCTGGCCTTCGGGCCGCCGCGGAGCGCTCGCGTAGTGGGAGACGTCGTTATAAGCCATCAGGCGCGCGCGCACGGGGCCGTTGAACTCGACCACGTTGAGGCAGGCGGGTGCCTGATCGAGCCGGTCGCGATAACCGCGAGCGTCGATGCCGAGCAAGGCGCAAAGCAAGAGCCGAATCGTCGCCTTGTGCGAGACGACCGCCACGCTCGCGCCCTCGTGCGCGAGCACGATTTCGCGCAGCACGGGCAGCGCGCGCGCCATCACGTGCGCGCCCGACTCACCGCCCGCCGGCGCGAACGCGAAGGGGTCCTGCTCCCACGCGTCGTATTCGCTCGCGAAGCGCGCCTCGACGTCCGCGCGAGTCAGCGTCTCCCAATGGCCGTGATCGATCTCGCGCAAGCCCTCGCGCGTGACGGGCGTGAGGCCGTGGGGTTCGGCGAGGATGGAGGCGGTCGCGAGCGTGCGGCGCAGCGGGCTCGTGTATACGGCGACGAGCGGCACCGTCGATAGACGCGCGGCGAGCGCCTGCGCTTGAGCGCGTCCCGTCTCCGAAAGCTCGACGTCGGTCGAACCCGCGAAGCGATCCTCGGCTGTCAGCGTCGTCGCGCCGTGACGAACGAGCGCGACGCGAGTGCTCACCCCCACCTCCTCTTCAAGCCGCGGCGACGAAGGCGGCGTAGACGATCACGAGATACGGCATCGAGGCGAAGAACACGCGCCGCGCCCAGCGCACGCGCGTGAGCTCGGCGGGCTTCACGAAAACGAGCGCAGCAAACGCGAGCCCTGCGGGCACGACGACCGCGAAATATCCCGGATGCACCGCGTGTCCGCAGGCGGGGAGCAGCGTCAAGAGAACCAGCACGACCGTCCAGGCGCGCGCCGCCCGCACGGCCGCTTCGCTCCCGCGAGCCACCGAGTACACCTGCATGCCGCCGCGCCGGTAGTCTTCCTGCAAGAAGAGCGCGATCGCCAAGAAGTGCGGCAGCTGCCACACGAAGAGCACGGCGAAGAGAAACAACGCGGGCCACCCGAGCGTGCCCCGCACGGCCGCATACCCGATGAGCGGCGGAAGCGCGCCGGGCAGCGCGCCCACGATGAGCGCATGCGGCGTCAGGCGCTTGAGCGGCGTATACACGAAGACGTAACTCGCGAACGCGAGGAGCGTGAGCCCGCACGCGAGGCCGCCCGCGACGACGCCGAGCACGTTGAGCCCGATGCTCGCGGCGAGCAGGCCGAACCCGAGCGCCACCTCGGCACTCAGGCGGCCGGACGGAAGCGGCCGGCCTTGCGTGCGGCGCATGAGCGCGTCGGAGTCGCGCTCGGCGTACATGTTGAGCGCGTTCGCGGCGCCGACGACCAGGGTCGTCGCGACGAGCGCAGCGGCGAGGCGCGCGAGCGGAAGCGGGCCGCCCGCGACGAGGGCGCCGCACGTCGCCGTGACCATGACGAGCCCCACGATGCTCGGCTTCGTCAGCTCGACGAGCGTCCCGAGCGTGCGGAGAAATCCCGAGGCATCCTGAGCCTCCTGCCCTTTGACGAGAGTTTCGTTCACGCGCGACTCCGCGGGCCTTCTAGCATTTTGCTTGCGCGCGCGGCGGCCGAGCGCGGGATTTCCGGCAGGAGTTGGCATTTTTCGGCCATGGGACCGGGTGTGTCAGCTCTGCCATGGCGTTTTTCCCGTTGGGTCGGAGCTTTCCGCGGCCAGTCTCGGTGTTATCCTCGCGGCGGGTAACGGAGAAAGACATGCGCTTCGTCGGGATGCTCGTAGGGGTCGCACCGCTCGCACTCGCTGTTTCGCTCATTTCGAGCAAGGCGTCGGCGGACATAGGCAAGGCCGACACGGACGGTAAACCGAAGGGCACGATCGGCGGCGCGCTGCTCGGTGGCGAGCTCGTCGTGACGGTCGAAGCCGCCGCCGGCGTGAAGTCCGGTTGGGCTTACGCTGGCGGCGCGGTCCTCGGCGCAGCCGGCGGCGGCGTCGGCGGCTACTTCATCGAGAAGAACGCGAGCCCTCGCGTCGATCTCTTGATGCTCGCGGGCGGCATGACGCTCGTGATTCCGAGCATCGTGTTCGCGCTCAGCCGCACCGCTTACGAGCCCCCGGTGGATTATCTCACCGACAAGCCGCCCGCGGACGAGCCGGTCGCGAATCCGCCGCAGCCGGACGCCCCGGCGACGGCCCCCGTGCCGCCGGCTGCCCCCGCGACGACGACTCCGCCCGAGCCGGTAACACCTGCACCCGCAGTGCCCCCGCCCGCCACCGAGTCGCCCACACCCGGCGCTACTCCGCCGCCACCGGTACCGCCGACGTCGAGCGTTCCTCGCGTCCGACATCACCTCGCGGTGTCGCGGATGCCGCCGCTTTCGCTCACGCCTCCCGCGCTCGTGGCGCTCACACCCGAAGCGCTCGCGTTGCGCGTGCCCGCCGTCGAGATCCAAAACACCTACACCAGCACCGAACTGGCGATGTACGGCGTCACCCAACACACAGAAGTCCACATTCCGGTCATGAGCGTGGTCTTCTGAGAAATTTCGGCGCACCTAGCGCGCTTCGCGCTTTGCTTTGAGGAACGCCTCCCGCTAGCATGGGTATCTCGAGCGGCCGCGGCTCACCAGCGTTCACTCGACACAATCAATATGGCTCAGGCAGCGCCTCAAAGGACGGGGCTCCCGCGCACGCGCAAAGGGGACGATCCTTCTCTCGGTCGCGTCATCGCAGGTCGCTATCGGCTCGAATCGCGCATCGGGGAAGGCGGCATGGGCATCGTCTACCGCGCGCGGCACGTGCTCATCGACCGCGTCGTCGCCGTCAAGCTCATTCGGCCAGACCTGCGCGGGGAGACGCACCTCCGCGCGTGGATGCTGCGCGAGGCGCGCGCGGCCAACCGCGTCGACCACGCGCACATCATCGACATCCACGACATCGGTGAGACCGACGACGGGGAGCTCTACCTCGTCATGGAGTATCTCGTCGGCACGCCGCTCTCGAACGAGCTCGCGAAGGGGCCGCTCGCCGTCGCGCGCGCAGTCGACGTGCTCGAGCAAATGGGCGCGGCGCTCTCGCGCGCCCACGACCTCGGCGTCGTGCATCGCGACTTGAAGAGCGACAACATCCTCCTCACCGCACGCGGTGGCCGCAAAGACTTCGTGAAGATCCTCGACTTCGGTCTCGCGGCGCTCGCGCACGATCCCCGGCTCGCGCCGAAGGGCGCCGTGTTCGGCACGCCGGAGTACATGTCGCCCGAGCAGGCGCGCGGCGAGCAGGCGGGCCCGCAATCCGATCTCTACGCGCTCGGCGTGCTGTTCTTCGAGATGCTCACCGGCCAGCTGCCCTTCAAGGCCGCCGACCGCGAGACCTTGCTCGAGATGCAGCGCACGGCTCCGGCGCCGCGCCCGAGCAGCGTGAAGAAGGACTGCAGTCCGGTCGCCGAGAAGATCGTGCTCCGGCTGCTGGAGAAAGATCCGCGCAAGCGTTACCGCGACGGCCATCACCTACTCGAGGAGCTGAAAGCGCTCCAGCGCTCGCTGCCGAGCACGTCCTGGGAGAAGGAGGGCGCGGTGCCGCCCGACGCTCAGCAAGCCGCGCCGCCGCCGCCGCCGCCGCAACCGCGCTCGCCGGCGGTCGCGGAGTGGGCCGGCCGCGCCGGGCTCTTCTCGCGCATGGTCACGCGCGCCTACCCCGCCGGCAACGCGCCACCCGAGATCAAACAAGCCCTCGCGACGATCTGGGACGTGGCCGCCAAGGCGACGGCGCTCGAAGGGGAAATCGCGAGCCACACGCGCAAGCTCGAAGCGCTCGAGCGACGCGGGCGCGCCCTGCGCGCGGAAATCGGACGCAAGGTGGAGGAGCTCGCGCACGAGGAGTCGCGCGTGCTGCGCGAGGCCGCCGCGTACGCCGAAGAGGAAGCCTCGGCCCGTGCCGAGCTCACGCGGGCGGAACAGACGGCGCGCGAGCGCGTCGCCATCGCGGAGCAAGCCGAACGGAGCGGACAGGGCACCCGCGCCATTTACGAGGCCGCCGGCGCCGCGACGGCGATGGTGGAAGCTCAACGCCAATGGCTGAAGACGCGCGGCGACCGGCGCGGCGGTCGTGAAAGCACGGCCGCGGACCTGCGGCGACAAATCGAAGAGCTTCGCGCACAGCTTGCGCGCTACGCCGAGGCGCTCGAGGAGGATCTGAACTCCGGGCGCGAAAAGGTAGCGATACGGACCCGTGAAGGGCTCAAGTTCGAGAAGACGTTCATCGAGGCGTACTCGCAGCTCACGAACCATCTCAAGGGCCGCCCGGAGTGTCGCGACCTCATGAACGAGCTCCAAGCCGGCGCCGGCGAAGGGCCCGAAGGCAACGGCGGCAATACGAGCGACGCGGATGCCATGGCCGGCGCCGAGCGCCCGCCCGAAGCCCTCTAGTCCCGAGCAGATGGCGGCTCCGAGTGACTCGAGCGTGCGGGTCGCGGACGCAACGAGCCTCGCGGAGGGGGAAGCGCGCACGTTCACGTACCAGCGAGCGGGGCGAGCCTATGAAGGTTTCTTGCTGCGCCACCGGCTCGGCTTCTTTGCCTACGCGAACTCCTGCCCGCACTGGAGCGTCGACCTCGACCTCGGCTTCGGCGACTTTTACGACGCGGAGCTCGACCGTATCTTTTGCCGGAACCACGGAGCGCTGTTCCTGCCGGAGACCGGCCTTTGCAGCGCCGGGCCTTGCGCGGGGCTCTACCTCGAGCAGTTCGCCGTCGCGCTCGACGGCGCCGACGCCGTCGTCGAGGTGTTGCCACCGGTCGTGATCGTCGCGGAAAATTTGGGTTAATCCACGGAGCTTCGGCTAATGCGCGAGGGCCCCATGCCTCGCTTGTCCTCGCATCCCCTTCCCGCCGAGGCTCTGCGCTGCTCGGCGCTCCGTTACATCTACGAGACGACGCCGCCCACCCCCGCGACGGCGCCCCGAAAGCCGGAGAAGCCGGCCCCGCCGAGCGCGCGCGCTCAAACGCCCGACGCCGCGGAGCCGAGGCGCGTGGTCGGGGGTCGCTACGAGCTCGAACGCGCCATCGACGCGGGCGGCACGGCACTTATTTATCTCGCGAAGGACCTCGCCACCGGTGACGAGCGGGCCGTGAAATTGCTGAAGGACGAGGCGGCGCGCGATCCGATCCTGCGCGCATGCTTCCTCGCCGGAGCGAGGGCGGCGATGGGGATCAGTCATCAAAACGTGGTGCGGGTGCTCTCGGTCGTGGAACCGCGCGAAGGTCACCCGTTCGCCGTGATGGAGCTTTTGCGCGGAGAATCCCTCGACGCGACGCTCGGCCGCGAGCGCCGCCTGCCGCCCGAACGCGTGGTGGCGCTTGCCCGCGACGCCGCGCGGGGCCTCGCCGCGGCGCATGCGACCGGCATCGTCCATCTCGACGTGAAGCCGGAAAATCTCTTCATCGTCGCGCATGCACGCGGCATGAGCCTGAAAATTCTCGATTTCGATCTCGCTTGGGTGCCGGGCGTCGAGGATCCGAGCGAGCGCCATGGACGGCTGATCCTGCGCGGTACCGCGAAGTACATGGCGCCCGAGCAAATCCTCGGTGACCCCGTCGACGCGCGAACGGACGTGTATGCGCTCGGCGTCGTGCTCTTTCGGTTACTCACCGGCCAGCTGCCGTTCGACCTCGAGCTCGGTACGACGCTGCTGCGTCACCACGTGTCCTCGCCGATTCCGCCGCCGTCGTGGCTCGTGGACGGGCTCGACGCGCGGCTCGACGCCGTCGTCGTGCGCGCCACCAAAAAGGACCCCGCGAACCGCTACCCGAGCATGAAAGCGCTCTTGTCCGATCTCGACGCCGTGAGTCTCGATCTCGCGCTCTCGACCGCGGCGGCCCCTGCGCTCGGTGACCACTACGCACCGCGCAGCGATCGCGCTCGGGCGGCCGCGCGCGCGCTCGCAGGGGCAGCCTGACGGTCAGCGAAGAATCAGGGCCGCGCAGACGTTCACCTTGACGCGCCTCTTGTTCGGCCTGCAAATCGGCCGTGGATTCGACGAATGAGCGGGCGGCGACGGCTCGAGCAATCGTGTCGTGGCCAAGCCTGATCACGCTGCTCGCACTGATTCTCTTTTGGCGATCGCACGACCTCTTGTTTCACCCGACCATGCGCGTCGAAGACGGCGCCAAGGTCTTTGCGTCCTTTTTCGAGCATCGCGAGCTCGAGCACGTCTTTCGCTTCAAGAGCGGCTACATGCCGTTGCTGCCGAATCTGGTGGGGTACTTGGTCGTGCGGCTCCCGCTCCGGGCCAGCCCCTATTTGATGACCGTGCTGCCGACGGCTTTGTCCTTATTTACCTACGCCTCCTTTTTCGCGAAGCCGTTTCGCAGCGTCGTCGCGGACGATCGCGTGCGTTTTGCCGCGTGTCTGGCGCTGGCGCTCGCGCCGGTGGGGCAGTTCTATCTGGTGTCCCACACGGATTTTTCGATCTGGAACGCGCTCTTTTGCGTGCTCTTGTGGTCGTGGGTTCCACTGCCGCCGTCGTTCGCCCGCGCGGGCTTGGCGGTAATCTGGCAAGAGCTCCTGGTTTGGACCCATCCCCTCTCGTTCGTAGCCGCTCCCCTCAACGTGCTGCAGCTTCGGCGCTCCTCGACGCCCGCGGAACGGTGGGGTCAGGCCTCGATGCTGGTTGGCCACGTGGCGCACGTGGCGTTCGGACTCGATAGGCGACGCGCAGGGCGCGCGCTCGGCTTCGATATCGGAGAGCTCGTGCTGCGCTCGCTCGAGTACCTCTCCCGTTCCATCGAACGCGCGCTCGTCGGACCGGGGCTCGAGAGTTGGTTACGAGAGCAAGGTCCGGTGGTAAACGGTGCGCTGACGCTGCTCTTCGTCGCGGTGATTGGTTGGGTCGTCGCGAAAAACCTCGGCGGCATGCGCGCGCCGGCTCTACTGGCGGCGTACGGAGTGCTCGCAGTCACGACGACGATCGTTGCGAGCAAGACGGACCATCAGATCGATCACGGCATCCGATATCTTTACGTCCAGAGCCTATTTTGCGTTCTTCTCGCTTGCTTCGTGGCCCTGCCGCTCATCGAACGCGTCGTGAGGCGCTTTGCGTCGTCCGTCGCGCTGGACTCGCCGGCGCTCGCCATGGCGCCGGTGCTGCTGATCTTCGCGGCTCAAAACTTCGGGGCAACCAGCCGCTACGTGGAACGGAAGCAGGGAGACAACGCCGAGCGCGTCGCAGAATGCATGACGCGTTTGGCGGCGCTCCAAACGGAGCACGGTGGCCCCTGTGGCTTCTCGCTGACCTGCGAGAAAACGAATGATTGGCCCATTTCCGTCGAGCTGCCTGCGTGCCGGCGCTGAGTCGGCCTATTTCAGCTTCGCGCTCAGGAAGGAACGGAGCTTCACGAGGTTCTTGTCGTCGCGCAAGAACGCAGGCGACGTATAGCCGTCCGCCCAGGCGCGTACCTCGCGCACGAACTCGTCACGCACGGGCGCGTCGGAGACGACCTCGCCGACGCCGCGGCCGCGCACCTTGGCACGCTCGAGGTCTCCGACGTACGCCGTGAGGCGCGGGTACACGTCGCCGAGAAACTCTTCGATGAGCGCGGCGTCCGCCGCGAGCCGCGCGAGAACGCCCGCCTCGGCCGCGACGTGCGAGGCGGCGACGCGAAACACGAAAGCGTCGTCGATGAATCCGATGTCCTCGAGGCCGTCAGGGATGAGATCGAGCGATTTGAAGAGATAATTGAGCGCGCTCGCGGCGCTCGTGCGCGCGCTCTCCGGCGCGCTCTCGTCCTCTACGACCGCAGCGAGCTCACGCGCGTCCGCGCCGAGGCTCTTGAGCCAAGCAGGAAAAGCCTCGAGAAAACGCGCGTCAGCGGGGGTCATGGCTCGAGAAACCTACCAGTCGAACCGCCCCGGCGGCAACGGCGGAAGGGCGCAGCCTCCCCTCGCGCCACGCTGGTATCAATCGTCGCCGTCGAGCCCAACAGCGGGGCACAGCAGCTTGAGCGCATTCCGGGAAAACACCGCTTCCACGTCCTCGCGACGCATGCCCGACTGCTCGAGCGCCTTCGCGAGCCGCTGGTAACCGCTCACGTCGCGGAGCTCGCGCGGCGGACGAATATCGCCTTCGAAGTCCGAGCCAATCGCGACGTGATCGGCGCCGACGAGCCGGACGAGGTAGCGCACCTGACGCACGACGTCGGCGAGCGTCGCCGGGCGGCCCCGCGCGACGAACGGACCGTGGAAGTTCACGCCGACGACGCCGCCCGACCGAGCGAGCGCGCCGAGCTCCGCGTCGGCGAGGTTCCGCGGGTGGTTCGCAAGGGCGCGGGCGTTCGAGTGCGTCGCGACGACGGGCGCCCGCGTTTCGCCCGCGATCGAGAAGAGGTCGCGCGCAGCACGATCGGACGCGTGCGAAACGTCGAGCAAGAGTCCCTGCCGCACTGCCTCGCGCGCAAACGCTTTGCCCGCTTCGGTCAACCCGAACGGCTGCTCTTCGCGATCACCCGACGACGACGCGAGCTCGTTGTGCCAGGTGTGAACGAGCCCCACGATGCGCAGCCCACGCTTGGCCCATCCGGCGAGCGCGTCGCGCCTACCCGCGAGCGGTCCGCTACCTTCGAACGCGAACCACGTGCGCACGCCGCCCTCGCGCGGCAGGCAGCCCGGGAGCCGGAACGGCGGCGTGCGCCCGAGCTCACCGTACACGCGCGCGTACGAGCTCTCGAAATCCTCGACGCGCGGCCCGTTCGGCGCGACCTCGCGCGGCACGAAGAGCGGCAGCACGACCCCCACGACGCCGGCGCGCGCGAGATCCGCCGCGCGAAATTGCCCGCTGCCGGTGGCGAACGGGCGCTTTTGGTAATTCGCCTGATACGAAAGATCGACGTGTAGATCGACGACGGCGACGGGACGCTCGGCGGGCTCGGCGCCCCGGAGCGGCAGCGGACCGAGCATGAGCGCGAGCGCGCCGGCGAGGAGCGCCGGACCGCCGCAACGCAGCACGCGCCCGAGGTCGCGTCCGAAACCGGCGAGCTTACCCCGCGTCAGCCGAGCTCGCCTTCCACTTGATGCTGCAGCCGACCGACGGCTTTTGCTCGGCGCTCGGCTTTCCGCCCGTGAGCAGCGCCTCGAGCGCGGCGCGCACGTCGGCGCCGCTGACGGGCACCTCGTTTTTGGGGCGCGCGTCGTCGAATTGGCCCCGATACGCGAGCTTGCCGGTCGCGTCGAACACGTAGAATTCGGGCGTGCACGCCGCGTCGAACGCGCGCGCGACGCTTTGCGTCTCGTCGAACAGGTACGGAAACGCGTAGCCGGCCGTCTTGGCTTCGAGCGCCATCTTGTCGGGCGCGTCCTCCGGATGCGAGACCACGTCGTTCGCGCTCACGGCGACGAGCGCGACGCCGCGCTCCGCGCAGAAGCGGCCGAAATCAGCGAGCCCCGCGCGAATGTGCTTCACGTACGGGCAATGGTTGCAGATGAACGCGACGACGCTCGGGCGACCGAGGAGCTCGTCGGACGCGACGGTGCGGCCCGAGAACGTGTCTTTCAAACGGAAGCTCGGCAGCGGGGTGCCGAGCGGCAGCATGTTGGAGGGAACGGCCATGCCGGAGGTGTTCACGAGCGCGCCGCCGAGGGCAAGGCGCCTTGGCAAAACACCATGAAATTACTCAGTTTTTTACCTTCTTCGGTAGCTCGAGCGCGAGGACCGGGTGCGCCGGGTCGTCGAGGAACGCGTAGGCGGCGCGGCTCGCGAGCACGCGCTTCACGTAGCGCCGTGTCTCGAGAAACGGAATGAGCTCGACCCAGACGTCGAAGTCGGCGCTCGGGCGATCGCGCAGCCAGTCGTGCACCTTGCCGGGACCGGCGTTGTACGCGGGAATGGCCAGCAGCGCATTTTCGGGAAACGCCGCGGAGTAGCGCGCGAGCGTGCGGCAGCCGAGCTCGACGTTGACGCTCGGACGTTTGAGCGCCCGCCGGTCGTGCGGCAACGCCGTCCCCTTCGCGGCGACGCGCGCGGTCGGCACGATGAGCTGCATCAGCCCGTAAGCGTCCGCGCTGCTCTCGGCGTCGGGGTCGAACGCCGACTCTTCGCGCATGATGGCGTAGACGAGCGAGGGCGTCAGGTTCGTGCGTTTGGCCGCGGCGTCGACGATGCGTGCGTACGGCTCCGGGAACGCGATGCGCCACGCCTCCTCCCAGTCGCCCGCTGGCCAGCGCAAAAGCCAGTCGGTGAGGCGATGGCGCGCAACGTCGTGCGCGAGCCGCTCCGCGCCGGCGCGCGCGTAGGTGCGCGCGACCGTCCAGAGTAGCTCGGGGCCGGCACCCGGGCGCGTGAGGCCGAGCGCGTCGAGCTCTGCGACGGCCGGCGTGATTTCTCCGAGCTTGAAGAGTTCGAGCGCGCGCAAAAATCCCGCGTCCTCGCCGAGCTTTTCGGGGGGCCGCGGGCGTGAATCGGCGCGCGCCCGCTCGAGCGCTTCCGCCTCGGCGCGTTCGGCGCGCGCGGGGTCGAGCTCGTGGAGCCGGCCGAAGGCGTGGAGCATGTAATACGAAAACGGCAGCTCCCGCACGATTTGCTCGAAGGTCGCGAGCGCCGCCTCGCGCTGCCCGAGAGCGAGCGCCGCGCGCGCTTCGAAGTAGCGCTCGCGTCCGGCGAGCTCCGCGCCGCGCGCCGCGTCGGCGTCCGCGCCTCCGACGAGGTCGACCGCCCGCGCGAGGACGGAATCCGCGCTCGACCAATCGCCCTTGTCGATGCGACGCACGGCTAGACGAAAGAGTCCCTCGAGCGTCATGTCGCCGCGCGGGTACTCGTCGGGCAGCGTGCGCAAGAGATCGGTGAAGCGCGCTTCCACCCCGAGCTCGAGGTACGCGAGCCCGGCTTGTAGGCGCGCGTCGTCGGCGAGCGAGCTCTGGTGGTGCTCGGCTTCGACGCGTCCGAAGAAGCGCACGGCGTCGCTGTAGCGCGCGTCCGCGGCAGCGTATTTGCCGGCGTTGAAGAGGGCGCGGGCATGGAGATCCGGCTCGGCCTTGCAGTGTTCCGAAGCCGCGACCACGGCGTCGAAGGCGTCCTTGCGCGCGCGTTTACCGGCGTATGCCTTGCCCGTCGCGAGCCCGACGCGGCAGAGCATGGCGTCATCGCGCGAGTCTTTGCCGAGCCGCTGCGAGAGCACCTCGGCGGCGGCGAGCGCGTCCTCGTACCGGCGCGCGTCGACGAGCGCCTCGAGCGCGGCGAGCTCTTCGGGCAGCGCGGGCCGCGCCGCAGCTCCGCGTTCGGCGGGCGGCAAGAGGGCGAGCACGCGCGTCACCAATTCGGCTGCCTTTTTGGCGAGCTCGATGTTTCCGGCGGCCTCCGCCTCGACCTTGTGCGCGAGCCCGAGCGCCTCCACGAGCTCGGCGTGCGTCGGGGTCGTGACGCCGCCGTCCGGCTCGGTCGGCGGGCTCGAAAGCTCACGAGCGAGGCGTAGCTCGCGCGACCAGCGCTCGGCCGCGTCGAGCGGCAGCTTGATTTGCGCGCGCAGCGTGTCGAGGCCGGCGGCGCGTTCACCGGCGGCGAATGCGGCTTCGACCAAGAGATTGCGGCGCTCGGCCGCCAAGGAGGGATCCTCGGGTAACGCACGCGCCTCGGCGAGCGCTTCCGCTGCGCGACCGAGCAGCAAGAGCGCCCGCGCGCGGCCCGCCGCGGCGTACGCGGCGAGCGCGAAGCCGCTCGCCTTGGCTCGCTCGTAGGCGGTGAGGGCCGGCGCCGCTTCGCCCGCCCGTTCGTGCAAGAGCCCGCCGAGCAGGCTCAGGCTCGCGCGCTCGCTCGCGGCGGGCGGCGCGGCCGACAAATGCGCCTCGAACTCCGCAGCCGCCCGCGGCGCGTCGCCCGCGTCCACGGCATCGGCGACGCGTTCGAACCCTGGGCGCGTGAGCCACGGCGAGAACGCCGTCTCCACCAAGCTCACCGGTGGCTTGGCGCCACTCGCGAACGCCGAGGGCGCCGTGACACCGATCGGCGCGTGCTTGATCCCGAGCGGCCGCAGCGGCTCGGTCTCGCGCGCGGAAGTACAGGCGCACCCGAGGGCGCACGCGAGCACCACGCCGCGGGCCGTGCCGCCGAAACGGGCGGAACGCCGCCGGCCGCTCACGCGCGTCGCGCTCCGCGCCTGCTCGCACCCCAATGCTCCGCGGCGGCTTCCTCCTCGACGCTTTCACGCGCCCGCTCCGCGGCGTGCCGCCCGCGCTCGAGGTGGCGCTCCAGCACCCGTTCGTCGGCCTTGGCGCTCGCGAGCGCCGCACGCGCCCGTTCGGCGCGCGCCGAGGCCTCGCGCTCGCGCTCGCGAGCCTCGCGCTCACGCTTCGAGAGCTCGCTCACACGCGCGACCGCTCCCGCGCGGTGGCGTTCGGCTTGTTGCAAGTCGTCGGCGCGCGCGGCGCCGGCGCTGAGCCGCGCCCGCTCCTTCAGCTGTTCGGCGCGCGCCGCGCTTTCTTCCGCTTCGCGCCGCCCCTGGGCCGCGCGCGCCTGCGCTGCGCCGCGCTCCCGCTCGCGTTCGAGACCGCCGTGTTCGACGCTCCGCCGCTCGACGTGTTCACGCCGAACCCGAGCGAGCGGCTCGAGCGGATCCTTTCGTCGCACGCACCTAAGGTACGGCCCGGCGGACGGCTCGTGCAAGACCCGGGGCCGGTCGCTGCGCACGGCTGCGCCGGCCGCGTTACGGCGAAAACGTCAGTTTCCGCGCGTGTGCCACTCTTGGATGCTGCGCACCTGCGCGTGCGTGAGCAGGTGGCTCACCTCGAGCGCGTCCACGACGGCGAGCCCGGCCGCGATGGTCGTGAAGTACGGCACGTTGGCGAGCAGGGCGTTCCGGCGAATCGAATAGCTGTCGGCAATCGCCTTCGCGCCGGACGTCGTGTTGATCACCATCTGGATGTTGCCCGCGCGGATGGCATCCACGACGTGCGGAGAGCCCTCGAGCACCTTGTTCACGCGCTCGGCCGGCACCCGTGCCCGCGCGAAAGTTGCGGCGGTGCCGCCCGTGGCGACGATGCTGAACCCGAGGTTGCGCAAGCGCCGCGCGACGTGACAGGCCTGCTCCTTGTCGTCGTCCTTCACGCTGATGAAGACGCGACCGCGGCTCGGCAGGGCGTTGCCCGCCGCCTCGAGCGACTTGTCGAACGCGAGCGCGAAGCTCTGTCCGATGCCCATCACCTCGCCCGTCGAGCGCATTTCCGGACCGAGGATGGTGTCCACGCCGGGGAACTTCGCGAACGGGAAGACGCTCTCTTTCACGGCGACGTGCGTCGGCAAGAACCCGTCGCTGATGCCGATTTCGTCGAGGCTCATGCCGACCATGCATTTGGCGGCGATCTTCGCGAGGGGGCGCCCCGTCGCCTTCGCGACGAACGGCACGGTGCGCGACGCGCGCGGATTCACCTCGAGCACGTACACGTCGCCGTCCTTCACCGCGAGCTGCACGTTCATGAGGCCGATCACGCCGAGCTCGAGCGCGAGCGAGCGGGCGCACGCCTCGATCTCCGCGACGATACCGGCGTCGAGCGAATGCGGCGGCAGCACGCTCGTCGAGTCCCCGGAGTGCACGCCGGCCTCCTCGATGTGCTGCATCACGCCGCCGACGACCGCGCGCTTGCCGTCGGAAACCATGTCCACGTCGACCTCGATCGCGTTCTTCAAGAACTGGTCGATGAGCAGCGTCTGCGAGCCGCCCTCGTCTTTCGCCGCGTCGATGGCGACGCCGACGTAGGCCTCGAGCTCGGCGTCCGTCGCGCACGTCATCATCGCGCGCCCGCCGAGCACGTACGACGGCCGCACCAACACCGGATAACCGATGCTCTGCGCGATGCGCCGCGCTTCCTCGACCGTCTTCGCGATCCCCGCGTGCGGCCGCTTGAGCCCGAGCTTCGTGAGCAGCGCGTCGAAGCGCTCGCGATCCTCCGCGCGATCGATCGCGTCGGCAGGCGTGCCGAGCAGCCGGATGCCCGCCTTTTCGAGCGGCACGCTGAGCTTGAGCGGCGTCTGCCCGCCGAACTGCACGATCACGCCCAAGAGCTCGCCGCGGCTCGCCTCTTCGGTGCAGATCGCGAGCACGTCTTCGAGCGTGAGCGGCTCGAAATACAGCCGGTCGGAGGTGTCGTAGTCGGTCGACACCGTCTCCGGGTTGCAGTTGACCATGATGGTCTCGATCCCGAGCTCGCGCAGAGCGAAGACGGCGTGGCAGCAGCAGTAGTCGAACTCGATGCCCTGCCCGATACGGTTCGGTCCGCCGCCGAGGATGATCACCTTGCGTTTGGCCGAAACGTCCGCCTCGGACTCCGTTTCGTAGCTCGAGTAAAGGTAGGGCGTCTTCGCGGGGAACTCCGCGGCGCAGGTGTCGACGCGACCGAACACCACGCGCACGCCGAGCTGCTCCCGCTCGGCGCGCACGGCGTCTTGCGTCGTGCCGCGGAGCTCCGCGATCTGGGCGTCGCTGAAGCCGAGGCGCTTGGTTTCGAGCAGGAGCTCGGCCGTGAGCGCGGGCGCCGCCTTGACCACGGCTTCGTGCTTCACGATGCGCTCGAGCTGCGACAGAAACCAGGGGTCGATCTTCGTTCGCTCGAAGATTTCGGCCGTCGAAAAGCCGTGGCGGAGCGCGTCGCCGACGTAGAAGAGACGCTCTGCGCCCGGGATCGCGATCACGCGATTGAGCGCGACGCGCATTTCGTCCCCCGCGGGCGGCGGTAGCGTCGGGCGGGGCTTCGCCGCGGGCGGTGCGTCGTGCGTGAGGTCGCGCTTCAGACCCTCGGGTTCCTTGGCGAGCACGCGGTAGTCCACGCGATCGAAGAGGCTCATGAAGCCGGTCTTGCCGGTCTCGAGCGAGCGCGCCGCCTTCTGGAGCGCTTCGCAGAAGGTGCGGCCGATCGACATCACCTCGCCCACGCTCTTCATCTGCGTGCCGAGCCGCGTGTCCGCGCCGGGGAACTTCTCGAACGCGAAGCGCGGCCACTTGACGACGACGTAGTCGATGGTCGGCTCGAAGGCGGCGCTCGTACCCGTGATGTCGTTCGTGAGCTCGTCGAGCGTGAAGCCGACGGCGAGCTTCGCCGCGATCTTCGCGATGGGGTAGCCGGTCGCCTTGGACGCGAGCGCGCTCGAGCGCGACACGCGCGGATTCATCTCGATCACGAGCACGCGGCCCGTTTGCGGATCGACGGCGAACTGCACGTTCGAGCCGCCCGTCTCGACGCCGATCTCGTGCATTACCGCGCGCGCCGCGTCGCGCAGGCGCTGGTATTCACGGTCCGTCAGCGTCATCGAGGGCGCGACGGTGATCGAGTCGCCCGTGTGCACGCCCATCGGATCGATGTTCTCGATCGTGCAGATGACGATGAAGTTGTCCTTCGAGTCGCGGATGACCTCGAGCTCGTATTCCTTCCAGCCGAGGACGCTCTCTTCGACGAGGACCTGGTGCGTCGGCGATTGCTGAAGTGCCCAGCTGAGCTTCGCGTCGAAATCCTCGGGGCGGTCCACGATCGCGCTGCCGCCGCCGCCGAGCGTGAAGCTCGGGCGCAGGATCAGCGGATAGCCGGTCATCTCGGCCACCTTGTGACCCTCTTCGAGCGAGGTCGCGTAACCGGAGCGCGGGCACTCGAGCCCGCAGTTTTTCATCGCCTCCTTGAAGAGCAGGCGATCCTCCGCCTTACGGATCGCGTCGACCTGCGCGCCGATGAGCTTCACACCGAAGCGCGAGAGCACGCCGGACTCGTGCAGGTCGAGCGCGAGGTTCAGCGCCGTCTGCCCGCCGAGGGTCGGCAAAATCGCGTCGGGACGCTCGCGTTCGATGATGGCCGACAGCGAAGCGCGCGTGAGCGGCTCGATGTACGTGCGCCGGACGAGCTCCGGGTCCGTCATGATGGTGGCCGGGTTCGAATTGACGAGCACGACCTCGTAGCCGAGGGCGGTCAGCGCTTTGGCGCCTTGCGTGCCCGAGTAATCGAACTCACATGCCTGACCGATCACGATCGGTCCCGAACCGATGAGGAGAATCTTTTTTAGGTCGTCACGACGAGGCATCGCAGGGTGCCGCTTAGCACGTCGCGGCGACAGGTCTTGAACGCTTTTCGACGCGCGCGTTTCCCCAGGATTAAAGGCGTGTTCCCGGTCGGCCGCGCTCGCCCGCCAAAGCCGTTCCGCGGGCCCGCCTTCGCGCTTCCCTTGACGAGTCGGCCCCCTTCCGTCATAAGACCGCGCTCCCCGGGCGCTTGACCGGGGTTTTGGAGCTTCCCATGCCGAAAATGAAGACGAACCGCGCTGCCGCCAAGCGCTTCAAGATCACCGGGTCCGGCAAAGTCCGCAGGCCCAAGGGCGGCTCGCAGCACAACTTCATCGGCAAGAACCGCAAGCGCCGTCGCCGCCTGCGCGATAACGACATCGTCTCGTCCGCGATGGAGAAGCGCGTCAAGATCCTCCTGCCGTACGGCTGAGCTAGTCAGAGGTAACCGAAGATGTCTCGCGTCAAACGTGGAACTGCAACTCACCGCCGGCACAAGCGCGTCCTCAAGCAGACCGAGGGCTTCTTCGGTGGGCGCAAGAACCGCTACCGCCAGGCGATGCGCGTCCTCTGGAAGTCGTGGCAATACGCCTACACGGGACGCAAGCTCCGAAAGCGCGATTTCCGCGCGCTCTGGATCACGCGCATCAACGCTGCCTGCCGCCAGAACGGCACCACGTACTCGAAGCTCATCGCGGCGCTCGGCAGCGCCGGTATCGAGCTCGATCGTAAGACGCTCGCCGACATGGCGCTGAACGACGCGGCCGCGTTCACGAAGCTCGTCGGGCTCGCCACTTCGGCGGCCTGAGCACGCCGCGGCCCGTGTCCGCCCCCGAGAGCGCCACGCTCGACCTCGCGCCCGTCGTCGAACGCGCCCGCAGCCGTTTCGAGGGCGCCGCGACCGAGCACGAGCTTCGCGCGCTGAAAGCCGAGATTCTCGGCAAGAAGGGCGAGCTCACGGCTCAGCTGCGTTCGCTCGGCCAGGCGCCGCCCGAGCAGCGCAAGACCATCGGGGAGCGCGTCAACGTCGCGAAAGCCGAGGTCGAAGCGGCGTTCGATGCCCGCCTTTCGGCCTTGCTCGCAGCTGCTCGTCGCGCGGATCTCGAGGGCCCTCCGTTCGACCTCAGCCTACCTTCGCGCACGACGGTGCCGCGCGGCCACCTGCACCCCGTGACGCGCGTCAAATGGGAGATTCTGGACATCTTCCGCTCACTCGGCTTCAGCCTCGCTTGGGGCCCTGAAGTCGATCTCGAGCGCAACAACTTCGAGCGTCTCGCGTTTCCGCCGGACCACCCGGCGACCGACATGCAAGACAGCTTCTGGGTCGACGTGAAGGGCGCCACCGCCGGCGTGCGCGCTCTGCTCCGCACGCACACGAGCACGGTCCAGGTGCGTGAGATGAGCACGCGGCAGCCGCCGCTCGCCATCGTGAGCGGCGGCCCCGTCTATCGTCGCGACGACGACGTGACGCACTCGCCGATGTTCCACCAGATCGAAGGCTTTCTCGTCGACGAGCACACGAGCTTCGCCGAGCTCAAGGGCGTGTTGAGCGAGTTCGCGCGGCGCCTTTACGGCCCCGAGTGCAGCGTGCGCTTTCGCCCGAGCTACTTCCCCTTCGTCGAGCCCGGCGCGGAAATGGACGTTTCCTGCGTCTTCTGCCGGCCCGATGACGGCTCACGCGCGAGCTGCCGCGTGTGCAAAGCGAGCGGATGGCTCGAGGTGCTCGGCTCGGGGATGATTCACCCCGAGGTGTTTCGCCACTGCGGAATCGACGGCGAACGGTACCGAGGCTTCGCCTTCGGTCTCGGCGTGGATCGCGTCGCCATGCTGCGTTACGGCATCCCCGACATTCGCGTCCTGTTCGACAACGATCCGCGATTTTTAAGTCAGTTCTAAAGGACCGTCGCGCTTTCTGGACCCGCCGTCCGTCTTCGCGGACGACCTCTTCGACCCAAACTCCGCGGCCGACAGGCGTTTCAACGGAGGACTCACCGGACAGGTGAGTCAGCCGGTCGGCACAGGCTGTGCCGCCTGCCCCGCAAACCTTGCGGGCTCACTGACGTGCGTTGACAGACTGCGACCCCTCTCGGGTACTTTCAGATACTGCGAAGTACTTGCGGAGAGGCCACCCAGGCCTTAACTGGGAATGTTTGTTGGACGTTGCCCGTTTCACCCCTACGGCAACGTGCGGCTTCTTCGGCCGCGGCACCTCACTCTGCCAGAATCTCGCGGATGTCAGCGGGCTGAAGCCAAAGCCCGGTTTCACGCGTAGATAAGGGGAGCCGGATCTTTTGCCATGACGACCCGCCTCGCGCAACCAGACTCTCCCGGGCGCCCCGCCACTCCCGCCTCAAGCTCGACCACTCGCGAGCCGTCCGTAGCTAAGGGAGACAAACCCCGGAAGGCGCGAATTTTGCAAGACGGTTTCGCATCGGAGTCAGACATGAACCTTCGCCCACAGTCCGCGACTGGTCAAAAGTCCAAGGATCGTGCACCCGCGAGCGCGCCGGCATCCACCCAGGTGCCGACCAGCCGGTCGGCTTCGAGCGACCCGCCGGAGTACACCGAGGAAGGTGAAGACACGCGCGTTCGTGCGACCTCGATGCGCACGTCGGAGGCGCCGGAAAGCACCACGGAATCGTTCGGCGAGACCGGAGAGACGTTCGTCGCCGAGTCCGACGCCGCCACGGATTCGATGCTGTCCCGCTACTTCCGGGACATGGCGACCCACCAGGTCATGGGCCCGGACGAGGAGCTCTCGGCCGCCCAGGCCGTCGAGCAAGCCGAGATCCACCACTGGGGCGCGCTCCTCGGTTACGTCCCCACGGCGGAGCTCATGTTCGAGCAGCTCGAAAAGGACGTGCAGACGCTCGCTCCCGAGGAGCGTCCGGAGCTCCCGCAGCTCATCGAGCTCCGCAAGCTCGCCAAGCTCTACAAGAAGCAGCGCTCGAAGCTCAACGCCGATCAGATGCGGCACTGGACCGAGCTCTCGACGTCGCTCGGGCGCGACGTGCGCTTGCCCGACTCGGACCGGATCTGGATGGCGAACGCCGAACGCATCTCGCGCTGCGAAAGCATCGAGGGTTCGGACGAGCTCGTCGTGCCCGAGACGTCGCCCGACACGCCCGCGTATCGGCGCTACCTCTCGCGCGTTCGCGAGACGGATCGCGTGCAGCGCAGCGCGAAGAACCGCTTCGTCAAGGCGAACCTCCGTTTGGTGGTGAGCATCGCACGCCGTTACAACCGCGGCCGCCTCCCGCTCATCGACCTGATCCAGGAAGGCAATATCGGTTTGATGAAGGCGGTGGAGCGCTTCGATCACACGCGCGGCTACCGCTTCTCGACCTACGCTTCGTGGTGGATTCGCCACGCAATCAGCCGCGCGCTCGCGGACAAGGGTCGAGCCGTACGCATTCCGGTGCACATGCTCGACACGTACAACCGCGTGTCGCGCGCGACGCAGACGATCATCGCGCGCACGGGTCGCGAGCCGTCGATCGAGGAGCTCGAGAAAGAAACGGGCGTTCCTCGCGACAAGCTCGACAAGGTGAAGGATCTCTACGCGGACACGCCGTTCTCGCTCGATCGGCCCGTCGGCGACGAGGACGGGCGCAGGTTCATCGACTTTTTGGTCGAAGAGAACATGCTCTCCCCCTACGACAACCTCGCCAACCAGAAGTGGGCGGAAGAGGTGCAGCGTTTGCTCGGGACGCTCACGCCGATCGAGTCGCGCATCATTCGCTGGCGCTTCGGTCTCGACAACGAAGACGAGCTCACGCTGAAGGAGATCGGCGACAAGTACAACCTGTCGCGCGAGCGCATCCGCCAGCTGCAAGAGCAAGCGATCAGCAAGATCCGCAAGCAGATGCGCGAGTTCTGAGCGCGGCGCCGTTCGTGCGAGGGTGCCGTCTCGACGTGCGCCTCGGCGAGCGTTGAAGCGGCGGTGCGCCCGGGCCCCGGCATGCCTCACGAGCGCGGACTCGTGGTCCAAGGCGCCGGCGCCGCTGCGGGAAAAAGCCCCCCGCGTGGCTGCTGAAAGAGGCGTTGCGACGACCTTCGAGGGTGCGGCGAAGGCTTGGGAGGGGGTTACCACGCGAAATGCGCCCCCCTCGCGGCGGCGTGTTGACGTGAATTTTCAATAAATTCGCGCGCTTACCTTAGTTTTAGCCGATGTCATTTACATTTCGGGGCGGTGAGCGCATAAGGGCGCGCGTCTGGAGATACGCCATTTCGGCGCTGAACGGGCGCGAAGCGCCGGTTAGCGCCTGGCCCCCCCCGACTCACCGTCGGCCGGGCCACAGAAGCCCCCCGACCGCCTCGGACCTCGATGAATCTCTTCGTATTCCCGCGCTGGGCGAACAAGACAAGAGCGCTCGCGGGCATGCTCCTCGGAGGTGCCCCCATCTACCTCACGTTCCTGATTTGGTACGGCGCGTCTCCAAAGACGACCGACGTGGGGTACATGCCGCAGCAACCGGTCCCGTACAGCCACGCGCTGCACGCCGGTCAGCTCGGGCTCGACTGTCGCTACTGCCACAACACGGTCGAGCAGGCGGCACACGCCGCGATCCCGCCGACCGCCACGTGCATGAACTGCCACAAGAGCATTCACACGAAGAGCGACAAGCTCGCCCCCATCCGCGCGAGCTACGAAAGCGGTAACCCGGTCGAGTGGATCAAGGTCCACGACCTCCCGGACTACGTGTACTTCAACCACAGCGCGCACGTGACGCGCGGCGTCGGTTGCGTCACCTGCCACGGGCGCATCGACCAGATGGAGGAAGTCTCCCAGCACGCTCCGCTCAGCATGGGCTGGTGCCTCGACTGCCATCGCGCGCCCGAGAAGAACCTGCGTCCGCCGGAGGAGGTCACAAACATGACCTGGACCCCGCCGGAGGGCGCCGATCCCTTCGAGTACGGCAAGATGCTCCGCGAAAAGAACCACCTGAACCCTCCGACGGATTGCTCGACATGTCATCGCTGAAGAAGAGAGTTCTGCCGACGTTCGGGGGTGCAAAGACCAACGAGGCCGCCGCGCCGGAGACGTCGAGCGCTCGCCCGCGCTTCTGGCGCAGCTTCGGTGAGCTCGAGAACCGTCCGGAGTTTCGCGCGTTGCTCGAGCGCGAGTTCGCCGCGCCGCCGGTGGACGCGCCCGAGAGCGCGCCCGAACGCCGCCGTTTCCTCCAGCTCATGGGCGCTTCGCTCGGTCTCGCCGGAGTCGGCTGCCACTGGTCGGAAGACAAGATCCTCCCGCTCTCGCGGCGGCCGGAGGACACCATCCCCGGCACGACGAAGCAGTACGCGACCGCGATGGAGCTCGACGGCGTCGGCGTCGGCCTCTACGCCACGAGCTACGACGGCCGCCCGATCAAGATCGACGGCAACCCGCGGCACCCCGAGAGCCTCGGCGGTGCGAGCGCGATCCACCAGGCGAGCGTGCTCGGCGTCTACGACCCGGATCGCAGCGACAAACCGTGGAAGCGCAACGGCGGCACCGCGAGCGCTTCGAGCTGGGACGGGTTCGCGGCCTTCGCCGGTCCGCACTTCGCGAAGCTGAAGAGCATGCGGGGCTACGGCTTGCGCGTCCTGTCGGAGCGCAGCGGCTCGCCGACATTCGAAGCGGTAAAGAAGCGCTTCATGGCGGCCTTCCCGCAGGCGCGCTGGGTGACCTACGAGCCGTCCGCGGGTGACGGCGCGCGCGCCGGCTCGGTGCTCGCCTTCGGTAAGGCGCACCGCGCGGTGCTCGACGCGACCGACGCCGTGGTCATCGTCACGCTCGACGCGGATCTGTTCGCGCCGAGCTTCCCCCAGCACCTCGCGCTGTCGCGTCAGATCGCGCACCGCCGCTCGCCGGACGGCGAGATGAACCGCATCTACTCGATCGAGCCGGACTACACGCTCGTCGGCACGTTCGCCGATCACCGCTTGGGTGTTCGCTCGGAGCAGATCAAGGCGTTCGCGGCGGCGCTCGACGCGAAGGTGAGCGCCCTCGCCAACCCCTCGGCTGAAATCGGCCCGGGCCAGCAGGCGCCGAAGGCCGAGTTCTTGGCCGAGGCGCGCGTCGCGAAGCTCCTCGACGCGCTCGTCAAGGACCTGCTCACGCATCGCGGTAGGAGCCTCCTGGTCGCCGGACCGTCGCAGCCGGCGGAGGTGCACGCCATCGTGCACCGACTGAACACGCTGCTCGGCAACGTCGGGCATACCGTGCGCTTCGTCGAAGACACCGCGGCGGAGAGCCTGTCGGACGTCGCGGCGCTCAAGACGCTCGCCGACGAGCTCGCGCGCGACCGCGTCGACACGCTGCTCGTGCTCGGCGGTAACCCCGCGTACACCGCGCCCGGCGACGTCGCCTTCGGAGACGCCATCGGCCGCGCGAAGACGAGCATCCACCTGAGCCTCTACGACGATGAAACGTCGCAGCGCTGCAGCTGGCACGTGAATGCGGCGCACTACCTCGAGAGCTGGGGCGACGTGCGGGCGTGGGACGGCACCGTGAGCATCGTGCAGCCGCTCATCGCGCCCATCTACGACGGCAAGTCAGCCATCGAGTTCGTCTCCTTCTTGCTGGGTGATCCGGCCAAGCCGGTGGACCTCGTGAAGGACACGCACCAGCTGACCGACGAGCGCGCGTTCCGGCGCGCCGTGCACGACGGCGTGCTCGGCGGTTCGGCCGCGCCGGCGGCGGTGCCGACCCTCGCGGCAAGCAAGCCGATCACGTTCACGGAGCGCGAGCTCGGCGGGAAGAAGCTTCAGAACGGCCAGCTCGAGGTCACCTTCGGGCCGTGCATCAAGGTCTACGACGGGCGCTTCGCGAACCTCGCATGGCTGCAGGAGTTGCCGGAGCCACTCACGAAGCTCACCTGGGACAACGCCGCGCTCATCGCGCCGAAGACGGCCGAAGAGCTCGGGATCGTGGACGGCGATGCGTGCACGGTGACCGTTGGCGGCAAGAGCGTCACTCTGCCGGCGCTCTGGGTGCCCGGTAAGGCCGAGGGGTCGATTCACCTCACACTCGGCTACGGACGCAAGGCCGCCGGCCAGGTGGGCGGCGACGCGAAGACGGAGGTGCCGTCGGTCGGCGTGAACGCGTACGCGCTCAGGACGAGCACGGGCTACCACGCCGGCGCCGGCGCGAGCATCGCGCACTCCGACGCCGATCTGCCGCGCCTCTCGACGACGAACGACTTTTACAACATCGACAAGATCGGCCACGAAGGCCAGGAAGAGCGTGCGCCGGAGCTCGTGCGCGAGGCGAACCTCGCCGAGTACAAGCAGAATCCGCACTTCGTCGAAACCCGCGAGGAGCCGCACCCGCCGCTCCTGAGCCTCTGGGTGTCACCCGTCTCGTACGAGGGTCACAAGTGGGGCATGTCGATCGACCTCAACAAGTGCATGGGGTGCTCCGCGTGCGTCACCGCCTGCCAGGCCGAGAACAACATCCCCGTGGTCGGGAAGAAGAACGTCGCCATCGGCCGCGAAATGTTGTGGCTCCGCATCGATCGCTACTACCAGGGCGAGCCGGAGGACGCGAAGGTGACCTTCCAGCCCATCCCTTGCCAGCAGTGCGAGAACGCGCCGTGCGAGCAGGTTTGCCCGGTTGGCGCGACCATGCACAGCCATGAAGGCCTGAACGAGATGGTTTACAACCGCTGCATCGGCACGCGGTACTGCTCGAACAACTGCCCCTACAAGGTGCGGCGCTTCAACTTCTTCAATTACAACCTGGACGTGATCGGCGTCACTCCGTACACCCCGACCGAGGACCCGAAGATGAAGGTCAAGTCGATGGTGTTCAACCCGGACGTCACGGTCCGGTCGCGCGGCGTGATGGAGAAGTGCACCTACTGCGTGCAGCGCATCCAGAACGCCAAGATCAAGGCGAAGAACGCGAAGACGAGCATCCCGGACGGGACCATCCGCACGGCTTGCCAGGACACCTGCCCCGCCGACGCCATCGTCTTCGGCGATTTGAACGACCAGTCTTCACGCGTGGCCGCGGCGCACGCGGCACCGCGCTCCTATGCGCTGCTCGAGGAAATGAACAACCGCCCGCGCACGCGCTACCTCGGCCGCGTCCGCAACCCGAACCCGGAGCTCGGCTGAAATGGCCGCCATCAGCGACGTGAATCCTTTCGTGAGCGCCCCCGTGGGCGACAATGCGTTCGCGCGCATCACCGACAACGTGTCGCGCATCGCGGAAGTCGAGCGACCGCCGCGCGCCTGGTACATCGCTTTCGCCTGCGCGCTCGGGATTCTGTCGATCTTCCTCGGCAGCATCGGCTGGGTGGTTTGGACCGGCATCGGCGTCTGGGGCACGACGATGCCCGCCGCGTGGGCCTTCCCGATCGTAAACTTCGTCTTCTGGATCGGTATCGGTCATGCCGGCACGCTGATCAGCGCGATTCTCTTTCTGTTCCGGCAGACCTGGCGCACCGCGATCAACCGCTTCGCCGAAGCGATGACGATCTTCGCCGTCATGTGCGCAGGCGTTTTCCCCGGCATCCACATCGGCCGTCCCTGGCTGCCGTACTACATGCTGCCCATCCCGAATCAGATGGACATGTGGCCGCAGTTCCGGAGCCCGCTCGAGTGGGACATCTTCGCGGTGAGCACCTACGCGACGATCTCGATCGTGTTCTGGTACATGGGCATGATCCCTGATTTCGCGACCTTCCGCGATCGGGCGACCACGTTCTGGCGCCGGCTTTGCTACGGCGTCGTCGCGATGGGTTGGCGCGGTTCGTCGCGCCAGTGGCACCGCTACGAGCGCGCGTATCTGATCCTCGCGGCCCTGGCGACCCCCCTCGTGCTCAGCGTGCACTCGGTCGTCTCCTTCGACTTCGCGACCTCGCAGCTCCCCGGCTGGCACACGACGATCTTCCCGCCCTACTTCGTCGCGGGCGCCATCTTCGGCGGCTTCGGCATGGTGGTGATGCTCGCCGTGCCGGCGCGTCAGTTCTTCGGGCTGAAGCGCATCATCCAGATCCGGCACCTCGAGGTGATGAACAAGGTGCTGATCGCGACGAGCTTGCTCGTCGGCTACTCCTACATGATGGAGTTTTTCGTCGCCTGGTACTCGGGCAACAAGTACGAGGCGTTCACCTTCGTGAACCGCGCCTTCGGCCAGTACGCCTGGTCCTACTGGGCGATGATCTCGTGCAACGTGTTGTTCCCGCAGCTCCACTGGTTCAAGGCCGTCCGCACGAACCCGATTGCGACGCTCATCATCGGCATGTTCATCAACGTGGGCATGTGGTTCGAGCGCTTCGTCATCATCTGCACCTCGCTCACACGCGACTTCTTGCCGTCGAGCTGGGGCTACTTCATCCCGACGAAGATCGACTTCATGACGCTCGGGGGCAGCTTCGGCCTGTTCTTCACGCTGTTCCTGCTCTTCTGTCGCTACCTGCCGATGGTGGCGATGGCCGAGGTCAAGGCGTTCCACCCCTCGGCGCACGCGCACGAACCCGACCACCCGGTCGAGCACACCGGACAGGCTCCGGTCGGAATCTGAACGAGGCAGTATGAGCGATTCACACGAGCCCCAAGCCTCCGAGAGCGGTCCCGCGCCGCTCCACGGCCTGCTCGCCGAGTACACGACCACCGGGGACATCCTGCGTGCGTCCAAGAAGGTTCGAGACGCCGGCTTCTCGCGCTGGGACACGTTCACCCCGTTTCCCGTCCACGGCATCGACAGGGCCATGGGCATCCGCATGACGATCCTGCCGTGGATCGTGCTCGGAGCCGGCCTGACCGGCCTCGGCACCGCGATTCTGCTCCAGTGGTGGACGAACGCTTACGACTACCCGTGGCTCATCAGCGGCAAGCCGCTCTGGAGCATCCCGGCGAACGTGCCGATCATGTTCGAGCTCACGGTGCTGATCGGCGGCGTCACCGCGTTCATCGCGATGCTCGTCCTCAACAACCTGCCCATGCCGGCGCACCCGCTCGACCAGGTGAAGCGCTTCGCGCGCGCGACGGACGACCGCTTCTTCCTGCTGATCGAAGCCGCCGATCCGAAGTTCGACGCGGACGCCACGCGCGCCTTGCTCGACTCGACGCGCCCGCACGCGATCGAGAGCATCCTCGAGGACCGGAAGACCTCGGACAAGCTGCCGACGGGCATCATCTACGCGCTCGTGATCGCCACGGTGGCTTCGGCCGTGCCGTTCGCCCTGGCGGCGAAGGCGCGCTACACGAAGTCACGCTCCACGCGCATTCACCTCATTCAGGACATGGACGCGCAGCCCAAGTACAAGGCGCAGCGCGAAAACCCCGTGTTCGCCGACGGCCGCTCGACGCGCGTCCCGGACCCCGAAACGGTCGCGGTCGGCGAGCTTCACGAGGACGACCACTTCTACCGCGGCACGCAGAACGGCGCGTTCGCTCGCACCTTCCCGCCGACGTTCCGCGTCGACGAGACGGCGATGCTGCGCGGCGAGCAGCGCTTCGGAATCTACTGCACTCCGTGCCACGGCTTCGGAGCCGAGGGCAACGGCATGGTCGCCAAGCGCGCGGAAGAGCTCGCGCAGGGCACCTGGACGCCGCCGTCGAACCTCACCGATCAGCGCATCCGCGACATGCCCGTCGGTGAGATCTTCAACACCATCACGCACGGCATCCGCAACATGCCGGCGTACGGCCCGCAGATCCCCACGAGCGATCGCTGGGCCATCATCCTTTACTTGCGCGCCCTCGAGCGAAGCCATGCGGCCAAAATCGCCGATCTTGCGCCCGCCGAACGCACCGGTCTGTGAGACGACATGGCAACCGCGAAAAAAGATCCCAAGAAGAGCCCTACCGGTACCAAGACGGGCACGTCGGCTGCGAAGGCCGAGGGCGCGGCGAAGAAGACGTCCGAACCGGACGACGCGGCTGCGCGCGTCGCGGTGGAGGGCTTCGCCGACAGCATCAGGCTCGGCACGGAGTCGAGCGCCATGTTCGCCAAGGCGGGTGGGCTCGCGGTCGTCTGCCTCGCCGTCTCGGCGGCTCTCGGTGCGTCCGAAGGTGACGGCTTCAAGCGCTGGTCGTACGGTTACATCGCCGCCTTCGGGGTCGCGCTGGCCATCACGGCGGGCTCCCTATTCTGGGTCTGCCTCCAGCACTTGGTGAACGCCAAGTGGAGCGTGGTCGTGCGCCGTATCGGTGAGCTGTTCGCGGCCAACATGCCGCTCCTCGCCATCCTGGCGCTGCCCGTCGTCGTGCCCGTCGTCTTGGGCAACGGCGTCGTCTACGAGTGGGCCGACAAGACCAAGGTCGCCTCGGAGGAGATCCTGAAGCATAAGTCCGGCTACCTGAACCCGGGGTTCTTCCTCGTCAGGATGCTGTTCTACTTCGGCTTCTGGTCGATCCTCGCGCGCTACTACCTCAATAGCTCGCGCCGTCAGGACGAGACGGGCGGAAGCGAGATCGCGCCGACGATGACGCGTGTGTCCGGCCCGGCGATGATCGCTTTCGGTTTGACGATCACGTTTTGCTCCATAGACCTGTTCATGGCGGTAGAACCCCGCTGGTTCAGCACGATGTTCGGCGTATATTTCTTCGCGAGCTGCGTGCTCGGCGTACACGTCACGCTGATTTTGACGCTGATGTGGCTGCAGCGGCGCGGCCGCCTCGCCACCACCATCACGACCGAGCACTATCACGACCTCGGCAAGATGCTGTTCGCCTTCGTCATCTTCTGGGCGTACATCGGGTTTTCGCAGTTCATGCTGATCTGGTACGCGAACCTCCCGGAAGAGACGGCCTGGTTCAAGCAGCGCTTTTTCGGCGGCTGGGGCGCAGTCTCCTGGACGCTCGTCTTCGGCCACTTCGTGATTCCGTTCTTCGGGCTCCTCTCGCGCCACATCAAGCGCAGCAAGGCGCTGCTCGCCTTCTGGTGCTTCTGGATGCTGGCGATGATTTACATCGACATGTACTGGCTCGTGCTGCCCGCGATTAACGTGGAACCCGACGTTCGCGCGATGGATCTCCTCGCGCTCCTCGGCCTCTTGAGCGCGCTCGTCGCGGGGGCCGCGCGTGAAGCCGGCAAGAAGAACCTGATCCCGACCAAGGATCCACGACTCGAGCAGTCACTCGCCTTCGAGAACATCTGATGGCCACCGAAAACGACAAGGTCAATACCGGCGCCCTCGGTACCATCGTCGCCGTGGGTCTCTTCGCCACGCTGAGCATCGCGCTCGCCGTCACGGCTCTCGTGCGCTACTCCGTGCAGGGCGTGGCCGATCAACGCCAGTCCCTCGCGCAGCAGGAGTATCGCGATCTGCGTGCGACCCAAACCGAGAAGCTCGGCGCGCGCCCGACGTGGACCGACAAGGGCAAGGGTCTCGTATCGATCCCGCTCGAGCGCGCGAAGCTCCGCGTGCTGAGCGAGCTCGCGCGCGATCCGGGCAGCGCCACGCCCGCGCCCCCGCCGAGCGCGGCGCCCGCAGGTCCCGAAGGTGCGGCGTCGGCGGCTCCGACCGCGGAAAACGAGAAGGCACCTCCCCCGCCCGGCACCGTCGCGGCCGCCAAGCCGCGCGCTCCGGCGGCTCCCGCCCCCAAGCCCACGGATGGTTAGTTTCCGTTCCTTCGCGCGGGCGGCGCTCCTGGCCGGCCTGCTCCTCGCGGCTCCCGCCGTGGCGCATCCCGTGCCGTCCGGCGAGCGCGCCGATCCGACCGAGCCGCCGCCCAAACAGCTCCGGGGCGTCGAAGTTCGCGAGCACCTCGGAGCGCAGGTCCCGCCCGGCCTCGCCTTCAAGGACGAGCAGGGTCGCCCGGTGACGCTCGGCCAGTACTTCGACGGCAAGCACCCCGTCATCCTCACCTTCAACTATTCGAATTGCCCGATGCTGTGCAGCTTGATGCTGAACGGCCTCGTGCAGGGGTTGAAGCAGCTCGCCTACACGCCGGGCAAAGAGTTCCGCATCGTCACCGTCAGCATCGATCACGAAGAGACGCCGGAGAGAGCGCTGAAGACGCAGCACCGCTACGTCTCCGAATACGGGCGCCCCGAGGCCGCCGACGGCTGGCATTTCCTCACCGGTAGCGAAGCGAACGTGAAGGCGTACGCGAACGCCCTCGGTTTCGGCTACGCGTACGACGAGGCCCGCAAGGAGTACGCGCATCCTTCCGCGATGGCCGTGACGAGCCCCGACGGCCACGTCGTCCGCTACCTCTACGGCATCGAGTACCCGCCCTCGAAGCTCAAGCTCGCCCTGCTCGAAGCCGCCCAGGGCAAGATCGGGAACCCGTTCGACCGCTTGGTTCTCTATTGTTTTCACTACGATGCGACCGAGGGCCGCTACGCGCCCATCGCGGCGAACGTGATGCGCGTGGGCGGCGCCATCAGCGTCGTGTTGCTCGGCGCTTTCTTGACCGTTCTCTGGCGAGCCGACTTGAAGAAGCGGCGCCGCACCGCTGAAAGCACGTCATGACCATGGTCTCCCCGCTCCTCTTGCTCCAGCCCGCGACGAACCTGCCGAAGTTCCCCGAATCGGACAGCGTGTGGATGCCGCTCGACGCGTCCACCACGGCCCACGACACCGATTGGCTCTACATGTTCATGGTGTGGGGCTCGCTGATCTTCGCCACCGCCATCTTCGCGGCGATGCTCTACTTCGTGAAGGTTTACCGAGCGAAATCGCGCGAAGCGAACGAGATCGCCGAGCCTAGCGCCGAGCACAACACGACGCTCGAGATCACCTGGTCGGTCATCCCGATGTTCATCGTGGTGGCCCTCTTCGTTTGGGGCTTCCAGGGCTTCGTCAGCTTGCGCACGCCGCCGAAGGGCGCCCTCGAGATCCAGGCGACGGGCCAGAAGTGGAAATGGCTCTTCGACTACCCGCACGGCACGGAAGACGCGCTCCACGTGCCGGTGAATCGCCCCGTTCGCATCGTCATCCACGCGGTCGACGTGCTTCACAGCCTTTATTTGCCGAACTTCCGCGTGAAGATGGACGCCGTGCCGGGCCGCTACACGGACCTCTGGTTCCAGGCGACCAAGGTCGGTGATTTTCCGATCTTCTGCGCCGAGTACTGCGGCACGTCGCACTCCGACATGCTGAGCCACGTCATCGTGCATCCGCCCGGTGGCTACGAAAAGTGGCTCGCCGAGCAGAAGAAGAAGCTCGAGGACATCCCGCTCCCCGAGCTCGGTAAGCTGCTCTACCAAAAGCAGGGCTGCTCCACGTGTCACACGCTCGACGGCTCGCGCCTGATCGGCCCCAGCTGGAAGGGCATGTTCGGCCGCACCGAGAAATTCACCGACGGGTCGAGCCTCGCAGTGGACGAGAACTACATCCGCCAATCGATCTTGGACCCTCAATCCAAGGTCGTCGATACCTTCCCCCCCTCGATGCCGACCTACCAGGGCAAGCTCAGCGACCGTCAGCTGAGTGGAATCATCGAGTACATCAAGAGCCTCAAGTAAGTCCGAAGGAGCCGCTCATATGGCATCCCCCAGTACCACCGCCGACGTCGTCGCCGCCCCGAGGAGCTCGGACAGCGACAACTACCTCACCCACGACAAGGGGATCTTGTCCTGGTTGCTCACGCTCGATCACAAGCGCATCGGCGTGATGTACCTCGTATCCGTGCTCACGGCGTTCGCGCTCGGCGGCACGTTCGCCCTGATCCTGCGCACGGAGCTGCTCACGCCCGGCAAGACGATCATCGAGCACGACACCTATAACCAGATGTTCACCATGCACGGTGCCATCATGGTGTTCCTCGTGATCATCCCGGGCATCCCGGCGGCGCTCGGTAACATCGCGCTGCCGCTCCAGCTCGGCGCGAAGGACGTGGCGTTTCCGAAGCTCAACCTCGCGAGCTACTACCTCTGGGTCATCGGCGCGGTCTGCATGCTCACGTCGCTCGTGACGAGCGCAGCCGACACGGGTTGGACCTTCTACGCGCCGTACAGCACGACGACGCAGACGAACGTGATCCCCGCCGCGATGGGCGCGTTCATCCTCGGCTTCAGCTCCATCTTCACGGGCCTGAACTTCATCGTCACCATCCACAAGCTCCGACCGCCGGGCATGGGCTGGTTCCGGATGCCGCTCTTCACCTGGGCGCTCTATTCGACGGCGCTGATCCAGGTGCTCGCGACGCCCGTCATCGGCATCACCCTGCTCATGATGATGGTCGAGCGCACGCTCCACATCGGCATCTTCGATCCGACGCTCGGCGGCGACCCCGTGCTCTTCCAGCACTTCTTCTGGTTCTACTCGCACCCCGCCGTGTACATCATGGTCGTGCCGGGCTTCGGCGTGATCGGCGACATCATCCCGGTTTTTTCGCGGAAGCGCATCTTCGGCTACAAGTTCATCGCCGTTTCGAGCCTCGCCATCGCGTTCCTCGGCTTCCTCGTGTGGGGTCACCACATGTTCGTGGCCGGCCAGTCGCTGCTCGCGGGCTCGATCTTCAGCGCGATCACGTTCCTCATCGCGATCCCGACCGCCATCAAGGTCTTCAACTGG